>JBBRLL010000030.1:0-51432 GCA_038231395.1 Rhodobacterales bacterium
CGGCACACCGCCTTCGGCTTGGCGCAGGATCGCGAGAATCTGAGGTTCCGTGTATCTGCTCGTCTTCATCTGAATCTCCTCATGCATCTTGCCGAGAAAATTCTACTTATACAGCCCCCTACTTTCGGGGGGGATTACCGTACTGCCAGCCCCGGCTTGCAAGGCCGCATGCGCGGTCTTCATCCGCACGTCCATCAAAAGCTGCCGGAAGGTGCGCCCCTCTGCCGCCAGCTGCCGCCGCAGGGTTGAACCGCCGATTCCAAGCAAGCGTGCCACCCGCTCCACGCTCCACGCCTCAGAGGGGGCCGATTGCAGCTGCCACGTCACGTTATCAGCGGTACTTTGGTCGAACAGCGGCCGGGCTTCGGGACAGTGGCGCAGAAGCATCATGATCTCTGCCAGCCGCAAGGCGCAGATCCGGTCACGCGCAGGCGCTTGCGTGAGGGTTGCAGCGGCATGGGCCACCGCCTCCACCAGATCGCGGGTCATCGGCAGAAGGAACCTTCCCGGCACCGCAGGGCCGCGTTCATTTTGGGTCAAAGGCTCCACGCCGACCGGCAGACCGTCCATCTCCATCAAAAGCGATTCATAAAGGCCAAGCCGCTCGTCGGGCAAGTTCACCACATCCAGCGACACCGCACGCGGCAACACAAACAGCGAGCCAGCCGGCAAAGTCTGGCATCGATCGCCAAGCCAAACCTCTTTCGTGCCACACAACACCACGCCAATCACCGGAAGCCGCATGCGGACCGAGGCAATCCTTTCCCGCGCGATGCAGCCGTACGTGAAAACATTCACCCCAAGCTCTTTCATGCCATTTTCATGCCGCAGCCGTTTATGGGCCAATCGGCGCAACAGATCAGCGCGCAGCGGCGCTTCGTCATGCGGGTTTTGCAATGTCATGTTCAGACTATAGCGCCGATGCCCCCAGAACAAAATCAGCGGGGTGAGCGTTTCAGGCCCAAGTTTGGCCATTTCCGGCCCAAGCCTCACAGGGATCGGGCGCAAGGTAGGTCCCTCAACCAAGGAGTTCACCATGTTGAAACTATCATTTGGCGCTGCTTTTCTGGCCCTCGGTCTGGCAGCACTGCCTGCAACCTCTGCCGAAGTGAAGCTGTGGCGGATGGATTGCGGTTCGATCCACGTCGCTGACCTGAACACCTTTTCGGACACCTACGCCTATACTGGCAAGCAGATGGACCTGACCGACAGCTGCTATCTGATCCAGCACGACGCCGCCTATTTCTTGTGGGATACCGGTTTGCCAGCAGGGCTTTTGGGGGCAAAGCAAGACGCCACGGCGATGATGTCACCCACATTGACTGCGGACCTGCCCAGCCAACTGGCGCAGATCGGTGTCAAACCGGACCAGATTGCAATGGTAGGGATCAGCCACCTGCATTTCGACCACATCGGTCAGGCGGCCGATTTCCCGAAGGCCACGCTGATGATCGGCGCTGCGGATTTTGACGCGCTGAAACAGGTGCCATTTCCCGAGGCGATGAAAGGGGCCACTGATCCGGCCTTTTTGGCCAACTGGCTGACCGGCGGCGGCAAGTCTGACCCGATTTCCGGCGACCGCGATGTGTTTGGCGATGGCAGCGTGGTGATCCTTGCGATGCCGGGCCATACGGCGGGCGAGACGGCTTTGCTGGTGACCCTTGCCAAGACGGGGTCAGTGGTTTTGTCCGGCGATGTGGTTCACTTCGCCGAACAAATTGACGGGCGTGGCTTGCCGGGCTTCAACACCAACCGGGCTGACAGCCTTGCTTCGCTGGACCGTCTGGTAGCGATCGTGAAAAACCTGCATGCGACGCTGATCATCCAGCACGACGCCCGCGACGTAGCCAAGCTGCCGGCTTTCCCGGCCTCGGCAAACTGAACCGACCGATCCTTCCCGGGGTGCCGGGGAGGATCATTCTACTTGCATGAAGATACGAGAGTGCGGGACATTGGTCGGAGCGAGAGGATTCGAACCTCCGACCCCCTGCTCCCGAAGCAGGTGCGCTACCAGACTGCGCTACGCTCCGACTACAGGCGCGGGGTTACCGCGCCGCGTGCCACTTTGCAAGGGGCGCATGAGACTGCAGGACGCTATTCTACGACACATCATCGCGTTCTTTGCCCCTTGCCGCCCGACCCTCGAAGAATTTGAACCATGAACTTAGGCGCGGCATCAGGCCAAGGTCGAAGCGTGAGCGCGCCTCCAATACAGGTTGGTTTTGCGAAACGGCAGGCGTGCTTTCGCGCATCACGATGTAGACGCCCGAGGCGATGATGATGGCCGTGCCGACAATCGTCCAGAGGTCGTGGCTTTCGTGAAAAATCAGGCTGCCATAGACCGAAGCCCAAATGATCTGGCTGTATTGCATCGGTGCGACGATAGCGGCTTGCGCCTTGCGATAGGCCGCGATGTTCAACAGCCCCGCCACAAAGCCAAGGGTGGACATCGCAGCCAACAGGCCAAGGTGTTCAATCGGCAGCGGTTTGTAGACAAAGGGCAAGGCCAGCCCGGACACGATGAAGTTGGCGATCATCGGATAAAGCATGATTACCACCGATCGTTCGGCCTGCCCGGTTTTGCGCAACAGCACCGAATTCACCGCAAAAACCACCGCTGCACCGATGGCCGACAGATGTCCCAGCCCCAGATGCGACTGACCGGGCCTCAGCACGACGATCACGCCGACAAGGCCTACAATCACCGCAATACCGCGGTGCAGACCGACCTTCTCGCCCAGCATCGGAATGGCAAACAGGGTGATCAGGATGGGTGAGGAGAAGAAGATCGGGTAGGCTTCGGACATCGGCAGCGCCGAGAAGGCATAGAACCCCGCCAATGTGTTGATCACCACCAGACCCGATCGCAGCAGCGTCATCGCGGGTCTGCGCGGGATCAGGTTGCCCTCTCGCTGGTCGCCCATCAGCATGATCGCTACCATGGGAAAGCCGAACAGCCCGGAAAAGAAGATGTTTTGGAAGGGGCTGTAACTGGCCCCCATGACCTTTACGATCACGTCGCTGGACGCATAAATCCCGAAGGACAGGAGCGCCAGCAGCGACCCTTTCAGATTGGAATGGAGGGTCGACATGAAAGACCTGAATTTGGGATTTGAGGTTTTGGCGAAACGCCTCGCCCTCCCTCGCGCCATTCCCGGGCGGGTACAAGGGCAATTCGTTTTGGGTCTGGCTCTGACGGAAAATTCAGCCGAAAACCCGGCGGAGGGTTTCGCAATGCACTTCAGGGAGTGATGCCGAAAAACCTGATCCGGTCGTCGATATCTGTCACGTCACTGATCGGAAAGGTGAACTGGCTGATCCCCCCGTCAGACACTGGCCGACGCTAAGCGAGGGATTTGATCGGTTGGCTGCGCCCTGCCGTGAAAAGCAACAACATCCCGGCCGCGATGATGACGCCGATGCCGACCGCCGTCGTCAGGCTTGGTCGCTCGCCCCAAAAAATCAGACCTAGCGCACTGGCCCACAGAATTTGCGAATACTGCATCGGTGCTACGACGATGGCCGGGGCCACGCGGTAAGCGGCGATTATGCACAGCCCGCCGGCCAGACCCAAAGCCCCCATTTGCAAGCCAATCTGAAAGTCATGCAGGCTCATCGGGCGCCAGACAAAGGGCATGATCAACCCCGCGCCAACCACTTGCATCAGCACCGGGTAGAGCAGGATAACCCCCGACTTCTCACGGTGGCCGATCTTTCGCAGGATCAGCGAGTTCAAGGCCCCGGTCGTCGCCCCGCAAATTGCCGTCAGATGCGCCAACTGAAAATGCGTCGTCGCCGGTTGCAAGGCGTAAAGTACCCCGCCAAAGCCCATCAGGATGATCACACCGCGCAAAGGGTCAATGGGCTCGCCCAGCAGCGGCCAGGCAAGTACCGTGATCATCAGCGGCATGGTGAAAAAGATGGCGTAACATTGCGCCAATGGCAGATGGGTGAACGTGTAGGTGACAAACCCGCTGCCGAACAATGTGATGACCACGCGCAGCGCTGTCAGGCCGGGAAGCGCAGGCTTCAGGCTGGCCTTGCGGTCCGCCATGTAGATCTGGCCCAGAATGAAGGGCAGCGTGCAGATCGCCGCAAAGAACATCACCTGGAACGAATTCAAATCCTGCCCCAGTGCCTTGATTGACACGTCCGAGCAGGCGTAGGCACAAAATGACGCGAGCGCCAAAAATGCGCCACGCAAGGGATTGGATGAGACGACCATGACGCCTTGTCGCTGAAAAAGTTTAACAAAACGCGCCCGCAAGCGGCATGGGCGCGTCGTTTTCTCTTTCTATTTCAGTTTAAAGGCTCGCGTCCAATGCGGCAATCACCGCGTCGCCCATCTGGGTGGTGGTGACGGGCGTGCCACCCTCTGGCCCCATCAGGTCAGCGGTGCGCACGCCGTCGGCCAGCACCTTCTCCACCGCTTTTTCCACCCGTGTCGCCTCGTCACCCAGATCAAACGAATAGCGCAGCGCCATCGCAAAACTGAGGATGCAGGCAATCGGGTTGGCTTTGCCGGTTCCGGCGATGTCAGGGGCGGAACCATGGACCGGTTCATAAAGTGCCTTCGGGCGGCCGTTGGCTTGTGGCAGGCCAAGGCTGGCAGAGGGCAGCATCCCCAGCGATCCGGTCAGCATCGCGGCCATGTCGCTGAGCAAATCGCCAAACAGGTTGTCCGTCACGATGACGTCGAACTGTTTGGGCCAACGGCACAGCTGCATGGCACCCGCGTCGGCGTACATATGGGTCAAAGCGACGTCCGGATATTCCTTGTCATGAATTTCCTGCACCACCTCGCGCCACAGGACGCCGCTTTCCATCACGTTGGCCTTCTCCATCGAGCAGACCTTGTTGTTGCGTTTGCGGGCCAGTTCGAATGCGCTACGGGCAACGCGGGCGATTTCGCTTTCAGTATACCGTTGGGTGTTGATGCCGACCCGCTCATTGCCCTCAACGAAAATACCGCGCGGTTCGCCGAAATAGACGCCAGAGGTCAGCTCGCGCACGATGACGATGTCCAGACCGGCGACAACTTCCTTTTTCAGGCTGGAAAAGTCGGCCAAAGCGTCAAAGCATTGCGCCGGACGCAGGTTGGAGAACAGGTCCATTTCCTTGCGCAGGCGCAGCAATCCGCGTTCCGGTTTGACCGAAAAATCGAGCTTGTCATATTTCGGGCCGCCCACCGCGCCCAACAGAACGCAATCGGCCGCTTGCGCCTTGGCCATGGCGGCATCCGTCAAAGGCGTGCCGTGTGCGTCATAGGCGCAACCGCCGACGAGGTCTTCGGTCACGTCAAAGGTGATGCCACGCCTGGCGTCGAACCAGGTGATGATCTTTTTAACCTCGCCCATGACTTCCGGGCCGATGCCGTCACCGGCGAGGATGAGAATTGAGGGATTGGCCATGGCAGGCTCCTGTAATTGGTCGCGGTTGGGGTAGCGGGTGGGGGCTCCGGGGTCAAGCGGGCTTCAGGGCGTGAAACTCGTCCGCCAGATGATCCATCACACGGCGGATGCGGGGATTGTGGCGCAAAGCCTCAGGTGCTGTCAGCCAGATCGGCAAGGCGGGCAGGTGCAGGAAGGGGGCCACACGTTCCATTGTTGGATCGGCATCACCGATCACCGTCTGCGCCCCACCAAGACCACACCCGGCACGCACAAGGTTCCAATACACCAACTGATCATCGCAGCGCACCGGGAAATCTTCGCGGCGCAGCGAAAGGCCAAGCAGGTCCAGCATGCGCTGCATAAAGTCTGATCGGTCAAGGCCCACGATGTCGTGGTGCTGTAACTGTTCAACGTTTTCAGGCCGACCGCGCCGGGCAAGGTAGTCTTTCGCGCCGTACATCGCTATTGGAAGATCGGTCAGATGGCGGATGACGACGTCCTGCTGGGTTGCGCGGTACATCCTAAGCGCAATATCCGCCTCACGGAACAAAAGGTTTTCGGTGGAGTCACTGGGAACAAGGTCAATCTCGATCCCCGGTTCGACTTGCCGCAGGCGCGCCAGCATCGGCGGCAGCAGATAGTGACTGACGACCCGGCTGGCCGTCAGCCGCACCGTGCCGGACAAGGTTTCCTGCCGCCCCGCTGCCACCAAAGACAACTGCGCCGCCGCCTGACGCATGGCGCTGGCCGCGGGCATCAGGGCCAGCGCTGCATCGGTTGGCGCAAGTCCTTTGGCGGTGCGGGTGAACAGCGCGGTGGAAAGTGCCGCCTCAAGTTCGGCCACATGCCGGCCCAGCGTCGGCTGGCTCAGGCTCAACGTACGCGCCGCAGCCGACAGCGAGCCGGTTTCGGCGACCGCAAGGAAAGATCGGTACAGGGTCCAGTCGACGTTATCCATTCAAGTATGAATAGCTGACCTTTGAATTTCGACAATACCCCTACGCGACGTGAAAGCGCATTTTGACCTGACACAAGGATAAAGGAGAAGGTCATGGGTAAGGTTGTTCTGGTTCTGGGTGCCTCGGGTATGTTTGGTGGATATGCGGCGCGGGCCTTTGCCGCGGCGGGCTGGGAGGTGCGCAAGTACCAACGCGGGACGGATATGAACGCGGCGGCAATGGGGAGTGATGTCATTGTCAACGGCCTCAACCCGCCGAAATATCACGACTGGGACAGGATCATCCCGGCCACGACCGCTCAGGCGATTGCTGCTGCCGAAGCTTCGGGAGCGACCTTGCTGGTGGCCGGGAATGTCTATGTTTACGGGCGTCAGGCGGGGCCGTGGGGGCCGGATACACCGCAGATTGCGGCCTCTCGCAAAGGAGCCATCCGGGTCGCGAGTGAAGTTGAATATCACAAAGCCAGCCAGCGTGGCGTGCAAGTGATCATCCTGCGCGGCGGGGACTTTCTGGCACCCGAAGCTCCCGGCAGCCTTTTCAACATCATAACGCTGAAGGACTTCGCCAAGGGCAAGATCACCACGATGACGAGGCCGGACGTCACGCGGGCCTATGCCTATTTGCCGGACATCGGACGGATCGCTGTGGCTTTGGCCGAAAAACGTGGGGAACTGGGTTCGTTCACTGACATGCCCTTTGCCGGATATACCCTGTCGATCAATGACGTGAAGACGGCTTTGGAGAGAATGACCGGGCGTGACCTGCGGATCGGGAATTTCCCATGGTGGCTGATGACCTTAACCTCGCCTTTCTGGGAACTGGCGCGGGAGTTGCGTGAGATGCGCTATCTTTATGATTTGCCCCATGCGCTTGACCCGCAGCCTTTGGCCAGGATGCTGCCCGATTTCAGGCAGACACCGGTTGATGCAGTGCTGAAAGCTCATCTGGCGCATCTGATCCCGGATCAGGGCAATGTAAGCCTCGCCCAGACCGGACGATGAGAGCTGGCGGTGGCGAGGGTGGCTGCAAGGGGGTAGCTGTCGGGCGGCCACATGATGCCAGCCTCGGTCACCTTTATGTCAGCGGAGGGCAAAATCATATCCAGCCGCAGACCTATGCCGGACTTGGGCAACAGGGCGGTGTCCAGCGCCGGATCGCCGCTTTGCCCCGGATCGGTTCGGCCAGAGGTGCCAAGTGGTTCAGGGTCTTGCAGACCGGGCAGTCCCAACAGGGCGTGCAGGGAATCGGGCTTGCCCTGACCGTCGTTCGGGTCAAGGTTCGGCTCTCCCATCAGGGCAAAAGGCGCTTGCGGCGGGGCGTAAACGCCGCTGGCCGGCAGGATTTGGGGCAAATCGCCGGACAGAAGATGCAGCCAAAGTGCTGTTTCATCCGCATTGCGACGGCCGTTGCGGTCTTCTGGCCCATCAAAAACGGGCGGGGTTGCGGCCCAGACGAGCAGACGAAGGGTCTTGCCGGGAGCGTAGGTCAACGGGATTTCATAAGCGCCGGAGGTGGAAAGGCGCTGCACAGCCTTGGCCTCTGGGGTAAGGTCAGGCGGCAAATCGGCGCCGGGCAGGTCTTTCCACAAAAGCGTGGTAAAGTCCCTGATCCCTGCAACATCAATGGGATAGCGCGCCAGAAGGACCATGCCAGCCTTGCCGGCAAACCGACCGTAGGCTTGCGCGTCACGCGGGCCGTTCACAGCGCCGTCGTGGTCAAGGTCCAGCCCGGTGGGGATGCCGGTGTTGGGCCGCAGCGCCAGCGCTTCGGGGTAGTCAAGACCCAGCTTGCGCAGGCGGTCTCGCAGGGCGGTCAGGGCCAAGCCACCGAAATCATAGTCGAAACCGGTCAAAAGCAGGACGTCGGCGTTCAGATGAGCTATCACCTGCACAGCGGCCTCCACCGGCGGATCATCAGCTTTGGTCAGGTGTTGCAGCAAAAGTCCGGGGCCGGATTGCGACATGGCGGCGTCATACGTCGCGACCAGAACACCCTGCGCGCGGACCAGACCCGGCAAACACAGCAGAAAAACGGCGATTAAACGCCCGATCACACCGGCGCTAATTCCGCCACGGTGTCTGACGTCCCGCCCGACAGCCTGCGCGCCAGAATCATGTCGGCCACCCGGCCCATCGCAATGCCGCGCATAAACAGACTGGCGGGAAGAAATGCCCATATCGTCATCGTCCAGACCAAGGTTTGCGGGCTTGTAGGCGCCAGCTTTTGGAACCCTGCCGAGGCCACCCCTACCACGGCGGGCGTGATGAAGGGCAAAAGAAAACCGATGGCGATGTTCCAGCGTGCATCGCGGTTCAATCGCGCAACCACATCGCCGCCCGATGTCGGGTCAAACGTCGGCAGATTGACCCAGACGTTGAACGGTTTGGAGCTGTGCGGCCATCCACCCAAACGCAATAAGACGACGAAAAACGCCAGTGAAATCAACGATATGATATAGGCGGTTCCAGCCGCAGTGCGGACCGAGCCCATTTGAACGTCGGTCCCGTGTGCCGCCATCATCAGGGTTGCCAGACGCACTGGGCTATACGGAAAATCCATCGACAGGCCGACGAGCGCGCCCACGGCGTGGATCAACTCTGTCAGGGTCGTGGGGTGAATCCGGCCACGCTCTATCGCCGAAAGGCAAAAGACCGTGATGAACAGCATGAGAAACCGAATGCGGTTGAAGGGGGGCGCATCGCGAAACTCGACAAGCCCGGGATAGACAGAGTTGTACTCCACAAACGTCAACACGCCGATGAACAGCGCCAACAGGGCGACCATTTGTTGGCTGTCGGCGCGCGGATCCGCCAAAAGAACGGTCGGTGTGGCAATGACAAGCATCACCAACACGGCACGAACCGCAGCACCTGTAAGCCGGGTAATCACTTCGCCTGCGCTCCTCTGCTGACCTGATCTGGTGCTTTGCCAAATCCTTGTTCCAGCGACGTCCCACATATTGTGGCGGATTGCCTCAATCTTGCCCAATTTGTGCCTTCTTTCGGTTAGACCCGCAACTCTCTGGTTAACAAGGCCCTACCTCCGTGGCACTTTCGCGGTTCAGGTGTTGCAGGATTGAATCAATTTTGAGTTAAGAAAAAGGCCGACCGGGGGATGAACCCTCGGTCGGCGCAAGATGTTGTGGTTATTGGGTTTTCAGGGGATAGAGTGCCGTCCGCAGCCTTCCGGAGGTGGCGTTCAGGCCCAAGGATGCAAAGAGGCGTTCTTCTTCTCAAACGCGTCAATCGCAGTGACCTTTTCCATCGTCAGCCCGATGTCGTCCAGCCCGTTGATCAGACAGTGTTTGCGATGGGCGTCGACCTCAAAGGGAAAGACGCGGCCATCCGAGGTGGTGACGGTCTGGGTTTCCAGATCAATGGTCTGCCGGGCATTGGCACCCTTTTTCGCATCATCCATCAGCAAATCCACGACCTCTTGCGGCATGACAATTGGCAGGATGCCGTTCTTGAAGCAGTTGTTGTAGAAGATGTCAGCGAAAGACGTGCTGATAACGCAGCGGATGCCGAAATCCAGCAGGGCCCAAGGCGCGTGTTCGCGAGAGGAGCCGCAACCGAAGTTGTCGCCCGCCACCAGAATTTCAGAATGGCGATAGGCGGGCTGGTTCAGCACGAAATCCGGGATCTCGGCGCCTTCAAGCGTATAGCGCATCTCATCAAACAGGTTCTTGCCAAGCCCGGTGCGGGCGATGGTTTTGAGGAACTGTTTGGGGATGATCATGTCGGTGTCGATGTTGACCAGCGCCATCGGGGCAGCGATGCCGGTCAGTTTGGTGAATTTTTCCATGGGGTCCTCCTCAAACCTTCTCTGTCATCATCTCGCGCACATCGGTCAGGTGACCGGTGATTGCGGCTGCTGCGGCCATGGCGGGGGACAGCAGGTGGGTGCGGCCTCCCCTGCCCTGACGGCCTTCGAAGTTGCGGTTGGAGGTGGCGGCGCAACGTTCTTGCGGGGCCAGTTGGTCGGGGTTCATCGCAAGGCACATCGAACAGCCAGCCAGACGCCATTCGAAACCGGCGTCGATGAAGATCTGGGCCAGACCCTCTGCCTCAGCCTGCGCGCGGACCAGCCCGGAGCCGGGCACGACCATGGCGCGCAGCCCGTCTTTCTTCTTCTTGCCCTTCAGGATGGCGGCGGCGGCGCGCAGGTCTTCAATGCGGCCATTGGTGCAGGAGCCGATGAAGACGGTGTCGATCTGGATGTCGGACAGTTTCTGACCGGGGGTCAGACCCATATAGTCAAGGCTGCGCTGAACAGCCTCGACCTTGCCGCCGGTGAAGTCGGACGGGCTGGGGACGACACCGGAGATCGGCAGAACATCCTCCGGCGAAGTGCCCCAGGTGACGACGGGAGCGATGTCTTCGCCTTTCAGGGTCACGACCTTGTCCCATTGGGCGTCGTCGTCGGAGAAAAGGGTCTTCCAGTAGGTCACGGCAGCCTCCCACGCCGCACCCTTCGGCGCGTGCGGGCGGCCCATGCAATAGGCATAGGTTTTCTCATCCGGGGCGATCAGGCCAGCGCGGGCGCCGCCTTCGATCGCCATGTTGCAGACGGTCATCCGGCCTTCCATGGAAAGGTCGCGGATGGCCTGACCGCAGTATTCGATGACATAGCCAGTGCCGCCTGCGGTGCCGGTGGCGCCGATGACGCTCAAGGTGATGTCTTTGGCGGTGACGCCGGGCATAAGGTGGCCGGTGATCTCCACCTTGAAGTTCTTGGCCTTGCGCTGGATCAGCGTTTGGGTCGCCAGCACATGCTCCACCTCTGATGTCCCGATGCCGTGGGCGAGCGAGCCGAACGCGCCGTGGGTGGCGGTGTGACTGTCGCCACACACCACGGTCATGCCCGGCAAGGTCCAGCCTTGCTCGGGTCCGACAATGTGGACGATGCCTTGGCGCACGTCTGACACCGGATAGTAATGGATGCCGAAATCCTTGGCATTCTTGTCCAGCGCCTCGACCTGAATGCGGCTGTCCTCGGTCATCGTCGCGGCATTGGCACGGTCCAGCGTGGTGGGCACGTTGTGGTCCGGCACGGCGATGGTCTTTTCAGGGGCGCGGACGCGGCGGCCGGTCATGCGCAGACCCTCGAATGCCTGAGGCGAGGTCACTTCATGCACCAGATGGCGGTCGATATATAGCAGGCAGGTGCCGTCTTCGGCTTGGTCAACCAGATGGTCGTCCCAGATTTTGTCGTAAAGGGTGCGAGCGGTCATGGCTCTGTCCTTCCAGCGATGATGGGGGAATGGGCGAAGGTCGCGCCAAGGCGCGGGCAGGTCAAACCCGCGCGAGTATCGACCGCAGTCGCTGCGTGAAGCGCCAAGGCAGGCGCACGTGGTCGGCCATGTCGAAGAAACGATACATCAGGGTCAATTACGCCCTTTGACCGGGCGTTGCAACGGTTGCGTGACGCGTTTGGTGAAATCGCAGGCTTGCGGCACCTTGCTTCCGACCTGATTCGCGGCTAAGCGCGCAGGCTTGCCCTTTGGCCCGGGTTTCATTGAGGTTTCACACCTTGAATGCTATGCTGCGGCCAAGCCTCGCGCCGGGGTCTGATCGGCGCAGCCAGTTGGAGGACTTTGTCCTGTCTCATTCTGACCCTGCGACCGGCTTGCCGGTTGGCCCGCGGCCCGCACGTATGGGCGCTGCCGTCACCTATGACTACACCCCGGAACAGGTGCTGGAGGTCGTGATGACCTCGCTTGACGATGACAAAGCCGAAGAGGTCGTGCAAATTGACCTGCGCGGCCGTTCGGATGTGGCGGATTACATGGTGATCTGCTCTGGCCGGTCATCGCGGCAGGTGGCCTCGATTGCCGACAAGCTGGCGGACCGGCTGCGGGAGAAGTTCAAGGTCGGCGCAAAGATGGAAGGCAAGGAAACCGGCGATTGGGTGCTGATCGACGGCGGCGATGTCATCATCCACATCTTCCGGCCGGAAGTGCGTGAGTTCTACCAGCTTGAAAAGATGTGGACCCCTTCGGCAGCACATCGCTCGGACGCCGCTGTTTAAGCCAGGTGGGTTGACATGCGGGTGCATCTGATTGCGGTGGGGCGCCTGCGGGCGGGCCCGGAGCGCGATCTGGTGGAGGATTATCTGGCAAGGTTTGAGCGGACCGGGCGGCCTTTGGGGCTTGGCCCGGTGGTGGTGGTTGAGGTCGAGAACAAGAAAAACCTTGGCATGGCGGCGGAAGGGGAGTTGCTGGCCCGCGCGATTCCTGCAGGCGCGGTTCTGGTGACGCTGGACGAACGGGGCCGGGTGATGACCTCACCCGAATTTGCGGTGATGCTGGCCGGCTATCGTGATCAGGCACGGGAGGTGGCGTTTGTGATCGGCGGGGCGGATGGGATTGATTCTTCGGTCAGAGCGCGGGCCGACGCCTCGGTCAGCTTTGGCGCTATGGTCTGGCCCCATATGCTGGTGCGGGTGATGCTGGCGGAACAGTTGTACCGGGCCGCGACAATTTTGGGCGGCGGACCTTATCATCGGGCGTAAGATCGGCGCGCTTGGGACTTTACAATTTTCCTGCGGAAAAATGGCCGCAGGGCTACCCCGCGTGCCGATTGCCCTGCGGCCTTTTGGCTTATAGAACGGGCGGGAGTTCTGAAAGGGCATGCCATGACCGTACCGAAGCCTGTTGTTCTTTGCATTCTGGACGGTTGGGGGATTGGCAAAAATCCGGCGGTTTCGGCGCCAGCTTTGGGGAATGTGCCGAATTTCAACCGGATTTGGGCAGAGTGTCCGCACAGCACCTTGACCACTTTTGGGCCGGATGTGGGGTTGCCGACCGGGCAGATGGGCAATTCCGAGGTTGGGCATATGAACATCGGCGCCGGGCGCGTGGTTGCGATGGACCTTGGTGCGATTGATCTGGCAATCGAGGATGGTACTTTTGCGAAGAACGACGGCGTGCTGGCGTTTGTTGCCAAGATGAAAGCGACAGGCGGGGTGGCGCATCTGATGGGCGTCATTTCGGATGGCGGGGTGCATGGGCATCTGAACCACGTTTTGGCGACCTGTCGGGCCCTTACTGCGGCAGGGGTGCCGGTGGCGCTGCATGCAATCACCGACGGGCGCGATGTGGCACCCAACTCAGCGGCAGAATTTGTGGATGCGTTGATGGTTTCTTTACCATCTGGCGCGAAAGTGGTCACCGTGATCGGGCGCTATTGGGCAATGGACCGCGACAACCGGTGGGAACGGGTGCAGCGGGCGTTCGAGGCGATGGTGCATGCCAAAGGGAAGCGGGCCGCGACGCCAAAGGCAGCCGTGGCGCAATCCTATGCCAAGTCGGAAATGGACGAGTTTATCGCCCCCACAGTGATTGGCGACTATGCGGGGGCTGCGGACGGCGATGGTTTTTTCTGTCTGAACTTCCGCTCTGATCGGGCGCGGGAGATTTTGGCGGCTTTGGCCGATCCGGCGTTCGGGGCGTTTGAAACAAAGCCGCGGCCAAAGTGGGCGGCATTGCTGGGGATGGTGGAGTATTCCGAAAGCCACAATGCGTACATGGCCACGGCTTACCCTAAGAAATTCATTCCCAAGACGATTGGCGAATGGGTTTCCGCCCACGGCTTAACCCAGATGCGGTTGGCGGAGACGGAGAAATATCCCCATGTCACGTTCTTCCTTAATGGTGGGCGTGAGGAGCCTTACGATGGCGAAGACCGCTACGTGGCAAAATCGCCCAAGGTCGCGACCTATGATTTGCAGCCAGAGATGGCCTCGGTTGAGGTGTCGGACCATTTTGTGCAGGCGATCGAAAAGGGTTATGATCTGATTGTGGTGAATTTCGCCAACCCCGATATGGTTGGACATACCGGCATCCTGCCTGCGGCGATCAAGGCGGTTGAGGCGGTGGATATCGGACTAGGCCGGGCTTTGGCTGCGTTGCAGAAAGCGGGCGGGGCGATGATTGTCACGGCGGACCATGGCAATTGCGAGTTGATGGTGGACCCGGTGACAGGTGGGCCTCATACCTCGCACACGGTCAACCCGGTGCCGGTCATTCTGGTCGGCGGGCCTGTTGGGGCAAAGTTGCGGGGCGGCGGCAGGCTGGCTGATTTGGCGCCGACACTGCTCGCGTTGATGGGCCTGCCACAACCGGTTGAAATGACGGGAAAAAGCTTGCTTCTGGCATGAAGATCGCGCTGACCCCTTCGCTTTTGGTGCTGGTTGTTGCGGCCTTTCCTTTGGCCGCGCAGGAGGTTGCCGGTGTCGTGGCCAAGGCCGCACAGACGGCGTCTGCGAATTTGAAAGCCTCAGTCGATGCCTTGCAAGCGGCGGACGGCGCGAAGGACCGGGTTGCGGCGCTGACACGAACGATCAAGGCTTATGAGGCCGGGTTGGCGGCGATGCGTCAGGCAATGCGAGAGGCGCAGCTGCGGGAAACCTCTCTTTCCATGCAGTTTCAGACCAAGCGGGCCGAGGTCAGCCAGCTTTTGGGCGTGCTGGCAGGTCTGGATGTAGATCAGGGACCGCTGTTGCTGCTTCACCCGGATGGGCCATTGGGGACCGTCCGCTCGGGCATGATTTTGGCAGAGGTGACGCCGGGTTTGCAGAAGCAGGCTTTGGGGTTGAAGCAGGATTTGACAGAGTTGCGCGATTTGCGCACGCTGCAAGGGCAGGCGCAGCAAACCCTGACCTTGGGTCTGGCCCAGGTGCAAACCGCGCGGACCGATCTTTCGCAGGCGGTGTCGGACCGGACCGAATTGCCGAAACGGATCACCGATGACCCTGCCGCTTTGCAAGCCTTGCTGGCCAGCGCCAAGACTTTGGACGGCTTTGCCCAAGGCTTAGCACCGCAGAAGGACATGGCACCGGGGTTTGCCGACGCCAAGGGCAAACTGGTGTGGCCCGTGCTGGGGCGGATCATTCTGCGTCCCGGTGAAACTGACGCGCGCGGCGGCAAGAAACCCGGCGTCACCTTGGCCACACGGCCTTTGGCGCTGGTGACCTCGCCTTGGGCTGCGACGGTGCGCTATCGCGGGCCGCTGCTCAGCTACGGAAATGTGATGATACTGGAGCCGGGTCCGGGCTATCTTCTGGTTTTGGCTGGCTTCGATCAGGTTTATGGCGAGGTTGGCGACGTGGTGTCACAGGGCGATGCGTTGGGGCTGATGGGCGGGAAAGAGGCGACGGCCGCTGATATCCTGTCACCCGCAGGCAATGGCGCTGGTGCAAGTGACACCGAAACGCTTTATGTAGAACTGCGCAATGGAACTGAAGCCGTCGATCCGACGGGATGGTTCGCGGCAAACGAGGAATAGACTGGCATGAACAAGGTTCTGATCGCCGCTTTGAGTGGCACTGTGGCTGGCGCGCTTTTGGTCACGCAATTTGCGGGGCCGCTGATCGCGCAAGAGGCGACCAAGAATTCCTCGGTCTATCAGCAGCTGGATCTGTTCGGTGACGCGTTTGATCGCATCCGCAGCCAGTATGTTGAGGAAGTCGACACGCAAAAGCTGGTCGAAGCGGCGATCAACGGGATGTTGTCCTCGCTGGACCCGCATTCCAGCTACATGAACGCCAAGGACTACGCCGCGATGCAGGTGCAGACCAAGGGCGAATTTGGTGGCCTTGGTATCGAGGTGACGCAGAAGGACGGCTATATCAAGGTTGTCAGCCCGATTGACGGGACGCCGGCAGACAAGGCAGGCATCAAGACGGGCGATCTGATCATCAAGGTCAATGGCAAGCCGATCAACGGGATGACGATGGATCAGGCGGTTGACCTGATGCGCGGCCCGATCGGTTCGGAAGTGGTGATCAATGTGGTGCGCGAGGGGGTCAAAGACCCGTTCGATGTCTCGATCATCCGCGACACGATCAAGGTGGCAGCGGTCAAGGGCCGGGTCGTCGGCGAAACGGTTGTGCTGCGGATCACTTCGTTCACTGACCAGACCTTCAGCGGGCTGCAATCGGAGTTGAAGAAGGCAGTGGATGGGGCCGGTGGTCTGGACAAGATCAACGGCGTGGTGCTTGACCTGCGCAATAACCCTGGCGGACTTCTGGTGCAGGCGATTGATGTATCGGATGCGTTCCTTGAAGAAGGCGAGATCGTGTCGACGCGGGGCCGCTTGCCCGCTGACAACGAGCGCGTCAACGCGACGAAGGGCGATCTGATCAACGGCAAACCGATGGTCGTTCTGATCAACGGCGGCTCTGCCTCAGCGTCCGAGATTGTCACCGGGGCGTTGCAGGATCATCACCGCGCGATCGTGGTCGGCACGAAAAGCTTCGGCAAAGGGTCGGTTCAGACGATCCTGCCGGTGCGCGGCAATGGTGCGATGCGGTTGACCACGGCGCGGTATTATACGCCGTCGGGCCGGTCTATTCAGGCCTTGGGCGTGATGCCGGATATCGTGGTCAACCAGCCTGCGGTAGACCCGAACGCCAAGCCGGTCGATCCGGCGAAAGATCCCAACAAGATGACCTCTGAAGCCGATCTGAACGGGATCCTGTCGAACGACTCGATGACGGATGATGAGAAAAAGCAGCTGGAAATTGATCGGGCGCGGACCGAGGAAGCCTCGAAGCTGCGCGATGACGACTTCCAGTTGGCCTATGCGATCGACATTTTGCGCGGATTGTCGGCGGTGGCCAAACAGTGAGTGACCTGCCCTATCGACCTTGCGTCGGTGTCACATTGATCAACCCTGCGGGGTTGATCTTTGCCGGGCGGCGGTTGGATGGTGCGCCTGATGCCTGGCAAATGCCGCAGGGCGGGATTGACGAGGGCGAGAAACCCAAGGCTGCCGCGTTGCGCGAATTGGCCGAAGAGACCGGAGTTTCGCCCGATCTGGTGGAGTTTGTCGCCAAGTCGCCAGAGTGGCTGACCTATGACCTGCCGCCCGAATTGCTGGGCAAGGTCTGGGGCGGCAAGTACAAGGGGCAGCGGCAGCGCTGGTTCTTGTACCGCTTCAAGGGGCGGGATGATCAGGTCAACATCGTGCAGCCGCATCAGGAATTCGCCGAATGGCGCTGGATTGGTGCCGCTGAAATGCTGGCCTGCATCGTTCCGTTCAAGCGGGACGTTTATGCGCAGGTGATTGCTGCGTTTCAACCGCACTTGGCGTAGGGCTGGTCGCAGCGGGAATTTTGGCAGTGGGGCCGGATGCCAGCGCGCCGCGCCAAAAGTCCGGCGTGGTGATCAGCGGATAGCGTTTGTGGTAAAGGGCGCGCAAGGCACTATAGCCGATCATCGTGCGCAGCCAAAGGCTTGCCAGATGCGCGATCTGCCGGGCTGCGATCAGGTTTGACCTTTTGGTGACGTAACCCTTGTCGCGGGTGGAGTTGAGGAAGGTCAGTTGTGCAGCCCCCCAGACCACATCCAGATGCCCGCGCCTTTGCGCTGGAATAACCCGCCTGCCGCCCCAAAGCGGGAAGAAAGGCAGGAAATGGCCGTTAAGCGACAGAGGGTAAAAGCGGCGTCGCAGCCCCTCGCGTTTTTCAAACAATCCGGGCTTTTGTGTCAGATCAAGATCGGCGGCGGGCTTCCATGACTCGCCTTTGGTCAAGGCTTTGATCGCGGCGCGCGGCGCGCTGGCATCGGCGTTGGCGGTGAAAAAGTCTGGACCCTTCAGAACATCCTCCCAAGCCTGAAACACCGCCTCGATGGTCTCGTACTGGAATTTTGGGATGTTGCGCTTGAAAAATGAAACACCGATCCCGGCAAGAGCGCGGCGGCCAACCTCCATCTTCTCCAACGTCAAATGGTGGACCATGTGGCTGCGCAGGTCGAGATACCAGGTCAGTGGCGATTCTTTATCCGTGAAATCATCGGCAAAAGACACGACGCCGTTGAGGGTCGTGATGGCAAATTCGTTGGCCAGGCTGAAATTCACGTCATCGCCGCGCACGAAGAAGGGAAACGGATGGCGGGTGACTTGGGCAACCGGAAAGGCAAAGAACCACCAGCCGCCGTACATTTTGGACGAACGGCTGAGCGCACTTTCATTCTCCATCCTGAACACCGCATCACGATCACGCAGGTCAGTTCCCGTGAACAGGGGGAAACATTTGCGGTCGAAGGTAGCGCCGTTTTCGAACATGCGCCATTTGTCGGTGTTGTTGATCATCGCCCCGGCGACGGCGGCTTTGGGGTCCACGGCAAGGCTCAGGAACGCATAAGTCCGGTGCAAAGCCTCCATCGGGATCGCGGCGTCGTCGTCCATGAATAGGACGTGGGAATAGCCCAGGGCTTCGGCCTCCAACAATCCTCGGGTGAAACCGCCAGCACCGCCAAGATTGGCGTTGGCTATCCGGCGGATCTTGGGATGCACCAGGATTTCAGCTGAATTGCCATTGTCGACGATGAAGCAATCGATCTGGTCTGCAAACTCGGCACGGTCAAGGTAGTGGGCAAGCCGGCGCGCAGTGTTTTCAACCTGCGCTTCACGTTTGAATGTGGTGATCGACAGGGCAAGGCGGCAGGCAGGATTGACCTTCGCCTCGGTCATAAAGCGGCCCGCGGTGATCGCAACGCCTTTGGAAAGCGCCCGCACCTCAAAGTAGATCATACCGCGGGTGGAGTTGTTGCGGTAGTGCGACAGGTCGATCAGCGATTCGTGGCCTTTCGACAGGTTGAAAATCTGGGTGGCCAACTGCTCCCACGACCGGTCCGGGATCGCGTGGAACACCTTCACCTCGACCCTGCCGCGACCGAAGATCCCCAGCCACAGGCCATTCAGCGCGCAGCTATCGTGCCATTTTCCGATGGAAAGCGCGTTGAAATAGGAGTCGAAAAACGCGGTGGCCCCCTCTTCCAGCGTCAAGCAGGCGGCGCGGTCATCATAGACCACGGCGCCTTTGGGGTGGAAGAACAGGTTGCCTTCGGTGCAGATGGTCTGTTCCGGGAAGATCACATTTTGCAGGGTCAAAAGGCCGGTGACTTTGTGGCCAAAGGTATCCCGCCGGATCAGAAGGCCCGGAAGTTGACTGACCTGCAACCCGCTTTGAGACAGGCACATCAGGTCATCAAGGCCAAGGCGATCCGCAGTCAGAACATGGTCCCCGGTCAAGGCAAAAGCCAAAAAGGTCGATTGCGGCACAATCAGGCCAGAGGCAGAATTTGAAATCGCTTCGGAATTGACGTCCACCACATTGGTGAAGATGCGCATGTCGAACTGGGTGGAAAGGGCTTCCAGCTTACCCTCGGCGTTGCGCACCAGACCGTTGTCGGCGAGTTGCGCGGCCTCCGATACGTCCAGCGTGATTGCGCCAAAGGCATGACTGGGGCCTGACAGGATCTGCAAGGCTGCAAGGGTGCGATCAAGAGTCTCGGTCCCAATGGTTGTATCGGACGAGATCAGCAGCGCATGGGTGAAGGCCTGAGCCTTGGCTTGGGTCAGAAGGGCCGCGTGACCCGCGCCCGGAGTGGCGAGCACGGTGACTTTGCCACCTTGCGCGGCCGCCCAGTTGGTCAGGTGATCCAGCTTGGCCCTTGGCGCACCCTCCTCTTGCGGACAGCATATCGCCAGACGCAGGTCAGGGTTGGGGGTTGTGTCCGTCAGGAAACGGCCAGAGTCGATACAGGCGCTTTCGGTCCCCACAGTGCGCAATTCAACCCAAATCACGCCTTCACGCCGGATCAGGCCGTTATTCTCCAGATTGAGAACAATTTCGCCTTCGGGGTCAAGGATGACGATATCAGACAGCAGACGTTGGGCAGAGCGTCCGGCAAGACCCTGAAACACGCTCACCTCGACCTGACCGGTACCACGCAACGCGAAAACGAGGCAGCCAAGGTGGCAGGCGAGGTCCAAAGCTTCCAACCCCAAAACATTGAAGGCGGTGTTGAAGCGGACCGTGGCGCCGGGTTCCAAGCGGATCTGGCCGTGGAGGGCGGAGACGAAAATCTTGCCTTCCTTGCGGTAAAACATCGCGGCTTCGGTACAGACGCCCGGATCGGCAAAAACCAGCCGTTGCAGGGTCAGCCAGGATGCGACGCTTTGAGCGCCCAACTCCGTACCAGTGCTGGTGGGCAAAGCGGCTTTGCCGGGGATCTGCGTCGGCAATTGAGTTGTTTTGCTGTCCAAGGATCACCCCAATCGGTCGTCAAAGTCCTGCTTGCAGGTTGTGGCATTGTCGCTGCATTTGCACAAGGCCGGGGCAGGCAATTGGGCCGCTTCAGCCTCAATCGGTATGGCGCGCAATGTGGCGGATTTCCTGGAAACTGCGCGTCAGCCGGTTGCACAGAGCATCGGCGATAGCAAGGCGCATCAACGCCATGTAGGCAGCGCGGTCACCTCCGGCGCGGCGGGCGCGCATGCGCCATTTCAACACGGCAAGCACAAAGACCGGCCAGAACATCAAGGGACCGGCAGCGACACGGTAGGCCAGCAGGCTGTTGCGGTAGTTGTAGTAAACCTTCCACAAGGGGCGATAGATGTCGCCGCCACCCTGTCTGTAGGTCGAACAGTCATGTTCAAAGCGAAGCGCGGGCAGAAAACCGATCTTGCCACCCTTGCGTGTCATCCGCAGCGTGTAGATCACATCGTCAGCATAGATGAACAGGTTGCCATCCGGGAAACCGGCCCGCAACCGGCCCTTGCGGGACAAAAAGAAGCCGACGAAAGACGTGGCGTCAATCGGCACCGGTTCGGTTGCGGCATAATCCTCATCTCCGACATGAAAGCCCTCGCGACCACGACCGGTGGCGGTCCGCAGAAAATCTTTCAGGTGCCAGAACGGGTTGCGGGATGGCCGGTTCATGTCGCAGATATTGCCATCGGGATAGTAGACGCCGCCTGCAATCGCCTCAAACCCGTCACGCTCCAGCGCTGCGGCACGCGAGATGAAGCGGTCCATCACACCGGGTTCCGGGCGCGCGTCGTCGTCCATCAAAACGCACCAGTCGGGGTCAAAGCGTTCGGCGATCACCCGCAAACCTTGTTCAAAGCCGCCCGCGCCGCCGGTATTCTCCGTCAAGGTGATGATATGCAGGCGCGGGTCTTGCAGTTTGAACAGAAACTCGGTGCTGCCGTCGGTGGAGGCGTTATCAACGACGAGAATGGCGTCGAGATCCTCTGCCAAGAGGCAGTCTATCGTCCGGTGCAGTTGCGCGCGCCGGTTATAGGTCACGACCAGCGCCACAAGGCGTGCGCGCGACGTTGTATCCGCTTCCGCCGGGGCGATCAGGTCACCCGCCGCTCCGGCGTCATGTATCATATCGGGCGGACCATGAAGGCCGGCATGGGTTCTGCCTTGGCCAGATGGCCCACAAAGGCGCGGGCGGTGTTCAGCGCCTCGCGGATCGTCACGTCCATATCAAGGTAGCGATAGGTGCCAAGGCGGCCAACGAAGGTCACGCCAGTTTCGGTTTCAGCCCGGGCGACATATTCCCGAAGCAGTTTCTTCTCGTCCATCAGGTGAATAGGGTAGTAGGGAATGTCGTCCGGCCCGCACAGACGCGAGAATTCGCGGTACAGGACCGAGCCTTCGTGGCTTTCCCACGGCGAAAAGTGCTTGTGTTCGGTGATGCGGGTCCATGGGGTTTCCACCTCGCCATAGTTCATCACGGCACAGCCCTGATAATCGCCCTGATGGGTGAAGCGTTCGAAATCCAGCGTGCGATAGCCAAGCCGACCGATGTCATAGTCATACCAGCCATCCAGCGGGCCGGAGTAGAAAACATGGTCGTATCTGGCCGCCTGATCGCGGGTGAAACGGGTGCCAAGATGGACGCTGATATTCGCATGGTCAAGGATACGCGCCACCATATCGGTATAGCCGTTCTGCGGCATGCCCTGAAACTTGTGGAAGAAATAGTTGTCGTCGTAGTTGAAGCGCACCGGAAGGCGTTTCAGAATCGAGGCAGGAAGCTCGGTCGGATGTACGCCCCACTGCTTTTGAGTATAACCTTTGAAGAAGGCCTCATACAATTCCTGACCGACAAACCGCAGGGCCTGGTCTTCGAAAGTTTGCGGATCCGTGATGGTGGTGTCGGCTTTACTTTCCAGAAATGTCTTGGCCTCTGCCGGGTTCATGGTGGCATGAAAGAACTGGTTGATCGTGTGCAGGTTGACCGGAAGCGAGAACACTTGCCCGCCCGAGATGGTCTTGACCCGGTTTTTGTACGGCATGAACGTTTCGTAGCTGTTGACGTAGTCCCAAACCTCGGCATCGTCGGTGTGGAAAATGTGGGGACCGTAAATGTGAACCATAACACCGGTCGCTGGATCCCGCTCGCAATGGCAATTGCCGGCGATGTGGTCGCGGGTGTCAACAATGGTCACCTGATGCCCCAACTCTGCCAGATGCCTGCCAATGACGGCGCCGGACAAACCTGCGCCCACCATCAAAAAATTACCTGCCATGTGAATCCCTTTTCCTTGGAAGCGCCATCACGTCTGCGTGTCGTGGTGGCCTGCGCTTACCAGATCGTTTACCATTGGAAAACCGCCCAATCCGTGGCGCTGATGCGATTTTTATCCGGTTTGGGAGAGAAACTTCAGTACTGAGGAAAAAGCGGTCGTCCGTCGGCTGAAGTTAGCCGAAACCTCGCGGGACTGTGTTGACAGAAAAGCAAAAACCCATATTCGAATGCATATCTAAAGGAGTGAATCAAATGGATAACGTGGAAGTAGGCGTCAAGGCGGGTGGCAAGCGCAAAGCCAGGGCCAAGGCCGCTGGCGGACCCAGTGCCGACGTCATCGCCAAGCGTGCTGCCAAACGCGAAGCCAACAAGGCTGACGGTAAAGTCGGAAAAGCGGGCGGCAAGAAAACTGCTGGCTCCGTTCCGAAAGGCCCGGAGACCCAGGTTGCCCGCCTGATCCTGCGTGCCTTGTGGCGCCACGACTGGTCCGCAGCCAACCCGGACAAGAAAGCTGCTGAGCGGACGGCCGCCTGGAAAGAAGGCCGCCAAGCCCATTATGAAGCTGAACTGAAGAAAATGCGCCGCGCCCTGATCAGCGTCAAACGCGATGGCGTCTCGATGGCTGTGTCGGAAAAGGCTGCCAAGGCCGAAGCTGATGCGGGCGGCGACGACGGCGACGAATGATCTGAGCGAGGCGACCTTCGGGAATTATGAAATTGGACGGAGCAGTTGCTCCGTCCTTTTTCATGACACTGATTGAGTCGCTTTTTGGGAGGCGAGGATGTCGCGCACCATCGGGATGACCTTTTCACCATAAAGCTGAAGGCACTCAATCAGTTGGCCATGGGCAATCGGGCCCGTGGTGTATTTCATGTCGAAGCGTGCCAGTCCCAAATCGCCCACAGTGGCTGCAATTTTGCGCGCCACAGTTTCGGGTGATCCGATGTAAAGGGAACCGGTTTCGACCTCGGCAATAAACTTGGCTTTGGTGGCGGGTGGCCAGCCGCGTTCGCGACCGATGCGGCCAAACATATCCTGGTAGGGAAGCCAAGCGATCTCGCGCGCCTCCGCGTCCGTCTTGGCAACGAAGCCGGGGGAGTGGACGCCGAAAGGTCGCACCGGGTTGTTCAACTGCGCACAGGCACGGTGGTAGAGGTCAATATAGGGCAGGAACCGGCGCGGGTCGCCGCCGATGATCGCCAACATCAGTTGCAGGTCTTGACGCACCACGCGCACCACCGATTCCGGGCTGCCACCGACGCCGACCCAGACCGTCAGACCCTCGGGGCCAAGCGGCGGCTGAACGCGCGCGCGGTCGAGGCCGGTGCGGGTCGTTCCAGCCCAGGTCACCTCTTTCTCGCGAACCAGTTTGGCGAACAGGTCAAGCTTTTCCTCAAACAGAACATCGTATTCGGCCATATCGTAACCGAACAGCGGATAGCTTTCGGTAAAACTGCCGCGACCTAGAATGACCTCTGCCCTGCCGTTGGAAATGGCGTTGAGGGTGGAAAACCGCTGGAACACCCGAACCGGATCATCCGAAGACAGCACGGTGACAGCCGTGCCAAGGCGAATGCGGCGGGTCCGGCCTGCGATGGCCGCCAACACGATCTCTGGCGACGAGATCGCGAAATCCGGCCGATGATGTTCGCCCAGACCGATGAAGTCGATGCCAGCCTGATCGGCCACCACCGCTTCTTCGACGACGTCACGCAGCACCTCGTCGGCCCGCTTCGGTTTGCCGTCCAACCCGGGCGAGATGTCACCAAAGCTGTCAAGACCCAATTCTACTGGCATAAGCGCCTCCGTGGTTGCACCCTACATAGGTCCATTGCAGGTCTTTGGAAAAGGCGCAAAGCGGCAGAGGCGCTGCGCGGAGAAAAACCAAAGCAATACGATAGCGTGCAACTGCTTGATGACAGGGGTGCGGACCGGTGCCTTTGTGGTGCCGAAGACGACCACCAAAAGGCGTGGGTCCAGGGATCAAATTCATCGTTCGCCACGGGTTCGCTGCGACGTTGAAAGCACTGATTGGCGCAAGGCCGGTCGCGTTGGCGCACGTTTCGTTCCCGAAA
This sequence comes from Rhodobacterales bacterium, assembly GCA_038231395.1. Taxonomy (GTDB): domain Bacteria; phylum Pseudomonadota; class Alphaproteobacteria; order Rhodobacterales; family Rhodobacteraceae; genus Stagnihabitans. The sequence continues at coordinate 24,764 of JBBRLL010000030.1, forward strand.
TTGGCCGAGCCTTGGCACAGGAATCAAAGGCTTGCGTTTGGTCATAACTCATTAGTTTGCACCGTGAGCGCCCTGATACCTTCCCTCCACCGATCATTGGCGTCAGGCAGGCGAGAATCCTAAAACGCAACCTACCGTCGTCACCTTCCGGCGCGGTGGGCGGCGACCTGCGCGGCATCTTTCCGGTATGTCGGACGGGCACAAAGAGGCTCAATCAGACCGAAAACGTCCGGCTGACGCAGACCCGGCAGCAGGAGGCGACGCAGGTCGAATCTGAACGAAACCCTATCACTTGTGCCGCGCCGCGCCATTCTGCCGGAAGCATTTGGCCGACGGATCGCGGCACCTGGCGAATTTTACAATTTCGGAAACGCAACAGATTTGGTGATGGGAAGTATTGTGGCAGCCACCGCGGGCCAAGGCAAGACGAGAGCGATCGCCCGGCGTCTGACGGGCGGTCCTGCCGCCATAGGCCTGAGTGTTGCCACATGCGTATTGTTCCAGCGCTTACACAGACGAGGTTGGCTGCGTGCTACATCATCTGGTCGGTTGCTGATGTGATGCTGTGGCGACCGTCGTACGGAATGGCCTCCGGTGTGGAACGCGCCGCGCCGTCCGCAGCCCGAGACTTATCATCTGGTCAACCCTCAGGGCCTTGCCCGACTGAAAATCCTGCCGAATGTCACGGATCCACCGCCGCGACGGAGTTGAATGGCGGGCGGACAACGGCTACCGCTTTCAGGCCAGCTTGTCGCGCAACATCGCAAGCAGGTTTGCATCCCTGCGGCTTGAGATGGGTTGATAATTTGCCAGCAAAAGCGACAGCCCGAAGTCCGGTTCCAACCGACGGAGCCTGAGCGCAAAACGCTCCGCATCCTCACGCCTGTCGTCAAGGTACGACAGAATTGTCAGATAGCGCAACGCGTGGCGTCCGAAGGGTACTTTGCGATAAGAGGCCAAAGCGTAGTCAAAAGCGCCGGCCAGATCCCCGATGCGAATTTTTGCACTGGCCAACATCATGTCCCAATCAGAACTGTAGGGCGAGCCTTGGGCATTGTAATGGGCAGCCATCGCCATCTGATGGGCCCGACCGTCCTGACCCTGATAGGACAGCGCGCGGCCCACCGCAGCCAGCGCGTCAGGGTCCTGATCGTCGGCCATAACAGCATTCTTGGCGAAAAACGCTGCCTTGTCCAAATCATCGGTCAGGTATATCGCAACTTCCGACGCCATCGCCAGGACGGCAGAATTGTCAGGCAACAGCCGAACGGCGCGCTCTGCAAATTCAACCCCTTCCGCAATTCTGGACAGATCGTTTTCGCGGAACTCGTGGACTTCGTCCAATCGCACCATGGCGTTCCAGGCCAGTGCCAGACCTTGCAAGTGGCTATCCGCAGCGCGACGCAACAATTCATCAGCTTTGGCAAGGCTGGCACGGTCAAATGTGTATTTAAGACGGATCGCCCTTTGAATTGCCGCCATCGGCGTCAGGCTGGCGCTGCCGACTGCGGTATCGCATACGGCCTGAACGGTGCGGTTCACGATGCGCGTGACGTCTTCGGACTCCCAGATGGCGGACAGGCTTGGCGCAATCATCAACCGCCCTGACCACACAATGCGCCGGTTTGGCTGCCCGATGACGCGAAGCAACAAATAGGCAATGTCGCTCTCCTCCAGACACTCAAGTTCAATCCGAGCGGCGGGCTGCGGGTCGGGACTGAACCGGTCTTCAGCATCGCTTTCCACCACATCCAGATCAACCATTGCGGCAATCCGGCTGGCGATGCGCTGTGACAGGACGCGCAGGACAAAGGCACCCCGCACGGTTCCGGATCGGTCGTTGCGGCTGATCAGGGCAATCTGGCGTGGCGCCGCCATAGGTTGCGCCGGGGCTGCCAGGGTCAGAACTTCTCGTGGCGCAAACTGCCGAATACGCAGCGCCGAAACCCAGTCGGAAAACTCGGGGTCTGCGATGTCAAGGTCATCCAGCAGTTCGCCGTCTGCTGCGTTGAGCACATCGTCCACCGGCACTTGCGGTGCCAGCCAAAGTGCTGAACGATCACTGTGCAGGCGTTCGGCCAGGGGGCCAAGCGCCTTGCGAACTTTGGCCAGCGCCTGCCTGCAACTGCCCGATGCTTGTTCGGCGTTGCTCGTGCTCCACAATTTATCTTGAATCCAGACACGGGTACGGCGTTGACCGGGCGACAGCAACAACAACGCCAGAAGCCCGCGTTCTTTGATACCTTTCGGGGTAAGGTCCGCGCCATGCGGATCAAATACCCGGAAAGGCCCATTCAACCGAACCCGCATGTCCATCCACTCATCAGCGTTTGAGAAACTCAATTCCACCCAACGCCTCTGAAAATAGCTGAGGTTTGGAGGCCCGGTCAATGCTGCGCTACAGGCGACGGCAGGGTCGCTTTGATTGAGCTTGCACTTTCCGATGGGCGGGTGACCGTCAACGCGATGACGAACGCTTGCACGGACCGGACCGCAAGCCTCGGAAGGTCAGCGCGCAGCACGCCAAAAAGGGCACGAAGGCGCTTCAGCACCGGCTTTTCGGACTGGACCGGACGTTGCGCCCCGACACCGTGGATTGCCGGGTTGACGGGGACGATCTTGACCAATGGTGCGATCAAGGTGCCAAGCGTTGGAAAGAGGCCCTTGAGCATGTCAATCGCCGGGTCATTGGAGTTCCAAGCCGGCATCGGCAATTCTTTGATGGCACGGCGAAGCCAACCCGCAAAGGCCAGGCAGGCCTGCTCGCTGCCAAGACCTATCGGCAGGACGCCTTCAGGGCTGCCGCATTCATAATTCCGCCCCAAAGGCCCCTGCTGAGCCAAGGTTCGAGCCTCAAAAATAGCCGGACGCCGCATGCCCGACCCACAGTGCCCAAAGCGACCAAACCCCGGCAAACCGCCACAATCCAAGCTTTTCAAAACAGCGCAACGGAACATCATTAAAAGTGACGCCTGCTGGCGATTTGTGACTTCGGACTGGTCAAACATTTGAAATATCCGGTGAAGTATCTGAGGTCGCTTTTTCAAATTAAAACACGGTTCCAGTAGGTGGCAGCAATGCGGCGTTCAAGGAGCCGACCTCTTTTGCCGGTCTCGGTAATTTGCCGCATGGTAATCCGTGTCAGCGGTGTCCATGCCCGCCAAGTCAGGGTCGTAGGGGGGTGGAGGGTTTGGCGACAAAAGGGCCATGCGTCCAAATCCGACCGCCTCGATCAGCCCGCGCGCCGGGTCACCACTCGCGCGCGGCATCTTGGTCACGGCACCCCGGACCGATGTAGTGGGCACGGCAACGCCGGCGATCACGATTGCCGCAAATATCAGCATCGCCCCCAGCGTTTGCGTCAGCCCCAGACGTTCACCCAGCAGAACAAAACCACCACCAGCGCCGAACAAGCTTTCCGCTGCGCCCAAAACCGCCGCCGTCGAAGCTGACAACCGCTCTTGCGCCCGCGTCATCAGGACGAAAGGCACAGCTGTCGAAAACACCCCAAGATACAGCACCTCCGGCAAGCCTTGCGTCCAGATGCCCGGCTGTTTTGGAGCGAAAACCATCAATATGAAGATCGCAGCGACAAGGGTGACCGCGCAGTGCACAAAGATGGTGGCCATGGCCTGCCCGTGCCTGACCGCGTGCCGGGACAGCGCCACGATCCAACCGGCATAGAACACTGCGGCCACCAGACAGGCGAGATCGCCCGCGTTCATCGAGGCCAAAGTGCGGTCGGCCCCGCTCATCAAAAACGCCCCAAGCAGCGTCAGCGCCGCCGCAATTCCTATCATCGGCCCAATCCGGTCGCGCAAAAATACAAAAGCCACGATTGGGGTCAGGACAGAACAAGCATTCACCAGAAAACTGGCATTGGTGACAGTTGTGGATTGAAAACCCCGCTGCTGGCAGAGAATCCCGGCGCAGAATAGGATTGACGGCAGTAGAACGCTTTTGATCCAGGCGGCAAAGTCTTTAACCCCAAGCAGTTGTTTCAAAGCAAAGGGGCTTAACACCAGCAGTCCTACCAGATTGCGGCCAGCGACAGCGGCAAAGGGATCAAGATCTGACAGGACCGTCTTATTTGCGACGTTTCCGGACCCCCATAAAAACGCCGCAAGCACCATCATCAAGACCGCTGTCCGGTGCCCTTTGGCCCCGCTCAACTGCGGACCTGGACGGATCAGCCCTAGGGATTGGTCCAATATCTGCCTCCAAAAATGAATCTGAGCCAAGACGTTGCAGTGGTCTGAACTGCGCGATCTCTGCGCCAATGGTCGGGACCATCGCGACCCGCCGTCATCACAGCGTTATCGGTTTGCGATCGTTGGCTGCGGCTGCGCGGACAGGTCGCACGGGCAAGCCAAGATTCCCGCAGCGTGACCGACTGAAGCCTTGGCGGTAACGTGAGGGCTGAAGACTGAACCGAACGGCGGGCAAAGAAGGTGAGAGGGTACTGCACAGCTCCGGACTTCCATCGCCCTGTCGAAGGTTTGGTTGGATATTTGGTGGGCGCGGGCATGGAAATGTGGTGCGGGCGCGCGGATACAGGTCGATGTCCAGGCCAGAATTGGGCGATACGCCCGACCCCTGTGCGCCAAGGCCCTGCTCATAGGCGCCCTCTTCGAAAGTCGAAACGAAGCCATTGTTCCGATAATTGCAGGGCTATCAGCAGTGACGCAGCCGCAGGCCGGGCAATTGAGATTGGCGTCAATACCGGAAGCTGCCTTTCGTCCATTGACACCGGGACGGCCCCGCGCCCTACATCTTCGCTTCAGACTCCGTTCAGTCGTCGTTCGGGCAGGACGAATATTCTCACGCGCTCGCCTCTTTGCGGCGCAACTTGCGGCAATTGCCTGCAGCCAGATCAAACGCGTCAGGATCCTACCACTTGGCCGATTTGACGCACCGACGTAGCTTGCCAGCGGCACTGGCTATGGCGCCGATGGCAAGTCTAGAGGGAACCGTTTTTTAGACCCAGCTCCTCAGAAACGTCAAAGATGTGGGTTCGGCCCTACCTTTCAGGCTTCAAAGCCTGCTTAGATCAAGCAAGCCGGAATGGTACCTGCCGATTGTCTGGTACCAAATGCCCTATGTCAGAACCGGGCTAATCCACAGATTTCCGATGCCGCACCGATCGGACACCACGTGACGTCAGGACCCACTGGATCGCGGTCGAGCTTTGGCATTACTTATCAGGGACTGCTGGTCAACGTGCTTCTGTGCCAGATTGGCTGAATACTTGCATCGGTTGGATACGCGTGTTCAGCTAAACCAGACGCATGCCTTGCGACCAAATATGGGGTCCTCGCCGTGCTGACAACGCCTTCAGCCGATAAAAAGGGCTCAGGCGTCGCCACCTAAGCCCTTGGAATAATTGGTGAGCCGGTCGGGATCCGAACCCGAGACCTACTGATTAAAAGTCAGTTGCTCTACCGGCTGAGCTACCGGCCCACTGCGGCGCTGACTAAGCAAAGCTGACGGTGCCGTCAACCCCTGTTCAAGCGCTTTTTTCCGGAAGCCTTTTTGCGTCGCGGCTGATTCCGGAAGCCAGCCTCGCCAAACCTGATCAAGGGCGAATGCACTACCAAGAAGCTGGCGGCACCCGGCATCGGCACGCAGAACCAAAGCGTTAGAGGGCACCGAGTTTCGCCGGAGTTTCTGTGCAGACTGGCAAAAACCGTTGGCCAAGCGTATACGCCGCGGATGAGCAATGCGGTACCCCATTCCGGCCTGTCCTTCATGAAAATGCACGGCGCGGGCAATGACTTCGTCGTCATCGACTCACGCGGGCGTGCGGCGGTTGTGACGGCCAATTTGGCCCGCGCCTTGGGGGATCGCAATCGGGGCGTGGGTTTTGACCAGCTTGCCGAGATCCGCACCTCCAACCACGCCGATTTTGCGCTGGATTTTTGGAACACCGATGGCAGTCGGGCAGGCGCCTGCGGAAATGCCACGCGCTGCGTTGCCGATTTTGTGATGCGCGGTGCCGGTGTTGATGCGGTCAATTTGGTTACAGCACGAGGCCAACTTTCAGCGCGGCGGCTGTCAGACGGGCGTGTTTCCGTGAACATGGGCGCACCGCAGCTGGATTGGGCAGAGGTACCCCTGTCTCATGCCGTTGAAACGTTGCACTTGCCTTTGGCGGGTGACCCGGTCGCAGTGGGCATGGGCAATCCGCATTGCGTGTTTTTCGTCGCCGATGCAGGAGCGGTTGACGTCGCGACGAGGGGTCCAACGGTGGAAAATGACATGCTCTTTCCGCAGCGGACCAATGTTGAGTTTGCTTCGGTGTTGGGTTCCGATCATTTACGAATGAGGGTTTGGGAACGCGGCACTGGGGTCACTTTAGCCTGCGGATCAGGCGCTTGCGCAACGGCCGTCGCCGCCCATTTGCGCGGATTGACAGGGCGCAAGGTGCAGTTGAGCCTTGACGGCGGTGTGCTGGAGATTGATTGGCTCGACGATGGCGTGTGGCTGTCAGGTCCGGTTCAGCATGTGTTCGACGGCGTCTTGTCTGCCGACTTTCTGGCGGCCAATGCATGAACTCGGACGTGAAGCCGCCGATCTTCGCGACGCTCGGATGCCGTCTGAACGCCTACGAATCCGAGGCGATGACAGAGCTCGCCGCAGCGGCCGGACTGTCTGGCGCCGTGATTGTGAACACTTGTGCAGTAACCTCTGAAGCGGTCCGAAAATCAAAGCAGGAAATCCGCCGTCTGGCCCGCGAAAATCCGGGAGCAGCCGTGATCGTGACCGGTTGCGCCGCACAAACCGAACCCGAAACCTTTGCCGAAATGAACGAGGTAACGCGGGTTATCGGCAACCATGAAAAGATGCAGGCCGGGACTTGGCTGAACCTGTCAGCTGACCTGCAGGTGCCGGACCTGATTGGCCTGACCGAGAAGGTTCTGGTGGATGATATCATGTCGGTTCGTGAGACGGCGGGTCATCTGATCGACGGGTTCGGACGGCAACGGGCCTATGTTCAGGTACAGAACGGCTGTGATCACCGCTGTACATTTTGCATCATTCCCTATGGTCGTGGAAACTCCAGATCTGTGCCGGCAGGTGTGGTGATTGAGCAGATCAAGCGTCTGATCCAAAAGGGATTTTTGGAAGTCGTGTTGACCGGGGTCGACCTGACTTCTTGGGGAGCCGACCTGCCGGGCACCCCCCGCCTAGGTGATCTGGTGCTCAAGATTTTGCGGCTGACCTCAATCCTGCGGTTGCGGATTTCCTCGATTGACTCCATCGAAGCCGACCTTGCGTTGATGGAAGCGATAGCGACCGAACCGCGCCTTATGCCGCATCTGCACTTGAGTTTGCAGGCCGGCGACAACCTGATCCTGAAGCGGATGAAACGACGGCATTCGCGCGAAGATTCGATCCGGTTTTGCGAGGAAGCCCGTGCTCTTCGTCCCGATATGATTTATGGCGCGGACCTGATTGCGGGCTTTCCAACTGAAACCGAAGATATGTTCGCAAACACGGCGAAGCTGATTGAGGATTGCGGCCTTACCTTCTTGCATGTCTTTCCGTTCAGCCCGCGCAAGGGTACTCCGGCCGCGCGGATGCCTCAAGTCAAGGGGCCGGATGTCAAGGCGCGGGCGGCGATATTGCGGGCCGCTGGCGATGTGGCTTTGGCGCGGCACCTGATGGCTCAAGTTGGTCAGCTTCATCACGTGCTGATCGAAAGCCCGCGCCTTGGCCGGACCGAACAGTTCACCGAAGTGCTGTATGATGCCGACCAGATCGAAGGAACTGTCCTGAACACCCGTATCATTGGCCAACGGGGCGGAAAATTGCTGGCTTAGCGCTGGCGGATCGTATCACCGGGTTGCAGAGTTGGGAACAGTTCGACAGTCTCCGGCCCAAGGTCAGCGTCCTCATTGCGTCCCGCTATTATTTGTGCGGCACGGCGGCCAATCTCCATCCGGCAGGCGTCCATTGTGGCGAGGCGACGCGGCAGACCATCCAACAGATCAACGCCATTGAAGCCAGCAAGACCAACTTTTCCGGGCACGTCGATGCCTTGATCGAGGCAATATAGCAAACCGCCTGCCCCGATCATGTCATTGGAATAATAGAGAAAATCCACATCCGGGCTTCGGCGCAACACGACAGCGGTCATTTCGCGCCCTTTCAGAAGAGCCGATCCGCCATCATAAAACTCCCGATCCACAAGCGACATTCCCGCGCGTTTCAGGGCCTCTTCAAACCCCTCCAACCGCTTTTTAGCGCGAAAATCGTGGGGCATCTGTGTGCCCAAAAAAGCGATACGCGTGTATCCTGAGGCCACGATGGCCTCCGCCATCTGACGCCCTGCGCGACGATGAGAGATACCTACGGCGCTGTCCACAACCTGGCCATCGATGTCCATGATCTCCACAATCGGAATTCCGGCCTGGGCCAGCATAGCGCGCGCAGGGGCAGTATGTTCCAGTCCAGCCAGAATAACGCCGGACGGACGCCAGCTAAGCATCTCATATAGAACGGTTTCTTCGCGGGCGGGGATGTAGTTCGTGACGCCAACTACGGGTTGCAGGCCGGTGTTATCAAGGATGGTCGCGATGCCCGTCATCACCTCGGGGAAGACCATGTTCGACAGCGAGGGGATGATGACACCGACCAGATTTACCCTTTGGCTGGCCAAAGCACCGGCGATTTTGTTGGGCACATAGCCGAGGGTTCGTGCCGCCAGGAGCACTTTTTCCCGCGTCGCTGCCGAGACGTCGCCACGGTTGCGCAGCACCCGACTGACCGTCATCTCGCTGACGCCGGACGCTTCGGAGACGTCGCGCAGGGTCAAAGTGCGGCGAATATCGTGAGCTGGAGCCTTGGTCAACGGAAGTCCCCTTTGTTTCCTTTAGTGTTAGCGCCAAATCTTTCGCTTGTCCAAGGCGCGATTCGCCGCTATGTTACCGCTAACGGGGCCGGTAAAATGGCTCCGGCGAAATCCGGCGCGTCCTGCAAGCTCTCAAATTGGACGCAACGGATGCCGAGGGGGAGTGGTGGGCCAAATTCACTCCCCCTTTCTTTTCAGCCAAAATTCAAAAGCGTTGCAAGAACGGGCGGTTTGCGCCACAAGCCCAGTGTCTGTTGGTCGTTTGACGCGGGCCTCGTAGCTCAGGGGATAGAGCGGCCGCCTCCTAAGCGGCAGGTCGATGGTTCGAATCCATCCGGGGTCACCAGACAGAAACAGAGGCCTCAAGCGCGCCTATGTGTCCAGATGTTCGACGTTCAGGGCGTTGGCCTGAATGAATTCACGCCTCGGTTCAACGACATCGCCCATCAGTTTGGTGAAAATATCGTCGGCTTCAGCGAGATCGTCCACCTTGACCTGCAAAAGTGTCCGCGCTTCGGGGTCAAGCGTGGTCTCCCACAACTGTCCGGGATTCATCTCCCCCAACCCTTTGTAGCGTTGCAGCGACAGGCCCTTTTCGCCCTCGGCAAAGACGGATTTCAGCAGATCGACGGGGCCAAATACCGGCTGATCGCGGTCCTTGCGGGCCAGACGTCCTGGCTCCCGATACACGTCGCGGTCGCGCTGCGAGATGGTGGACAGGCGGCGCGCCTCACCGGAGCGCAGGACGGCACCGTCAAGCGTGCGAAGCTCCTCAACCCCCCGCAGGATGCGCGAAAGCCGAATTCCGTGGTCCTGCGTGATCCGCCCACTCCAACCTCGCTCGAACTCGGGAGCGACAAGGTTAAGGCGACGGGCCACCTGATCAGCCACAATTTGCAGGTCTCCATCGGCGCGACCGGGGTCGAAGGCGCCAGCAAGAGCCGCCTGTTCCAGAATGGCGCGAGGGTAATGCGTCGGGAAAGCGTCAAGCACGCGACGGAAAGCGCGGGCACCCTCAATGACACGGGCAAGGTCGGCGCCAGCGATTTCCTCACCGTTGGCCAATCGCAGAACAGCGCCCTCAACGCCCATCTCGATGAGGTAATCGTCCAGCGCGGGTTGGTCCTTCAGGTAAACCTCTGATTTTCCACGCGCAACTTTGTACAGCGGCGGCTGGGCGATATAAAGATAGCCACCCTCGATCAACTGCGGCATTTGGCGGAAAAAGAAGGTCAGCAGCAAGGTCCGGATATGAGCGCCGTCAACATCGGCGTCGGTCATGATGACGACCTTGTGGTAGCGCAGTTTCTTGATGTCAAACTCATCGCGACCAATGCCAGTGCCAAGGGCAGTGATCAGCGTGCCGATTTCCTGACTGCCAAGCATGCGGTCAAAGCGGGCGCGTTCGACGTTAAGGATTTTGCCACGAAGCGGCAGGACGGCTTGATTGGCGCGGCTGCGGCCTTGTTTGGCGGACCCGCCTGCGGAATCCCCCTCGACAAGGAAGATTTCCGATTTGGCGGGGTCGCGCTCCTGACAGTCGGCGAGTTTGCCGGGCAGGCTGGCCACGTCCAAAGCAGTCTTGCGCCGGGTCAGGTCGCGGGCTTTGCGGGCCGCCTCACGGGCGAAAGCCGCCTCAACAATCTTGCCGACGATGATCTTGGCCGGGCCAGGGTTTTCCTCAAACCATTCACCCAGCTTTTCGTTCACAAGATTTTCAACGGCCGGGCGAACCTCCGAAGAAACCAATTTGTCCTTGGTTTGACTGGAAAATTTGGGATCCGGCACTTTGACGGACAAAACGCAGGTCAGCCCTTCGCGCGCATCATCACCGGTGAAATCTACCTTTTCCCTCTTCGCGATCCCGGAGGTTTGCGCATAAGCGTTGATGGTCCGGGTCAAAGCGCCGCGAAAACCGGCCAAATGGGTGCCGCCATCACGCTGCGGAATGTTGTTTGTGAACGGCAGTACGTTTTCGTGGTAGCTGTCGTTCCACCACATCGCCACCTCAACACCGATGCCGTTCTTTTCGCCAATCATATAGATTGGTTCCGGCATGACAGGAGTCTTGGACCGGTCAAGGTATTTGACGAATTCCCGAACGCCCCCATCGTAATACATCTCGACGCGAATGGCCTCGGCGGGGCGCTCATCTTCCAGCACAATTTTGACGCCAGAGTTAAGAAACGCCAGTTCACGAAGTCGCACTTCCAGCGTCTTGAATTGAAAGTCCAGGTTGGAAAACGTGCCGTCCGGGCGGTTGATCTTGGCAGCGGCAAGAAAGCGCACCTCTGTCCCTTTGCGGCCCGGAGCGGGGCCAACCGGATAGACGTGAACGACGCAATCGCCATTCTCAAACCGCGCGCGGTATTCGACATCGTCGCGCCATACCGTCAGTTCCAGCCAATCAGACAGCGCGTTAACGACCGAAACGCCAACACCATGCAGGCCACCAGAGACCTTGTAAGCGTTTCCGGATTCGTCAGTGTTGTTGAATTTTCCGCCCGCATGCAACTGAGTCATGATGACTTCAGCCGCGGAAACACCCTCTTCCTCGTGAATGTCAACCGGGATGCCGCGGCCGTTGTCACGCACCGAAACCGAACTGTCAGCGTGGATCTTTACGCTGACTTCTGTCGCATGTCCGGCCAGCGCTTCGTCGATGCCGTTGTCGACGACCTCATACACCATATGGTGCAGGCCCGACCCGTCGTCCGTGTCCCCGATGTACATGCCGGGACGCTTGCGAACGGCATCTAACCCCTTGAGAACTTTGATAGAACTTGCGCCGTAGGTTTCGGTCTTGTTGGGCTCTTCAGCCATGTGCAGTGCACCCCCTCAATAGTCCGCAACTTATAGCGGTTTCGAGCGGGATTGTCACGCCGATGACACAAGATTTAGGGTCAGATAAGTGCGATTGCGACCGCGACAATCAGCAGAAGTCCTCCAGCAATCCGGTTCATCATCTGCACCCGATGCGGTGAAGAAAGCAGACCACGTGCCTTCGACAAAAACAATGCCAGCCCCAGATTTCCGACCAGCGGAACCGCCGCAGAAACGGCCAGAATGGCCGCTGTATCCGTCCCGTTCAACTTGGCGAGGTCGAAGAAACCGGGCAGCACGCCCATGTAAAACAAGATGGCCTTTGGGTTGCCAATCACCGCCGCAACACCTGTCATAAAGCCCGCCAATCGACCGGGCCGCGTCAATTTGCTGTCTGCCGCCAGCAAGTTTCCTGATTTCCGAATGATCATTAGGCCCATGACCGCGAAGGTAGTGGCCGCAATGATTTTCAAGAGGTGGAGGAAGCCACTGTAAACAGAAACGATCCAACTTAACCCAAATATCGCGAGGGCGGGCCAAAGGAGGTCTCCCAACACGACGCCCACAGCCAGTGGCCAGGCGGAAGCAAATCCTCCGGACAAGGCACGCGCCAAGAGCGCCACCCATACGGGTCCGGGCACCGCCCAAAGGGCTGCCATTCCGCCGGCATAGATCATCAGTTGCCACAGGGTGATTGTCATTTCAGGCTCAAAACGAGTTGCCAAGCAAGTCGAGTTCCGACGTCTCGTCCCATTCCGTGTCGCGTAAAGGCAGCATCTGCAAACCTTCGGCCGGTGCGCGCTTGACTTTGCCGGAAGAAACCTCCGCCATATGTAACCAGATCAACGCGTTATGAACCGGCCGGAACCCCGCAGCTTGATAAAGTCCGGCCGTCCCGAACAGCAAGAAATACTCTGCGACCGAAGCCCTTGCTGTCATCAATGCAGCATCAAGCAGGGCGCCGGCGATGCCTTTACCACGAAAATCGGGATCGGTCGCCACGTCCGCCAAACCCGCCACTGTTATCAGCCCTGCACCCAATCGCATCGCGCGAAACTGCATTGCCATGTGGCCAACGATATGACCGTGGCGATAGACAAAACGCAGGTGGTGACGGGTCTGAAAGAAACTGCGTCCGCCAAAATCCGTATCAAAACATCGTTGCAATAGGGAGGCGATTTCGGCATCGTCCGATTTATCTAACAACCATTCAGGAATAGTTTCGATATCCATTTTACCTCGATATCCGGCTTTCACCGCCTTGATCCGTCACAGTAAAATTTTGAGAGCGCGCACCCAGACTGTCAAACAGCGAGGGCTCAGTTCCAGTCATCAAGGCCTGTGCGCCCAGAGCGCAAATTTCATCGTAAAGCGCGGCGCGGCGCGCAGGGTCCAGGTGTGCTGCCACTTCGTCAAACAGCAGAACCGGCGACTGCCCAATCTCTGCCGCCAAAGCCCGCGCATTTGCGAGAATGAGGCTGATCAGCAGTGCCTTCTGTTCTCCCGTCGAACACTGATCGGCAGCAAGCCCCTTGTCCCGGTAGGTTGCCGCCAGGTCCACACGGTGCGGCCCCGAGAGGGTGCGCCCCGCCGCCAAATCGCGCCGCCGCCCCTGCGACAGCACCTGCGCAAGGTCGTCGACATCCTCCCCCACCAGGCTCAGATCTGCCAACGGAAATGACGTCTCGGCGCCTTGTTGCGCGGCCATCAGTCGCGCCAGGGCCTGATGTCGGTTTTGACGGATCTGCGCCCCGGCATCGGCCATCTGAGTCTCTAGCGCTGCGTACCAGTGCGGATCGGTCACGCCATCTTTCAACAGGCGATTTCGGTCGCGCATGGCCTTCTCATAAACGAGGGAAGCCTCCCCATGATCTGGAGCAAAGCTAAGGGTCATCCGGTCCAGAAATCTTCGGCGACCTTCCGCCGCTTCTATCCATAGACGATCCATCGTCGGAACCAACCATAATATGCGGAGGATGCGACCAAGAGAGGATTGATTGGCCGCCTTTTCATCAATCCGCACCTCGCGCGCACCGTCGTTTTCAGCCCAGGTTTCGACCTTGTGCGACGACCCTCCAAGTCCGCTGACTTCCGCCCGGACCTTCCAGCCTACCGCCTCCGGACGCCGTGACAACTCGCCAGTTGCTGCCCTGCGCAAGCCACGTCCAGGCGACAAAAGCGACATCGCCTCAAGGATATTCGTTTTCCCTGCGCCGTTCGGCCCACATATCGCTACCGGGCGACCGTCAAATTCCAGAAAAGCCGTGCGGTGGCTGCGAAAGTACGACAGGGAAAGCGCGGTTATTGCGAGGCCCGTCACACACGCATCGGCATGACAACGTAAGTTGCCGACATGTCGTTACCCTCGCGCATCAGTGTTGGATCGCCGGAGGAATTGAACAGGAACACCGCGTTCTCGCGATCCACCTGTCCCGCGATTTCCAGCAAGTATTTGGCGTTGAAGCCAATTTCCAGCCGCTCTGCATCATAAGCTACTGCCAGTTCTTCTTCGGCCGCACCCGAATCAGGGGCATTGACAGACAGAATCAGACGGTCATCCTCAAGCGTCAGCTTCACAGCGCGGGACCGTTCGGACGACACCGTGGCCACGCGGTCCACGGCCTTGGCAAATTCGGCTGCATCCACTTCAAGGCGGCGCGTGTTTCCCGTTGGAATGACGCGGGAATAATCCGGGAAAGTGCCGTCGATCACCTTCGACGTCAGCGTAACCAACGGATTTGCAAACCGAATTTTGGTTTCAGAAACCGAGACGGCAATCGTCGCTTCGTCGTCGTCGAGCAACTTGCGTAACTCGCCTACCGTTTTGCGCGGGACAATCACGCCGGGCATGTCTGCGGCATTTTCGGGTAGCGGCGCATCGATCTGCGCCAGTCGGTGTCCATCGGTCGCCACGCAACGTAGAACCGCGCCATCGGCGGATTTCGCGACATGCATGTAGACGCCGTTCAGGTAATACCTTGTTTCCTCTGTCGAAATCGCGAATTTCGCCTTGTCGAACAAACGGCGAAGCACCGGTGCGGGGGCGGAAAAGTTGGTGGCGTATTCCGAGGTGGCCATCACAGGAAAATCCTCACGCGGCAGGGTCGCCAAAGAAAAGCTTGAGCGTCCAGCCGCGATGGCAAGTCGTCCGGTCGCGGCATCGTCGATCAGGCTGACCAAGGCGCCATCAGGCAGTTTGCGGACGATTTCATGCAGCATCACCGCAGATACAGTGGTAGAACCGGCGCGTTCTACCATCGCTGGGGCACGGTCGACGACCTCTATGTCGAGATCGGTGGCGCGGAAGCTGACGGTGGAGCCCTCAGCCTCGATCAACACATTGGCCAGAATCGGGATCGTATTGCGGCGCTCGACCACCGATTGCGCCTGCCCGATGGCCTTCAAGAGCGTCGCGCGTTCGATCGACAGTTTCATGGTCTCATCCCTTTTCCGGTCCGCACAGTTCAGCGCGCGGGGCTTTGAACCTAGCGGGTTTCCGCCATTTCACAAGAGGCTGGCCACGTTCCGGCTCTGCCTCCGACGATTAACCCCCAATCAGCTTTGCAAAAGCCGCTTCAGCAGCTGCAAATCATCAGAAAGCTGGCTGTCGGTCGCCTTCAACTCCTCGATCTTCTTCACGCCATGCATGATCGTGGTGTGATCGCGGCCGCCAAATCGGCGTCCAATTTCGGGCAGGCTGCGCGAGGTGAGTTGCTTGGCCAGATACATTGCCACCTGCCGTGGCCGAGCGATGTTGCGAAGACGTTTCGGCCCGATCATATCCGACAGGCGAATATTGTAATGTTCGGCCACTTTGCGCTGGATTTCCTCGATGGTCAGCTTGCGGTCCGAGGCACGCAGAATGTCAGCAAGGCAGTCTTGCGCCAGTTCAAGCGTTATTTCGCGACCTACCAAGCTCGCGAAGGCGAACAAACGGGTCAGAGCCCCTTCCAGAACACGGACGTTCGTGGTGATGCGGTGGGCCAGAAACTCCAGAACGCCTTGGGCGATTTGCAACCCACGGTATTGGGCGCGATAGTGTTCGGCTTTGGTTTGCAGGATACCTAACCGCAGTTCGTAATCTGTCGGATGCAGGTCAACCACAAGGCCACACTGCAGACGAGACTTGATACGCTCCTCCAGGTCCTTGATTTCGCCGGGGGCGCGGTCGGCGGAAATCACGATCTGTTTGTTCTGATCGACGAGGGCGTTGAAGGTGTGGAAAAACTCTTCCTGCGTGGAGTCCTTGCCGGCGATGAACTGCACGTCATCGACCATCAACACGTCAACCGAGCGGAAAATCTCTTTGAAATCCATGATTTGACGCTCACGCAGGGCCTGAACGAAGCGGTACATGAACTGTTCGGCCGAAAGGTACAGCACGCGAAGCTGCGGTTGGCGGGCGGTAAGCTCATGCGCGATGGCATGCATCAGGTGGGTTTTGCCCAATCCGACGCCGCCGTACAGGAACAGGGGATTGAATGTGACGGGACCACCTTCGGCGACGCGACGGGCCGCAGCATGGGCCAACTCGTTCGGTTTGCCGACAACGAAACTGTCGAAGGTGAAACGTTGATCAAGCGGGGCCCCGGGAAGCTCTTCATCCGCAGGACGGGTGGGGCGAACCGCAGCGCGCGCGCGCGGGGCTTCGATCTTTGTGTCAGCTTCATGGGTGACAGTGAATTCAACCCGCTGCACTTCGGCGCCGCAAAGCTGAAGTTGGCTGAGGATGTGGTCGGCATAGTTTCGCACAACCCAGTTGCCGAAAAACGTCGTGGGGACTTCGAACTGGGCCACTCCGTTCGACAGGGCTGCCAGCTTCAGAGGCTCGATCCAGGTCGTGTAGTTGTTGCGGCCCACGCGGGCGACCAATTGTTCACGTGCCTGCCCCCAAGTCTCTTGCGTCATCTTTGTGTCCAAGGGTTCTTGCCGGCGCAGCTGCCAGTGACCCTTCCTTTGCTATGTGTCTGCTCCATTCCTATCAGCCTTGGGGGCCAAAATTACGGCAACAGTGGAACCAGGTTCCACTGGGTCTAACGTGTCTTTGGACAATGGCAAAACAGCGCTCGCAGAATCACCACGAGCCGTCTGATTCTTTAATTCAGTGGCAGGCTGACCCGCCATAGAAATGCCAAGCTTTTGATTTTGAACCTTTTTCTGTCTTTATCCGCCCAGCATGGCAGCGCCGGGTCAGCAGATATTCAGTTCGAAACCTCCTGTTGTCCCCCAAGTCGACGTGAATCGCAGGATCACGCTACCAAGTCCGGAAGGGGCAGAGCAACCGAACTTCGTGCTTGACACAGGGGGCGCGCTACCGAATCCAAAGCCTCTGGCAAAAGAGCAACGCTGGCCGGTTTTTGGGTCTTTGCGGGCTTGAAACGAAAAAACGCACCCTCCTCGGGTGCGTTTCAATGCAATTTCGATCGCAGCGTTTCAGGTCGCGGCAGCAACACCAAGGGTTTTAACACGATGGCTAAGCCGTGACATTTTGCGCGCAACGGTGTTCTTGTGCAAAACACCTTTGGACACGCCACGCATCAATTCAGGCTGCGCGGTTTTCAGCGCCGCAGCGGCGGCTGCCGGATCGCCAGAGGCCAGAGCCTCTTCAACTTTACGAACAAAGGTGCGGATCCGCGAGCGGCGCGCTTTATTCACATCTTGGCGCGCTACGGATTGACGCGCGCGCTTTTTGGACTGGGCGGTATTTGCCATATCTGTATCGGTGTCCGTTTGCGTAAGAATGATCTGAAGACCGGGCTATAGATACGAGTCGGGGCGTAGTCAACTGTCAAAAGGCAAGCAGGTGGCAATCGTCATTTGTCGGTAAACTGCGCGGGCCGTTTTGCCAGAAACGCCTGCATGCCCTCGGTTCGGTCTTCGGTGGCAAATGTGGCATGGAATTGGCGGCGCTCGAACAGCAAGCCCTCGGCAAGAGTGGTTTCCATCGCGCGGTTGACGGCCTCCTTTGCGGCTTTGACAGCAAGTTGCGACTTTGCGGCGATGGTGGTGGCGGTCTTTATAGCTTCGGCTACCAGATCTGCCGTCGGAATGATGCGGGAGACCAATCCGGCCCGTTCGGCCTCGATGGCGTCCATCATGCGCGCGGTCAGGTGCATCTCCATCGCTTTGGCTTTGCCGATCACCCGAGTGAGGCGCTGGCTGCCACCCATTCCGGCGATGATGCCAAGGTTGACCTCTGGTTGACCGAACCGGGCGGTTTCGGAGGCGAGGATGAAATCGCACATCATGGCCAGTTCGCAGCCACCGCCAAGGCAATAGCCCGAAACGGCGGCAATGATCGGTTTGCGAATCCGGGCGATCAGGGCGGCTTCGGGTCCGTAAAGATCGGTGCTGGCCACCTCGGCATAAGTCATCGGCAACATTTCCTTGACGTCGGCGCCCGCGGCGAAAGCCTTGTCATTGCCGGTCAGAACGATACAGCGCACCTCCGGGTTCTGGTCGGCGGCGGCGAGGGTCTGGGCCAGGTCGCGCATCAAAAGCTGGTTGAGGGCGTTCAGAGCTTCTGGCCGGTTAAGTCGGATCAACAGAACAGGGCCATGGAATTCGAGGAGAAGGGTTTGCATCGTGTTACCTCTGGCAGATGGGGCAATGAAACGAGGAGCGGCCTGATTGCACGAGCCGCGCAATGGGTTGGCCGCAGGTGAGGCAGGGTTCGCCCTCGCGGTCATAGACGCGGAAGGTGTGCTGAAAGTAGCCAAGCTCGCCATCTGTCTGGCGATAGTCGCGCAAACTTGACCCGCCCGCGTCAATGGCCTCGGTCAGAACCTCGCGGATCAGCGGTACGAGGCGGGCCACATCTTTCGCGCTCATATCGCCCGCCAAACGGGTGGGGGCAATTCCGGCCCGGTGCAGAACCTCGCAGACATAGATATTGCCAAGGCCCGACAGGATGGTCTGATCCAGCAACGCGGATTTGATCGGTGTTTGGCGGTTGGCGAGGCGTTGGGCCAGGTAGATTTCGTTGAACGCATTTCCCAAAGGCTCTGGCCCAAGGTCAGCCAACAGCTTGTGGGCTTGCCAGTTGGCCGTCGGCATCAGGTCCATTGCGCCAAAACGGCGGGCGTCGTTGAAGGTGATCTGCGTCCCATTGGCCATCGTCAGGATAACATGGTCGTGCTTTTGGGGCGCGGGGTGCGGGTGGTGGAACGCTCCAATGACCGCGCCAGAAATCAGCATCCGGCCCGACATGCCAAGGTGGATCAGCAGCGTTTCACGCGACGACAAATCCGCAAGAATATATTTGGAGCGACGGCGCAGGCTTTGCACGGTTTGGCCGGTCAGGCGGTCTGCCATAAGCGCCGGCAAGGGAAAGCGCAGGTCGGGACGGTTGACTTGGGCCCTGACAATCACATGTCCTTCCATGACGGGCAGCAAACCGCGCCGTACCGTTTCAACTTCGGGCAGTTCCGGCATCGAGCATTTCCTTAGGTTGAGGGCGTGCCGCGTAGCCCCTATAAGGTGCGGGCGTACAAGGAAGGGCAAGCCCCATGAGCGATGAGTCCACCACCCATTTCGGCTATCAGACCGTGCCCGAAGACGACAAGGCCGGAATGGTCCATGGGGTTTTCACCCGTGTGGCCAGCAAATACGACATTATGAACGATCTGATGTCGTTGGGCGTCCATCGCTTGTGGAAAGACGCGATGATGGACTGGCTTGCCCCCCGGCCCGGCCAAAAGTTGCTGGACGTGGCCGGCGGCACGGGCGATGTGGCGTTTCGGTTTCTGAAGCGTGCTCCCACGGCGACGGCGACCGTTTTGGACATGACCGAAAGCATGCTGACCCAAGGCCGCAAGCGGGCGGAGGCGGAAAGCATGGCAGAGCGTCTGGACTGGATCGTGGGCGATGCGATGGCCCTGCCCTTCCCGGACAACAGCTTTGATGTTTACACGATCAGCTTTGGCATCCGGAATGTGACGCGCATTCAGGACGCTTTGACAGAGGCATTCCGGGTGCTGAAACCCGGTGGTCGGCTGATGGTGCTGGAATTCTCGCAAATCCCCAATGATACGCTGCAAAAAGCCTACGATCTTTACTCGTTCAACGTCATCCCGCCTTTGGGTGGCCTGGTGACGGGGGACCGCGACAGCTATCAATATCTGGTGGAATCGATCCGTAAATTCCCGGACCAGGAGGCGTTTGCCGGCATGATCCGACAGGCGGGATTTGGGCAGGTCAAGTACCGCAATCTGACAATGGGTGTGGCGGCGCTGCATTCCGGCTGGAAGGTCTGATGCGAGGTCCGCATAATTTTCTGCGCCTGATCCGTACCGGAGCGACGTTTGAACGCACTGGTGCCATGTATGTGGTATTGGACGGTTTTGGCGCGCCAACCTCTTTGCGGTTTCTGGTGCGGGCTTTGGGCTGGCCGTTCAAATGGCTGGGGCTGCGTGGCGATCCGGCTTTGCCACCGGTGACCCGGGCGCTGACAGCTTTGGGTCCGGCCTATATCAAGTTCGGCCAGATCCTGTCGACCAGACCAGATATTGTCGGCGACGAGATGTCCTTGCAGTTGAAGTATTTGCAGGATCAGCTGCCCCCCTTCCCTACCGATCAGGCAAAGGCGATGGTCGAAGCGGAACTTGGTGCCCCGGTCGAAGCGCTGTTTGACGACTTTTCGGAACCCGTCGCTGCCGCCTCCATCGCTCAAGTCCACAAAGCGCGGATCCGTGAGGATGGGCGGCTGGTGGCGGTCAAAGTTCTGCGGCCGGGCATCGAACGTGCCTTCCGCAAGGATATTGACGCCTTCTATCTGGCGGCCAGGACGTTTGAGGCTTTTCTGCCCTCTACCCGCCGCTTGCGCCCGATGGACGTGATCACGCATTTCGAAGGCGTGGTGATGGGCGAACTGGATTTGCGGCTGGAGGCGGCTTCCGCGTCCGAGTTCACCGCCAATACCGCAGCCGACAAGGGCTTTCAGGTGCCGCAACCGATCTGGCGGTTGTCCGGGCGCTCGATGATGACGATGGATTGGGCCGAGGGCATCTCGCTTGCAGACAACGCAGCCCTTGATGCGGCGGGCCATGACCGGGTGGTTCTGGGCACACGCGTTTTGCAGCTGTTCTTGAGCCATGCGCTCCGCGACGGATTCTTTCACGGTGACATGCATCAGGGCAACCTGAAGGTCGCAGCGAACGGCGACATTATTGCTTATGATTTCGGCATCATGGGTCGGATCGACGCCTATACGCGCAAAGTCTATGCCGAAATTCTGATGGGCTTCATCCAGCGGAATTATCGCCGGGTGGCCGAAGTGCATTTCGAAGCCGGATATGTGCCTGCCGACCGTGATGTGGAGGCTTTTGCGTCAGCCTTGCGGGCGGTGGGAGAGCCGATTTTCGGAATGGAAGCGAACCGCATTTCGATGGCAAAGCTGTTGGCCTATCTGTTTGAGGTGACAGAGCGGTTTGGCATGGAGACGCGGACCGAACTCATCCTTTTGCAACGTACCATGGTGGTCGTTGAAGGGGTTGCGCGCAGTCTGGATGACAATATCAACATCTGGCAAGTCGCGAAGCCGGTGGTCGAAGGCTATATCCGCAGCCATGTCGGGCCGGTGGCTCTTGCCAAGGATTTGGTCACCACGTTTCAGGTTTTGGCGCGATTTGGGCCGAAATTGCCGAGGCTGGTCGAAAATATGCTGATTGCGCAGGCGGATGGGCCGAAAGCGCCACCCCTGCGCCGGGGCGTGCCCGTTGGTTTGGCACTCATCGGAGCGGCGGTGCTTTTGGCCGCCGGGGTCTGGGTGGGCGTTCTGATCCGGTAGGATGGGCCGTGATTGGCCCATCTTCAGGCCGCTTGGATCGCGCGTGCTTCGGTCAGGATGGCATGCAGCTTGGCCGGATCGGTGTTGGCACGCAGTTTTGCGCAAATACCGGGGTCGCGCATGGTACGCGAGACCAAAGCCAACGCCTTGAGATGTTCCACCCCCGACTCTTTTGGCGCGAACAGGCCGATGACCAGATCCACCGGCTGGCGGTCCACCGACTCATAGTCCAGCGGTTTTTCCATACGTAAAAAGACGGCAACGATGTGGTCAATGTCATCAAGCCGCGCATGGGGCAAGGCAATACCCTGGCCCACACCCGTCGGGCCAAGGCTTTCGCGTTCTTGCAGGCCATCTGTGGCGGCCGAGGCGTTCAGGCCGTAGGCCTGAGCGGCGATCTCACCCAGTTCCTGAAACAGACGCTTCTTGCCGGTCAATTGCCCGATGACCCGAACCGCACCGGGCATAAGCAGCTTCGAAAGTTCCATGGGCCTGTACTACCTGCTCGTCCCGGGCTGCCCCAAGAATTACTTGCCATTGTTCGGGTCAATCCAACCGATGTTGCCATCGTCACGGACATAGACCACGTTAACGCCGCCGTGCCCCTCATTCCGGAAAATCTGAAACTTCTGCCCGCTCAGTTCCAGCTGCATGACGGCCTCGCCAACGGTGATCGAAGGTATCTTCGTCTCCATCTCGGCAATCACGACAGGCAGAACGGGGGCGGTATCGGCTTCTTCCGGCTCTTCGGTTGGCGCGAGGATATATGACGAGCCCATGCCGAATTCAACCGGCTCTGTGCGGTTGGAGTGGTGGTTGCGCAGACGTCGTTTGTAACGACGCATCTGCTTGTCCATCTTCTCGCGGCAGGATTCAAAAGCGGCATAGATTTCAGTGGCATGGCCCTTGGCTTGCGCTGTCAGACCGGTCGACAGATGGATGGTCGCCTCGCAAACATGTTCGTAGCCAGCCTTGGAAAACACAATCGTAGCATCCGTCGGTCGCTGCGCATATTTCTCGACGATCTCGCCAAGTTCGGATTTCACATGGGTCTGGAGCGCCTCGCCGATGTCGATTTGCTTGCCACTGATTTGATACCGCATGATGCCTCCTGGGTGTTGAAATGCCACCGGCTCAGACAGAACCGGAGGGTAGACTTCTGGGTTATGTTGGGGGTTATGTTGGGGTTTTTTGCACACCTTCGCCCATAAGCGGTGCCCGTGGTCAGGGCCGCGTCGGTCGGGCAAGGCAGGGCGGTTCTTGCACTCATCCCCTTCATTTGGGGATTCTGGTGGCCACTTGTCAACTGCCGTGATGGGGCCATTCAAATGATGCGGAAATTCTCACCAAGGTAGACGCGGCGGACCATCTCGTCGCGCACGATCTCATCCGCGGTGCCGGTCATAAGAACCTGACCGTCATGCAAAATATAGGCGCGGTCGACGATCTCCAGCGTTTCGCGCACATTGTGATCGGTGATCAGCACGCCGATGCCACGCGACTTGAGATCGTGGACAAAGTGGCGGATTTCGGCCACGGCAATCGGGTCAACCCCGGCGAAAGGTTCGTCCAACAACAGATACATCGGGTTCGCCGCCAGACAACGTGCAATCTCGGCCCGCCGCCGCTCACCGCCGGACAGGGCCAGCGCCGGCGCCTTGCGGATATGAGTGATCGAAAACTCCGACAGAAGTTCTTCCAGCCGTTCACGGCGCTTGTGGCGGTTGCTTTCGACGATTTCCAGCACGGCCATCACGTTGTCTTCAACCGACAGTCCGCGAAAAATTGACATCTCTTGCGGCAAATACCCAATGCCAAGTCTGGCACGCCGATACATCGGCAGTCCCGTCACATCGCGGCCATCCAGCAGCACCTGACCGGACTCGGGCGTCAGCAATCCGGCAATCGCGTAAAACGTCGTGGTCTTTCCAGAGCCGTTGGGGCCAAGCAGCGCCACAACCTCGCCGCGTGACAGGTCCAGCGAGACGTCGCGCAGCACAAGGCGTTTGTTATAGCTTTTTCGCAGGTTACGCACCTGCAACCCTTGACCGTCGGTCACTTTTGGCTGGGAAGCGACTGTGTGCGGGTCTGAGGAATCCGGCATCAGTTCTTCTTTGGCTGCGTTGGCGGGAAGGTGGTTGTCACGCGGCCTTCCATCGTTCCCAACCCGGTTTTCAGGCTGACCGACAGCTTCTGCCCTGACATGGTGGCGGCCCCCTGCGTCAAAAGCACGTCGCCGGTCAGCACAAGATCACCACTGTCGGGCGCGTAGATTGCCGTCTGGGACGAGGCGGCATCGGTCCCGGCAGCCATCTTCACCCCGCCATCGGCGATCATCCTCGCAATGCTTTTGTTATCGGGCGCATACTCGATGCGCACTGTAGCGGACTGCAATGTCATCGTATCTTGCGTCACCACAACATTGCCAGTGAACACGGCGGTCCCGTCAGTCTGATTGACCGACAGTTTGTCAGCGGTCACCTGAACCGGCAGCGACGTATCGGTTTTCAGTCCGGCAAAGGCCACGTCGGTTCCCGCTGCCTCCAAAGGTGCCCCAACAAACAGACCGACAACAAGGACGGCGGCAATAATTCGGGTGTGCAACATCACAATCCTCCAACGGGCATGTATATCAACCGCACAGAGCCTGAAAAGTCCATGACATAGCCGCCCGAACTGTCGCGACCGAGGTGCATGGCCTGCGCGGTGATCGTACCGGGCGGACCCTGTGCTGCAACCGGCCCAAGGCTGGTCACATCCGTTTGCTCCAGCATCAAAGACACGCCCGATGTCTGAACTTTGTAACCGACCGAAGACGTCAGGTTGACCCCTTCGGTCAACACGGCTGTTTGCACCGCCTGATCCAGTCTTGCCGCACCTGCGGTCATGGTGACGGTGGCACCGCCGGGCATCTCAATCAAAGCCCAAAGATCGCTGGCTTGCCCTGCGTTAGAGGTGCCCGCAACGCCCGGTCGGGCATCAGCCGCCTTGATGGTCAAAGCAGAGCCATCGCGGGTCATGCCGGCATAGGCGGCATCCGTCAGGCGCGGCTGTTTCACGCGGTCGGTCACCGTGCTGCTGGCATAAGGTATGGCGTCTTCGGGGCGAATGGCCCGGCCAAACAGGAACAGCGTCGCCAGCAATGCCAAAGCCGCCAAAGGCAACAGAATTTTGAGCCAGAACACGAGGCGCGAGTGTAAGTCACCGTCTTGGTCAACTGCCATCATACCACACCTGCGCGCAGAAGGTCGTGAATGTGCAGAATACCAACGGCCTGCGCACTGTCTTTGACGAAAAGACAGGTGATTTTGCGGTCGTTCATCACGGCCAGCGCCACTTCGGCCAGCGCTTCAGACAGAACCGTGCGGGGGTTTTTCGTCATCACTTCGGCGGCGGAATGCGACAAAAGCCCGTCCATATGGCGGCGCAAATCGCCGTCGGTGATGATGCCAAGCAAGGCCTGATCGGGCCCAGTCACACCCACCACCCCAAAACCGTAGCGCGAGATGGCAAGCAGTGCCTCGCTCATCGGGCGATCTGCACCGATCAGGGGCAAGTCGGTGTGCATCAGGTCGCGCACTTTCAGCAATCGCGCGCCCAGTTTGCCGCCGGGATGGAAAATCCGGAAATGCTCGGGCGTAAACGACCGATGTTCCATCAGCGCCACGGCAAGCGCATCCCCCAAGGCCAGCATCATCGTCGTGGATGTGGTGGGCACAATGCCGGTTCCACACGCTTCAGGTGCTTCTGGCAGCACGATGGCCACATCAGAAGCGCGCAACAGCGTGGACTCGGGGCGGCTTGCCACGCCAATCAGCGGAATTTCAAATCGCCGGGTGTGCGCCACGATGTCGGCAAGTTCGGGCGTCTCTCCCGAGTTGGACAGCATCAGAACCACATCGCCTTGCAGCATCATGCCAAGGTCACCATGGCTCGCCTCGGCCGGGTGGACAAATTGCGCCGGCGTCCCGGTGGAAGCGAAGGTGGAGGCGATCTTGCGCGCGATATGGCCGGATTTCCCCATTCCAGAGACAATCACCCGGCCCTTCGCGGCAAGAATAAGCGCCACGGCCGCCGAAAAGCTGCCGCTCAGCGTATCGCCCAATAGGGTTAAGGCCGCAGCTTCCTCGGCAATCACCCGGCGCGCAATCGTCAGGGGGTCAGTGGTGGAAGATGTCATTGGGTTCATCCCAGCCCAGAAGATCCAACTCGGCGCGGGTCGGGAGAAAGTCAAAACAGCGCTGCGCGAGGTCCAGCCGATCTTCCCGGATCAAAATCGCCTCCAGCGCGGCTTTCAACTTATGCAGATACAAAACGTCCGAAGCGGCGTAGTCCTTCTGCGCATCGGTCAGCGTCTGACTGCCCCAGTCCGAGGTTTGCTGCGTCTTAGAGACGTCCACACCGACCAGCTCTTGCAGCAGGTATTTTAGCCCATGCCGGTCCGTGAAGGTGCGAACCAGTTTGGCGGCAACCTTGGTGCACCAGACCGGCTGCGTCCGCACGTCAAGGGCCTTGTAGATCATCGCAATATCAAAACGGCCAAAGTGGAACAGTTTCAAGGTGTTGGGATCCGTCAGCACCCGCTCCAGGTTCGGAGCGGTGGTCTGGCCCTTTCCGATCTGCACCAGATGGGCGTTGCCGTCGCCGGACGACAGTTGCACGACACAAAGCCGGTCCCGCCGGGGGTCAAGGCCCATCGTCTCGGTATCAACGGCAACGACAGGGCCAAGGTTCAACCCGTAGGGCAAGTCGTTCTTGTGCAGGAAATTGGCCAATGTTTGCGTCCGATGCAGATGTCAGACCCTGCCTTAGCCGATTTCCAACCGGAAGGGAATTCGGCTGCGCAGATGCTGGCAAGGATAGCCAACGTCGGGATGGCCAAAAGGTTGTCCGCCAACCTGATCCGCCCCAATTGCGACCGCAGCTATTCGGTCGGCAACTGGCCAAGACGGCGGTGCGCCCGACCCGAACGGCCCAAGTTTCAAAGGTAAAGAGCCGGGACCGAAGTTGTGGCGCAAGCAGGTCTATAGCTGAAGACCAAGAAGCCTTGGCGAATTAAGTTGCTTAGAGCGTGTCGCCTTCAATTGGAACCATAGCCTGCGGCGGCGAAGTAGTTTCTGCATTCCTGTTGCTTGAAGAGATCGCAGACGGCTCCAACCTGTTTCCACAAAGCCTGGTAGGTTCTGGCAGCGGCCTTTCGGATCA
>JBBRLL010000031.1:0-51407 GCA_038231395.1 Rhodobacterales bacterium
CGCGCCCTCGACCTCGCCCGCAGGGACACCTCAAAGGGCTCGCTCTCGATCAAACTGAAGCGGGCGGGTTGGAGCGATGCGTTTCTTCTCAGCCTTCTCAAACAGTTAGCAGATGCTTAGGCCAAACGCGATTGCCCTGCCCTGACACAGGGGGTGTAGGCAGATGTCTGCTGCGCGTCCAAAGGAATTGGCAAAATACGAAATGGCTTATAATGGGCCGGGCACTTCCTTGGTTCGCATTGAACGCGTTGACGTCAAGGGGCCAACCAACACCAAACAACTTTTCAAGGTGGCCGTCGCGTTCAAGGTTTATGGGAAAACGCCCGTAAGTGTTGACGGGGTCTGCTTTAATTTGAATGGCCAGGACGACCTTTGCTTTGACATCCCCGCCGGTACAACCAAAAGCCCGATCGTCGCGGCATTGACCACCCGACAGGCCGGGAACTACGGAATAAACGCGCGGATCAAGTATCACAGTGCAGGTGTGAACCTCGTATCGGGCGAGTCGTCTGTGGATATATCTGTGTCAAATTAAACAGATCAAAGGAGGGGGGCATAGTCCCACACTACTTTCCTCCGCCAGCCGTCTCGCCACCCTCCCGCGTCAGGTAGTATGCGCCGAGGATCGGCAGGAAGGTTGTGGCAAAAACCACCATCGCCACCACGTTGGTAACCGGGCGTTGGCGCGGACGGATCAGCTCGTCCAGCATCCAGATCGGCAGGGTTTTGGCGGCGGCTCCTGTCCCTGCGGTGAAGGTGGTCACGATGACCTCGTCGAAACTGAGCGCGAAGGCCAGCATGCCGCCGGCCAGAAGCGCGGTGCCGAGGTTGGGCAAAAGGATATGGCGGAAGGTCTGGAATGCGTTGGCACCGAGGTCGGCTGACGCCTCAAGGATGCCACCACTCAGGCGGCGAAAGCGGGCGACGGCGTTGTTGTAGACGATGACGATGCAGAAGGTGGCGTGACCGAGCACGATGGTGACCCAGGAAAAATCTATGTGCAGCATGGGGATGGCGGCGCGCAGGGCTATGCCGGTGACCACGCCGGGCAAGGCGATAGGCAGGATGATCAACAGCGAAAGCTGGTCGCGGCCCCAGAATCTGGCTCCGCTCATCGCCGCCGATATCAGGGTGCCGAGGATCAGCGCCAGTGCTGTGGAAAACAGCGCCACCTGACACGACAGGATCAGCGGCGGCCAGATGTCGGCGCGGGCATAGGCGACGGCGAACCATTTCAGGGTCAGTCCGGGCGGCGGGAAGGCGAAACTCCGCTCCTCCGTCGTGAAGGCGTAAAGGAAAATCAACAGGATCGGCAGGTGCAGGAACAACAGGCCTGCGATCGCGGAAAGCTTCAGGGGGAGGGAGGCTTCAGAGCGCATCGAACGCTCCGGCCTTGCGGGCAAGGGTCAGGTAGATCAGCATGATCAGGATCGGCACCACGGCGAAGGCGGCGGCGAGGGGGACGTTTCCGGCGGTGCCTTGCAGTTGGTAGACCGCCATGCCGATGAAGCTGGCCGAATTGCCGATGATCTGCGGGATGATGTAGTCGCCCAAAGTCAGCGAGAAGGTGAAGATCGACCCGGCGATGATCCCCGGCAGAGCGAGCGGCAAGGTGACCGTCCAGAACGTCCGACGGGCGGTGGCACCGAGGTCTGCTGCCGCCTCCAGCATGGAGTTTGGCACCCGCTCCAATGCGGCCTGCATCGGCAGGATCATGTACGGCAGCCAGACGTAACAAAAGACGGTGAACGTGCCAAGGAAACTGGTGGACAGGGAATTGCCGCCGATGCCGGGCAGGCTGAGGGCCGCGTTGATCAGCCAGACGGTGTGGGTGGCGGCGGCGGCCCAGGTCACGATGCCTTCTTTGGCGAGGATCAGTTTGAAAGCGTAGACCTTGACCAGATAGCTCGACCACAACGGCAGCATGACGCCAAGGTAGAAGGCGGCTTTCCAGCGGCCTTTCGCGTAGCGGGCGGCGTAGTAGGCCACCGGAAAGGCGATCAGGGCTGAGGCCAATGTCACAGCGCTGGCCATCAGCAGGGTGCGGGTAATGATGGCAAGGTTGGACGGGGTGAACAGTTGGGCATAGGTTTTGAGGGTAAATTCGGGGATCACCACGCCGGAAAAATCGTCAAGCGCGTAAAAGCTTTGCAGAAGAAGCGCTGCGAGAGAGCCCAGATAGATCACTCCAAGCCAAAGGAGCGGCGGGGCGAGGAGGAGGGCAAGCAGGAGTTTCGGGCGACGCCAGAACAGGCCGGTCAGGCGGTCTGCAAGGCTGCGGGCGGGGAAAATGGCCGGGGTCATTTTTCTGGTCTTTGGGAAATGGACAAATTTTCTGCGAAAATTTTGGGGCGCGGATGATGGGCGGCAGGGATGTGTGGCGGGGGGGGGTGGCGAGGGGAAAGTTGCGGGATCATGACACGGCTTCGATCATGACACGGCGTCGATAATGTGCAGCGCATCGCTGCCGAAGGTCAGGGCGATGGGTGTGCCTTCGGGCGGAACCGGGGTTCCGGCGGGCAGGAAAGCCGCGATCTCGGTGCCTTGCAGGGTCAGGGTGATGCGGGTGCCGGTGCCAAGATAGCGGTGGCTTTGGACCATGCCCTTGACCGCGCCGGTGTCTGAGGGTCGCAATGCTTCCGGGCGCAGGCTGGACCATTTGGCGGGGCCGCCGAGAATTTGGGTCAGGGCGGGTGGCAACAGGTTGGACGACCCCACAAAATCGGCCACAAACGTGGTGGCGGGTTTTGTGTAGATCTCTGCCGGGGTGCCGATCTGGGCGATCTTGCCGTTGTGAAAGACGGCGAGACTGTCGGCCATGCTCAGGGCCTCGCCCTGATCGTGGGTCACAAAGATGAAGGTGATGCCAAGCCGCCGTTGCAGGGATTTCAACTCGTCCTGCATCGCTTCGCGCAGTTTGAGGTCAAGGGCACCCAAGGGTTCATCCAGCAAGAGGACGCGTGGTTCGTTGACCAAAGCGCGGGCGAGGGCCACGCGCTGGCGCTGACCGCCGGACAGCTGGGCGGGTTTTCGGGCACCGTAGCTGTCCAGCTTGACCAGCGCCAGCATCGCCTCGGCCTTGGCATAGCGGGCCGTGCGCGACATGCCTTTGACCATCAGCCCGTAGGCCACGTTGTCGCGCACATTGAGGTGGGGGAACAGGGCGTAGTCCTGAAACACCGTGTTGACGTTGCGCAGGTGCGGCGGGACCGCCGAGACATCCTCACCAAAGATTCGGATCTGGCCGGAGGTTGGCTGTTCGAACCCGGAAATCAGGCGCAGGCAGGTGGTTTTGCCAGAGCCGGACGGGCCCAGCATGGCAAAGAACGCGCCCTCGGCAATCGTCAGGTCAACCGAGTCGACCGCCTTGGTCGCGCCGAAATGGCGGGTCACGGCGCGGAATTCAACGGCATGGGGCATGAAGATATGTGTCCTGAAAGCAGGATGATGGTTTCAAATGACCTTCATCCCGCTTTGGTTGCCTTGGGGTTTGCATGATCGCGGGAAAACCTTGGTCCACATTTCCGCATCACGCCTTGGACGGTCGGGCCAATCAGCGCCCGCCCGGCCACAAGGTAGGATGGGCCATTGGCCCATGGCCGTCAGTTGCCGCCGACCACCGCCATGTAATCGGTCACCCAGCGGGCGTAGGGCACACAGGTTCCTGCTGCACATTCGGCCACCGGAGTGGTCCAGAAGTGAATCTTGTCGAAGGTTTCCGCCCCGTTGGCCTTGCAGCCCTCCGCCGTTTGCTGGCCCGATTTGTCCGAACAGGCGACCGGCACCACGGGAACCGAGCCGAACCACACCGACAGATCGCTTTGCAGGTTGGAGTTCAGCGTGTGTTCCATCCACTTGTAGGCGCAGTTGGGGTGCGGTGCGCTTGCAGCCAGCATGGTGGTGTCGGACCAGCCGGTCGCCCCCTCCGCCGGGATGGTGGAGGCGATCGGTGCCTTTTCCCCGACCAGCAGGTTCACCTGATAGGGCCATGAGGTTGAGGCGACGATGCCCTCGTTCTTGAAATCGTCGGTCTGCACGGTCGAATCGCTCCAGTACCGGCTGACCAGTTTGCGTTGGCCGCGCAACAGGTCCAGCGCTGCGGCATATTGCGGTTCGGTCAGTTCGTAAGGGTTGGTGATGCCAAGGTCGGGCTTGTGCGCCATCAGATACAAAGCCGCGTCTGCCACATAGATCGGGCCAGCATAGGCCTGCACCCGGCCAGCGTTGGGTTTGCCATCCGGCAGATTTTGCGCATCAAACACCACCGACCACGACTTCGGCGCTTCTTTGAAGATATCGGTGTTGTACATCAGCACGTTGGGCCCCCATTGGTAGGGCACGCCGTAGTGTTTGCCGCCAACCGTAAACCACGCGCCATCCTTCAGACGTGGATCGACCTTGTCCCACGACGGGATCAGCGCGGTGTTGATCTCTTGCACCTTCTTGCCCGCCACCAGCCGCAGCGAGGCATCGCCAGAGGCGGTCACAAGGTCAAACCCGCCCTGATTCATCAGCGTCACCATCTCATCCGAGGTGCCGGCGGTTTTGACGTTGACCTTGCAGGAGGTTTCCGTCTCAAACTTGGTGATCCAGTCGAAGGTCTTGTCGCTTTCACCGCGCTCCATATAGCCGGGCCAGGCGACGATATCGACCTCGCCCTCGCCAGCGCCGATGGCGGTCACCTGGGCAAGAAGCGGTGTGGTGGCAAGGCCAAGGGCCAAAAGGCCGGTGCCCATCAGTTTCAGTGTCTGCATGATAACTCCCTGAGGTTTGCGCCTGAAGCGCGCG
Source organism: Rhodobacterales bacterium (assembly GCA_038231395.1). GTDB lineage: Bacteria > Pseudomonadota > Alphaproteobacteria > Rhodobacterales > Rhodobacteraceae > Stagnihabitans. Next base: position 4,789 of record JBBRLL010000031.1, read on the forward strand.
CCGCATTTGCGGTCATATGATCAAATTAAACTGGCCGCGTGGGGAAGCAAGAGGATTCGGCGGTCGGATCAGACCCTCGCCATTTCCCATAGCAAAGCCGCGTGATCGCGGGCGATCAGGGCGGTGTAGGCGGCCAGCTTTTGGGGCGTGAAGTGGTGTTCTTCAGCCAGCAGGTTCACGGTTCCCAACACCGGACCCGGCACCGCGCCATCCGCCGCAAAAATCGGGATGTTGATGCAAGACCCCAGACCCAGCGAGGTGATCAGCGCATGGTCAAAGAAGTATCTGGCAAACTCCGGCGTGGTGTTGGCGACAAAGACCTGCCGCGCGCCGATGCATTGATCATACCAGCCGTCGTGGGTCAGCGGTTTGGTCCCCGACACCGGATATTCCACCGGGTGCGAGGTATAGGCGCGGCGGGCAAGGCCAGCGGCCTGATCCTGCACGGTCACAGTGAACAGTCGCGTGCCAAGGGCTGCGCAATCGGCGTGGAGGGTGTCATAGATGCTCATGCCCGCCATATCGCCATGGTGATGCGTGGCTGGCAAGTCCAATCAGGCGTCCGCTGCGGCCATCTTGTGCACCAAAGCGGCGAGGATGTCTGACCGCGTGATGATCCCTGTCAACGCGCCATCCGTGAGGATCGGCACCGCGGTCTGGCGGCCCTGCGCGAAGCATGGCAGCAGTTGGGCGAGGGTGGCTTCGGGCGAAAGGCATGCCACCTGTTGCAGCAGGTGTTTGGCGGACAGGCCCTGCGCGCCGGGCCGCAGCAGGATGTGCACCGGGATCAGGCCAAGAAACTGGTTTTGGCCCCCTGCCACTGGCAAACAGCGAAACCCGTGCTGCACAAAAAGGGCGGACATGGTTCGCCAATCCGCCTCGGGCGATAAAGTGACCGGGTCTTGGGTCATCATGGCTGCGGCGGTCAAGCCAAGGCCATGGTCGGCCGCGATCTGTTCGGCCAGTGTAATCAGGTGGCCAAGGTCGTCAACGCCAAGGGTCGCGCCCAGCCGAAGGCGGTCCAGCGCTGCGGCCAGCACCAGCGGCGACATGTCACGCGGGCCGTCTGGCGGCAAAGCGGGCGAGGCTGCGGCAGCGGCACCGACGCGAAATGGATAGGTCCGGGCGGTGGCCCGGTTCCAGACCACGCCGAACCCCACCAGCAAGGCCGATCCCAGACCCACGGTGAGCAGAAGATAGGCCAACCCCGGCATCTGCTGGGCGCTGGCCGCCAGTACCGTGGAGACGGCCACCGCCCCGCCCGGCGGGTGCAGGGCACGGCCCGACCCCATGGCGACAAGTGCCAGCAGAACCGCCAGACACAGCCCCGGCAGCACTGGCAGCCCCAGTTGCAGCACGATCAGGGCGCACAGGGCCGACAGCGTATTGCCGACGATCACTGACCACGGTTGTGCAAGCGGGCTGGCTGGCACGGCATAAATCAGCACCGCTGACGCCGCCAACGGCGCGATCAGCGCCGGATGGGCCAACAATCCGCCGATGCTGAACGCAGCGTCGCTGATCCCGAAAGCCCCGGCCAGAACCCACAACACCAGATCGGTCAGCAACAACCCGACCATCACGCCGATCGCGCCGCGCAACATCTCACGCGGATGCGGCGGGGCCATGGCCGGCTCAAACACGCGCAGGAAAAGCTTTGCGAAGGGCAGCACTTGGTCCTCGTAGGCTTTCGGGTGAAACGATGCGAGCGGGAGCAGACGGCTTCAGATCGACGGTTAGTGGCCACTCATTGGGGTTATGGAGTCAGGTCTTCTGGCAGTCCGGTTTTCTGGCAGTCAGGTTTTCTGGAGGTCACGCGTCATATGGTCAGTCGTTCTGCGGCTCTGATGGTCGCGTTGTTTTAGGCGTTTTAAGTGTCAAGTTTTCTGCATCCGGCCCTCCCAGCGGCCGGAGCCAAGAACCATCCACCCCTCGGCAGGGTCCGGTGCTTGGGGCGGGGTGAGGCCCGGCTCCCACACCATGATCAGCACGTGGTCGGGATCACGTTTTCCCTCGCCCGTTTCGGCCATGGCCTGCCATGACAGGCCAAAGCCTTCCTCCAGCAATCCCTCGACGTAATAGGGGATTTCCTCGGCATCCAGCATCTCGGCGGTGTCGTCTTGAACCTGCCAGCCATCCTCCACCGCAGCGGCCCACAGAACCTGCCCCTCCAGCCCCGGATGACGGGCGGCAAGGCGGGAAAGCGGGGCGATAAACGCCTGAAGATCGGGTGCTGTGGCCATGCCCAAGCCATGCCGCAAGGCCGTGAAGCTGACAAGAGGGCGCGTGACGGGCGACAGCGCTTCTTGCGGCAAGTCCCTTCCCTTCGGCCCCTGCCCTACCCATATTCCCCCCAAGGACAGGGAGGCGCTGATGGATTTTATCTTGCTTTTGGTGGTCGGTGCGGCAGCAGGCTTTCTGGCCACGCGGATGATGAAGCTGCAAACTGACATTCCCACCACCGTGGCCATCGGCGTGGGTGGAGCGATCGTGGGCGGGCTGGTGATCCGGCTGTTGATAGAGCTGACCGGCTGGCTGGCAGGCTTTGTCGGCGCGGTTCTAGGTGGGCTGGTGCTGATCTGGCTGTGGAAAACCTACTTCCGCCGCCGTTGAGGCAAGGTGCAAGCGCCGCTGAGGCAAGTCACGTGAGCCGTTGAGGCAAGGCGTGTCATCCCCTCAGACACTCAGGCACTCTACGACCGCCGCTCAGGCAAGCTAAGACAGCCGCCGACGCACTCTACGACCGCCGTTGAGGCAAGGTGCCTTGTCCGCTGACGCAAATCACGACAGCCGCTTTAGCACATCCTTCAGACGGAATCCCTTGTCGCCCGCCCCGTCCCACAGCACTTGGCCCTGCCATGCCGCAAACAGGATCGCGGCGGTTTCGGCGTCATGGAGGCGAGAGGCCAGCATCGCCTCAACCCGCGCGCGCCAGTCCGCCGCCCGCACCCGCAATGTGGTATGGCGCAGGCTGGCCGCCAACAGCGCTGGCATCGGCAGAATGCTGCCCTTGTCGCCCAACGCTTTCAGAAACGCCTGCGGCCCCTTGTCGGACGCCGACACCTCGGCATCTATCGCCGTGGCCAGCGTGTCCAACTCATCCCAGCCCCAGGCCAAAGCGGCCTCGACCATCGCGGGCAAAGCGCCGTAGCGTTGCACCAGCGACGCTCCGGCAAGTCCAGTGGCGCGGGCGATGGCAGAAAAGGCCACGGCCTTCTCACCCTCCGCCGCAATCAACTGCAGGATTGCCGCAAAGACCTGAGAATCGGGAAGGGTGCGAGGACGTGCCATGGCGAAAGCCTATCCCAGCGTTCAGGAAGGGCAAGGCGAATGGCAGGCCGGGTCCGGGTTGAACTGCGCCCACGGGTCAAACACATGCGCCGGATGGTCCAACGGCGGTCGGCCAGACAACCGGACCTGAGAACAGGCGGGCTTTGCTTTGGCGTTGAAACGGGTGCTACAGCAGGAATTTAGGATCCGTTCCAAGGTCAAGACCGGGGAAGACCGTGTTTTGCAGGCCCGCCGCGTCAACGCCGAACAGGGTGCGCAGGGCCCATGCCGGATAGGACCGCACATCGCCGGTGGGCATCAGGTCACGCTCTGCCAGCAGGTCACCATCAGCCAGACCGGGCCATTTGCCGAAAACCTGACCGCCTTTCAACGCCCCGCCAGCCAGAACCGCCATGCCGCCGGTGCCGTGGTCGGTGCCTGCCGTGCCATTCTCACGTGCGGTGCGGCCAAATTCGGTCATCGCCAGCACCAAAGTTGTGTCCCACGCCGCACCCAGCCCGGTTTGCATGGCCAAAAGCGCATCGGTCAGGTTCTGGAGCTGTTCCGTAATCTTCTGGCCCTGTTGGCGGTGCGTGTCCCAGCCGCCGAAGGAAAAGCTGGCGATGCGGGACGGGCCCAACAGACGCTCTGCCACATATTGCCCCAGCTTTTTGTAGGGCAGATCGCTGCCCTTCGGCACTTGCGCGCCGTTCAGGTTGCGGACCAGCGACTGCGCCTCGGCAAAGGGCTGGGCAAATTGCGGATCGGCGGCATTGACGGCGGCCAGCAACTCCTGACCCTGCGCCGACAGCGGGCTTTCGGCAACGGGGAACCAGTGGTCGGTGTCATGCGCGCCGTCCAGCACCAGAAGCCGCTGCTGGCCGACCGAGACGGCGGTGTCAGCCTTGGCCCCCGGGATCAGGAACAAAGCCCGGTTCAGCCAGCCATCCTGCGCTGCGGTCAAGGCTCCGTTCGCCCCGCCAGAGCCATTCTCCAGCGCGTCTTGCCCGACAAAGTGGCTGCGGCCTGACCGATAGGGTGTGGCGACGGCATGGGCAATGCCCAGTTGGCCCGCCTGCCACAAGGGCAGCAGACCGGCGGCAGCGGGGTGCAGGGTGAAGAAATTGCTCAGGGCAGGCCCGGTCGCTGCATCCATAGCCAGCGTTGGGCGCAGGGCGGCGTAGGCCGGGTCGCCTGTCGGGCGCACCACGTCCAACCCGTCCATCGCTCCGCGCAGGATGATGACGACCAGCCGGTTGTCGCCCGGCGCGGCTGCAAAGGTCACCGGCGTCAGCAAAGGCGAGGCTGCGACCGAACAGCCAATCAGAAAGGCACGGCGCGAAAGGATCATATCGTGTGGCATCGCTTACCTCCGGCTGAATTCGGGTGAGGCGATCAGCACGGCCAACCCCTCCCACCGCTGTTCTGCGCCTGCCACGGCGCGGTGCAAAAGCGGGGTGGCCATATCGCCCAAAGCAAAGTCAACCATGGCAGAGGGGTCGACGCGGTCACCGGTGGCGCGGGCAAGGTCAACCGCCCAATCGACGCGGCCCGCCATCATCGGCGGCGTCATCCAGCCTGACGCAACTTCGGGCCAGCCATCGGGACGCAGGGCGCGGAACACCAGTTGCCCCATCCGGCCCATAGCGAGCGGCACTTGCAGCGAATCCTTGGCAAAGCCGGGCATGTCTTTTTCCTGCCCGCTTAACCCCACGAGCCGCAGCGAGGCCGCCGCAAACTCCTGCGGGGTGCGGACCTTGGCAAGGGTTGGGGCTGCAGCAGAGGGATGCTGCAACAAGGTGCGGTAGACCGGCACCAGTTCGGTGTCATTGGCCAGATAGGTTTTGGCCAGCGCCGCCACCAGATCGGCCGGCGGCACATCGGCAATGAAATGCCGGGCCAGAAAAAACGCCACCGCCTCCGCCGTTTCGGGCCTGTGTGCCACGGTTTCGACCAGTGCGTTGATCTGGGCAACGCCGTTTCCGAAACTGGTCCCAAGGATGTGCTTCTTGCCCGGTTGCGCCCGGTTTTTGTTGACGTTGGGGCCGTTGGGGCCGATGAACATGCCCGCCAGCAACTTGGCGAGCTCGGTCACATCGGTCTGGTCGTAGCCGTGCCCCATCGTATGAAGCTCCAGAAACTCGCGCGCGAGGTTTTCGTTCAGGCCCTTGCCCTTGGCGATGCCGACCGGGCTGTCGGGACCAATCGAGTCGACCTGTGTCAGATAAATCTGCATGGCCGGGTGCCAGAGCGTCGCCAGCAGAAGGTCAGCGTAACGCCCGGCGATATTGGGGCGCACCGCATCATCGCGGAACGACTGCACATAGTAGCCAAGGTTGTTGCCCGTATTGGAAACCGTGATCCGGTTGGCCCAAAGGTTCACCAGACGTTCGACAAAACCAAGCGAGGCAACGGCGGGGCGGGACACAAAGCTTTCTTCATCGCCGTGCAGAATGGCTTTGAGCTGTTTGCCGAAGTTCGGTTCGATCACCGGGGATGCGGCAGCGTCTGCCGTCATGGCGGGGGCGGTCATGGCGGGGTTTGTAATGGAGGGGTCAGACTTCGCAGGATCAGGCTTGGCAGGGTCAGCCATTGCCGGATCGGTTGGCGCGGGGGCTGCCACGACGGCGCTGGCTTTCTCGGCCTTGGCTTGGGCCACAAGGGCCAGCCGGTCAGCCAACGGCGGGCGGTCCCATGCCTCGGCAGCCGGATCGGACGCGGCAAACTGTGCCAGAACCCGCTCCGGCTCCAGCCCGCCGGGCGTAGGTGTGGTGCCCGCACGCGGACCATAGCCGAAGCGGATTTCCTCGATCAGACTGGCGGCTTGCATCTCAAAGGCTCCGGCGTGGTTAGGCCTTGCAGATGCGCCTGCACGGACCGCAGATCAAATGACATTCGCGAACCTCGGCCAGACCGGCAGGTTTCCACCGAGTTGGCTCAGCCGAGTTGGCTCAGCCGAAACCCGCCTGCCTATTCCGCCTCTTTCGGTGCTGACGGGACCGCTGCGGCCTTCTTGGCGGCGCGCGCCCGATTGCGTTCCTTGCGGGCGGCCTTGGATTCGGGCGTTGCTGTTTCAGACGCCGATCCTGCCGTTTCACCCGCCTCTTTTGCGCCACGGCTCAGCGCCTTTTCCGAGCGGTGTTGCTGGCGCAGCACCTTGGCGTCATCTTCCGTCGCGTCACTCAGGGCAACTTTCTTGACCCCGGCATGGGTGACCAGAAGCTGCTTGGCATAGGCCGACAGCCCAAGTTCCTTGATCAGCGGCCACTGACGGTAGTGGACGGCATAGATGTCGCGGTCTACCGGCAGCGGCTCTCCCCGTGCTTTGCCGCCAAGGATGAAATGCTGCGCATCGGGCAACAGGTTCCACGCCAGACCGGCTTTCTGGATAGCAAGCGGCAGGCTCATCTGATCCAGATAGGGCCGCTTTGCCGGCAGATCGGCGGCGTCAAGCGACTGCGCCACCTCCATCCAGACCTGCGGAAAGCTTTTGCCCTCCGGCGTGCGGTACTGTTCGGGGAAGGAAAACAGACCGGAGGAGAAATAGGGCAGTTTCCCTTTGCCCTTCGTCTGCTTCATCAAACGGATGCGCTCGGTCGGCATCGCCATACCTGCCGCTGCATAAACCTCAGTCCACACCGATTGCTTGGCCCACCCCATCGAGGCGGCCGGGGTCAAGGAAACGCAGCCCGCCTTCACCAGATTGTCCACCAGATTGGGCCGCAACGTCAGGATATCGCTGTCCATGAAGCAGGAAAATTCTGTGTCGCGCTGCTCCAGCGTCGCGAGTATCTTGTTGCCATGCGGATAGGCCGGATCAAATCGCCCCTCGGTGACCATGCCGCGCAGATCGCAGTTGAGCCTGGCCAGAACCATCTTCACCTCTGGGTGAACGAGGTCGATCTTTTGCACCGGACAATAGCCAACCAACCCCACCGCATCGCCATAGTTCTCGCGCAGAGAGGCCGCCAGATAGCACGCCATCACCTGATATTCCGGCGGTTCCACTATGAAAAAGACGGTCAGCTTCGGGGCCATCGGATATCCTTGCACTGGGCGAACTTTACTTTAGCGGGTTCGAGCGGGTGGCGCGAGGTCCGTTTGTCTCGAATTTCGCAACAATAAACCGAGCAGCAACAGTTTTGGGGGCTCATTGGCTTTGACGCGCAACACCGCTTGCGGGGAATTTCGCCGTAAGCCTAGGATTGGGCGCAGCAAGGATCGAAGAATATGGGCGAAGAACCGGTTGAACAGAAAAAGCCCGGCGGCAAACGGCGCAAGCTGGAGCCGCTGAAGGGGCGGCCGCGCGGGGCTGGCGATCTGTGGGGGACGGTCGATTTCGCCCTGAAAGCCCATCAAAGCCCGCATGGACAGGTCACCGCCGTGTCGATGATGAAGGACGAAGGGCCCTATGTCATCGAATGGGTGGCGCATCATCTGGCGGTCGGTTTCACCGATCTGGTGGTCTATACAAACGATTGTTCGGATGGCACCGATGAGATGCTGATCCGGCTGGAGGTTTTGGGGTTGGCGCATCACCGCCGCAACGTGATCCCCGAGGGTTTGCGGCCGCAACCCTCCGCTTTGAACCACGCGCAAGATGAACCTGTGGTGGGTCTGTCCGATTGGGTGATGGTGTTTGACGCGGATGAGTTCATCTCGATCCGCCACGGTGATGGCACGCTGGACGACCTGATTTCGGCGACCAAGGCGCAAGGTGCGAATGGCATTGTGATCACCTGGCGCATCTTCGGATCGGGTGGTGTGGTCGATTGGTCGCGCGCCCCGGTGACCGAGCAGTATCTGCTGGCCGCCCCGGTCACCTGGAACAAAGGTTGGGGCGTGAAAACCCTGTTCACCTTTGACCCAGACTATTGGAAACTGGGCATCCATCGGCCCAAAATGAAGACCCGCCACATCAAGACCGACTTCCCTGACCGGGTGAAATGGCTGACCGGTTCGGGCAAGGAGATGGAGGATTACTTCAAGTTTCGCGGCTGGCGTTCAATCACCCGGACGGTTGGCTATGACTGGGTGCAATTGAACCATTATGCAGTGAAATCGGTGGACTCCTATGCCATCCGCAAGATGCGCGGTAATGTTAACAACAAGAAAGACAAGTATAATTCCGACTATTGGTCTTTGCAGGACCGCAACGAAGTGCGCGATGACACGATGCTGCGGTATACGGAAAAACGAAACCGAATGATCGCTCAATTACTGGAAGATCCGGAGTTGAACCGTCTGCATTTCGCCGCGTTGGCCCGGGCTGAAGCGCGTCTGGGCGAGCTGCGACCTACCGAAGCTTACCGCGATCTGGTCACCGATCTGGCCAAAGCCTCAACCGTGCCGATCAGCCAGATCGTCGCCAAACCACCGCAGGCGCGCGACAAGGAAAAGATCGCAGCGCTGATGACAGACGTGGAAAAACTGCGGAACGCCCGTGCAAAAGAAGGTCGCAAAGGCGAGGAAAAAGGAGCTGTCGAACAGGTGCCGATGGGGGGATATGCGCTTGGAATGCCCGATGTTTTGGCCGAATTTTCCGGCAGTTGGATAGAGAACCACGGCTTGAAGCTGCCGTTGGACGGGAGGGTTTTCACTGCAACAGCGCTGGCTTTGGTTGAAGCCGGAAAGTTTGAACGCGGTCTGGCGCGCAAACTGCCGCAGGCGCTGCCGAAGGGGTGCAAGGTGCTTGAAATAGGCTCCGCCCTTGGGTTTCAGGGTCTGCTTCTGGCGCGCGACAGGCCCGATTTGATTGTGACGTTGCAGGAGGATAACCCCTCTCTGCGGGCAATCATGGCGCGGATCATGACCAAAAATGAACGAACGTTCGGTATCCGGTTTGCGCTGTCAGATGCCGCTTTGTCCGACATTCCGGCGCTTTTCGAAGCCCTGCGTCCTCAGGCGCTGTTGCTGGCGGACCCCGGTCTTTCCCCGGAACTTCTGACCGAAATCCTGCCGCAACTTGCCCCGCAACCCGCCGTCATCCTGCTGTACGGTCGCCTGTTGGAGGTTTGGCATCCGCGCCTGAGCGAGGTCGAAGACCTGCTGACCGACCTCGACTACGCGCCCGCCTTCGGCTTTGACCCCAACGTCGCGCGCGGCTTCAAGCTTGCCAACGGCTGAACTTATTGCTGAAAAAGCCGCGCAAACCGACGCTTTGCCGTGCAATTGGCGTTTTTTGTCCACAGTTTGGAAACAAATTCACGACATCCTGGATAAGTGTAGCCGAACCCGATGACTTCATGCGATTCGGCATAGTTGCAAAAAACGAAACAGTCTTGAGGTCTTAGATGAGCATCCCAGTCCGTCGCCCCGTCGCCTCTTTGTGGATTGGCGAAAAGCTCCACTATCTCAACCAGTTGTGCCTGCTCAGCCATGTGCAGCAGGGCCATCCGACCACGCTGTATTGCACGGACACCGTGTCAAACGTGCCCGACGGCGTGATTGTCAAACCGGCGTCCGAGATCATGACGATTGACCGTGAGATCGTGGCGCAGACCTCGGAAAGTTTTCTGTCCAACGTCTTTCGCTACAAGATGATCGAGGCGACCGATGCGGTCTGGATTGACTGCGACGCGTTTTGCCACAAACCCTTTCCGGACGAGATGAAAAATATCTATGCAGGTCATGGGTTTAGGGGGGCATTGAATTGCGGCGTGGTCTATATTCCCAAGGATGGCGCGCTGATCAAGATGCTGCTGGACTACTATTTCAACCTGCCCGCCGCCCCGCCATGGTTCAACAAAAACCAACGGAAAAAGATTGAAAAGCAGGACGCTTCTTTGCCGCAGGCCGTGCGCATCTACAACGCCGAACGGACCGCCTTTGGCCCGCAAGCTTTCACCTATTTCGCCGAACAAAGTGGCGATTACGAAAAGGCGCTGACGCCCGACTATCTCTATCCGGTGCCGTTCCAGTTGAACGACGTGTTCTTTGACCCGCATGGCCGGGTTGAGGGGCATTTCACCGGAAACACACTGTCCGTGCATCTTTACACCAACGGCACCAAGCCTTGGTGGCGGAAAAATCCGCCGATGCCGAACTCCTACGCTGCGCGGATGTGCGCGCAAGTGGGAATTGACCCTGCCAGCGCGCTTGAGGCTTGAATGGACATCGAGGATGCCGGAAACGGTCCGCCCGCAGCAGACCTTGCCACTGACCTGCCCGCCGCCGACAAGCGCGACAAGAAGGCCGCCTCGCTGATCCGCCGGGCCAAACGCAACCAGCGCAAGGCTTGGGCGGAGGGGTATCTGAAAGGCATCTGCACCCTGTTGCGGCCAGGCGATCTGGCTGTCGATCTGGGTGCCAACATGGGCGTGGTGACGGAACTGCTGGCGGCGACCGGGGCCGATGTGATTGCTTTTGAGCCCGATCCCTTGACCTTTGCCAGACTTCAGGACCGCTTTGCCGGTCGCGCGAACATCACGCTGGTCCATGCGGCGGTCGGGATCGGTTCGGGCACGGTTCGGCTGAAACGGGGCGAAAACTTCGCCGAAAACACCGAAGGTGCCTCTGTCAAAAGCACGATTCTGGAGGGTGGCCGGGGGATCGACACTGATAACTCAGTTGAGGTGCCGCTGATCGACTTTCCGTCCTGGGTGCGCGAACAGGTGGCCCTTCGCGGCATGATCGCCTTCATCAAGATGGACATCGAGGGGTCAGAGCTGGACATTCTTGAGACGATGGACCGCGAGGGCCTGTTTGCCGATATCCGCGGTCTGGTCGCCGAAACCCATGAGCGTAAATTCAAGGAGTTGCGTGACCGTTTTCGTATCCTGAAAGCCGCGATTGCCGAGCATGAGCCTTCGGGCAAGATCAACCTGGACTGGATCTGACCGGTTTGAACGGTGCCATGCCAGCGCGGGCCAGTTCATCGGCGCGTTCGTTTTCGGCGTGACCGGCGTGGCCCTTGATCCACCGCCATGTCACCTTGTGGTTGGCTTGTGCGGTGTCAAGCCTTTGCCAAAGCTCCACATTCTTGACCGGCGGGCCGCTTGCCGTGCGCCAGCCCTTGCGTTTCCACCCGGCAATCCACTCGGTAATGCCGTTCTTCACATAGGCTGAGTCGGTGATGATGGTGATCTCTGTCGGTTTGGTCAGCGCCTCCAGCGCCGAAATCGCAGCCAGCAACTCCATGCGGTTGTTGGTGGTATGCGCCTCGCCGCCTTGCAGGGTGCGCTCTTTGACCACCTGCCCGTCTTCGCGCGCAACCATCAGCACGCCCCAGCCACCCGGGCCGGGATTGCCCGAACAGGCCCCGTCAGTATAGGCGAAAAGTTCCGGCATCAGGCGGGTTCCCTCAGGGTGCGCGGCACTTTGAATTCCACAGATTCCTGTGCAGTTTCAACCACCTCCACCGTCACATTGTAATGCGCGCGGAAGGCGTCGATCACCTCGTTCACCAATTCCTCCGGCGCGGAGGCCCCGGCTGTCACGCCCACCGTATTGATCCCGCTCAACGCCCGCCAGTCAATATCGCTCGCCCGTTGCACCAGTTGAGCATAGCCGCAACCCGCCGCGCGACCCACCTCGACCAGACGGCGGGAGTTTGACGAATTTGGCGCGCCAATCACCAGCAAAGCGTCGATTTTACCCGCAATCGCCTTCACGGCCGCCTGACGGTTGGTGGTGGCGTAGCAGATGTCCTCTTTGTGCGGGCCGACGATCTGGGGAAAGCGCGCCTGCAGGGCGGCCACGATCCCGGCCGTGTCATCAACCGACAGCGTGGTCTGGGTGATATAGGCGAGTTTGGCCGGATCGCGCACCGCAAGGCTGGCCACATCCGCTGCGGTTTCCACCAGCAGAACCTCGCCCTCGGCCAGTTGACCCATGGTGCCTACGGTTTCGGGGTGGCCCGCGTGACCGATCATCACCATTTGCAACCCGTTTTCAGAGTGGCGGGCTGCCTCGTTGTGCACTTTGGTCACCAAGGGGCAGGTGGCGTCCACCGCAATCATCTGCCGGGCCAAAGCCGCCGCTGGCACCGATTTCGGCACACCGTGGGCCGAGAAAATCACCGGGCGGTCAACCGGACACTCTTCCAACTCCTCGACAAACACCGCACCTTTGGCACGCAGAGCGTCAACGACATATTTGTTGTGCACAATCTCGTGACGGACATAGACCGGCGCCCCCCACTTTTGCAGGGAAAGTTCGACAATCTTGATGGCGCGGTCAACACCGGCGCAAAAGCCACGCGGGGCGGCAAGATACAGGGTCAGGTTTTCAATCATGCCGCAGACCTAATACCGTGGCGCGGGCGCGTCCAGCCTTTGGCTGCAAAGTGCGGGTCTTATGCCTCAAAGTAATACGGCCCGCGCGAAAGTTGGGTGAAATGGGCGGCGATGGCTTCGGCCTCTATGGCATCAGCAAAGGCCGTGCGGGGAACGACGATGGTGGTGGCATGGCTTTCGATGACCAAATGGGTCTTGGTCAGCAAAATCCGTCCGATCAGTTCGTGCGACAGATAAACATCCTCAGTTGTGCCGAGTTCGGTGCCGGCGATGCTGTCTGCCCATTCCTCCAGCACGGCGCCATGGGAGGCGGGAACCAACAGACGGGCATGATAGCGATGCCGCAGGTCACGGGCGAGGAAGGTTGCGGCAATAACGATGGCCTCGACCACACCAAACGGCAGAAAACCGATCGTCTGGCTCGCTGCGACCGCGCCAACCCCCAAAGAGGCCACTACGAAGGTGATCCTGGCGCGCCCCGACCATTCACTTTTCAACCGCAGCCATGCAAGGGCGTCAGCCGGGCTTTGGGTGAACTGCCAGCGATTGATCAAGCCGCCGTCGAAATCGAGTGAGGGAAAAGCAAAGGCCGGGGCAGTTTCCTGTCCCGGCCCGGTATCCGTTGCCTCCAAGCTCACTTGGCTTCGATGCTGATATCCTCACGCTCCATCGGGCGCGGTTCGCGGGGCGGGCGACCGATGACTTCGCGCAACTCGTCCAGTTCGATGAAATTGTCGGCCTGACGGCGCAGTTCGTCGGCGATCATCGGCGGTTGGCTGCGGATGGTCGAGACGACCGAAACGCGCACGCCCTGACGTTGCAGGCTTTCGACCAGCGGGCGGAAGTCGCCGTCGCCAGAGAACAGAACGACGTGGTCAACCCGCGGCGCAAGCTCCATCGCGTCAACCGTCAGCTCGATGTCCATGTTGCCTTTGACCTTACGGCGGCCTTGGCTGTCGGTGTATTCCTTGGCGGGTTTGGTCACCATGGTAAAGCCGTTGTAGTTCAGCCAATCGACCAAGGGCCGGATCGGTGAATATTCATCATTTTCCAACAAAGCTGTGTAATAAAAGGCGCGCAGCAGGCGGCCACGGCGCATGAATTCCTGACGCAAAAGCTTGTAGTCTATGTCAAACCCAAGCGCCTTGGCGGCCGCGTAAAGGTTTGATCCATCGATGAACAGCGCAAGACGCTCGTCCTTGTAAAACATCTATTTTCCCCTCAATCCTTCCGCACGTCCAACAAAGCAGGCGATGACGGTAATTGGTTAAAGCCCGAAAGCCATCTACACCGCCTATCAGTCAGGGTTCGCGCGAACAAGTAACCCTATACGGAAGTGTATCACTGATGACCCAACGGAATATCCCGCTTTTTATTGCACTTGGCGGAAATCTGCCATGGAATGGTAAACAAAGTGTTGATGTCTTGCGAGCAGCGCTTGAAGAGCTTGCCCGCAGTGGTCTTGCGGCTTTGAAGGTAAGCAAATTCTATGCCACGCCGTGTTTTCCTGTCGGGGCCGGACCGGATTACGTGAACGCGGCGGCGGCTTTGCAAACGGATTTGCCGCTGTCAGAAATCCTTGTGACCCTGCATCAGGTCGAGGCGGCGTTCGGTCGCACCCGGCACAGACGCTGGGGCGGGCGGACGCTGGACCTGGACCTGCTGGCCGTCGGCGATCAGGTGCGCCCGGACCGGGGCGAATGGCTGCGCTGGCACGCCCTGCCGTTGGAACGCCAATCCGAAGTGACGCCGGAAACGCTGATTCTCCCCCACCCGCGCTTGCAGGATCGCGCTTTTGTTCTGGTGCCCATGATGGACATCGCGCCTGATTGGCGGCATCCTGTGTTGAATAAGACTGTGGCCGAACTGGCCGCAGCCCTGCCAAAGGCGGCAATTGACGACGTTCGTGCCCTTTAGGCCGTTGCCGAGGTCTATTTGCCGCTTGTCAAGAAATATTCACAGGACTATCTAGGCCCTTCCCGAGCCCCCAACTATTGGAGCATCCATGGCCCGCGTGACGGTTGAAGATTGCGTTGACAAGGTTCCGAACCGGTTCGAACTGGTGTTGCTGGCCGCCCATCGGGCGCGCGAGATCCAGTCCGGCTCTCCGGTCACAGTGGACCGCGACAACGACAAAAGCCCGGTCGTCGCCTTGCGCGAGATTGCGGACGAAACCCAGATTGCTTCGGTCCTGCGGGAACGGATGATCGAAAGCTATCAGACCCAGATCGAGGTTGACGAGCCCGAGGATGATCAGATGGCGCTTCTGATGTCGGGCGAGATTGACCGCCCGATGCAGGACGACATGTCGGAAGAAAAGCTGTTGCGTGCGCTGATGGAAGCGCAGGGCGACAACTGATCCGCCCCACTTTGGCAGATTTAAGGCGGGGCGGGGGATGATCGACGTCGAAGACCTGATCGCCCTCGTCCGCAACTACAACCCGCGCACGAACTCTGACCTGATCCGGCAAGCTTACGCTTACGGCGTTAAAATGCACGACGGCCAGTTGCGCAAATCCGGTGAGCCATATTTCACCCATCCGGTTGCCGTAGCTGCCATCCTGACCGAACAGCAACTGGACGATGCCACCATCGTCACCGCCCTGCTGCACGACACGATCGAGGATACCAAATCCACCTACACCGAGGTGGAGCGGCTGTTTGGCCACGAGGTCGCCGAACTGGTTGACGGCGTGACCAAGCTGACCAACCTGCAACTCTCGTCGACCGGCGCGTCTGAGCAGGCGGAAAACTTCCGCAAACTGTTCATGGCGATGAGCAAAGACCTGCGGGTCATTCTGGTCAAACTGGCCGACCGGCTGCACAACATGCGCACGATCAAAAGCATGCCTGTGGAAAAGCAAGTCCAGAAATCGCGGGAGACTATGGACATCTACGCGCCGCTTGCGGGCCGGATGGGTATGCAGTGGATGCGCGAAGAGCTGGAGGATCTGGGTTTTCGGGTGTTGAACCCAGAGGCGCGCAACTCGATCATCCGGCGTTTCCTGACCCTGCAAAAGGAATCCGGCGATGTGGTTCACCAGATCACCGCCGATATCCGCACCGAACTGGAACGCGGCAAGATTGATGCCGATGTCTACGGGCGGGCGAAAAAACCCTATTCGATCTGGCGCAAGATGCAGGAAAAGGACCTGGCTTTCTCGCGCCTGTCCGACATCTACGGCTTTCGCATCATCTGTGCCGAGGTCAGCGATTGTTACCGCACGCTTGGGATGATCCACCAGAAATGGCGCGCGGTGCCGGGCCGGTTCAAGGACTACATCAGTCAGCCCAAATCGAACGGCTACCGGTCCATCCACACCTCGGTTTCGGGGCGGGACGGCCAACGGGTGGAGGTGCAGATCCGGTCGCGTGAAATGCACGAGGTGGCCGAGGCCGGGGTTGCCGCCCATTGGTCTTACCGCGAAGGCGTGCGCGCCAAGAACCCCTTTGCGGTTGATCCCGGCAAGTGGATCGCCCAGTTGACCGAACGTTTGAACGAAGGTGACCACGACGAGTTTCTGGAAAACGTGAAGCTTGAAATGTATTCCGACCAGGTGTTTTGCTTCACGCCCAAGGGCGATGTCGTGCAACTGCCGCGCGGTGCAACGCCGTTGGATTACGCCTATGCCATCCACACCCGCATCGGCAATTCCTGCGTTTCCGCCAAGATCGACGGCATCCGCGTGCCTTTGTGGACCCGGCTTAAAAATGGCCAGTCGGTGGAGATTATCACTGCCGAAGGCCAACGCCCGCAATCCTCCTGGATCGACATTGTCACCACCGGTCGCGCCAAGGCGGCCATCCGCCGATCCTTGCGCGAAGAAGATCGTGGCCGTTTCGTCAAGCTGGGGCAGGAACTCGCCCGCGCCGCATTTGACCATGTCGGCCGCAAAGCCACTGACAAAGCCTTGCGCATCGCCGCCAAGATGCTGGGCTTTGCCGACGAGGTTGACCTGCTTGCCCGCCTTGGTTCCGCCGAACTGACCGCCCGCAAGGTGCTGGAAACCCTGTACCCGGAACTTTCCACCAGTCAGGCTGACGAGGTTGACGCGCAACGCCCTGTCATTGGCCTTGGTGCGGACCAGACCTTCAAACGCGCCCATTGCTGCCAGCCGGTGCCGGGTGAACGCATTGTCGGCATCACCTACCCGGGCCGCGGGGTCATCGTCCACGCCATCGACTGCCCCGCGTTGGAGGAGTTGGAAGAGCAACCCTCCCGCTGGGTTGACCTTCACTGGGAATCCGGCCGCCACGCCGCCGCCTATACTGTGACGCTGGATGTGGCGATCTCCAATGACGCCGGGGTTCTTGGCCGTATCTGCACGGTGATCGGCGAGCAGCGGGCCAACATCTCTGACTTGAAATTCACCGAACGGAAGCCAGATTTTTACAGGTTCCTGATTGATGTCGATCTGCGTGATGTCGAACACCTGCATATGGTTATGACAGCGCTTGAGGCCGAAACGGATGTGGCCCAGGTGACAAGGGTCAGAAACACCACGCGCAAGCCCTGAGGGGCCAGAAACGGGGCAGGATTTGTTCAAACGCCGAATCCCGCAGTCTTGGGCAGAGTGGAGCAAGGCACAGATTTATCCGCCCGGTGGGTTCAAACGGGCAGCGGTCTATCTTTGGCACCGCCTGCGTCGTCTGCCCGACCCGCCGGAGCGGATTGCACGTGGCGTATTTGCCGGAACTTTCGTGAATTTCCCGCCGATTTTCGGCTTTCAGATATTTGCAGCCGTGGCACTCGCCTGGGCACTGCGCGGCAATATTCTGGCCGCCGTTCTGGCGACATTGCTGTCCAACCCGGTGACCACGCCCTTGATTGCCGTGGTATCGCTGAACTTGGGCCATTGGATGCTGGGTTCGGCCGAGGGCATCAGCCTTCAGGAGGTTTTCGCGGCCTTCGCCACCGCTGCCGGAGAAGTGTGGCACAACGTCAAAGCGGCTTTCACCGACTACACTGCCCATTGGGAGGGGTTGGTGCTGTTCTGGCAGCGCATCTATTTCCCCTATCTTGTCGGATCCCTGCTGCCCGGTCTGGCCACGTCAGCGCTTCTGGCCTGGCTTACGATCCCTACGTTGACCGCCTATCAGGCCCTGCGCCGCCGCAGAATGCTCAAACGTGCGGCGGAACGCAAAGGCCCGCCGCAGGATAGACCGTGAGGGCGCTGGACGGATCACTGGGCGCAAATGCCAAACCGTTGTTTCCCTTCGCCCCTGATCCGGTCTAAGTAACCCCAGTCAGATTGGAGTGTGAGCCATGAAATACCTCGGAAAGCTGCGGCTTGGTGTGAACATTGATCACGTGGCGACAGTGCGCAATGCGCGCGGCTCTGCCTGGCCTGACCCTTTGCGCGCGGCCCTGCTGGCTGAAGCAGCCGGGGCCGATGGCATCACCGCCCATCTGCGCGAAGATCGCCGCCACATCCGTGACAGCGATATCGCGGCCCTGAAAGCCGGGCTTGGCATCCCGCTCAACTTTGAATGTGCGGCGACTGATGAGATGCGGGCGATCGTTTTGCGCACCAAACCCCATGCGGTCTGCCTGGTCCCCGAGAAGCGGACCGAGCGGACGACTGAAGGCGGGCTGGATGTGGCGTCCGATGAAAACAATCTGGCGCATTTCGTGGCACCCCTGACCGCCGCAGGCATCCGGGTCAGCATGTTCATCGGCCACGCCCCCAAACAGATCAACGCCTCCGCCAAGATCGGCGCCAATGTGGTGGAGCTTCACACCGGCCGCTATTCTGATCTGCACGCCGAGGGCCGTCTTGACGAGGCTGCGGGCGAACTTCGCGCTTTGCAGGATGGCGCTGCACTGGCCCATTCGCTTGGGCTGGAGGTTCATGCCGGCCATGGCCTGACCTATGACAATGTGATGGCCATCGCCGCTATTCCGCAAGTGATGGAGCTGAACATCGGGCATTTTCTGATTGGCGAGGCGATCTATCTCGGGCTTGAAGATGCCATTGCCGAAATGCGCCACCACATGGACCAAGCCCGCAATAGCTGACCCGTGCTGGTCCTGACCAATGCTTTGCGTGACCAGTCTTGCATCTGACCAGTGCAGCACTTTGCAGTTGTAATAGCTTACCCGTGGCGCAGCCAACTCCGGGGCCTGAAAATATTCTCCGCCCTTGCGGTGAAAACCTTCGCCCCCCGGGTTAGCGGACCTCGGCTACTTGGTGACCGTCAGTTCCGTCCACATGCCGTCAATGAAATGGCCCGGGATATTGCAATAAAGGATATAGCTGCCCGGCTTCAGCGTTATGGTCAGCGCACCGCTTTTGCCGGGATCAAGCTCGGACACTTCGCCAAGGTGATCGGCCTTTTCCTCATCCACCCGGTTTTCATCGGTCAGGTAGGCCAATTCCTTGGCACCTGCCGCCACCGGCGACATGATCATTTCGTGGATGATGTCCTTGCTGTCATTTGTAACCTCGAAAGTCACCTCACCCGCTTTGACGCTGGCTGCGCTTAACGTGATCCCCATCTGGCCCGTGCTGGCCATTTTCATGTCCAACATGCCTTTCGAGGCCATCTGCGCGTCCGTCATCGTCAAAGAGTCTGGCCCTTTGTCCCAGAGTGAGACCTTTATGGTGGTTGACGCGAAGACGCTCATTGGCACAAAGCAAAGGCCGATGGCCGCCATCTTCAGGTGGGTCCGATATGTCATCTCTTCATCCTTGTCAGGTTCCGGCGTGATGCCTTGCCGCCATCAAAGGCCACTTCAGCCCCCGCCGACATGATGCACATCAATCAGCGGGGATTTTGTGTGACAATGGCCGCAAGGTCACTGAACGGTGATCACGGTCCACATGCCATTCATGAAATGCGCGGGCAGGTTACAGAACAAAACGTATTTGCCTGGCTTCAGGTCAACCGTCAGCGCGCCCGACTTGCCGGGTTCCAGTTCGGAGACTTCGCCAAGGTGGCCGGCTGCATCCTCGTCAACTTTGTACTGATCGGCCAGATAGGGGAGGATTTTGCCATCGGCTGGGATGGGCGACAGAATCATTTCGTGGATGATGTCTTTGGAGGCGTTGGTTACCTCAAAGGTCACCTTACCGGCAAAGACCTTGGTGACGTCAGCCTTCACGCCCAGCATCGCCATCTTCATATCGCCGTTGGAGCCAAGGCCCATCGGATGCGCGTCATCCGGCGTGGCCGAATCGGGGCCTTTGTCCCAGAGTGAGACCTTCACGACCGAGACCTCTGCCGCGGAAGGTGCGGTTGCAAACGTCAGCATTGCTGCCGCCGCGAACACCGCAATCTTGATAGGGGTCGTTTTCACGCAAAAAAGCATCGTCATCTGTTCATCCTTTTATGGCTCAGGCTAAGGTGCCCACGGTATAGCCTGTGCTTTTCTGCACTGCAGCGCAACGGACCAAAGGCTGAATTTCATACACCTCAGGGTATAGTCCGCCAAAGCTGCACGCGGATTTCCGCCATAAACCGGGTCAAAGCTTTCAACCTTAATGATATGTTTACAATGGCATTTCTTGCCGTGGATCAACTTGCTTCCTCACTGGACACCGACCGGGCAGCCCTTTAGTCTTCACCCGTAGTTCTGGACGCAAAGGCACGTCGGCATGATCCTTGGCATCGGCACCGACCTTGCGAATATAGAGCGGATCGAAGGCACGATTGCGCGCTTTGGGGCGCGGTTTCTTAACCGGGTTTTTACCGAAACCGAGCAAGCCAAGGCGCAAGGCCGCCCGAATAACATCGCCGCCACCTATGCCAAACGCTGGGCCGCGAAAGAGGCGTGCTCCAAGGCGCTTGGCACTGGTCTTCGCATGGGGATCAGCTGGAAAGACATGGCCGTCTCCAATCTTTGGACCGGGCAACCCGTCATGCATCTGACTGGCTGGGCCGCTGACCGGCTGGCGCGGATGACGCCGCAGGGCCACCGCACCGTCGTGCATGTGACGCTGACTGACGATCACCCCTGGGCGCAGGCCTTCGTCGTGATCGAGGCTTTGCCTTTCGACGCCCCTGATCCCGCCAAGTTGACCCCGCCAAGTGGCCCTTTGCCTTGACTCCACGGGCCTTCCCGCGCATCAACCGCGCAAACCCCTTTGGAAAGCCCCTTTCATGGCATCGAGCGTCAAGGCAGACAGCGGCATCGTTGAAACCATCAAGACCGTGGTCTATGCCTTGCTGATCGCAGGCCTGTTCCGCAGCCTCGTGCTGCAACCCTTCTGGATTCCATCCGAATCGATGAAGGATACGCTGCTGATCGGTGACTTTCTGTTCGTCAACAAATTCGCCTATGGCTATTCGAAATACTCTTGCCCCTATGCCGCTTGCCCGATTTCAGGGCGCATCAAGATCCCCTTCATCTCTGGCGATCCGCAGCGCGGCGATGTCGTGGTGTTTGTCCACCCGGTCAGCCACGAGGATTACATCAAGCGTCTGATCGGTCTGCCGGGGGACAAAATTCAGATGAAGGCCGGCCTGTTGTACATCAACGGCATCCTGGCACCGCAGGTCGATGCCGGCGTGTTCAAAGAGCCTTATGAGGCGCAAGGTTCGATGGGCAATACCCCGCGTTGCTCCAACGCTCCGGTCCCGGCTGGTCAGGATTGTGAGAAAATCCGCGCAATCGAAACCCTGCCGAATGGCATCAAACACGACGTTCTGAACATCGACACCAACGGCTATGCCGACAACACCGATGTCTTTACCGTGCCGGAAGGCAACTATTTCTTCATGGGCGACAACCGCGACAACTCGATGGACAGCCGATACAGCCAAAATCAAGGCGGCGTCGGCTTTGTTCCGGCAGAGAACCTGGAAGGTCGGGCGGACCGCATCATGTTCTCGTCGGCGGGCACGTCGCTGTTCAAGTTCTGGACCTGGCGCTCTGACCGGTTCTTCAAGGCGGTGGAATGAGCGGCGCCTACCGGTCAAAATCAGGGCGACCCTCGTTTTTTGACCTTGGCGGCACAGCGCCGCGCCCGCGCATGTGGCTGATGCTGGTATTGCTTTTCGCAACTGTGGTCGGGTCTTTGGCTTTGAGCCGGGCGCATGTCCCCCATGGCGAATGGGCCTTTCCAGTGCTGGGAGTTGTCAGCGGCCTGAGTGGCATAGCATCCGTACAGCGCCTGCATGACACGGGCCGATCTGGCTATTGGCTGGTGATCGGGGCAATCCCTTTTGTCGGTCTTCTGCTTGCCGCCTATCTGTTGTTCGCGCCGTCGCGGTCCTTCCTGTCAACTGCGCGGACCCAGCATCCGGTGGCCCAGAATTTCTATGCGGTCGTGCTGTGCGCGGTGTTGGTGCTGTGTTGCGCGCGCGTGGCGTATCAGCCCTTCGTCATCCCCAGCGAGAGCATGAAGGACACCTTGCTGATTGGCGACTATGTCGTTGTCAGCCATTTGGCGAAGGACTACAAAAGGGGCGATGTTGTGGTGTTCCGCCATCCGGTCAACGGCGAGGATTATATCAAGCGGCTGATCGGCCTGCCGGGCGACATGATCCAGATGAAGGACGGGCTTTTGGTCATCAACGGCACAGTGGCCCCGCAGGTCGACGCGGGCCTGTTCAGGGAAACCTATGCGGCGCAAGGCGCCATGGCCGTCACGCCGCGCTGTTCCAACGCGCCGGTCGGTCAGGGCGGCACTTGTGAAAAGCAACGCGCCGTGGAGACTTTGCCGTCCGAAACCGGGGTTGCTGGCGTCTCTCATGATGTGCTGAACATCGACGCCAACGGCTATGGCGACAACACCGATGGCGTCACCGTGCCGCAAGGGCAGTATTTCTTCATCGGTGATAACCGCGACACCTCTTTGGACAGCCGCTTCAGTCAGGCTGCGGGTGGCGTGGGATTTGTTCCGGCGCAAAATCTGGAGGGTCGAGCCGTTCGCATCCTGTTCTCCGCCGCCGGAACCTCGCTGTTTCAGGTCTGGACCTGGCGCGCCGACCGTTTCTTCAAAGCGGTTGAGTAGTCCACCGATGACAGGCCTGTCCCGCACATCCCGACCTTTGCCCATGTCAGCCCCGCGCCCGCGAGGCCGGATTTTGGTCTGGGATTTGCACAGGGTTCTGCACAGGGTTCTGCACAGGGTTCTGCACTGGGTTTTGCCATGAAACTCTCCACCGACCTGCAAAGCTTTTCCGCCCGTTTGGGCCACAGCTTTCACACCCCGGCGCTGTTGATCCAGGCGCTGACCCATGCCTCGATGTCCTCGGCTACCCGCGGCGACAATCAACGGATGGAGTTTCTGGGCGACCGCATCCTTGGCCTCGTGATGGCAGAAGCGCTGCTGATGGCCGATACCACCGCCTCCGAGGGGCAACTGGCCCCGCGGTTCAACGCCTTGGTGCGCAAGGAAACCTGCGCCGATGTGGCCCGCGAGTTCGGATTGGGCGATGTGTTGAAACTGGGCAGATCCGAGATGATCTCTGGTGGCCGGCGCAAGGAAGCTTTGCTGGGCGACGCACTGGAGGCGGTCATTGCCGCCATCTATCTGGACGGAGGTTTCGATGCCGCCCGCAACGTCGTTCTCCGCCTCTGGGGCGCCCGGATTGCAGGGGTGGACGTGGATGCCCGCGATGCGAAAACCAGCTTGCAGGAATGGGCGCAAGGCCATGGCATGGCACCGCCGGCCTATGACGAAGCCGACCGTGAGGGGCCGGACCATCAGCCGATGTTCACCGTCCGGGTGACACTGGCCGATGGCAAAACCGAAACCGCGCGCGCCGGATCAAAACGCGTGGCGGAACAGATGGCAGCGCGGGCCCTGCTCGCGCGGATAGAGAGCAAAGCATGACCGACGACCTGAACACGCCCAACCCTCCGATCAAATCGGGCGATCCGAGCAAGGCGGGTGCTGCACACCGGGCGGGCTTTGTCGCCCTGATCGGTGAGCCGAATGCCGGCAAGTCCACCCTGCTCAACAAGATCGTTGGGGCCAAGGTCTCGATCGTCACCCACAAGGTGCAGACCACCCGCACCCGGATCCGCGGCATCGCCATGCACGGTGCCAGCCAGATCGTCTTTGTCGACACGCCCGGCATCTTTCGCCCGCGCCGCCGCCTTGATCGTTCCATGGTTGCCGCCGCCTGGGGTGGGGCTGCCGACGCCGATGTGATCGTTTTGCTGATCGAGGCCAACCGTGGCCTGACCGAAGGCGCGAAAGCCGTCATCGCGGGTCTGCGCGACCGCTTTCCGTCTGGCGGCCAAGTGGCGCTTGCGATCAACAAGATTGACAAGGTCAAGGCCGAAACCCTGCTGGCACTGGCCCAAGAAGCCAACACCGCCTTCCCCTTCACCAACACCTTCATGATCAGCGCCGAACGTGGCCACGGCGTTGAAAAGCTGACCGGCTGGCTGGCCGACATCGTGCCCCAGGGCGAATGGTTCTACCCCGAAGATCAGATCGCCGACCTGCCGATGCGCCAGATCGCCGCCGAGATGACCCGCGAAAAGCTGACCCTGCGCCTGCATGAAGAACTGCCCTACCAGTTGACCGTGGAAACCGAAAACTGGGAGGATCAGCCCGATGGGTCCGCCAAGATCAACCAGATCATCTATGTCGCCCGTGACGGCCACAAAGGCATCGTGCTTGGCAACAAGGGGGAGACGATCAAAAGCATCGGAACCGCCGCCCGCGCCGAAATCTCCGCCTTCTTGGAGCGCACCGTGCACCTGTTCCTTGAGGTGAAAGTCCGCCCGAACTGGCTGGAAGAGCCGGAACGCTACACCGAAATGGGTCTCGACTTCAAAGACGGCAACCCGCCGAAACTGTAGGATGGGCAATCTGCCCATCTTTCCCTGTGAAGGAAAGCCCCACATGTCCCCTCGTCTGGCCAGTGGCCTTTGGGTTTCCGCCTATCTGACCCGGTTGCGTCTCGCCGACATTGCGGCTTACGTCACGCAAAAGGGCGATGCCACCGCCGGGGCGGTCATCATCAAGATAGCCACCCTTGATGGTAAAGCCCGTGCCTTTCAACGCAGCTTTGACATGGCCGCCAATGCCCGCATCTGGATCCCCCTCACCGAAGGGCCCGAGGTCGAGGTCGATGCCCTCCTGACCCGGCAGAAGTCCCGCGACCGCGACCTTTGGGTGATTGAACTGGAGGACCGGCAGGGGCGGACCTTGCTGGAACAGGACGGGTTAGCGGACTAAGCGCGCCACCCCGATCAGCCCTGCCCCCAACACCGCAAACATCGCCAGCAGTCCGGCCAGATTGACCGCCACCTGCGCCAGACCCAACGCGTCCACGTTGACGAACGGATAGGGCCAGAACCCGGTCAACATACCCCGGAGGATCGCATAGACCCCGTACACCAACGGCCAGATCAGCCACAGCGGCAGATCGCGCCAGCCAATCTCTTTGCTCGCAAACGCCAGCCACCAGCCTACGAAGGCCAGCGGAACAAAGGTGTGCAACCCCTGATCCGCCCACCACGCCAGCCCCTGCGGCTGCCACAACGCCGCCAGCACCAGATGATAAATCAGCCCGACCATCACAATCGCGATCAGCAAACCTGCCGCCACCCGTGCGGGCATGTTCCAGCGCCACGCCACCGCCAACATCGATGCGCCAACCAGTACATTGGTCAACACGGTGAAATATCCGGCCATCAGCCATAGTTTCTGATCAGGCGGCACTTGAATGGCATCATATTGGCCCCGCAATGCCGCGAGGGCCAGAACGCCGATCAACAAAGCCACAATCCGGGACAGCATGCCCAATCTTTGCCTGAAGGTTTGGCTCAGGCAACCCCTGTCTTGCCATGAATGCGTGACGCAGCGATACTCCTCTCATGGAATGGCGTGACGAGGGCGCACTGCTTTCCGTGCGGCTGCACGGCGAAAGTGCCGCGATCATCGAGGTCTTTACGGCGGCACATGGCCGGCACCTTGGCGTGGTGCGCGGCGGCGGCTCGCATCGCTTGGCCGGCGTCCTGCAGCCCGGTGCGCACCTTGCGCTGCACTGGAAAGCGCGGCTGGAGACGCATATCGGAACCTTCAAGGCAGAGCCGCTGCACGCCCGCACGGCCCTACTGAACGACCGTGGCGCGCTGTCGGCCCTCAACTCCATCTGCGCCCTGCTTCACGCCGTTTTGCCAGAACGCGATCCCCACCCCGCACTTTACGCCAAAACCGTGACCTTGCTTGACCTTTTGGAACAAGGCGGCGCATGGCAGGTGCCTTACCTATTATGGGAGGTGCACCTGTTGGAGGAGATGGGTTACGCCCTTGACCTGACGTCCTGCGCTGTCACGGGCTCCACCCAGGACCTCGCCTTTATCTCGCCGCGCACGGGGCGCGCGGTGTCGCGCGGCGGCGCCGGTGATTGGGCTGCGCGCCTTCTGCCCCTGCCCCGGGTCCTGACCCTGCAGGATGGCTCGGCATCCGAGGTGGCACAAGCGCTCAACGTCAGCGGCCATTTCCTGAGCCGCGCGCTGGCCGACCACCCGATGCCCGAGGCGCGGGCGCGACTGTTGGACCAACTTGACCGTTCCATTGCCGACAAGTCCAAATCCGATGACCACAAATCTGGTGCGGCCAAACCCTCCCCAGACTAGACCGTGCTGCCCGCACCGCTACCCCACCCAGAACCTTCACGGGCTAAAGCGCCCCGACCAAAACCGACGCAACCAAAACCACCCATTCAAAAAGCCCATTCAAACCACCGATTCAAAACCACCGATTCAAAACCGCCGATTCAAATCCACTGGCCCAAAACCGGCACCGCCAAATCCTTCAGCGCCAAATCCGTCGCAGACTGAACGCACCCGTCGCATCGGTGCCAGACGGCCTTGCAACCTCATGCGAGCCATAGCCATGACGATAGATCAAATCCCCCTGCCCCGCACCCCTGCCGTCTGGCACTTTGCCCTTCTGAACGGGTTGGAGGCCTGCGTACGCGGCTCGCTGATCTCGGTCATGCCCCTGGTGGTGCGTGATGCGATGGGGTCAACGGTCGGCTCCTCCAAGGCCTATTTCATCGTCGGCCTGATCTCGATGAGCTGGGGCCTGATGGTGCCCTGGTTCACCCGCCTGGTGCCGCGGCGCTGGATGTATACCGGTGGCTGCCTGCTGTACTTTGTCGGTATGTCGCTGGCCTTCATCGGCACGCCCCTGTCGGTGACGCTTTCACTGATGGCCAATGCCATGGCCACCGCCACCACTTTCGTGTGCTTCAACGCCTATGTGCTGGACTATGTGGACCGCGAGAACCTTGGCCGCAGCCAGAGCCTGCAAATGTTTTATGCCGCAGCACCCTGGGCGGTTGGGCCGATGCTGGGGGTTTCGCTGCATTCGCTGTGGCGGCCCGCACCCTTCATCCTCGCCGGTGGGTTTGCGGTGGCGCTGATGACCGCCTTCTGGATCTTGCGCCTTGGCAATGGCAAGGCCATCGCTCGCGCCAAAGGGTCAGCGGTCAATCCGCTCGCCTACCTCGGCCGGTTTTTCGCGCAACCCCGTCTGATCGCAGGGTGGAGTTTTGCCGTGATCCGCTCAACCGGTTGGTGGGTCTATGTCGTGTACCTGCCCTATTTCTGCATTGAACAGGGGCTTGGCAAGAATGTAGGCGGCACCGCCTTGTCTATTTCGAACGGGATGCTGTTTTTCGCCCCGATGCTTCTGAAATTCGCCCGCAGGTCCTCGGTGCGGATTTCGGTCCGCCGGGCTTTCACCCTGTGCGGCGGGTTCTTCGTGCTGGCCTCGCTGGTGGCACCGTGGCCCTGGTTGACCGTCGCCGTCATGATGCTGGCGTCGATCTTGCTGGTCACGCTGGATGTGATTGGCGGCTTGCCGTTCTTGATGAGCGTCAAACCTTCGGAGCGGACCGAGATGTCGGCGATCTATTCCAGCTTCCGCGATGTGTCATCGGTCGTCACCCCTGGCATGGCCTGGGCTGTGCTGGCCGTGGCACCAACCGCCGCCATCTTCACAGCGACCGGTGCGCTGATGGGTCTTGCCTTTGCCACCGCAGGTAAATTGCACCCGCGTCTGGGAACGCCGCGCCCGTCACGCGGTGGCTGAAATCGCTTCGGCAGAAACTCCCCGCAAGAAAGCGGCCCATCAACCTTTCCCCAGACTCACGGCTTGAAAAACTTGCCACCCGGCGACAGCGTGAAAATCTCACAACCGATGGCCGTCACCCCGACCGAGTGTTCATACTGCGCCGACAGGCTTTTGTCGCGGGTTACCGCCGTCCAGTCATCGGCCAGCACCTTGGTCTCCGGACGGCCAAGGTTGACCATGGGCTCTATGGTAAAGATCATACCCTCTTCCAACACCGCGCCAGTGCCCGGGCGGCCATAGTGCAGCACGTTGGGTGGCGCATGAAACACCCGGCCCAAGCCATGCCCGCAGAAATCGCGCACCACCGACATGCGGTTCGCCTCGACAAAGGTCTGGATCGCGTGACCGATGTCGCCAAAGGTGTTGCCGGGTTTCACCGCCGCAATCCCGCGCATCAGGCCCTCATGCGTCACCTCGATCAGCCGCTCCGCTTTGCGGTTGATCAGGCCTGCCGTGTACATCCGGCTGGTATCGCCGAACCAGCCATCGACAATCACCGTCACGTCGATGTTCAGAATATCGCCGTCAACCAGCTTTTTCGCCCCCGGAATTCCGTGGCACACAACATGGTTGACCGAGATGCAGGACGCATGCTGATAGCCCTTGTAGCCGATGGTGGCCGAAACCACGCCACGCCGCGCTATGTCCTCACGGATGAAATCGTCAATCTCCGATGTCAGCGCACCGGCTTGCACCAAAGCGCCAACGTCATCCAGGATCAGCCCCGCGATCCGACCCGCCTCACGCATGCCTGCAAAGTCCGCATCCTCATAGATGCGGATGCCGTCTTTGGTCACGCGGCCCCGAATATGGTCCAATTGTCTGGCCTTTCCAAATTATGGCCCTTTTGGTTGTGCCTAAGATAAGAGGATCCCGCGCCCTTTTCCAGAGGGCTGAAGCCGCCTATACACGTGCCAAATGAAGGAGTGTTTCATGCCGACCCAAACAGCGCCCAACCAGACCGCAGCCATGTTGGTGATTGGCGATGAAATCCTGTCCGGGCGCACGCGAGACAGCAATACGCATCACGTGGCACTGGCCCTGACCGAACACGGGTTGGCGCTGACAGAGGCGCGGGTGGTGGCTGACGATCATGACGCCATCATAGCCGCCGTCAACGCGCTGCGCGCCAAGTATGACCACGTTTTCACCTCTGGCGGCATTGGCCCGACCCATGACGACATCACCGCCGACGCAATTGCTGCGGCATTCGGCGTGGCCATCACCCACCGCGCCGACGCGATGGCCCTGCTGCAAGCCCAATACGACCGCGTCGGGGTGGAGTTCAACGAAGCGCGTCAGCGCATGGCCCGTATCCCCGACACCGCCATCCTGATCGACAACCCCGTCTCCATCGCGCCCGGCTTCACTGTGCAGAACGTACATGTCATGGCCGGCGTGCCCCGGATCTTTGAGGCGATGCTGGCCGGCGTCTTGTCCGGCATCACCAAAGGCATGCCCCTGATGTCGCGCACCCTGCGCTTGCTGCGGGGCGAGGGCGAGATTGCCACCCCGTTTGCCGCCTTCGCAGCCCAGCACCCCGATTTGCAAATGGGCTCGTATCCGTTCAATACCAACGGCGCTTTCGGCACCAATCTGGTGATCCGTGGCACCGACGCCACCCGCCTTGACGCCGCACTTGTCGCGTTGGAGGCCTTGCTGACACCATGACCCCCAACGCGTTTGCTGAAGCGATGGAGGCGACGTGGCCCCCCTTTGCCATCCACCGCGCAGGGCCTTGGGCCATTCGCGATGGTGCCGGTGGCGGCAAACGTGTCAGCGCCGCCTCTGCCGTGGGGGATTGGCATGACGACGACGTGCCGCAGGCAGAGGCCGCTATGCTGGCGCTGAACCAAGACCTGCTGTTCGTGATCTGGCCGTGGGATGAGGGTTTGGACACAACCCTTGCCATCCAAGGCTACGACCGGATCGACCCGGTTTTGGGCTATGCCGCCCCTGTGCAGACCTTTGTGGCACCTGCGGGCATGACGACCTTTCCACACTGGCCGCCGATGCAGATTGCCCGCGACATCTGGACCGAAGCCCAAATCGGCCCCGGCCGGCTGGCGGTGATGGGGCGGGCGGCTGGCCCCAAGACCGCCATCCTCGCCCGTACCGATGACAAGCCCAGCGGCGTGGCTTTTGTGGCGCTGCATGACAAAACCGCGCTGATCCATGCGGTGGAGGTGCGCGCCCCATTGCGCCGACAAGGGGCCGCCCGAGCCATCCTGTGCGCCGCTGCCCAGTGGGCGGCCCAGAATGGCGCGGATCATCTGGCTTTGGCCGTCACCACCGCCAACACCGGGGCGCGCGCACTTTATACGTCGCTTGGGATGCAGGTTGTCGGACACTACCATTACCGCGCCAAA
The DNA here is from genome assembly GCA_038231395.1 of Rhodobacterales bacterium. Classification (GTDB taxonomy): domain Bacteria; phylum Pseudomonadota; class Alphaproteobacteria; order Rhodobacterales; family Rhodobacteraceae; genus Stagnihabitans. Next base: position 34,717 of record JBBRLL010000031.1, read on the forward strand.
GACCCCGCGAAGGCCGGACATTGAAAACGCCCGCTCTCATCGGTATCGCGACGGTCCTGGGTGGTCTGAGCCTTAGCCTCGTCGCAGCCTTTGCCCAGACACTGGAAATGCCCGCCCTTGCCACCCTGACAGGAACCCGCGACGATGCGGCTGGCACCCTGCATCTGCCGACGGGCCCGTTTGCCGGGGGGAAGATGCCGCTGCGCGAGGTGGCGGGTGCGGTCGCGCAGCGTGCCTACCGGATCGGTGCCCCGAACTTGGCCACCCTGCAAATTGTGACGCCGTTGTTGCTTCAGCTTAAAACGGCAGGCTACCAAACGATCTTTCAGTGCGACACCACGGCCTGCGGCGGTTTTGACTTCCGCTATGGCATGGATGTGCTGCCCGAACCGCAGATGCATGTCGACCTTGGTGACTTTCGCTATGTTCTGACCGAAAAGCCCGATGGGGTTGGCATGGATAGTGTGGCTCTGCTGGTCAGCCGCTCCGCCGATGCGGGATTTGTGCAGGTCACCACGGTTGCGCCACCCGGATCGGAGGCGAAGCCTGATCCGATGGTGAAACCCGGCCCAGAGTCCAAACCCGGGCCGGAGACGAAACCTGAACCGGACTCCAAACCTGGGCCAGACACGAAACCTGATGCCGAAACGAAATCCGACCCGACAGGTGCCGCAGATGTGCCATCGCCCTTGACTCAACCCGCAAATCCCCCGGCGGACTTCGGTTCTGTCCTGATGGCATCAGGTTTCGTGGCGCTGGACGATCTGGTCTTTCCCTCTGGCAGTAGCGCGCTGGAGGTTGGTGACTATGCCTCGCTTGCCAGTCTGGCGGCTTGGCTGAAGGTCAATCCCTCTCGGCATGTCGTGCTGGTTGGTCACACCGATGCCATAGGCAGCCTGCCCGCCAATACGGCGCTGTCCCGGCAGCGTGCGCTGAGCGTGCGCACGACGATGATTGCCAAACTCAAAGCTGACCCGGCCCAGATCGACGCAAAGGGAGCAGGTCCCCTCGCCCCGCGTGCCACGAACGAAACCCCGGAAGGTCGCGCGCAAAACAGAAGGGTCGAGGTCATGCTGACCCCGCCCCCCTGACGCAACCACGGCCACCATTTACCAGTTGTCAGGCCCTTTTTCCATGAATTGGCGGGCAAGAAAGTCGATGAAGGCCCGCACTTTGGGCTGCGTGAAGCGTCCCGGCGGGTAGACGGCGTAGATGCCCTGCACCTCGACCGGAAGGCCCGGAATAGCCTCTTCGACCAGCCCGGATTTCATCGCATCAGCATAAAGGAACGAGGGCAGATAGGCGATGCCAAGCCCGGAAATTGCTGCGTTCAGAAGGCTTTGGCCGTCGTTCACCGTCAGCCAGCCCGCCGTGCGGACCTGACGCTTTTCGCCTGACGGTGCCATGACCTTCCAGACGTTGCCATTGGCCTGATTGGAATAGTGCAGCAGCTTGTGCTCGTTCAGATCGTCGATCTTCATCGGACGCCCGAATTTCTGGAAATAGTGCGGCGATCCGATCATTTTCTTGGCGGTGTCGGTCAGGCGGCGGGCGCGCAGCGAACTGTCCTCCAGCTCGCCGACCCGGATCGCCATATCGAAGCCTTCCGAGATCAACTCCACATAGCGGTTGTTCAGCACCATGTTGACGGTGATATCGGGGTATTCCAGGAGGAAATCCCCCAATATGGGCGACAACAGGTTGACGCCAAAATCGGTCGCCACGCTGATGCGCAGCAGTCCGGAGGGTGCCGATTGCATCGAGGTGACCAGTGCATCCGCCTCGCCTGCATCGTTCAGCACGCGTCGGGCGCGGTCATAGTAGGCCAGGCCAATCTCGGTTGGCGAGACGCGGCGGGTTGTGCGGTTCAAAAGTCGCGCTCCCAATCTCGCCTCCAGTGCGGAGACGTGTTTCGAGACGGCAGATTTGGATATGCCCATCTTCTTGGCAGCATCCGTAAAGCCTCCTTGGTCCACTACAGTGGCGAAGGCTTCCATTTCCGTCAGTCGGTCCATTGTTGATCCCCAGGCAGGCAGTCGGGTTGATTGGGGTAGGATTGATCTTGAAATCAGGCAAGAACGCGGCGCTGCGGCGACACTTCCGGGGTATTTAGGCGGATCGTTCAAGGCAAAGAAACGATGGCGCGGCCGACTTTGCAGCGATTGAGGCGGTTATTGCGCCGGAAATACTGGAAATTCGTCGAAAGTTGAGGGGCTTAAGTGGCACTCTCAACGCAATGCCGCCGGAACGCACGTTTCAGCATGTCCAGTTCGGCGCGCAACAAATCAAATTCGGCGCGCAGGTCGTCTTCCATTGCCACACCGGTGATGATGGTGAAATGCGCGATGGTGTCGCCACCCTTGGGCCGGATCAGAAAGGTTTGCACGCCGTCGTTCAAAACCTCTGACGGAACCGGCACCCGCACGGCAAAGTTGCTGGTGCCCGGAACGGGAGTGACCGTGACACCCTTCAGAACCTCTTCCAGAAGAACAACCTCCAGATCGGGCTTTGCACTGGCACCGGTCAGCAGGCCTTCCCAATGGCCGGCGCGGATGCGGGTTTTGGTCAGCTTCACGTCCATTGCCAATTCCTCAGACATTTCGGGGCGCTTACAAGGTTGGATGGGCTACAGGCCAGCACGGGGGCGCCGCGACAGGGTGGCGTCGCGCAAGATCACCTGATTCATCTCTGGCCCTTCAAAGATCAGATCGACCCACAGCTTTTCCACGCGCTTTTCGTTCATCTTGGAATAGGCGAGGTCGAATTCCACCATCATCTCTTCCGCCTGCATTGGCACTTCGCGCACGATCTGTTCGACGTTGGGCCCGTGTTTGATGTTCAGCCGCGCAAAGATTTCCAGCGGCTTTTCCATTTCCATGATCAGATCCAACCGGATCATATGGCGCAGACGCAAGCCCCGCGCCGCCTCGTCGGGCAAATCCAGCACCAAGGACAGGAAAGAGCCGTCAAAGCGAAAGACGTCCATCCTGAAACCGTAGGGTGCGCTATCGCTTTCCCGCGTGTTCCGGATCTGACGGACCGACAGTTCAGAACGGCGGCAGTCGTGAAAGATTGTAGCACCCTCGCAGATCACCGCTTTGGAGGGGACTGCCGACATGCCGGGGCTGGGCAGCGGCCCATTCCACAGCATCGGTCGCCAGGACCAATCCGTGCCCAACGGCTTTTTCGTCGCGTTGGAGCTGACGACCGGCAAAGACAGCCGGTGTTCGGCCTCGTGGATCACCTGATCCAGCGCACGGCGCAACGACCGCGCCCTGTCGCGCAAGGTGCGCAAGCTGCCCATATCGGCTTGGCGCGCCGCCTCGCCCGCCGCGGTCCAGCGTTTCAGGCTGCGCCCGTGCAGCATGGTTTCCATCAAACCTGTGATCCGCCGCGCCATCGCTACCTATGCCCTGCTTTGCCCTGTTGCCCAAACGCGAGACGCCGATTGTATCGAATTGAGAAACTAATCAACTATTGCGCCAAAAAGGTAAAGGTTCCACCCCTTTTGGACCGGCAATCCCCTCAGCGGTGTTGTGCTGGCGGGGCCTTGTCCGGGTTGCGCTTGTCCAGCAAGGCCACCACCGTCTGCACAAGGCTCAACCCCTGCGCTGGCGTCAGCGGCGCGCCTTCGGCACCAGAGGCTGAAACCGTCACCAGCCGCCCCTTCATCGCCAAAATCGCCCGCCAGTATTCGCCCGCCGTCTGGTCGTTGACATGCAGATAAAGCGCGCCTTTTGCCACCAGTGCCTGCAACACGATCACATGCGCCGACCGGCCATCGCGCGCCAGAACCTTGCGCCCTTGTGTCGACGTGAAGAACGTCGCCAGCACATCCGGCCCGGCCAGCAACACCCCGGCAGAGCCCGGCGCACCGATGGTCACCGACATCACCGCCGGGGCGACCTGACCTTGCGCGGTGCAGCGCCCGATCAGTGCCACCACGGTGTCGCCGCGCTTGACCGAAGCTTTGGGGTCAATGCAATACCCCGGCGGTGCCGCAATGATCATGGAGCCGTCCAAAACCGTGACGTCCCGCAATCCCGATCCCGTGCTGAGGTTGGACGAAATGCCGTCACAGCCGGTCAAAGCCAAGGTGACCAGCACAAACCAAAGCGCAAACCGGGCTTTCGGCATCCATCCTCCTGCATCGGGCCATGTCCCCAACGCAGGGTTAGCGAGGCGCATCGCCCCGATCAAGCCGGGCCCCTTAACCTGATCGCCACATGCGCTCATCCGGCCACAGCGCTTGCCAACGCGCCGATCGGTTTTGGAGCCTATGTGCCGGATCGACGATCAAAGCGGATGGGTTGGTTTCATCCGTCATCAATCCAACCGGATCCGGCAGTCCAATCAGCCGCACCCGGATTTTTCGCAGAAAAATCGCCACGTCAAATCCCCGCGTACCATTCGTAGCCGCGATCCGCCCAATAGCTGCCGCGTCCGGTGTCGCTCAACCCGGCATAGCTGTCGGCAAACTCGATTGACTTCACGTATTTCGCCATCTTGTAGCCCAGCTGCCGTTCCACCCGCAGCCGGAGCGGCGCACCATTTGCCATCGGCAAGGGCTTGTCGTTCATTGCATAGGCCAGGATCGTCTGCGGATGCCGGGCGTCCACCAGATCAATGCTTTCATAATAGGTGATATCGCCGCCAAGCCCGGTTTCGATCACGTCAAAGCAGCGAAACAGCGCGTAGCGCGCAGTCGCGAGGGGCTTGGCAAGGTCCAGAATAGCCGACAGCGGCACCCCTTGCCATTTGGCGATGCAGCTCCACCCCTCCACGCAATCATGGCGGGTGATCTGGGTGCGCGACGGCATTGCCATCAGATCGGCATAAGAGATCGACAATGGTTTTTCGACCAGCCCGGTCACCTGCAGTTTGTAATCGGCAAACCCTGCGGCCTGTAAATCCAGATACTCCTGCACATCGACCGAGGTTGATCCGTTCGGATGCTGGCTTTGCCGGATGTCGGCTTCGGTAAACTCCGGTGCCAGCGCGTTGCCCAAAATCAAGCGCTGCGCCGTCATGGTCAGCCCTTCGATCCCCTGCATCATCGCCCGCAAGGAATTGTTGTCGCCGTTCAGACCGTCCAGCCAGGTGCAGCCCGAAAGACCCGCAGCCGCCCCGCCCAACAACAGATTACGCCGAGAGATCATCTTTCGCCTCCGCATCTGTGCGATACCATCCGGTTATGATCGACCGCAGTTCATTGATAGGCCCGGCTGCGAGGATCATCACCATGTGCACGATGAAGAACGCAATCAGCGCCAGCATGGTCAGGAAGTGGATCGAGCGTGCCGATTGCCGCCCGCCGAACACGTCCAGCAACCACGGTGCCACCGCGTCAAACCCCGGCGACATCGTCAGCCCGGTGGCAATCATCAAAGGCAAAGCGACGAACAAAACCCCGGCATAGGCCAGTTTCTGGAGCACGTTATACTCGCCCACATGATGGAAGCGCAACCGAAGGTGGTTGGCCAGATCCTGCGGCAACCCACGCAAATCCGCGACCGACGGGATCAATGCCTTGAAATGCCCATTGAGGACACTTGCCACCAACCAGACCGCCAAGGTTGCCACCAGTATCCATGCGACAAAGAAATGGATGACCCGGCCCGTCGCCAGACTGCGGCCTGAAGGCATAGTCAAGGCTGCCGGCAAGGCCCGCGCCTCACCACCGACATAGCCGAGGCTTCCGGTCGTGTCGAACTCATGCCCCAGCACCGTCGTCACACCTTGAGCCTTGTCGCCAACCTGCCGGGCATCAATCGCCAGGGCCGCGTTGTTATACTCAAACCCCGCCTCCTTGCCGAAATGCAGGGAAGGATGCGCGATGAATATCTGCAACCCGCTGAACATCAACAAAACCAGACACACCGCCCAAATCCAATGCGTCACCCGCGTTGTCAGCTTTTGTCGGTAAATCAACGGTCCCGAAACAGCCATCGCACCCTCCGCTTTTGTTGTTGATAAGAACCCATAGTAACAATTGCTTCAAGGTCCAGAAAATAAATCAGTGCCGCTCAAAAAGTTTGCCCGCCGAAGTCGCCCCGGTGACTGGCAACGCACTCTGAGGACTTGCGGTCTACAAGGGCCTTACCCATCGTTGAATTTCCCGCAGACGACGTTTTTCTTCGAATAGGGTTGGCGTCACCGTCTTGATCGCCGACCTTGTCCGATATTTACCGCAGGCAAAACAGCGAACGCCATGCCGATTGCCGGCTGGGACGGGGCCATTGGGGCGGCGCTTTGCTCCCGCCAGAATGGCCCGCAGGTGGAAACGCCGGACCCTTCGGCTGCCCCGTTCAAAGTCTGACACTCCCTTTGGGGTGATTGCAATTCAGCCCGCCCCGGCTTATCTCGGTGCCAACATAGCGACCGGAAGGCCTGCCCATGAACTGGATCTCCAACTACGTCCGCCCCAAGATCAACTCGCTGTTTTCGCGGCGAGAGACGCCGGACAATCTGTGGACCAAATGCCCCGAGTGCGGCACCATGCTGTTTCACCGAGAGCTGACCGACAACCTCAACGTCTGCACCAATTGTGATCACCATATGGCGATCAGCCCGCGTGACCGCTTCAAGTCCTTGTTTGACGGCGGGATTTTCACCGAAGTGAAGGTGCCGGAGCCGCTGGTGGACCCGCTGCACTTTCGCGATCAAAAGAAGTACCCCGAGCGTCTGAAGGCCGCGCAAAAGGCCACGGGCGAGAAAGAAGCGATGCTGGTGGCCGAGGGTGAGATTTTGCGCACCCCGGTCGTCGCCATCGCTCAGGATTTCGCCTTCATGGCCGGTTCGATGGGCATGTATGTCGGCAACGCGATGATCACGGGCGCTCAGGCTGCGGTCAAACACAAGCGGCCGCTGATCGTGTTCTCTTCGGCGGGCGGCGCGCGGATGCAGGAGGGTATCCTGTCGTTGATGCAGATGCCGCGCACCACGGTCGCCGTGCAGATGCTGCGTGAGGCGCGGCTTCCGTATATCGTTGTCCTCACCCATCCCACCACCGGCGGTGTCACCGCGTCTTATGCCATGCTGGGTGATGTGCAGATTGCCGAACCCAATGCCCTGATCTGCTTCGCCGGTCCCCGCGTCATCGAACAAACCATCCACGAAAAACTGCCCGAAGGGTTCCAGCGCGCCGAATACCTGCTGGATCACGGTATGCTGGACCGCGTGACCCACAGGAAAGCGCTGCGCGATGAACTCGCCACCATCATGCGGATGCTGCAAAGCCTGCCCGCGGCCGTCAAGGGCGACCTGCCCGCACCGGTCGAGACGCAGGTTGAGACCGCTGGGGCCCCGGCGCCCGCCGCGAAAGTCAAGACATGACCAGTTCGGATGTCATCCTTGGACGGATGATGACATTCCATCCCAAGGTGATCGACCTCACCCTCGACCGGGTTTACCGCTTGCTGGCCGCTTTGGGCAATCCAGAAGGTCATCTGCCCCCGGTGATCCATATTGCGGGCACCAACGGCAAAGGCTCCACCCAAGCCATGATCCGGGCAGGATTGGAGGCCGGAGGATCGAAGGTCCATGCCTACACCTCTCCCCACCTCGCCTATTTCCACGAACGTATCCGGCTGGCGGGCGACGTGATCACAGAAGCCGCCCTGACCGCCCTGTTGGACGAATGTGTGCAGGCCAATGGCACGGAAGCGATCACTTTCTTTGAGATCACCACCTGCGCCGCGTTTCTGGCGTTCTCTCGCACACCCGCTGACTATACGCTACTGGAGGTTGGCCTTGGCGGCAGGCTGGACGCCACCAACGTCGTGGATAAGCCCGCTTTGACCATCATCACCCCGGTGTCCATCGACCATCAGCAATATCTGGGCGAGACCTTGGCCGAGATTGCGTTTGAAAAGGCCGGCATCATCAAACGCGGCGTGCCCGTCATCATCGGCCCGCAGGATGATGTTGCGATGGCCGTGATCGAAGCCCGTGCGCTGCGGCTTGGCGTCCCGGTGCTGGCGTTTGGCCAACACTGGCATGTGAGCGAAGAAAATGGCCGCATGGTCTATCAGGACGAAAACGGCCTGTTGGACCTGCCGCTGCCAAACCTGCCCGGCCCGCATCAGATCCACAACGCTGGCGCCGCGCTGACCGCCCTGCGTTTTCTTGGCAAAACCAACGCGCACTGCGAAGCGGCCGTGACAAAGGCCTATTGGCCCGCCCGGATGCAGCGTCTGCGTCAAGGCCCGCTGACCGCCGCCGCCCCGCAGATCGAGCTTTGGCTTGACGGCGGCCACAATCCCGCGGGCGCACTGGCCATTGCGGCCACGCTTGCCCGGATGCCCGAACGCGAGACTTATCTGATCTGCGGCATGCTGAACACCAAAGACGTGCTGGGCTATATGCAACCCCTCGCCACGCAGGCCACGCATTTGTACGCCGTAGCCATTCCGGGTGAAAAGAATACCCTGCCCGCCGAGGTCACCCGCGACGCCGCCCAAGCTGCTGGCATCAAGGCCGAGGTGGCAGGGTCAGTGATGGAAGCCTTGGCCACCATTGTGAAAACCGCCCCGCACGCGCGGGTTCTGATCTGTGGCTCGCTCTATCTGGCGGGGTCAGTGCTGCGCGAAAACGGCTGAAAGGTTTTCGAAACTGGCGTCCGGTTTTTCGCGCGCATCCTGTGATAAAAACTGAATTGGTACGATCTCGGCCCGAATCTGCCTCCTTCGCGAGCACATTTGCGGTTCAGCAAAAGTTTGGACAAAAAGACCAGCCATCGCGCGCAACCCAGGAATTTTCGCAGAAAATTCGTCGGCGCTACCGGCCCGTCAGTTCCGCGGTGATGTTCACCGGACCAGCTTTGCCCGCCAGTTTTGCCCGGTAGATCACCACGCCCTCCGCCACCCGCATCACATAAGTCCGGGTTTCGGCAAAGGGAATATTTTCCACCCAATCCACCGGGTCAACCGACGCCAGCCTTGGGTCGCCAGACGCCGCGATCCAGTCCTTTGGACGGCCCGGCCCGGCGTTGTAACCCGAGGCGATCAGCGTGACGGCAGGCCCGAACTGATCCATCATTTCCTTCAGATACGCCGCCCCCAATGTCGCATTATACACCGGGTCCGACGCCAATCTTGCGGCGGAATAGACCAGACCCTGATCTTTCGCCACTTTGGCAGCCGTCGCAGGCAAAAGTTGCATCAACCCCAAAGCCCCCGCCGAACTGCGCGCTTCGGGGTCGAACTCCGACTCCCTGCGTGCAATCGACAAAGCCAGCGCCCGGCTGACCGCAAGCTGGTCCGGCACCATGTCCGGCATCGGATAGTAGACGCCGGAGGCGATGACACCATGTTCCGCCATCATCTTGGCGATGAGCAGGGCAGAGCGATACTCCCGCGCTTTCAATGACATGGCAGCCAGCGCGCCAAGGTCCTGATCCGTCAGGCCTTGGCCCAGATGCACCAGAAACCGCGCTGAAAGCTGCTCATTTCCCGCCTGCGCCAGCCGCAAAGCCGCCTCCAACACCGACGAACTGGCAAAACGAGCGTTCCGCCAATCCCCCGGCGGCGGCGCATTTGTCAAAAGCGAGGCGTCCAATGTCAGCCCAAGCTTTTCCGCAGCAAGCATCCCGTAGTAGGAGGTCTGGAATTTCGCCGCCTGAATGTAGGACGTCCCGGCCTTGCCCTTGTCACCCGACGCTTCATAAGCGCGGCCCAGCCAATACAGCGCCCGCGACTGGCTGATCGGCGTCGTGGCCCCCAACAGATGCCCGAAATGCTTCAACGCGCGGCCCGGATCGTTCAGCTTGCGCAAGGCAATGTAGCCCGCCAGAAACTCCAGATCACTTGCCACTTTGGGATCCGACAACTGATGCGAGGATGCCACCAGATATGCGCCTTTGGCATCGCCGCTGCGCATCAGATACCGTGCAAGGCTGGCGCGCTTGTCGGCCCATGCTGCAGGATTGCCCAATCGCTTGGCCGAAGCGGAGCGGTCGATGATCAGCGTGGCTGCATCGGCGTAGCTGTTGTGCCGCATGCGGTACAAGAAGCGTTCAAAGGCCAGTCCGGCATCCTCTTTCAGGGGGGCCGGAACCGCAGAAACCAAAGCAACGACATTGGGCTTATCGGCCCGCAAGGCCATCCTTGCCGCAGCCAAAGCGCCCCAAGCCTTTGATACCAAGGGCAAAATCCGAACCGCCTCTTCCGCCCGCCCGCCATCCCACAGGATGCGGTCCAGCCGCACCTCATGCGCAACCTTCAGATCCGCGCCATAACTGGCCAAAATCGCGGCCTGCTGATCGGACGAAAATTTAAGCACGGTCCAGGCCTTGATCGCCTCGGTTACCGCTTCGGCATGACGACCCTTGGTTTCCATCGCACCCAGATATGCCAAGGCGCCAGAAGCGGTTTTGGGCAGATCGGTCCCAAAATACGCGAGGATTCGGTTGGGGTCAGAACTGCGCGCCACAGCAGCCTCACCGGCGGTTTTCAGAACGCCAAGACCGGGCCAGTCGGGCCTGCGCGCCATAAACCCCTCGTAATCGCCCAAAAGCCCGTCACCAGCGCGCAAACGCTCCCACTCGATCACGTCAGCGCCCACTTGGCCTGCGGCAAACGCGGCGGCCTTGGCACCCTCCCAATCCCTATGGTCAGCCAGCGCTTGGGCCGACTGCAACGCATTGATTTCTTTGGTACTGTAGGCCGCAGCCGGAAGTGCTGCGAGACCTACGGCAAGGGCCAGGGCGCATAAAAGCGGGATACAACGGGTCATACGCCGACTTTGCCGCAAGCGCACTGCCGCTACAACTCGATTTGCCGTGATCGGCGGGCACTTTCGGATCTGATGCCGCAGATCCTTGGCAAATCCCTTAAGCCTCGTTAGGAAGAATGCCGCATCTTTGGGCGATCAAGCCCGCAAACCGAGGAGACGTTGCCATGTTCAGAGGGTCCTTCCCTGCTTTGGTCACGCCGTTCAAGAACGGCGCCTTGGATTTGGTGGCGCTCAAACGGCTCGTGGAATGGCATATCGAACAGGGCAGCAACGGCCTTGTGCCGGTTGGAACTACGGGTGAAAGTCCGACCGTCAGCCATGCCGAGCATCGTGAGGTGGTTGAAGAAGTGATCCACACGGTGGCGGGCCGGATTCCGGTGATTGCCGGGGCTGGCTCGAACAACACCGCCGAAGGGATCGACCTGATGCGCCATGCCGCAAAGGTTGGGGCCAATGCGGCGTTGGTGGTGACGCCCTATTACAACAAGCCGACACAGGCGGGCCTTGTCGCCCACTATACGGCGCTGCACGAGTGCTGCACTCTGCCGATCTTCATCTACAACATCCCCGGCCGGTCGGTGGTGGATATGTCGCCCGAGACAATGGGCATACTGGCCAAACTGCCCCGGATTATCGGGGTCAAGGACGCGACCGGCAAGATAGAGCGGGTGTCGATGCAGCGGATGACCTGCGGGGCGGATTTCATCCAGTTGTCGGGTGAGGATGCCACTGCCTTGGGGTTCAACGCGCACGGCGGTGTCGGCTGCATTTCAGTCACCGCCAACGTGGCGCCAAAACTCTGTGCCGAGCTTCAGGCCGCCACCTTGGCCGGAGACTACGCCAAGGCCCTGACCTATCAGGACAAACTGATGCCGCTGCACGAGGCGATTTTTATCGAGCCGGGTCTGGCGGGCGCGAAATACGGGTTGTCTTTGCTGGGTCTGTGCGAAGATGAGGTCCGCTTGCCGCTGCTGACCTTGACCGATGGCACCAAGGCCAAGATCAAGGCGGCCATGCAATTTGCAGGCATCCTGTGACAGGAAAAACCGGGCCTCAATGCCCCGGAATGTCGCGGCCAAAGACCGTTCACAGCGCGGCCTTGGAGTTGGCTCACCAGCGTTAAACCGAAGGTGGGGAGCCAGCCCCCCACCTTCGATCCTGTTCAGAACACGAAATCGGTGCCCGCCACTGCCGCGTGATTGGCCAGCATGATCTGGAAATCTGCAGTGCCGTCGCCGTTGACGTCGCCCTCAAGGATGCCGCTGGCTTGGTTGTAATGCACCACCGCCCCTTCACCCGCCGCAAAAGCAGTCGTGCCGATGAAATGACCGCCTGCCATGAAGGCATGCAGGTTGATCTTGTCCTCGCCCGATTTGAAATCACCGATCACGTCCGACATCGTGCCCATCCCGGCATCCGCTGCCTGATGGTAGACGAAGGTATCGTTGCCGCTGCCGCCATACAGAAAATCCTGGCCGGTGCCACCATCCAGAACGTCCTTGCCGCTGTAGCCATAGAGATGGTCGCTGCCCTGACCGCCAGAGATCAGGTCGGTGCCCTGACCGCCAAAAATCGTATCTGACAAATCCGTCCCGTTGAGGATGTTGTATTTATCAGTGCCATCGACCGGCACCTTTACCGTCAGACTGCTTGCGTGTTTCATAAAATACCCCTTCTGAAGCTGTGGTTGTCGCGCCGAAAAACAAAAGGCCCCCGATGGCCCTGCCCAACCTTGGCCACAATCGCCGATTCCTCGCAAGGTCGGCCAAGACAAATGCGTCCAAAGCAGGGCAAATCCGATGCGACAATCAGTTTCCATTTTGGTAACAAACGGCCAAATCTGGGTGCCGGTTCGCTCTGCGCAAGCTTGGCGTGTGTTGGCGAAATATCTACACATTTAGGTTGAATACTCTTTGGGCCGCCACTGCGCAGGTGATCCGTTTATCATAGGGACGGAGGCGGGGCCGGAACCGCATTCTGCCAGCGCCTTCCCGGCTTGGGCGGCGAAACCTGTGCACTTTGGCAGGCCAGATCGGTTGCTTTCTAAGATCGACGGTCAGGTCGATGGCTACTGCTGCGGGCTGAACAAAGACCTTTCAGCAAAGCGTGATAAGATTGTCCTGTCTCACGTGCTCCGATAAATCCCGAACGTATGACGGCGCAGCCATTGACCAGCCCCAGCCCGTCACGCCGCGCGTCGTTGATGGTCATGTCGGGCGCGAAACGGCGTGATCCCGGCCATCATGAAACCCTCATCGAAACCGCTGACGCTTTTCAGGCCGCAGCACCGCTCAATAAACGTGCACGGGCAATCCGCCAATGGATAGTACCGGGCAAAGATTTCCCGCCCGGCATGATTGCAGCATCCGTTCCATGCCGGAACACGCCTGTGTCCAGAATATGAAATCCGTGGCAACCAGCGCCGGGTGACTCAGTAGTTTGAGCGTGAAGTCCGACACGCCGTCGCCGTTCCGGTCACCGTGCAACACGCCTGTCGAGGCGAAGTAGCCCACTGCCGGACCCTCACCTGCGGAAAATGCCCGCGTCCCGATGAAATGGCCACCCGGCATGAAATCGTGCAGGTCGATCTTGTCAACGCTGGACTGGAAATCTTCGATCACATCGGCCTTGGTCAGATTGCCCGCCTCGCCCGCCGTGCGGTAGACAAACAGGTCGACGCCAGCACCGCCCTACAGAAAGTCCTGACCGGTGCCGCGGATCAACACGTCGCTGCCCGCGCCGCCATAAAGCTGGTCGCTGCCCGCGCCGCCATAGATCAGATCGTTGCCGGCCAGACCGTGGATGACATCGGCCTGATCGCCGCCTGCCAAAGTATCAGCCCGGTCTGTGCCGTCAGTACCGGTGCCAATTGCCGGAGCGTCATGATGTTTCAAAATGATTTACCCGCCTGAGTCAGATTTCCAAAGGTCGCCAGAGGACCGCCCCACAACAGCCCCATTCTGTCTGACCTCCACCTTGGCACTCCTGCAAGGTTTGGTCTGGGAATGGCGCGGATCAAGGTTGAATTAACGGGAAACCAACGGGTCGCAAATCCGCACCAGTCGCGCCGCACCTTGCAACTGCGGTCCGGTCAAGCCAAGACCCTCTGGCACATGGAGGCCAGAATGGCATCGGACAATCTGCGCGGCAGCCTTTGGATGATGGCCTCGATGGCCGGTTTTGCTGCTGAGGACGGGTTCCTGAAGGCTGCCGCCGGGGCCATGCCATTGGGAGAGGTTCTGGTAATTGAAGGTATTGCGGGCATTGCAGTCTTTGCTCTGGTATGCCGCCTGTCCGGTGCACCACCCCTGCCGCGCGCCGTATTTTCCAGAACCATGGCGATACGGTCAGCCTTTGAAATCGCCGGGCGGCTGTTTTACGCGCTCGCCATCGCGTTGACCCCGATTTCCACGGCCTCCGCGATATTGCAGGCGACGCCGCTGGTGGTGGTGCCCGGCGCTGCGCTGCTGTTTCACGAAAGGGTCGGCGGTTTTCGGTGGGCGATGATGCTGACGGGCTTTCTGGCCGTCCTGCTGATCTTGCGACCCGGGCTTGCGGGCTTCTCCCCGCTCAGCCTGCTGGCCGTCACCGGGATGCTGGGCTTTGCGGGCCGCGACCTTGCCACCCGTGCTGCACCGCCGTCGTTGTCGAATGCCCAACTTGGCGTTGCGGGTTTTGCCGTCCTCGGCCTGTCTGGCGTGTTGATCCTGTTGGTGACCGGCCATGTCGCCATCCCCTCACTCCGCGCGGCTACACTTTTGACCGGCGCAAGCACCTTTGGCATCGCAGGTTATGCCGCCCTGACCAAAGCGATGCGGACCGGCGAAGTCGCTGCCGTCACGCCTTTCCGCTATTCGCGCCTGATCTTTGCGCTGGCCACCGGAGTCCTGGCATTTGGAGAGCGGCCCGATTCGCAAACTCTCCTTGGTTCAGCCATCATTGTGGCCTGCGGACTTGCGCTATTGACCCGGCGGCGAATCGGCTGAACCTCCGCCGAAAACGCGCCGATTGTTGCTTAATGAAACGCTAATCCGTGGCGTAAACCGCTGCGCCTCCGGGGTATTCCCCCGGATCGTTTCTGCATTAACTCCAATGACACCCGCGTGACGCGGGCGCGTCAAAAAAATGGCGAAATTCGGGTGCTGATTGGGCACATGGAAGCGGGGGCATCCAATGACTTAACCCAGACAACAAACCATCGGAGGACTACCCCATGTTCATGCAAGACATCATCAAGCTGACCACCGCCTTCGCCCGTGTCATGCCGCGTCCGGGCCGGTTGCAGTCTTTGCCCGTCACCACTGGCCTTGTGGCCGGAACTTTGGTCGAAACCGCCATGGGCTGGCAGGACGTGGCCACCCTGCGCATCGGCGATCAGGTCCAAACGCTGGACGGCGGGTTGTCCCGCATCTTGGGCCTTGACCGCCGCAGCCTGAAGCCAGAGCCGGAAACCTCGCTGATCCGCATTCCCGGCGGCTGCCATGACGCCTGCAGCGACGTCCTTTTGATGCCCGGCCAACACGTGCTGAAAGACACGCTTGACGATGAAAGCTGCCACGGCGCGCCTTTCGTGCTGGTGCCCGCCTTCGCCATGACCATTGACCCGATGATCACCCGCCATTTTCCCGACGCGGACGTCGAGGTGATCACCCCCCTGTTCGCCGACGAAGAGGTCATCTTCGCCAACTCCGGCGTGTTGTTGCATTGCCCAGGCATTGTCGATGGCGCCGGAAAAGCCCCGCTTGACAGCTTCTTTCCCCGACTGGACTCCTTGCAAGCCCGCGCCTTCCTGACCCGCCGGGCCGCACTTCTTGAGGCGTGAACGACAAGCGCAGGCGGCCGACCTGACCGCCTGCGCTTTGTGCCACGTGATGACGCCGAAACTTGACCGCCAATATCAAACGAGAAGTCAGCGGGCCATCGCCAAAAAAACCTCTGCGGCCGTCGTGATGCTGTCGGCTGACCGTCAACGTTCCAATCCCATCCCGTCGCTTGCGCCCGTGTCACCGTCGACAATGCGACAAAAACCGGGCCGCTGCGGTTTGCGCGGCGTCCAATCGGGTGCCGCAAAAAACTTGCTTCTGCGCCATCGCTGCAAGAGTTTTCGCGGTGACGCTTGCGCGAGAAAGCCCGGCGCCCAAAGCGATCTGAACGAACATATCCACACCCATCTGGACTAACGCCGCCACGTCGCCTATCTCGAAGCGATCATGGTAGAGAAATCCGACCCCAATTCAAAACTCATCGCGGAAAACCGCCGCGCCCGGTTTGACTACTATATCGAATCCGATCTGGAAGCCGGGATCATGCTGCTGGGGTCCGAGGTGAAGTCGCTGCGCCAAGGTGGCTCTAACATAGCCGAAAGCTACGCCTCTGTTGAGCAGGGGGAGTTGTGGCTGATCAACGGCTACATAGCGCCCTATCTGCCCGCCAAAACCTTTGGCCATGAAGAACGCCGCCGCCGCAAGCTGTTGGTATCGCGCAAGGAATTGTCGCGCTTGTCCACCGCTGTTGGGCGCGAGGGCATGACGATCGTGCCCCTGCGGCTGTTTTTCGACGACCGCGGTTTTGTGAAACTGAAGCTGGGCGTGGCAAAAGGCAAAAAGCAGGCCGACAAACGCGAAACCTCCGCCAAGCGTGATTGGGAGCGGCAAAAAGCTCGCATCATGAAGCACGGCGCGCGGGGATAGCGTGTCGGGGGCACCGCCGGTTCCCGGCCTGCGACTCCGTTCGGACTGGGTCATGCAACGCTGGGTCGGCTTTCATCCGGTGATGCAGCGTCACGCGAACAAACTTGCCTCGTGCGCGCGTCCGGTTTAGGGTCTGTTGACGTTTGAGGATTCCCAAATCACCTGCTGACTGATTCAAGGTTGCCAACATGGGAGGCAACCTTGATCCGCACCGTTCTGACTGACACCCAATGGGCAACCATCGCGCCGCACTGCCTTGGTCGCGAA
>JBBRLL010000032.1:0-51346 GCA_038231395.1 Rhodobacterales bacterium
CCGCAGCGACATCATGGCGCGCATGCCAAAGGCGCGCAGGCCAAGGTCAGCGCCGTGGGCGGTCAGGGTGTCGTAAAGCTGGCGGACGGACATGTGGTCGCAGAAGATTTCATAGCCCAAGTCAGCCGTGTAGCTGACGCGTTGGACGATGCAGTTGGCCATGCCGACCGTCATGCGACGCACGTCCATGAACCTGAACGCCTCTGACGAGACATCTGACCGTGTCACGCGGGACAGCAATTCGCGGGCCTTCGGGCCTGAGATGGTGAAGCCGGAGCGCGCGTCAGAGATGTTGTCGACGCGCACCCCCTCCACCGCGTTCTGGTCGAACCAGCGCGAATGCCAGCCTTGCGCGCCGTAGCTGGCGGTCAGTTGGAATTCGGTTTCCGACAGGCAGGAGACGGTAAAGTCACCGATGATCTTGCCAGAATGGGCCAGCATCGGGGTCAGGGAGAGGCGACCGGGTTTTGGGATGCGGCCGGCCATGATCTTGTCGAGCCACACGCGGGCATTGGGGCCGGTGACGGCGTATTTGCCGAAGTTCTGCAACTCGTTGATGCCGACGGAATTGCGGACGGCGTGGACTTCCTGGCGGGTCGCCTCCCAGGCGTTGGAGCGTTTGAAGGTGGGTTCCTCGTAGCGCGCATCACCGGGGAGGGCGTAGTAGTTGGGCACTTCAAGGCCATATTGCTGGCCCCAGACAGCCCCCAGTTTGTCGTTCACGTCATACATCGGCGTGGTGCGGAAGGGGCGGGCGGCTGGGCGTTCCTCGTTCGGATAGCCGACTGAAAAGCGCATTTGGTAGTTTTCAATGACCTTGGGCACGGTATAGCCCGGTGAGGTCCAGTTACCGAACCGCGCCACGTCAAAGCCGCGCGGGTCGCGTTCAACCTCGCCATGGATCATCCATTGGGCGAGGGCGAGGCCCATGCCGCCGCCTTGCGAGAACCCGGCCATGACGGCGCAGGCGCTCCAGTAATTCTTCAGGCCGGGGACGGGGCCGATCAGGGGGTTGCCATCGGGGGCGAAGGTGAAGGGGCCGTGGATGACGGTTTTGACGCCTGAACGTTCAAGGACAGGAATCCGGCGGTAGGCGAAGTTGACGGAGTCTTCGATCTTGTCGAACTGCTCGTTCAGGAGTTCGTGGCCGAAGTTCCACGGGGTGCCATCGACGGACCATGGTTCGCAGGGTTTTTCGTAGAAACCGATGCAGAGGCCGCGGCCTTCCTGGCGCAGGTAGAACTCGCCGCCCGGGTCCATGACATGGGGGAATTCGCGGCCGGATTTCAGAATGTCCATCACTTCGGGGATGTCATCGGTGACGAGGTATTGGTGCGCCATCGGCAAAAGCGGCAGATAGACGCCGGCCATGGCACCGACTTCGCGCGCCCAGAGGCCACCGGCGTTGACGAGGTGTTCGCAGGTGATGGTGCCTTGTTCGGTGACAACCTCCCATCCCTCTTTGGTCGGGTTGGTTTCAAGGACGCGGTTGTGCAGGATGATCTCGGCCCCGCCCATCCGGGCGGCTTTGGCATAGGCGTGGGTGGTGCCGGAGGGGTCAAGGTGGCCATCCAGCGGGTCATAGAGGCCGCCGATGATGCCCTTCACATTGACCAGACCATCGGTCAGCTTGGTAATTTCGGCAGGGGAAAGGATTTCGGTGTCCAGCCCCATATAGCGGTGCTTGGCGCGTTCAGCCTTCAACTGTTCAAACCGCGCCATGTTGTCAGCCAAAGTCACGCCGCCGACATGGTGCAAGCCGCAGGACATACCGGTGATCGCCTCCAGCTCTTTATACAGGCGGATCGTATAGCCTTGCAGGGCGGCCATGTTGGTGTCGCCGTTGATGGTGTGAAAGCCGCCCGCCGCGTGCCAAGTGGAGCCGGAGGTCAGTTCCGACCGCTCTATCAGCGTCACATCCGACCAGCCCAGCTTGGTCAGGTGATATAGGACCGAGCAGCCGACAACGCCGCCACCGATGACCACCACGCGGGTATGGGATTTCATGTGTCTTCCTTTGGAATTCGAAAGTCTGGCGAAAACCGCCGTTGGCGTCAGGAAATACCGAAGGTCCGGCGAAGTCACGTCAAATGGCGACATTGGGCGTCGCGGATGGAATGGTTGGCTGCCTCACGCGGCCAGTGGCGTTAACCTCCGGTTTACCATTCTCAATTTAAGGTTGTGTCAACGTATTCTTAACCATGGCAAGGGCATTCCATGACAGCGTTCCGGTTCTTTGACGGCAATCTTGGCTTTTCGGGCATGGCGGCCTTTGGCGGCTATTCAGTGACATCGCAGGACGGCACGCATATGGTGCTGGACTGGAACGGCAGCGGCGGTGCGCTGGATCCGACCAGAAATGCCGCCGAGATCACGTTCACCTACACGGGTTACCAAAGCTACAACGTGGAGGATGGCCCGGATGCAGGCCAGACGCGGGTCACGGCGGGCACCCTGACAGAGGTTGACTACCTCAACGGTACCGGAGGCCATGTGGTGGATATCACCGGCTTTGCGGTGAAACTGCCGCTGTTTCTGGCGACACTTGGCCGTGGCGATTCGTACAGTGCGTGGCAGATGATCACCCATGCGGGCGGGGCAACCATCACCGGATCGAACAACGCCTCAGGTCCGGGCCATACCGGGACCGGCGATTTCATCGACACCACGGCGGGCAATGACGTCGTAAACGCGGGCAGCGGCGATGACTTCCTTCAGGATCGGGGTGGCGCTGACACCTATGCCGGCGGTCTTGGGTTTGATACCCTGGCCTATGACGGCTGGAATTACACGCCGTGGCTGATCACCAACGGCGTTGATCTGGACCAGCTTTTGGGCACCTGTAAAGGCCCGGATGGTCAGGCCGACAAGATCTCGGGCATCGAAAACGTCACCGGCACCTATCTGAACGATTTCTTGCGGGGCAATGCCAGCAACAACCAGTTTGAGGGCGGGGCCGGCGCTGATTATATCGACGGGCGTGGTGGCAGGGACACCGTGTCTTATGCGCAGGACGCGGGCTGGGGCGGCACCGACGGCATCCGGGTCAACCTTGCCAACAACTCGGTGCGCGACGGGTTCGGCTTTAATGACAAGGTGCTCAACGTTGAAATCATCGTGGGCACCGCGGTTCATGACACGTTTTTTGACAACGCCGCCGACAATTATTTCGACGGTGGGGCTGGCAATGACACTTTCCACTTCACCCTTGGCAATGACGGAGGGCATGGCGGGGCAGGGGCCGACACCTTCTACTTTGATGGCAATTTCGCTGACGATACCGTCGATGATTTCCATGTGGCCGAGGGCGACAAGATCCACATCTCGGCTGCGACCGCCTATGCCCAGCTTCACCTTGCCAACATCAGCACCGAACAGGGACCGGCCACGCTGGTCACCTTTGGCAGCAACACGGTGACACTGGTGGGCGTCGTGATGTCTGACTTGCAGGCCTCTGACTTCGGCTTTTGAACTGAAGATGCTGTCCGTGGCTATTTCTCGGGCAGCAACCCCCTTGGGCTGAATCGCAACACCAACAGCAGCGCTACGCCCAAGGTCAGCAGACGGAACTGCGGTGCCACGTCCACCAGGTGGGTTTTCAACGGTCCGGCCGACATGCCGGAGGTCAGTGCCGCCACGATCAACGGCCCGGCGTTGTCCACGATCAGCCACAGCCAGCCGACCAGAAGCCCGCCAAGGACCGAACCCCAATTGTTGCCGGACCCGCCGACGATCACCATGATCCAGATGAGAAACGTGAACCGCAGCGGCGAAAACTCTCCCGGAACCAGCTGCCCCAACATCGAGACATACATCGCCCCCGACATGCCCACGACCGCAGAACCGAGGATGAAGATGATCAGGTGTTGCTTCTTGACGTCCTTGCCCATCGCAGCGGCCGCAACCTCGTTATCACGGATGGCGCGCATCATTCGGCCCCAGGGCGAATTGAGCGCGCGTTGCAACAGCCAGATCAGCGCGCCCAGAACCAGCGCGACCAGCACGATATATTGGCTTTTGACCGCAAGGGTGGAGGTGGTGATCGGGCTGAGGCCCCAGTTGGCGCAAAACGCCAGAAAGCCGGGACTGGTCTGCAGGTTGACCTCGTAATACACCGGCCACGGGCGCGGCAGGTTGATGAAGTTCTTCACCCCGCGCGCCATCCAATCTTCGGACTTGATGGCGGTGATGACAATTTCAGCGATGCCAAGGGTGGCTATGGCCAAATAATCCTCACGCAGACCCAAAGCGATCTTGCCGATGGCCCAGGCGGCGACAGCGGCAAACAAACCTCCCACAGGCCAGGCCCAGATAGAGTTCAGACCAAAGCCGCCGATGTTGCCACTGGTGGCGGGATCGTTGGTCTCTACCGCCAGCACGGCGGGGTCGAACACGCCCCGATACAGGAAAAATCCGCCAATCAGGATGGCTGCGATGATCAGATTGCGGCCGCGCCCGGCTGCCATGCGCGGCCAGACCAAAACCGCCGCCACGATGGCTGCCACCGCGATGCCCAACCCCAGGATCAGTTGCCACCCCGCCTGTCCCAGAAACACGCCCGGCCCGGTGGCACCAAAGCCCGCTGGCACCGGCGCACCGGAGACAACCACCACCGCCAGCCCGCCCAAAGCGATGGAGCCGACGATGCCGGTGGAAAACAACCCGGCATAACCCCATTGCATATTCACACCCAACGCCATGATCGCACTTAACAATCCAAGGATCAGGATGTTCAGGCTGACGTTCCACGACATCAGGAACCCGGTCAGCAGATACAACGCGCCGACCCCGGCAAACAGGTAGACCGCACGGGTGTTCATCTCATTTCCCCTTGTTGAACAGGCCGTTGGGCATGAACAACAGCACAATGATCAGGATCGAAAAGCTGACGGCGAATTTGTAGTCGGTGGACAAAAGCTGCATCAGACTGTCGGGGGCCATGCTGGCCGGCAGCAGGTAGGTCAGCACCTTTTTCCAGGCATAGGTCACGACGATTTCCGAAAATGCCACGACGAAACCGCCCGCCACCGCGCCCAATGGTGATCCAAGGCCACCCACCACGGCCGCCGAAAAGATCGGCAACAGAAGCTGGAAATAGATGAAGGGCCGGAAGCTTTTGTCCAACCCGTACAGCGTGCCTGCGATCACCGCCAAAGCCGCCGCGATAATCCAGGTCACCTGCACCACCCGATCCGGGTTGATGCCCGACAGCAAGGCCAGATCCTCGTTGTCCGAAAAGGCCCGCATCGACTTGCCGGTCCGGGTCTTTTGCAGGAACCAGAACAATGCAGCCATCGTCAGCACAGCGGTGACGAGTGTGACGGCGGTGGTGCCTTTGATCGACAACCCCTCGGACAGGCCGGTCCATGACTTGAAGTCCGCAGCGCTGATCAGAAAACGCCCGCCGTCGGCAAAGTTCTGCTCTTCGGTCCCGATGATCATCCGCACAAGGCCGTTCATCACGAACATCACCCCCGCCGAGACGATGACCATAATGATCGGCTTGGCTTTTTGCTGGCGGTAAAAGCGATAGATTACCCGGTCGGTGCCCAACAACAGCGCCGCCGTCACAGCGATGCCGAAGGGCAGCGCCAAAAGGGCGGTCGGCAGCGGCGCGATCGAGATCCCAAGGTTCTGAAAGCCCCAAGTGAACAAGATCACCGTCATGGTGCCAAATGCCATAGTATCGCCCCAGGCGAAATTCGAAAACCGCAGGATGCCGAAGATCAGCGTGACACCCAAAGCGCCCACCGCCAACTGCGCACCGTAAGTTGCGGCAGGGACGACGACAAAGTTCAGCAAGGCGACCAGAGCGTTCAGGAAATCCATGGCTCAGCCCCCCAAAAACGTGCGGCGGACATCGGGGTTGGCCAAAAGCGCCGCGCCGGTGTCGGTGTATCGGTTGGTGCCTTGGACAAGGACATAGCCTTTGTCGGCGATGTTCAGCGCTTGACGGGCGTTTTGTTCCACCATCAGGATCGAGATGCCCGACCTTGCCACCTCGATGATGCGGTCAAAGAGTTCGTCCATCACGATGGGGCTGACGCCTGCGGTGGGTTCGTCCAGCATCAAAAGCTGCGGCTGGGTCATCAGGGCGCGACCAACGGCGACCTGTTGGCGTTGGCCGCCGGACAGTTGGCCTGCCGGTTGCAGGCGCTTGGTTTTGAGGATGGGAAACAGGTGATAGACCTGATCGAGTGTGCCCTTGATGTCATCGCGGCGCAGGTATGCGCCCATTTCCAGGTTCTCCTCCACCGTCATCGAGGTGAAGATGTTGTGGGTCTGCGGAACAAAGGCCATGCCAAGGGCGACGCGGTCTTGCGGCGACAGCTTGGTGATATCCTCACCCTTCAATCGCACGTGACCGCCGCGCAACGACAGCATGCCAAAGACGGCCTTCATCGCGGTGGATTTGCCCGCGCCATTGGGGCCGACGATCACGGCAATCTGGCCTTTTTCAACCGCAATGGTGCAGGCGTGCAGGATGTCGGTGGGGCCATAGCCGCCCGTCATCGCCTCACCAATCAGGAAGGGGTCAGGTGCCGGATCAGCCATGGGCCACCACCTTGTTCTTCAGCCCGGTGCCCAGATAGGCCTCGATCACCCGCTCATCATTCTTGACCTGTTC
The DNA here is from genome assembly GCA_038231395.1 of Rhodobacterales bacterium. Taxonomy (GTDB): domain Bacteria; phylum Pseudomonadota; class Alphaproteobacteria; order Rhodobacterales; family Rhodobacteraceae; genus Stagnihabitans. The sequence continues at coordinate 6,629 of JBBRLL010000032.1, forward strand.
CACCGAGCCGCGCGCCAGAACCTTGCCCTCGGCCATCACGATCACCGGGTCACACAGGCGGGCGATGAAATCCATGTCATGCTCGATGACGCAGAACGTATAGCCGCGTTCCTTGTTCAGGCGCTGGATAGCGTCGGCGATGGTGTTCAGCAGGGTGCGGTTCACGCCCGCACCAACCTCGTCCAGAAAGACCACCTTGGCATCGACCATCATGGTGCGACCCAGTTCAACCAGCTTTTTCTGCCCGCCAGAGATATTGCCGGCTTTCTCATCCGCGATATGGGACAACGTCAGGAAATCAATGACTTCATCGGCTTTCCGGCGCAATGCGGCTTCTTGTTTCCGGATCAGGCCACGACGCAGCCAGGTGTTCCACAACACCTCTCCGGCCTGACCAGAGGGCACCATCATCAGGTTTTCCCGCACCGTCATGGACGAAAACTCGTGGGCGATCTGGAAGGTGCGCAGCAACCCTTTGGCAAAAAGCTGATGCGGGGCAAGGCCGGTTATATCCTCACCGTCCATCAACACGCGGCCCGAGGTCGGCTTCAACCGCCCGGCAATCACGTTGAACAGCGTGGTTTTGCCCGCACCATTCGGGCCGATCAGGCCGGTGATGGAGCCTGTGGCAATCTCAAGGCTCGCACCGTCCACAGCGCGAAACGCCCCGAAGTGCCGGTGAAGGTCTTCGACGACAATCATGGTTTCCCCTGTCTCCCGTCTGGCCCTTATGAGCTCTTGGGATAGCAACCTGTAGCAACGGCCCGGAGGTATTCTCCGGGCCGTTCTGTCTTTGGGTCAGGAACCGATCACCTACAGATCAGCGGAACTTGACAGTGACGAATTGACCGCCTGTGATGTCGAACTGCTTGTAGCGGCCTGCACTTTCGCCCGGCCCGATCAGGGTCACGCCCGACGCGCCATCATAGTCGATGGCCTTGCCCTGAGCGATCAGATCCAGTGCCTTGCCCAGTTCGCCCGGCATGATCTTCACGCCCGAGCCGTCGGCCGGACCATTGGCGATCTCCATGATCTTTTTGCTGTAGACCTTGGAATCGGACGATTTAGCGGCATTCATCGCCAGCATGATCAGGGCCGCCGCGTCATACGATTCGCTGGCATAAGGCGAAGATGCGTCGAAAGCCGGGGTGTTCTTCTTGCCCATGTCCAGCAGGATCGCCGCGCCGGGCGAGTCCGAAGAGGCGACCTGACCGTAAGAGCCGTCGATCGAGCTGCCAAAGTTTTTGGTCAGGGAGTCACTGACCATGCCGCCCGGCAGTTCGAATTTGGAGAAGGCCCCGGTGTCCAGCGACGCCCGGATGATGCCTTTGCCGCCTTGGTCGACATAGCCTGCCACGACGAGGATATCGCCGCCGGCTGCGGCCAACGAAGCCACTTCGGCCGAGAAATCAGACTTGGCGTCGTCATGCGGAATGTCGATGGTGACCTTGCCGCCCAGTTTCTAGAACGAGCCAGAGATGGCTTCGGCCAGACCCTTGCCGTAGTCGCTGTTGGAATAGGTCAGGGCAATCGACTTGACGCCATGCTCTTGCAGGACCTGTGCGGCGATTTCGCCTTCGCGCGCATCCGAAGGCGCGGTGCGGAAGAACAGGCCGTCATCTTCGGCTGTCGAAAGCGCCGGAGAGGTGGCCGATGGCGAGATCATCGCGATGCCGTTCGGGCGCGCGACTTTTTGCAGGATGGCCCCGGTGACGCCAGAACAGTCACCCCCGATGATGCCCTTGACGCCGTCCGAGGTGACCATCTTCTCAGCCGCTGCAACCGCGACGTCTGCGCCGGTGCACGTGGTGTCGCCGGTCACGTCCGAGAAGGTGAACTGCGATTTGCCAGAGGCGTTCACTTCCGCGATTGCGGTTTCGGCGGCGTTCTTCATGTGGCCGGTCAGCGATTCAATCGGGCCGGTAAAGCCGAAAAGGATGCCGAGTTTGACGTCTTCCGCAGAAGCGGCCCCTGCGCAAAGTGCGATTGCAGCCGAAGCGCATAGTAGTTTTTTCATTTTTATCTCCCTGTTTGGATCGTAATCCTCTGCGGAGCCTAGTGTGGTGCGAATGAAAAGAAAAGCGTCTCCTGTGGGAACAATGCCGGGCAAAGGGGCTATGATAGCCTGTCTTTTGGCCGTGACGTGACACAAAGCCAGCCCAATGCGTTGCAAAGTGGCGTCACTTTGGCTGTGGATTGACCGGCGGCCCTTGACGCTGCGGCGGGCCGACGCCACCTAGTCGGGGCAGGCGTTGGTGAAACAGAGCCTGACGTTAAGAAAGGATCCCGATGTCTTACCGTATTACCCTTGCTTTGATCACCGCTTTGGCCTTGCCCGCAATGGCCTCGCCCGCTGCGGCAGGCAAGCTTTTCGGGGCCATCGCGTTTTCGCCCTCGTCCGGTAAGGTCGGACTGGGCTTCAACTTTGCCAGCAAAGGTGAAGCTTCGACCGAAGCTGTTACCCAATGCGGTGTCGGTGATTGCAGCGCGGTTGTGGTGTTCCCCAATTGCGGGGCGGTTGCGGTCGGCGATGGCTATGGCATGGGGTTTTCGGCTGACAAGTCGGCGGCCAAAGCTGAAGATACCGCCTTGGCCAATTGCAGCGGGTATACGAAGAACTGCCTGATCGTGCAGTCATACTGCAACGAAGGGTCGTAAGGTCGTCGCATTGTTTCGGGCGCGGCATGGGCAGATTGCCCATCCTACCACAGCCTATCGGTCAGAATTTTTGCACAGGGTTATTTTGCGCAGGGTTACGCAGACGCCAGCAGCGCCGCGCGGCAACCAAGCTAGGTCTGACATCATCGACTTGTGACCAAAACCGTTCTCTGCATTTTTTCGACCAACTCCGGCTTGGGGCGCAATTTGGCCAGACACCGGTTGGCGAAATTGGCACCTGGAAACCCTGTGCAAATAGGTCACCTGCTTTCCTTGACGCGTATCCGGTCCTGTCTGGGTCTGTGGGGTTTCCCTCGATTTGCGTCGGGAACAAGCCTACGGGGTCCAATACTGAAAATCATGTCCACGGCTGGCGCGCCGTTTTAAGCCACGCAGCGTTTGTCTTGCCTTGGGTGTGCAGTACAGCCACTGCGGACCCGAACGCCTTAAATCGACAAGCGACCAGCTTTGATTGGCGTTGGGGTGCCTTGGGTGCCACGTTCGCGGTAGGGCGTGGTGTTGTAGTGGCTGCGGTAGCATTTGGAGAAGTGGGACGGGCTGGCAAAACCGCAGGCCAGCGCCACATTGATCACTGACATATCGGTTTGCATCAACAGGTTGCGGGCTTTTTGCAGGCGCAGTTCCATATAGTAGCGTTTGGGTGAGCGGTTCAGATACCTCCGAAACAGCCGTTCCAGTTGCCGGGTCGACATGCCGACCTCTTCTGCCAGATCGGCGGGCGACATCGGATCTTCGATGTTGCCCTCCATCATCTGAATGACCTGAGACAGCTTGGGATGCCGCACGCCGATCCGTGTCGGGATTGACAGACGTTGGGTGTCCTGATCGGTGCGCGGGGTCGAATAGATCAGCTGATCGGCCACGGTGTTGGCGACATCCTCGCCATGGTCAGCGGCAATCACCTTCAGCATCAAGTCCAAGGATGAGGTGCCGCCCGCCGTGGACCAGCGGTTGCCGTCCATCACAAAGACCGATTTCGTCAGGTTCACATCCTCGAATTCCTCAAGAAAGCCGTCCTGATTTTCCCAATGGATCGTCGCCTTCTTGCCATCCAAAAGCCCGGCCTTGGCCAGCGCATAGGCCCCGGTGCAAAGCCCCCCAATGGTCGCACCGCGCCGCGCCTCGCGCCGCAGCCAGTTCAGCACCGGTTTGGTTGCGGCCTTTTGCACGTCAATGCCGCCGCAAACCAGAAGAATGTCATCCCGCTCAATCTCGTCCAGCCCCATGTCCAGCTTGAAGGACGCGCCGTTGGAACAGGTCGCGGTGTCGCCGCCTTCACCGACCAGGGCCCAGGAATAGACCTTCTCGCCCACAACCCGATTGGCAATGCGCAAAGGCTCGATCGCCGAGGCAAAGGCCAGCATCGTGAATTTGTCGAGCAGAAGAAAGACAAAGCGTCGCGGGGCCTCTGGCTTCGAGGTTTGCGTGGCTTTGCGCGGCGGCGTGGACATGTTGCGACCTGATGTGTCGTTATTGGTGCAAGGAAACAGGAAAGCTTTCGCTCCGCAAGGGGGGAACCGGGAAATTTGTCCGACACCTGTCCTTTGCTTTCGGCCTTTGCTTTCGGCCCGGTTTTCCCTATATCGCTGTCAAATTCTGACGTGAGGACACCTGCTATGACCAAAGGCTGGACAAAATCGGATTGGCGCGCGAAGCCCCGGGTGCAAATGCCCGACTATCCCGATCAGGCAGAGCTGCACGGCGTTGAGGCGCAGCTTGCCAAATATCCGCCGCTGGTCTTTGCCGGTGAGGCGCGCAAGCTGAAAAAGCAACTCGCGGCCGTGGCCGAGGGCAAGGCGTTTCTGTTGCAGGGTGGCGACTGCGCCGAAAGCTTTGCCGAATTTGCGGCCGACAACATCCGCGACACCTTCCGCGTCATGCTGCAAATGGCGGTCGTGCTGACCTATGGGGCCAAAGTCCCGGTGATCAAGGTCGGTCGGATGGCGGGTCAGTTTGCCAAACCACGCTCGGCCGGAACCGAGGTTTTGGGCGGGGTGGAGTTGCCCAGCTACCGGGGCGACATCATCAACGGCTTTGACTTCGACAAAGCCTCGCGCACCCCGGATCCGCAGCGTATGTTGCAGGCCTATACCCAATCGGCGGCAACGCTGAACCTGCTGCGCGCCTTCTCGACCGGCGGTTTTGCCGATATCCACCGGGTGCACAGCTGGACCCTTGGCTTTGCCGAGCATGACAAGGCCGAACGTTACCGCGAACTGTCCAACCGCATTTCTGACGCGCTGGATTTCATGACCGCGGCTGGCGTGAATGCCGATACCGCGCACACGCTCGGCACCGTTGATTTTTACACCTGCCATGAAGCGTTGCTTTTGGAATATGAAGAGGCGCTGTGCCGGATTGACAGCATCACCGGCCAGCCGGTGGCGGGGTCGGGCCATATGATCTGGATCGGCGACCGCACCCGCCAGCCGGATGGGGCCCATGTGGAATTCGCCCAGGGTGTCCTGAACCCGATCGGCCTGAAATGCGGCCCCTCGACCACGCCGGAGGATCTTAAAATCCTGATGGCCAAGCTGAACCCGCAGAACGAGCCGGGCCGTCTGACCCTGATCGCCCGCTTTGGCGCGGGCAAGGTCGGTGATCACCTGCCGCGCCTGATCAAAACCGTACAGGCCGAGGGCGCGAATGTCGTCTGGACCTGCGATCCGATGCACGGAAACACCATAAAGGCCGCTTCGGGCTACAAGACCCGGACCTTCGATTCAGTGCTGCGCGAGGTGCGGGAGTTCTTCGCCATCCACAAGGCCGAGGGCACCATCCCCGGCGGCGTGCATTTCGAGATGACCGGCAAAGACGTGACCGAATGCACCGGCGGTCTGCGCGCCGTGACCGACGAGGATCTGCGCGACCGCTACCACACCGCCTGCGATCCGCGCCTGAACGCCAGCCAAGCTTTGGAGCTGGCGTTTCTGGTGTCAGAAGAACTGTCCTCACGCCGCGACGTCCAGCGCCGGGTGGCCCTGTAACGCCGGATGGTGAAAGGTAGGATGGGCAATTTGCCCATCTTTCTTTGCAATCGTGAGTGTTTTGAAGCGCAGGTTCCCGCTGTAGACCGCCGCCTGAAACTCAGTCGCGCGAATGCACAAGCCGCAGTTTAGGTTTGCCGCGCGGCGGACGGGGCGAGAAATCAACCAGGGCTTCGCTGAACCCCGCTCCCAAAGTGCGCGCCTGTTGCGGGCTCAGGGGCTGAAGCGTTGTACGGGCCTGTAGCCCAGTCTGAACCGGGGCCAATGGCGGCAAATCAGGCAAACGACGGTCGCCTCTTGAGTCATTGGGCCCATTGCGGGGCGCCTCACGCCGCGCGGCAAGGCGCCGCTCGATCACCTCGGACATCAGACCGGATATGGCAAACCGGCGCGGGGCCCGGCCAAGAGCGCCTTCCATAGCAAGACAGCCCAAGGCGAGGTCAGTTTCGCCGCTTGTGCCCACCAACGGCAAGACGATCAGGCGACCCTCCAGCGTCGGGCGGCCAATGCTGCGCTCTGCCTCCAGCCAGATTTCCAGAACCGCAGGCGTGGCAAAAACGCTTTCCAGCCCATCAGCCAGCCGGGTCCGGGCGGCGGGATCGAACAGCGCCGACAATGGCATCCCGCGCACATCCATCCCCATCAAATCGTGCAACTGCATGCCGGCGATGCGGAACCGGCCCATTCCGGGGGCTATACGCTCCAACAGAAAGGTGTTTTCCAAAGCCCCGGAAATGCCGCGCGGGTCGATGCGGTCACGCTCTGGCAAGGCGCCGCCCTCGCGCAGGCCTTCCCAATAGGCGCGCACTTCGGCCAGCATCGCAAAGCGTTGCCCACCAGACCCGCCGCCAGCACCGTTGGTGGCTGCGCCCGACTTCCCGCCTTTGCCCAGACCGCCCTTGCCCAGAAACGACAATACCATATGTATTCCGCCGCGGTTACCCGCCTGACGTCCTGTAAACGGACCCGAGGTCACGACTTCCGCGACTGACCGAGGGTGGGTTAACTTTGCAGCAACTTCGGTTACTGATGTCTTAACATACACCGTTCGATTGAGATTTGGCAGAGAATCTCGACAAATGGTAAAGAACTGCACCTTAGGGTTGATCCGCCCGTGTTGGGTAAATTGGAGAGTTGAATGACCATCTCGATGACAGGCTTTGCGGCGGCCAAGGGGCAGGGCGCGGGGCATTCCTGGGCCTGGGACATCCGGTCCGTCAACGGCAAAGGGCTGGATCTGCGGCTGCGGTTGCCCGACTGGATCGACGGGTTGGAACTTGCGCTGCGCAGCGAACTGTCCAAAGCCCTCGGTCGCGGCAACGTCGGCCTGACGCTGAAAGTCGCGCGCGACGGCATGGGTGAGGGGGTGGAGGGGCTGCGCGTCAATCAGGCCGCTTTGCAGGCTGCCCTCGCAGCCCTGCGCGAGGTGGAAGATCAGGCGATGCGGATCGGCGTCACCCTTGGGCAGGCGACCGCGTCGGACGTCCTTTCGCTGCGCGGCGTGCTGGATGCCGCGGCGGTGGAGGTGGACACAGCCGCCCTGCGGGTGGCGATCCTGGCTGACCTGCCCGCCCTTCTGGACAGTTTCAACGCGATGCGGGCGGGGGAGGGCGCTGCCTTGAATGCGGTGATCTCTGCCCAGATTGACCGGATTGCGGCGCTGGTGGTTGAGGCGAAAGACGCAGCCGCCGCCCGTCAGGGTGAGGCGGCGAGTGGCCTGCGCGACGGTGTGGCCAAAATCCTCGCCCATACTGATGCGGTGGACGCAGGGCGTCTGGCGCAGGAACTGGCACTTCTGGCGGTGAAGAACGACATCACCGAAGAGATTGACCGCCTGACCGCCCATATCACTGCCGCCCGCGCCCTGATGGCCGACAACGGGCAGATCGGCCGCAAGTTTGACTTCTTGGTGCAGGAATTTCTGCGCGAGGCGAACACCCTGTGCTCCAAAGCGCAGTCCATCGCCTTGACCCGGGTGGGGCTTGACCTCAAGACGGTGATAGACCAGATGCGCGAACAGGTGCAAAACGTGGAATGACCATGCCCCAGACCCCTCATCGCCGCGGGCTTTTGCTGATCCTGTCATCGCCCTCCGGTGCGGGCAAAACCACCCTGTCGCGGCGCTTGATGGCGTGGGATGATACCTTGCGCTTTTCGGTCTCGGCCACCACCCGCGCGCCGAGACCCGGCGAAGAAGATGGCCGCGAATACCATTTCAAAAGCCGCCAAGACTTTGATGCCATGGTCAAAGCGGGTCAGATGCTGGAACATGCCGAGGTGTTCGCCAACCTCTACGGCTCGCCGCGTGGTCCGGTGGAACAGGCGATGACCGAAGGGTATGATACGCTGTTTGACATTGACTGGCAGGGTGGCCAACAGATCAAGCAGGCGATGCGCGGCGATGTGGTGTCGATTTTCATCCTGCCGCCCTCCATCGCCGAACTGGAAGGCCGGTTGCGCGGGCGGGCGCAGGACAGCGAAGCGGTGATTGCCTCCCGGATGTCGAAAAGCCAGTCCGAGATCAGTCACTGGATGGAATACGATTATGTCATTGTGAATTGCGATGTGGACGCGGCTTTCAACGAATTGGTAACCATTCTTCAGGCAGAACGGCTCAGGCGGGATCGGCAACCGCACCTTGCTGATTTTGTCCGAAGCCTCAATCGGGAGTTTTTGGCGCGATGAAGTATTCGCTGGACCAGCAGGCCCCGGAAGTGGGCAAAGCGGCGTGGATTGCGCCGTCAGCCGACGTTATCGGCAAAGTCGTGATCGAGGACGAGGTCAGCATCTGGTTCGGCGCTGTGCTGCGCGGCGATACAGAGATGATCTGGGTTGGCCATGGTTCCAACGTGCAAGACAACGCTGTGCTGCACACCGACACGGGGCATCCTTTGCTGATCGGGGCCAATTGCACCATCGGCCACCGGGCGATGTTGCATGGCTGTACCATCGGGGAAGGCACGCTGATCGGGATGGGGGCGACCGTCTTGAACGGCGCAAAGATCGGGAAAGGTTGCCTGATCGGGGCCTGCGCCCTGATCACTGAGGGCAAGGAAATTCCTGACGGCTCTTTGGTGATGGGGGCGCCCGGCAGGGTGGTGCGGCATCTGGATGCGGCGGCGCAGGCAGACTTGCTGAAGTCGGCGGAAGGCTACCGCGCCAAAGCCAAACGCTATGTGGCCAGCCTGAAGCAGATCAGAAAGTAAGCAGGGGCCGCTTGGCCCCCACCAGTCAGGTTTGGTCGTGGCACCGGTTGGGGTTAACCCCACAGAGTTACTCCCGGGATTTAACCCCAGACGGCGGTGCGGGCGATGCGGTCGGCGTCAAGTGGGGAAATCCCCAGATCGCGCTGCTCGGCAATCGACAACCTTACGATTTCATCGCGGGTGTGGCGGTACAGCGCATGTTGACGGGCGTAGGTCTGGTAGGCGGCGTAAAGATTTTTCATGATGTGTTTCCTTGATTGTGGGGGCAGGGTCAAAGCGCGTGGTTTTGCGTCGTCCCTTGCCCAAACTTGTTTGATTTGGGGTCATTAGCCCCAGACGGCCTCACGCGCGATTTGCTCGGCATCTTCCGGGAATATCCCGAGGTCCAAAGCCATCGAGCGCGGCAAGCGGGCGATCTCGTCCCGGGTCTTGCGGTAAGCGGCCCTCTTGGCAGCTTCAGCGCGGTATTTGGCGAACAGAGTTTTCATGGTCAGCGTCCTTCAGGTCTTTGCGGTGGTCGGCCCGGTTGGCTTTCCCTTCCGCATGAGACGAATATGGACCAGATGTTAGAGCAAACAATTGCCAATGCTGCCATGCAGCGTTGCGCTGAACGCATAGGTTGCGCAAAATTAACCTAACTCGGTGGTGCGGGACTGAACGGCATTGCAAACGAAAAAGGGCGCCCGAAAGCGCCCCTTGCAACCCATCCTACAAGGTTCAGATCAGCTTGCCCATCGCCACAGCCGTATCCGACATCCGGTTGGAAAAGCCCCACTCGTTGTCATACCAGCTCAGGATCGACACGAAAGTGCCATCCATCACCTTGGTCTGGTCCATGTGAAACACGCTGGAGTGGCTGTCGTGGTTGAAGTCCGAGGATACGTTCTTGTCCATCGTATAGCCAAGGATGCCTTTCAGCGGGCCGTCAGCTGCAGCTTTGATCACGGCGTTGACCTCCTCAACCGAGGTGGCGCGCTTGGCGATGAACTTCAGGTCAACCACCGAGACATTCGGCGTCGGCACCCGGATCGACATGCCGTCCAGCTTGCCCTTCAGGCCCGGCAGCACAATACCCACCGCTTTGGCGGCCCCGGTCGAGGTTGGGATCATGTTCAGCGCTGCCGCACGGGCGCGGTACAAATCCTTGTGCATCGTGTCCAGCGTCGGCTGGTCGCCGGTGTAAGAGTGGATGGTGGTCATCATCCCCCGTTCAATCCCGATCGCTCCATCCAGCACAAACGCCACCGGTGCCAGACAGTTGGTGGTGCACGAGGCGTTCGACACGACGATGTCCGCAGCCGTCAGCGTGTCATGGTTGACGCCGTAGACGATGGTCTTGTCCGCGCCGTCGCCGGGGGCAGAGATCAGGACGCGCTTGGCCCCGGTGGACAGATGCGCCTGCACCTTTTCCTTCGAGGTGAAGATGCCGGTGCATTCCATGATGATGTCAACATCGCCCCACGGCAAGTCGGCCGGGTTCTTGTGGGCGGTCACTTTCATTGGCCCCCGGCCCACGTCGATGGTGTCGGCGGTGGTGGTGACCACATGCGGGAAACGCCCATGCACCGAATCATAGCGCAGCAGATGGGCGTTGGTTTCCACAGGCCCAAGATCATTGAGGGCAACGACTTCAATGTCGGTGCGGCCGGATTCCAGAATGGCGCGCAACACGTTGCGCCCGATACGGCCGAAACCGTTGATGGCGACTTTGACGGTCATGACGAACTCCTGAGCAAGGGGTGACGACTCTTGCAAGTCGCACGATGAGTTTCCGAGGTAAGCATCTGCGTGGGCCTGCGCGCTAAATTCGCCAGAAACGCCGGGGATTCAACCGCTGATTTGCGCCCTAGCGCCAGAATTGCAGGTATTCTTGTAACGAGATGATTTCCTTGATCAGGAACAAGGTCACTTTCGACTGGTTGAGCGTGACATCGCCGACAATCGCCAGCACGATCAGTCCAGCCGTGACCAGATAGCCGTGATCCTTCACCCCTGCCTCCTGTTTTCCCGTCAAGGCCTACGCGAAAGGGTGCCCGTGTCAAGCCGGGCGCTTTGCATTTGGCGATTGCATCCTTAGATAGGCGACAGGCATTGCGAGGGTGTGAATGAGCGGACTTCTGGCTTTGTTGGATGATGTGGCGGCGATTGCCAAAGTGGCTGCGGCCTCGATTGATGACATTGCGGGGGCTGCCGCGAAAGCCGGGGCCAAAGCCGCCGGCGTGGTGATTGACGACACCGCCGTCACCCCCACCTATGCCACCGGGTTTGCGGCGGAACGCGAGTTGCCGATCATCTGGCGCATCGCCAAGGGTTCTTTGCGCAACAAGCTGGTGATCCTGCTGCCGGTGGCGCTTGTGCTCGCCACCTTCCTGCCGCAGGCGATCATTCCCCTCCTCACCCTCGGCGGGGCCTATCTGTGCTTTGAAGGCGCCGAAAAGGTGTTCCACGCCTTTGCCCCGCATGCGGATCAAGAGGTTGCCGAAGATTTCGACGTGGCAGATCCGACGCATCTGGAGGCCGAAAAGGTGGCCGGCGCGATCAAGACCGATTTCATCCTGTCGGCCGAGATTATGACCATTGCCCTTGGTGCCATTCCCGAAGGCGCGTTTTGGGAAGAGGCGGTGACCCTTGCCATCGTTGGCGTGATGATCACGGCTCTGGTCTATGGTTCGGTGGCTTTGATTGTGAAGATGGACGACATCGGTCTGTTTCTGGCCCGCAGCGCCCGTCTGGCACCCACCCGCGCCTTTGGCCGTGGTCTGGTGATTGGCATGCCGCCGCTTCTGCGCTTTCTGTCCACCCTTGGCACCGCCGCCATGCTGTGGGTTGGCGGTCAGATGGTGGTGCACGGATTGGAGGTTTTTGGGTTTCCCGCCGTGGCCGATGCGTTTAAGGCGTGGTCAGAGGCCGCAGCCCATCTTGCCCCGATGGCCGAAGGCGTCACAAGTCGGTTCGTCAAAGCAGCATTGGACGGCATCCTTGGCCTGACCCTCGGCCTCGCCCTGATCCCGCTGGCCACCCGGATCATCACCCCGATTTTCGAACGCCTCACCGGAAAGCAAAACGCCGGGCATTGAACCCGGCGTTCCCTGCTTCATATGTTCGCAAATATTCAAAGGGGGCGCGGGGTGTGAGCCCCCCACTTTTGGCAGCGCGTCTGGGGACATGAAGCCCTCGCGTTTGCCAGCAGGTCCGGGGATATGAAACTCCGGCTTTTGGCAGCCAGGGCAGGGGTGTTAAACTCTCACGCCTTGGCCGCCGCAGTGCGCCCCGCCTTTGATCCGCCGTTACAGCAGGCTTTTCGCCAAAGCTGCTGTCGCCTCTGCGGTAATCCCGAACTCCTTGTAAAGCCGGTCGATCGGGGCGGAGGCACCGAAAGAATGCATGCCGATGAAGCCTGCCTTGGCCTCACGGCCACGCTCGCCCAGAAGCCAGCGGTCCCAGCCTTGGCGCACGCCCGCCTCTACCGCCACACGGACCGAACCTGCGGGCAGCACGCGCTTGCGGTAAGCCTCGTCCTGGGCTTCAAACAACTCCATGCAGGGCATCGAGACGACCCGAGTGCCAATTCCCTCAGCCTCCAGCATGTCGCGGGCTTTCAGGGCAATCTCCACCTCGGACCCGGTCGCCATCAGGATCACCTGACGCTTGGCCACGGCTTCCGCCAGGATATAGGCCCCTTTGGCCGACAGGTTGGCGCTGGTATGGACCTTGCGCACCGTGGGCAGGTTCTGCCGGCTCAACGCCAGAACCGAGGGCGTGGTCTTGGTCGTCAGCGCCAGTTCCCACGCCTCTGCCGTCTCGACCAGATCGGCGGGGCGGAAGACGTGAGTGTTGGGTGTGGCGCGCGAAATCGCCAGATGCTCCACCGGCTGGTGGGTCGGGCCATCCTCGCCCAAGCCAATGGAATCGTGGGTCATCACGTAGACCACCGGCACGCCCATCAGCGCGGAAAGCCGCATCGCGGGGCGGGCGTAGTCGGTAAAGCACATGAAGGTACCGGCGTAAGGCCGCACGCCGCCATGCAAAACCATACCGTTCATCGCCGAGGCCATGCCATGTTCGCGGATGCCGTAGTTGACATAGCGGCCCTTGCGGTTGTCGGGGTCAAACACACCCAGATCCGGGGTTTTGGTGTTGTTGGACCCGGTCAGGTCCGCCGAGCCGCCGATGGTTTCAAACAGCACCGGGTTGACGGCGGTCAATACCTTTTCCGAGGCGGAGCGGGTGGCCAATTTCGGCGCGGTTTCGGACGCCGCCTTTTTCACGTCATTGATCGCCTTTTTCAGGCCCTTCGGCGCGTCCAACGCGAAAATCCGGGTGATCAGATCACGGCGGGCCTGGGGCAGGGCGTCGATACCGGCCTGCCATTCGGCACGGATGCCGGCGCCACGACGACCAATCGCCTCCCACTGGGCTTTGATGTCAGCCGGGATCACGAAGGCGGTCGAAGTCCACCCATAAGCCGCCTTGGTATCGGCGATCAGCTTGGGGTCGGTCAAAGCGCCATGGCCCTTGTTGGTGTCCTGCGCTGACGAGCCCAAAGCGATATGGGTCTTGCAGGCGATCAGCGCCGGGCCGGTTGAGGTCTTGGCGGCGGTCAGGGCGCGGTCAATATCCACCGGGTCGTGGCCGTCGCATTCGAACACATCCCAACCCGAGGCGGCAAACCGCATCTTCTGGTCAGTGATGTCCGCGATGGACACCTTGCCGTCGATGGTGATGCCGTTGTTGTCCCACAGCACGATCAGGTGCGACAGCTTTTGCTTGCCGGCCAGCGCAAGGGCCTCCTGGCTGACCCCCTCCATCAGGCAGCCGTCGCCCGCAATCACATAGGTGCGGTGGTTCTGCACCTTGGCCCCAAGTCTGGCCCGCAGGTTCTCTTCAGCAATCGCAAAGCCTACCGAGTTCGCGATGCCCTGACCCAAAGGCCCGGTCGTGGTTTCAATCCCGGCGGCGTGGCCATATTCGGGGTGACCCGCGGTGCGCATGCCCCATTGGCGAAAGCCCTTGATCTGCTCAATCGGCATATCCTCGTACCCGGTCAGGTACATCAGCGCGTAAAGCAGCATCGAGCCGTGGCCCGCCGACAGAATGAAACGGTCGCGGTCCTGCCAATGTGGGGCCTTTGCGTCAAACTTCAGGTGCTTTTCAAACAGCACCGTCGCCACATCAGCCATGCCCATCGGCATGCCGGAATGGCCAGAGTTGGCCGCAGCGACAGCGTCAAGGGTCAGCGTGCGGATCGCGCAGGCGCGCATCCAATGCTCGGGGTGGCGGGCGCGCAAAGTTTCGATGTCCACGAGGGTGTCCTGTATCTGAGAAAACGGTCAGGCCGGAGAATGGGCCGTGCATAGCAGCCTGCGTGGCAAGTTCAAGCGCTGCCCGGCAAAATGCGCGCAGATCGGCCTTGACGAAGGCGGGCGGGGGTCCGAAAGCTGGTGTCACCACGTGGCAGCAACAACCAGAGGGCAAAATGGCAGACGCCTCCGAAACTGACAGCGCCAAAGCTGGAGCCGAAGCTGGAGCCGCACCTGAGGCCGTGACCGAAGCCGAAGCGGAAGTTGAGGAACAGATTGTTGTGGCCGGGACCGGCCTTGCCGAGCTGGAGCATCGGCTGATCGCCGCCTTCACGCGGATCGGTGCCGGGGTCGAGCGGCTTGGCGCAGGTTTGCCAGGCGTTGATGCGCAAAGTGCTGCGCAGGCCGGTCAGATCGCGCAGTTGCAAGCAGCCCTTGATGCGGAACGCGCGGCCCGGGTTGCCGCCGACGCCGCGTTGAACGACATGCAATCGCCGACCTTTGTGGAACCCTCTGCCGAAGTGGACCGCCTGACCCGCCAGCTTGACGCGCAGGGGCTGGACAATCAACGTCTGCGCTCTTCGGTGGCCCAGCTTCGCGAGGATCTGCGCCGCCTGCGCGAGGCCGCTGAAGGCACGCTGTCCGATGCGTCACTGGTCAACCGGGCCATGCAGGCCGAATTGGAGGCGCTGCGCGCGGTCCGCGCCTCGGAAACCACGGAAATGGCCGACATCCTGTCAGCGCTGGCCCCGCTTGTCGAAGCAGAAGAGGCGCGCTTTCATGCCTGACATCGAAATCAACATCGGCGACCGGAAATTCTTTGTCACCTGCCGTGAGGGGGAGGAGCACTTTCTAAGTGCAGCCGCCCGCATGCTGGACAGCGAGGCGACCCCGCTGCAAGCCCAGATCGGCCGCTTGCCCGAAGCGCGGATGCTGTTGATGGCAGGCCTGATGCTGGCGGACCGCACCGCCTCGGTTGAGGATGAGCTTCGCCAAGCCAAGGCGAAGATCGCCGACCTGCAATCCCACCCTGCCGCTGAACATGTCACCGTTCCCAAAACCGTGGCCGTCATCCCGCGTGAAGTGACGGATACATTGGCCGAACTCGCCGCCCGGGCTGAAAGCCTTGCGGCCTCGATCGAGGAGAGATTGCAATGACATCAGGATATTGCGCAACCGCTGCGGTCGCGGCCCTGACCCTGCTGGCCGCCTGCGCCACGCCGCCGCCACCGCCCACCCCGGTCACGCCACTGACCGCACGGGTGGTGAACTACACCTGCGCCGGGTCCAAACACACCACGGTGGCTTACGGCACGACGACCGCCACCGTGGCCGGTGAGACTTTGGTGGACGATGGCGCCGGGCATTACTCTTGGCCCGCAGCCGGCACCCACCATGTCTGGGCTTTGGATGGGGCCGGGCTTGGCACCCTGTCGATCCATGACAGCGTCAAAGGCACGGACACCGTGGTGATGACAGGCTGCAAGGCCGACGCAGGCTGACAGCGCCGGAGGGTGTCAAACCCTCCGGACCCTCCACGGGCTATTCAGCAACCGATGCAAGGTGCGCGGGTTATATCCACCGGCACCCCGCAAGGACGGCAGCGAGAGCACGCGGCCTCAGGCCTCTTTGTTGGCTTCGCGGATCTTCGCCGCAGCTTCCTTGTTGAAGGCGACGCCATTGGTTTCCAGAAGCTGGTCCAGTTCGCCCGACAGCATCATCTCGGTGACGATATCGCAGCCGCCGACGAATTCGCCCTTGACGTAAAGCTGCGGGATAGTGGGCCAGTCGGAGAAATCCTTGATCCCCTGCCGGATTTCGGCATCCGCCAGCACGTTCACATCGGCAAATTCAATGCCCATGTAGTTGAGCACCCCGGCCACACGGGACGAGAACCCGCATTGCGGCATCATCTTGGTGCCCTTCATGAACAGAACGACGTCGTTCTTTTCCACGGTGTCTTTGATCGTATCGAGTGCGGTCATTTTTGGTTCCTCTGTTCGCGCCAACGATCCATGCGGCGCATCCGTGGCCAATAGCCAATTCCGTATTTCATCAAGCCTCTGACGTCCGGGCACACATCCAACGGTGCCAAAAGGTCAAGACGTGTCGCCACGTCCTACTCCGGTGCCTTCGTGGTCAGCGCCAGCGCGTGCAACTCGCCACTGGCACCGTCCATCTTGCCTTTCAGGCTGGCATAGACCGCGCGCTGCTGCTGGACGCGGTTCATGCCCTTGAAGCTTGCGTCGATCACCTCGGCGGCCCAATGGTTGCCGTCGCCCGCAAGGTCGGTGATCGTGATCTGCGCGTTTGGAAAGGTGGCGCGGATCAGGGCTTCGATGTCTTGCGCGTCCATGGCCATGCGAGGCTCCTTGTGAGACAGTCTCCTGTCGCTGACCTGAGATTTAGGCGGGCGCGGGCCGGGGCGCAAGAGTTCAGGCCACAGCCTTGGCAAAAGCAGTGCGGTAAAGGACCGAAAGCCCGGACATCGGCGCGGTTTCGCGGCCCAAGGTCACCGAAGGCCCGCCGAACTGGCCCACGGGTGTTGCGGGGATCCCTGCCTCAACCGCTTTGGCCAGCAGATCGGGCACTGCAGAGGCCGGCACCGCCACCAGATAGCGCGCCTGATCCTCACCATAAAGCGTGGCGATGTCTGCGGCGGTCAGGGTCAGGCCCAGCCCGGCACAATCTGCCATTTCAAACGCCGCCAAAGCCAGGCCGCCGTCCGACAGATCATTGCAGGCGTGAAACAGCCGACCGTTGGCGCGGACAAAGGTGCCATGGGCTTTTTCGGCGGCAAGGTCCACCGGGGGCGCATCGCCTGCCTCAATCCCGAAAGCCTCTGCCAGCAGGGCCGATTGCCCAAGATGGCCATGGGTCACCCCGATCAGCACCGCCACATCACCGTCCCGCGCCAGGCCACCGATCAGGTCGGCGCTGTCGGCCAGGATGCCCACCGCGCCGATCGTGGGTGTTGGCATGATCCCCTTGCCATCGGTTTCGTTGTACAAGGACACGTTGCCCGACACGATGGGCATATCCAAGGCGATGCAGGCCGCGGCAATCCCTTGCAACGCGCCGACCAACTGGCCCATGATCTCGGGCTTTTCGGGGTTGCCGAAGTTGAGGTTGTCGGTGGTGGCCAAAGGCAGGGCCCCAACAGCGCAGAGGTTGCGATAGGCTTCGGCCACCGCTTGCTTGCCGCCTTCGACCGGGTTGGCCTTGACGTAGCGCGGGGTGACGTCGCTGGTGAAGGCCAGCGCCTTTTGGGTGCCATGCACCCGCACCACGCCAGCCCCAATCCCGGGGCGGCGGATCGTGTCGGCCAAAACCTGACTGTCGTATTGTTCATAGACCCAGGCCTTGTGAGCATAGGACGGTGAGCCGATCAGCGCAATCAGGGCGTCCATCGCCGTGATTGATGGAATGGCAGGCAGGGGGGCAGGGGCGGGCGTTGGCACCCATGGCCTGTCATATTCGGGCGCGCTGGACGACAGCTTGGACAAAGGCAAATCCGCCTTCACCTCATCGCCGTGCAGGATCAGGAACCGGTCTTCGGCAATCGTCTCGCCCACGATGGCGAAATCGAGGTCCCATTTCACGAAAATCGCCCGCGCCACAGCCTCAAGCTCGGGCTTCAGGACCATCAGCATCCGCTCTTGCGACTCTGACAGCATCATCTCATAGGCGGTCATATGCGTCTCACGTTGCGGCACGGCGTCGAGTTGCAGCTTGATGCCAAGACCACCCTTGTCGCCCATCTCGACCGCCGAACAGGTCAGCCCCGCCGCCCCCATGTCCTGAATGGAGATCACGGCACCCGAGGCCATCAGTTCCAGACAGGCCTCCAGCAGCCGCTTTTCGGTAAACGGATCGCCGACCTGCACGGTAGGCCGCTTTTCCTCTATCGAGGCGTCGAACTCGGCTGACGCCATCGTGGCACCACCCACGCCATCCCGCCCGGTCTTGGCCCCCAGATACACCACGGGCATCCCAACCCCAGACGCCACCGAGTAGAAAATCTTGTCCGCATCCGCCAGACCCGCCGCAAAGGCATTGACCAGACAATTGCCGTTGTAGCTGGCATCAAAACGCACCTCACCGCCGACCGTCGGCACCCCGAAGGCATTGCCATAGCCGCCGACCCCCTCCACGACCCCCTTCACGATATGGGCGGTTTTGGGATGGCTGGGCAGGCCAAAACTCAGCGAGTTCATCGCCGCAATCGGTCGCGCCCCCATGGTGAAGACGTCGCGCAGGATACCGCCAACGCCGGTTGCAGCACCCTGATACGGCTCGATATACGAAGGATGGTTATGGCTCTCCATCTTGAAGATCACCGCCTGCCCGTCGCCGATATCCACCACCCCGGCATTCTCTCCGGGGCCGCAAATCACCTGAGGGCCGGTGGTCGGCAACGTTCGCAGCCATTTCTTCGAGGATTTGTAGGAACAATGTTCGTTCCACATCGCCGAGAAAATTCCCAACTCGGTAAAGCTAGGCTCCCGCCCGATGATCGCCAGAAGGCGCGCATATTCGTCCGGCTTCAGACCATGTGCTGCAATCAGGTCCGGCGTGATGTTCGGCTCGACACTGGATCGGGTCATGGCGGTCTCCTTCGGGGGCTTGCGGCGTCTTAGGACAACCAAAGGGTCAGGAAAAGGGGTGCTTGACCTGTCCGCCGCACGGATCAAACATTTTCATCATGGCGATGTCGAATCCGGGCGATGATGAACGTCCTTGAGATGCGAAACCACAACAGGAGCCGACATGACCTTTGCGTTGACCACGCCCTACGCCGCCGCCCTGACCCTGATCTTCGTCGTCCTGACCCAGGCGGTGATCTTTGCCCGCCAGAAGGCCAAGGTGGCGCTTGGCGACGGCGGTAATCCGATCCTTTTGCAAGCCATGCGTCGCCAGGCCAATTTTGTGGAGAACGTCCCGCTGACCCTTCTGCTGATGGCGTTTGCCGAGGCGGGCGGTTCGGGCGCCACCACGCTGAACGCACTGGGCCTGATCCTCGTCTTGGCCCGCATCATCCATCCCTTCGGCATCAAAGCCAATGCCGCAGCGGAACCTGCCCGCATCGTGGGCGCAGTCGCTACCACCGGCGTTCAATTGGCGCTGGTGATCATTCTGGCCCTACACCACTTCGCCTGACTTTCCGTCAACCGCAGACCTTCTTTTAACCCTCAGAAAGGACATCCCATGCAATACCTCGCCCTGATCTACGCCGCCCCCGAAAACAGCCCGGTTTATGGCTCTCCCGAATTTGGTGCGATGATGGCCGGCTACAGCACCGTGACCGCCAGGCTGAAAGCCGATGGCGCGCATATATCGGGGGAAGGGTTAAAACCGGTGGAGACGGCCACATCCCTGCGCCTGCGGGGCGGCCGCGTCGAAACCATGGATGGCCCCTTTGCCGAAACCAAGGAGCATCTGGGCGGGTACTACCTCATCGACGTGCCCGACCTTGATGCCGCCCTCAACTACGCCGCAATGATCCCGACGGCGGCGTACGGCACCATCGAACTGCGCCCGATCGCGGTGTACTGACATGACCGCCCCCGGTCCGGCGCTGAACGGTCTTCTGGACCACACTTTGCGCGCAGACCGGGGGCGCATTATCGCTGCTTTGATCGCACGCGTCAGTGATTTCCAACTGGCCGAGGACGCCTTGCATGACGCCTGCGCCTCGGCCCTTGTGCATTGGGGCCGCTCCGGTCCGCCGCAGCGACCCGAGGCCTGGCTGATCCGCGTGGCCTTCCGCAAGGCCATCGACCGCCTGCGCCGCGCCGCGCGCGACGCCCGCCAGACCGAAGCCATGGCGGTGCTGGCCCATGATGAGGCTGAAGACATGGCTCAGGACCTGATGGACGACCGCCTTCGCCTGATCTTCACCTGCTGCCATCCGGCTTTGGACGCCAAATCCCGTGTGGCCCTGACCCTGCGCACCATCGCGGGCCTGACCACTGCCGAGATCGCAAAAGCCTTTCTGGATACCGAACCCACCATGGCCCAACGCCTGACCCGGGCCAAAACCAAACTGCGCGAGGCGGGCATTCCCTTCGCCATCCCCGGCCCCGAAGACTGGCCCGACCGCCTGCAATCGGTGCTGGCTGTCATCTACCTCATCTTCAACGCGGGCTACACTGCAGGCCCGTCCGAACCGCGCGACCTGTGCGCCGAGGCGATCTTTCTGGCCCGCCTGATCAACACCCTGCGCCCGGATGACCCGGAGGTTGAGGGGTGCCTTGCCCTTATGCTGATCACCCATGCGCGCCGTGCCGCCCGCACCAGTGCGGCAGGGGCCACCGTGTCGCTGACCGATCAGGACCGCAGCCTGTGGGACCAGACGGCGATTGCCGAGGGGGTCACTCACCTGCAATCTGCCATAACCCGCCGCGCCCCCGGCCCCTATCAGGTCAAGGCCGCCATCGCCGCCTGCCATGTGGCGGACGGCGGGCCGGACTGGTCGCAGATCGCTTTGCTTTACGACAGCCTTGCCCGGATGGAGCCGACACCGGTTGTCGCCCTGAACCGCGCCGTGGCTTTGGCCGAAACCGGGCAACTGCCCGCAGCCCTTGATCTTATCGCCCGCCTCGCCCCGGTGCTGGACGCCTACCAACCCTTCCATGCCGCCCGCGCCGAATACCTTGCCCGCGCCGGGCAAACCACGGCTGCCCGCGCGGCGTTTGACCGGGCTATCGACCTTGCCACCTCACCCGCCGATGTCGCGATGTTGGCGCATCGCCGCTTGGCGTTAAAGATCGACCGCGGCTTGACTTGATCCGTTTGAGGTCTTGCGGCGTACTACTGCTATTGGCGACCCGCTACCGAATCGTATGGCAAACCATTAGGAGGCCGAATTGATGTCATTTCGCAAAAACGCGGCAGGTTTTCTTGCAATTGCGGCTTTGGCAGGCTGTCTAACACGCAACCCCCTGTCGCCGCGCCGTCCAACCCGGCCTTGGGCTATTCCGCCGCCGAAATTTCGCAACTGACCGGCGGTGTTTTGCCTGCCGGGGCGCTGCAAAACGCGGGCCAATGCCAACGCACTGCGGCCATCATGGCCAACCCCACATCGACCCAAAACGAACGTTTGGGCGCTGCGACCGCAGGCCATGCGAACGGCTGTCCGGGGTACTGACGCAAAAGGCCCGAGGCTGATTGGCACCGGCTGACATATTCCATGCGGGTGCGACAAAACCGGCAAAGCACCCGAGCGATCCAGCCTTTTGTCCGTTGACCCCGGGGATCGTGTTGCGCAGATCCGGCAACTTGAACCGCGCCACGGCGAACCCGGCGGAGGTCGGGTTGGTTGTGACGAGCGTCATGCCGGCTCCAATCAGCAATCTGAAATGATTGCCAGTCCTGCGCCTGCGCCCGCGCCGGACCCCCGGCAATCGTCTTGCGCATTCCGGTTTTGCCAGTTTATCGCGCAAAGCCTTCATCGGGCTGACCAAATGTCCGGCAAACCCCTTGAAAAACCGGGACAACGAAAAAAAAGGCCGAGCTTTCGCTCGGCCAAGTCCAACAGGGAGGTATGAAACGGCAAGAGCGAACTCAACCACCGCTTCATGGTCCTAGATAGGGTGTGGCGCTGTTAGCGGCAACGGAGTTCAGGGCCTCGGCACGGCAATCCCGTTATGCGCTTGGCGCATGGCTGTAGAATGTTTGTCTAAGGGTGGACTTTGATACTGTGCCGGCAGGAGCTGATTCTAACGAACGGGGCCGATTGGTGTTCCAGGTGCTGCGGCTGCTGTGACGTTCGAAAAGCCCGATTCAAACCGCATGAAAAAGGGGCTTAGTCCGACCGGGCCGAGCCCAAGCCCAAGCCTCTCGCTGAGCAGCAACTGCCTGCAATTTCTATCAGCCCCAACCCCAACCTCAGTCCTGTTTGCGCTGGCGGTAGGCCATGATCTCGTCCACCACAAAGTCGCGGAAGGCCCCGACGCGTTTGGAGTGGCGCAGCTCTTCGGGGTAGGCCAGAAACACCGGCACCTCGCCGCTTTCCACATCCGGCAACACCCGCATCAGTTGCGGGGAATCCTCGGTGATGTAGTCGGGCAGGACGCCGATGCCCAAATGGTTCAACACGCCCTGCAACACACCGAAATAGTTGTTCACCGTCAGAGTGGAGGGGATGTCATGGCTCATCAACTCGGCCACCAGCAACGCCCCCGCCGCGACCTGCGCCGTGCCTGCATGCTGGCTGATCAGGCGGTGCGAGGTCATCTCATCCATCGTCCGGGGCGTGCCATGGTCCGCCAGATACTGCGGTGTCGCGTAAAGCCGCATCCGGATTTGCATCAGCCGCTTGCGGATCAGGTCGGCCTGCGTCGGCTCTTTCATGCGGATCGCCACATCGGCCTCGCGCATCGGCAGGTCCAGAACCCGCTCTTCCAGCATCAGATCAATTTTCAACGCCGGATATTTGGCATAAAGCGTTGCCAGCCGTGGGGCGAGCCACAGCGTGCCAAACCCGGTGGTCGTCGTGACCCGCAACTCGCCAAAGACCTCATCCTCGCTGTCGCGGATGCGGGCCGCTGCAGCCTCCAGCCTCCGCACCATCTGGCTGGTGGCATCAAACAGCAACTCGCCCTGCTCGGTCAGGATCAAGCCGCGCGCGTGGCGGTGAAACAGGGTGACCGACAGGCTTTCCTCCAGCGCGCGGATTTGGCGGCTGACGGCAGACTGGCTCAGATGCAGCACCTCACCGGCATGGGTGAGCGAGCCCTTGTCGGCCACCGCATGAAAGATGCGCAGCTTGTCCCAATCCATCACGGCACGGTCCCCCAGGCAATCGCACGTCAAGATCGGCGCACGCTACCATGGCCGCGTGTCTGGCCCAAGAATTTCCGCCTGTAAACCGCTTTGGCGGGGCTGCCTGTGCTTTCCCGGTGGCGCTTTCTATCGGTTGTGGCAAAGACTATCGTGAACGGTGAACGGCAAGGACCGGGCAAAGGGGCAGCACATGGCAGTTGGCATATTCGATTCCGGGCTTGGCGGGCTGACCGTGCTTGACGCCGTCGCGCGCCGTCTGCCTTTGGTGCCCTTCGTATACTTTGGCGACAACGCCCACGCGCCTTACGGAGTGCGCACCCATGACGACATCTTTGACCTGACCTGTGCGGCCACGACGCGCCTTTGGGACGAAGGCTGCGATCTTGTCATCCTCGCCTGCAACACTGCCTCTGCCGCCGCGCTGAAACGGATGCAAGAGACGTGGGTGCCGCCCGACAAACGTGTGCTGGGCGTCTTTGTGCCGTTGATAGAGGCGCTGACCGAACGCCAATGGGGCGACAACTCCCCCCCGCGCGAGGTTGCGGTCAAGCATGTGGCGCTGTTCGCGACCCCGGCGACCGTGGCGTCACGCGCCTTCCAGCGGGAATTGGCCTACCGCGCCATAGGTGTCGATGTGGAGGCGCAACCCTGCGGCGGCGTGGTTGACGCCATCGAACAAGGCGATGAGATCCTGGCCGAAGCCTTGGTCCGCAGCCACGTCGAGGCGCTGAAACGCCGGATGCCCCACCCGCAAGCCGCGGTTCTTGGCTGCACCCATTACCCCTTGGTCCAAGCGGCCTTTCAGGAGGCGCTTGGCGAGGGAGTCAAAGTCTATTCGCAAGCCAACCTCGTCGCCGAAAGCCTCGCCGATTATCTGACCCGACGGCCAGAGATGCTGGGCAAGGGCACCGAGGCGAAGTTCCTGACGACCGGGGACGCAAGGAACGTCTCATCGAAAGCCACGCAGTTTTTGCGCCGCAAGATCACGTTCGCTGCGGCGTGAAAAACGTGTTGCCGGGCGGGGTTAACTCCGACACTCAACACAACCCGCCACATTGTTTCGTTGGGCAAAATTGGATGAATGCGGATCTTCCTTTCTGGAGATGCCCATACACCGTCACCCGGACGATGACATCCGTTCGGTGACCCCACTCGAAAGCACAGAGCAATTCGCAGCCGCCAAAGTTCAACGCGACCGTGCGAAGCCCGGCATGTCTGAAATCTCCAGCACTCTCCGCCGCGGCCCCGACGCTTTGGCCCGCCTCAAAGTCGTCGGCAAAGGTGGGCAAGACCCGGTCAACGCGGCTTTTCGCAAGGCTGTCGGGGGGTGAGGAATTCTGTTCACACACTGATCGTGTTTCGCAGAATCTAAAACCCGCATCCTGCGCACCTTTCTGCCACATCGCCGGCCTAACCCAGATCAGCATGGCTTTTTCGTCGCTTCGCTATATTTTACGCTGAGGGTAGCGAATTCACGCTGGCCGTCATGGGAATATCATCATGGACAAAGATCGCATCGAAGGTGCTGCCAAGATTGCCAAAGGCAATGTCAAGGTCGCCGCTGGCAAGGTTCTGGGCGACGCCAAGTTGCAAGCGGATGGTCAGGCTGACAAGATCGAGGGCAAGATCCAGAATGCCGTGGGCGGCGTGAAAGACGCTGTCAAGAAAAAGTAGGGTTCGTTCTTCCCCGCCGCACTTAGTGAACCGGGCAGGGCGCACGACCGCCTTGCCCGAATTGCAAAAGTCCTGCCCGTAAAACAGACACTCTGCCAGAGACAAGTCCGTCATCAAAACCCCGGCGTTTCTTGGAAAACATAAGAATAGCAATATCATACCCTACATTTCCTGCGTGAAATTTCCCCGGTTCTTACCCGCCCGGCTGGGCTGACAACCGCGCCCCCCTTGCCTGAAGGCCGTTTTTTTGGCATTCTGATCCTCAGAAAGGAGGCCGCGATGCCTGCACGACCCTTCTCGGCCTTGGTGAACTTGCGGACCCTGCTTTCGGCGATGCCGGCCTCATTCCTTCCGATCCCCGGCCTTGCGTTCGAAGCGCGGCCAGAGGTCTGGGCGCTGCAGGTCACGCCCGCCCTGACCGGTGTGCCCAAGCTTTATCATGTGGCGCCGAACCTGTACCGGGCGGCCCAGCCGGATGCCGCAGGCTTTGCCAAAATTGCCGCATTCGGGATCAGGTCGGTGCTGTCGCTGCGCCAGACCGTCGATGATGCGTCCTTGGCGCGCGGTTCGGGGCTTACCCTGTACCGGGTTCCGATGAAGTCGCGCTTTGTGGGGGAACGGAGCGGTGCCAAGATCGTGCAATCCATGCGTGACCTGCGGGCGGGAATGACCCTTGGCCCGGTTCTGGTCCATTGCCACCATGGGGCCGACCGCACCGGCCTGATCTGTGCGCTGTGGCGGATCCTGTACGAAGGCTGGTCGCGGCAGCAGGCGATTGACGAGTTGATCGAGGGTGGCTACGGCTTTCATCCGATCTGGTCCAACATCCCGCGCTATCTGCGCAAGGTTGACCTTTTGGACCTGAAAGAGCGGATCGAATCTTGACCTATCAGCAGTGGCAGGCCGACCGACTTGCCGCGCTGACGGCTGAGGATGGCTGGCTTAACCTGACCGACCGCATTGAAATTCCTGATGGGGATCAAAGCCTTGGTTCGGGTCCGGACAACGACCTGATCCTTTCGGTTGGCCCGGCGCATCTGGGCACCCTGACCGCTTCAGCCAACGCGGCGCAGTTGGTGGCGGGCGGGCGCGCGCTGGATTTTGCGGCGATGGATGGCAATCCGATGCTGCGGGTGGCGGGTCTGTTGTTGGAACTGCACACCGTAGCGGGCAGGCCCGCGCTTCGGGTGCGCGACCTCAGCCTGCCCCGACATGTGCGGCTGACCAGTTTCCCCTTTGACCCAGCTTGGGTGATCACGGCGCGGTGGGAGGTCATGGCCGCCCCGCAACCGCAAGAAGTGGAGCAGACCGGAGCCGCGCCAACCGAGGTTTCGCTGACCCACCGGGCGCATTTTTCGCTTGACGGGCAACAGGTTACGCTGCTGGCCACGCATTGGAACGCTGGCAAGCCGATGTTCGTGATCCGCGATGCGACTGCGGGGCACGAGACTTACGCCGCCTCGCGGTTCCTGATTGGCGAGCCGTCGGGTGACCTGATCACCCTTGATTTCAACCGCGCCCATAACCCGCCCTGCGCGTTCACCGACTTTGCCATCTGCCCGCTGCCGCCGCCTGAAAACCGCCTGCCGTTTGCCATTCTGGCCGGTGAGCTTGTACCAGAGACGGCCACCGAAGACCGCTAGCCCACACCCGATTTTGCGCTGGACCTCTTTCCTGCGCCCCCAAAGAGCCTTCCGGTTTTGGTCTTGCAAGCCCGGGCGTTCGCGTCGTGCGACCCGCGCCAATCCGGCATCGTTGTTTCGCAAATTGTGGCTGAACACCGTATTGCAGCCCGGATACCGCCCGATTTTCGCCGCGCAAAACGCCTTGAAGTGGCCGTCTGAGCACCCGTTTCAGGGGTGCTGGAAAGGCCAAAGTCTTGACCAACCCTGTCCCTGTCGGATCAAACACCGCTGACATGCATATGATCAACATTGCGCTGACGGCGGCGGACGGCTCTGGTCTTGTCTGGCAGGACCCGGCGCAGATGATCCCGTTGGGTATGAACGGCAACCCCGAAGCCTTTGTGGCGGCCATTCAGGGCGGGCTCCCTTTGGTCAACAACCTGCGGGTGATGTTCAACGAATACTCCTTCAATCCCGATGGCAGTCTGAACCCGCAGTTTGAAAGGTTTTTGGCGGCGGCGACCGCGGCGGGCTATCAGATCACCATGGCTTACGGCTCCGGTGACACGCAGAACATCGGCATCGGCGATGCAACCCATCCGTTTTTGACCAACGCGCAATGTTACGACGCGCTTGGGCAGAACCTGACCCATGTGCAGGCGGCATGGGCGGAGATGATGGATTGGATGGATGGTCATTCGGCCGTCAAGTCGGCGGTTTACGGGTGGGACCTGATGAACGAGCCTGCCGCCTATCGCAATACGGTCCGGGCAAATGGCGCGGACGACACCTATTCCACCGCCAGTTTTGTTGACCTTTACGCCCACCATTGCGCGGTTTTGGCGGCCGAGATTACCGCGCGGGCGTCAGGCCATGTTCTGGTGGGCGGCTGGGGCTACAATGGCGATTTCCTGACTTTGGCCACTACGACGATAGGCGAAGTCTCTGCGCTGGACTTTCTGCGCGCGGCGGTCGGGCCGGATCTGGTGTGGTCGGCGCATTTGTATCCGGGCTGGATGGGCACCAATCTGGCGGGCGATCCGAACGGGTTGCTGGCGCGGCTGGATCAGATTTACGCCCCTCTTCACGGTGACAATGTTCTGGTGACCGAAACCAATATTGACGGCTCGGTCGATGACCCTTCGCAAGCCGCCAACCCGATCAACCTTTTTGCCACCAGTCTGGCGTGGTTTGCGCAGAATGGCATCGGCATTGGCTGGTTTCCGGGGGTGCAGACCGGGCAATCCTCTTTGATTTATGTGGAGAATGACGGTTCGGTCACCCTGCGCCACCAGCATTCCTATGCCCATGCGATGGATGCGTTTTCCTATGGTGAGGTGCAGCCCGCGCATGATGGCAACGAGGTGATCAAGACCACGCTCGCCGACGCCGCTTTGCGCAACGAAGTGTATGAGATGGCAGCGGGAGAGCCTTTGTACGACGCACTGCACAAGGTGGGATTCGCCTTTGGCTACGCCGGGGCGGACACGTTGCAGGGCACGCAGTTGTCGAATGACTTCCTTTATGGCGGCACCGGCAACGATGTTTTGTGGGCGGCTGGCGGCGATGACTTTCTGTTTGGGCAGGGCGATGATGACCGGCTGATGGGTGGCACCGGGGCAGATCATCTGTTCGGCGGCGCAGGCAATGACACTTTGGACGCGGGAATGGGGCATAACGTCATGGCAGGCGGGGCAGGCGACGATCTTTATATCGTACGCTCGGCATTTGACAGGATCCGGGAGTTTGCCGGGGACGGCGTGGATCAGGTCAACACAACGATGCATGTCCTGTCTTTGGCCTCGGGTGCTCCATTGCAGTTCACCAATATTGAGAACCTTGATTTTACCGGCACCGGCAATTTTCGTGGCACCGGGAACGCTTTGGACAACCACATCTTTGGCGGTGCGGGCAATGACACCCTGTCTGGTGGATCGGGCGCTGATACTTTGGCGGGGGGCGCGGGCGATGATCGCTATTTCGGCGGGGCGGGGGCGGATGTCTTTGAGTTTGACGCGGGCCATGACATGGTTTGGGACTTCACTGCCGAGGATCAGGTGAAGTTTCACACCTCGGTTGGCGTGCAAAGTCTGACGGACCTTATGGCCCATGCAAGCGAGGTCGCGGGCTGCGTGATCTTTGACTTTGGCCCAGCGGACATCCTGACGCTGCACGGTGCAACACTCGCCAGCGTGACGGGGCACCTGCTGCTGATCTGACGCGATGATCTTTGTGTGAAGATTTGCCCGGACCAGATTAGGTGGTCACATTTCCCCTTGCATCGCCATGCCCCCTCACCAGATAGAAGGGCAAAGCGCGTCGGAAGGAAATTTGAATGCCGTATCAGATCGCCATCTTGGGGGCCTCGGGCTATACGGGCGCCGAACTGGTGCGCCTGATCGCCAGCCATCCGAACATGGACGTGGCGGCGCTGTCGGCAGACCGCAAGGCCGGGATGGCGATGGCAGAGGTTTTCCCCTTTCTGCGCCATCTGAACCTGCCCAAGCTGGTGAAGATCGACGAGATTGATTTCGCCGGGATCGACCTGTGTTTCTGTGCCCTGCCGCATGGCACGACGCAGGCGGTGATCGCTGCCCTGCCACGCACCTTGAAAATCGTTGACCTTTCCGCCGACTTTCGTCTGCGCGACGCGGAGGCCTATGCCAAGTGGTACGGTCAGCCGCACACCGAACCCGACTTGCAGGCCGAAGCGGTTTACGGCCTGACCGAGTTCTACCGGACAGAGATTGCCACCGCTCGCCTGGTTGCAGGTACCGGGTGCAACGCCGCCGCCGGTCAATTTGCCTTGCGCCCGTTGATTGCCGCGGGGGTGATTGATCTGGATGAGATCGTGATTGATCTGAAGGCCGGGGTGTCCGGGGCAGGGCGCTCGCCGAAGGAAAATCTGCTGCATGCAGAGTTGTCGGGTGGTACGCATACCTACTCCGCCGGGGCCAAGCACCGCCATCTGGGCGAGTTCGATCAGGAGTTTTCCAGGATCGCGGGCCGGCCGGTGCAGGTGCAGTTCACCCCGCACCTTTTGCCGATGAACCGGGGGATATTGGCCACCGTTTACGTGCGGGGCGATCCGGCCACGGTTCATCAGACTTTGGCCGAAGCCTACGGCCCTGAACCCTTCCTGCGGGTGCTGCCGTTTGGCCAGTTGCCCTCCACCCGCGACATTGCCGGCTCGAACTTTTGTCATATCGGCGTGATCGGCGACCGTATCGCTGGGCGGGCGGTTGTGGTTGCGGTATTGGACAACCTGAACAAAGGTTCCTCCGGTCAGGCGATCCAGAATGCCAACCTGATGCTGGGGATTGCTGAGACGACGGGCCTGATGATGGCCCCGATTTTCCCCTGATGCGGAAGGCGGCGAGGATAGTATGGCGGGCTTGAAGGGGCTGAAAAAGAAGCGGCGCATCCAGATTATCGTGGTGGCGTTTGTGGCATTGACGCTGTCCACCGCGTTGATCGGCTATGCGATGAAAGACGGCATCAACTTTTTCCGCTCTCCGACGCAGGTTTCAACGGAACCGCCGCGCCCCGGTGAGGTGTTCAGGCTGGGCGGTCTGGTCACCGTAGGGTCGCTGGTGAAGGGCAAAGGTAAAGAGATCACCTTCACTGTGACCGATACCAAATCGACGGTTCCGGTGGCCTTTACCGGCGTGTTGCCCGATCTTTTTGCCGAGGGTGCCGGGGTGATCGCCTTGGGTCATATGCAGGGCAGCGTCTTTATGGCCGATCCGGATGGAATCCTTGCCAAGCACGACGAGAAATACATGCCCAAGGAAGTCATCGACGCGCTGAAGGCACAGGGGGTCTATGTGGCCCCGAAGTCAGGCTCCTGACGGGGCGAATTTTGTGGACGTGATATTGCGTCCTCTGGACTTTTCGCCCGGCCTGAGCGCGAGCAACCTGAGCGCGTCCAACCTGAGTACGCCAGACCTTGTCCCGCCTGATTTCAGCCGGCTCGACCCTATTCCGCCTGACCCTGATGCGCCCCGCCTGAGCGACTTTGCTTTGAGCGTGTCCGACCTCAGCGCGCAGGCGTTAAGCGAAATTAACGTTTTCGGCACAGGTTAGCCCCGGTCAGCAGCACCGGGGTTTCCCATGTCAGATGTCCGCGAGATTGCCCAAGAAATCGTCGCCCGCGAGGGTGGCTTTGTGAACGACCCTGCCGATCCGGGTGGGGCCACCAACCACGGCGTCACCATCGCCACCCTGCGCGCTTTGGCGCGGGACGGGAACGGCGACGGTCTGGTCAATGTAGCCGACGTGCAGGCGCTGACCGCGGATGACGCCGTGGACATCTTCCTGCGGCAATATTTTGACCGGCCCGGTCTGGCGCGGCTGCCAGAGGCGCTGCAACCCTCGGTCTTTGACATGTATGTCAACGCCGGGGCGATGGCGGTCAAGCTGTTGCAACGTGTGCTGAAATTCTGCGGCTATGGCGTCGTGGATGACGGCGTTCTTGGCCCGGTCACCAGTGCAGCGGCGACGACCGAGGCCGCCAAAGGTGCGCAGGCTTTGGTCAACCGTTACGGCATTGCGCGGCGCGATTTCTACTATGGCCTCGCCGATGCCCGACCCTCCAGCCGGAAATACGCCACCACAAAGGCAGGCGGCAAGGGGGGCTGGATCACAAGGGCGGAAAGCTTCATCTCGCCCGATCTGCGTTTGACCGATGCCCAGCATCATGCCCGCATTGCCGCCTGGAATAGATCCGCATCAGGTCAGCCATGCAGCCTGAAGCCTGATGCTGCGGTCAGCCACTCGGCCTGAAACCTGGCCCAAAGGTCCAAATCGCGGCCTGAAACCTGGCCCAAAGGTCCAAATCGCGGCCTGAAAACTGACCCCAAGGTCCGCATCGCGGCCTGAAAACTGACCCCAAGGTCCGCATCGCGGCCTGAAAACTGGAAGGAGTTCCACATGGACATGAGCGCAATCGTAACGCAAATGGAGACGGTCGCCGAGAACCTGACCGCCGGAGCGGCTGGCCCGATGCCGCAGTACAAGCCCACGACGGCCGCCGGTCAGACCGGCTACAACCATCTGGTGGACGGGCTGAACCGCTTGCCGCGCCCGCTGATGGCTTTGGGCTCGGTTGGGGTTTTTGTGGTGGCCGGGATCAACCCTGCCTGGTTCGAAGCCCAGATGCAGGTCCTGGCCGCGATGCCGCAGCCGATGTGGTGGCTGATGGGCGCGGTGATCACGATGTTCTTCGGCTCACGTGAGACGCATTACATGCGCCAAACTCCTCCTGCCACGCCGTCTGTTACGGTGTCTGCCACACTGTCTGCGCCGAAAGCCTGACAGGCCGATCATCTGCCCAAAACCAAAGGGGCCGTACCTTGCGAAGGGTGCGGCCCTTTTGCCTGCCTTGACCTGACGCATCCTCTCTGGCATCCCGAAATGTGATGAGACAGGATTTGATCAGATGAACCTATTCGCCGATATCCGCGCGCTGGTCGTGGCTGAACTGGCTGCGATGGCGGCAGAGGGTGCCCTGCCGCAGGGCCTTGACCTTGGCAATGTGACTGTCGAGCCGCCCCGCGACGAGGCGCACGGTGATATGGCCACCAATGCCGCAATGGTGCTGGCCAAGCCGGCCGGGCAGGCTCCGCGTGTGATAGCTGATGCACTGGCGGCGCGTCTGGCCAAGGACCCGAGGATATCGGCGGCTGAGGTGGCGGGTCCGGGGTTCCTGAACCTGCGCTTGTCCAATCTGGTCTGGCAGGGCGTGGTGAGGGCTGCTTTGACCGATGGCGCGGATTTTGGCCGCTCCAACACCGGCGCGGGCCGCAAGGTCAATGTGGAGTTTGTCTCGGCCAACCCGACGGGGCCGATGCATGTGGGCCACGTGCGTGGTGCGGTGGTGGGCGACGCCTTGTCCAACCTTCTGGCTTTTGCCGGCTGGCAGGTCACCCGCGAATACTACATCAACGATGGCGGCGCGCAGGTCGATGTGCTGGCCCGCTCTGCCTTTGAACGCTACCGTGAGGCGAACGGCCTTTCGCCGGAAATCCGGGAGGGGCTTTATCCCGGCGATTATCTGGTGCCGGTGGGCGAGGCGTTGAAAGTCAAGTATGGGGCGGCTTTGCTGGATCAGCCGGAAAGCGTCTGGCTTGCTGATCTGCGCGACTTTGCCTCTGCGATGATGATGCAGATGATCCGCGATGATCTGGCGCAACTGGGTGTGCGGATGGATGTTTATTCGTCCGAAAAGGCGCTGTATGGCACCGGCAAGATCGAGGCTGCGATCCAGACCCTCCGCGATCAGGGCCTGATCTATGAAGGCACGCTGGAACCACCGAAAGGCAAAGCGCCGGAGGATTATGAGCCTCGGGTCCAGACCCTGTTCCGGTCTACGGCGCACGGTGACGACGTTGACCGTCCGGTGATGAAATCGGATGGGACATGGACCTATTTCGCGCCGGATATCGCCTATCACTATGACAAGGTGCAGCGTGGCTTTGACGAGCTGATCGACATTTTCGGCGCCGATCATGGCGGCTATGTCAAGCGGATGAAAGCGGCGGTCAGTGCCTTGTCCAGTGGCCGGGTGCCGTTGGATATCAAGCTGATTCAGTTGGTGCGGCTGTATAAAAACGGCGAACCCTTCAAGATGTCCAAACGGGCGGGCACATTTGTGACGCTTCGCGATGTGGTCGAACAGGCGGGGGCCGACGTCACCCGCTTCATGATGCTGACCCGCAAGAACGACGTGACGCTGGATTTCGACTTCGCCAAAGTGCTGGAGCAGTCCAAGGACAACCCGGTGTTTTATGTGCAATACGCCAACGCCCGGATCAACTCGGTGATCCGCAAGGCGCAGGCGGCCGGTATCGACACCTCTGACGCCGCTTTGGCCAAAGCCGATTTGAGCCAACTGTCGCATCCCGCAGAGATCGACATGGCCCAACAACTGGCCGAATGGCCGCGCGAGGTGGAGATTGCCGCCAAGGGCAACGAACCGCACCGCATTGCGTTTTTCCTGTATGAACTGGCGGCAGAGTTCCATGGGTTGTGGAACAAGGGCAACGACGACGGGTCGTTGCGCTTTGTGCAGGACGACAATGCCACATCATCGGCGAAAATCGCCCTTGTGCGCGCGACGGGCGTTGTGATTTCGGCAGGATTGGCTATCCTTGGGGTTACTCCGGTCGAGGAAATGCGCTGAGAACGCCCCGATCCAATCGAGCAGAAAATAGCGGGGGCGGCGATGTATCGCGCTCGCAGGTGAGGCGACATGGCAGATCTTCAATACAACGAGTTTACCTCGGACTACGATTTTGCACAGGATGCGCAGGCCCGGCTGGCGGACAGGGCCCGGCGGTGGGTCAGTATTTCCGGTGCGGTTTGCTCGGTGGTGCTGGTTCTTGGGCTGGCGCTTTGGGGCTACCGGCTGGCGGTGCGCGATGTGACAGGCATTCCGGTGATGCGGGCAGCGGCGGGTGCCATGCGGACCGCGCCGGCGGATCCGGGGGGTGAACAGGCGGTCAATCAGGGCCTGACGGTGAACGCCATTGCCGCCGTGGGCACCTCTGCCAAGCCGTCGGACCAGATCATCCTCGCGCCCCAGGCCGTGGTGTTGCAAGCGGGCGATGTGCCGAAAACCGCGGCGGTGCCGGTTGCGGACGGGCAAGCGGCCCTGCCCGCATCCCCTGCCGCTCAGGACCCCGGCTTGAGCGTTTCAGGCAGCACGACGGCCAGCGCCCCGCTGGACGTTTCCAGCGATACAAGCCCGATCCACCAGTCGATCCGCCCGCAACCGCGCCCCACCGCTTTGGCTGCGGGCGCATCGGTCAAAGCCCTGCCCGTCAAGGTGCAGACCGTTTCCAGCCAATCGGTCAAAGAGATTGACCCCGCGACGATTGCGCTTGGCACAAGGTTGGCGCAGTTCGGCACCTTTGCCACGCCGCAACTGGCTCGCGCCAAGTTTGTCGAACTTCAGGGCACCTTTGGCGATCTGATGCTTGGCAAGGCCATGGTCATCCAGTCGGCCACCAGCGGCGGCAGCACCTTTTACCGGCTGCGCGCCCAAGGTTTTCAGGGCGATGACGATACAAGGCAGTTCTGTTCTGCCCTCAAGGCCGAAGACGCCGATTGCGTGCCGGTTACGATCAGATGAGCGCTTACGGCCGTGGCGCTGCGATCTTCGGCTGTGAGGGTTTGGCTTTGGGCCGCGACGAGGCGGCGTTTTTCCGTGAGTTCGATCCGGCGGGCTTTATCGTCTTCGCCCGCAATGTGGAAACCCCCGATCAGTTAAGCCGTCTGACTTCGGCGCTGCGCGAGGCGGTAGGCCGCGACGCAGCCATTCTGGTCGATCAGGAGGGCGGTCGCGTCCAGCGTCTGCGCGGTCCGCATTGGCGGGAATGGACGCCGCCGCTGGAGTTTGTCGCCGCTGCTGGCCTTAACGCCGCCCGCGCGATGGAACTGCGTTACCACATCATTGCCCGCGAACTGCGCGCTGTGGGGATCGACGCCGATTGCGCGCCGGTGGGCGATCTGATCACCGACAAGACCCACCCGTTTCTGAAGAACCGCTGCTATGGCCCTGATGCGGCTGAAGTTTCCCGGATTGCCCGCGCCGTGGCCGATGGCCTGCTTGCGGGCGGTTGCCTGCCGGTGATGAAGCATATGCCCGGCCATGGCCGCTCCTATGTCGACACTCACCATGACCTGCCGATTGTCGAGGCCTCCCGCGCCGAACTTGCCGCGCACGACTTTGCCCCCTTCAAGGCGCTGAACGATCTGCCGATGGCGATGACGGCGCATCTGGTGTTCACCGCCTACGACAACCTGCCCGCCACCCAATCGCCCGCCCTGATCCGGGCGATGCGTGAGGAGATCGGCTTTGGCGGTGTGCTGATGACCGACGATCTGAACATGCAGGCGTTAAAGGGTGATCTGGCCAGCCGGACTGCGGCGTCCATGGCCGCTGGCTGCGATCTGGCGCTGCATTGCAAAGGTGATCTGGCAGAGATGCAGGCAGTGGCCTCCACAGCCGGTGAGATGTCGGATGCGACGCTGCAACGTCTGGCGGCAGCGCTGACGTGGCGCCATGCCCCCTCGGATGTTGACATCGCGGGGCTGGAGGCTGAACTTGCCCGCATCATGCCGGATGCACGCTATGGCCCAAACTGACGCCCCACGACCCGACGACTGGTCCAGCCCATCAAACCGTTCGACCCCGTCTGACCGTTTGGACGCAGAGGCGCTGATTGTCGATGTGGACGGCTTTGAAGGGCCGCTGGACCTTTTGCTGTCGCTGTCACGCAGCCAAAAGGTCGATCTGCGGCGGATTTCCGTTTTGCAACTGGCCGAGCAATATCTGTCGTTTGTCACCCGTGTCTCTGCCCTGCGCATCGAGCTTGCCGCCGATTATCTGGTGATGGCCGCCTGGCTTGCCTATCTTAAATCCCGCCTGCTGTTGCCGCCTGAACCGGGCGAAGATGGCCCCAGTGCAGACGACCTCGCCGCCCATCTGGCCTTTCAACTGGAACGGTTGGCTGCGATGCGCGATGCTGCTGCCCGACTGATGGCGCGCGACCAGAAGGGCCGCGATTTCTTTGCCCGTGGCGTGCCAGAGCCGTTGGATATGCGCCGCACCGTCCGCTATCAGGCGAGCTTGCTGGACCTGATGCGCGCCTATGCCCGGATCCGCACCCGTGATGACTTTCGCCCCTATGCCTTTGACCGGCAGAATGTCTACACGATGGAGCAGGCGTTGGAGCGGATGCGCGGGCTGTTGGGCTATATGGGGGCTTGGGCTGACCTGACCTCTTATCTGCCGGACGGCTGGGGCACCCCCGCCCGCCGCCGCTCTGCCACCGCCGCCAACTTTGCCGCCGTGCTGGAAATGGCCAAACGCGGTCAGGTCGAACTGAAACAGGCTGAGATTTTCGCTCCGCTGTTCGTGCGGTCAAAAGGGCAGGCATGACCGGACAAATCGTCGCTCCAGATCCCGCTGAACCCAGCCTGTTCGCCGCGCCGCCGATGGGCGAGCAGGAGCGGATGGTGGAAGCGGTTCTGTTCGCCTCCACTGATCCGGTGACCCTTGCCGAACTGGTCAGCCGCCTGCCCGAAGGGTGCGACCCGGCGGAGGCGCTGGCCCATCTGCGCCGCCGGTATGAGGGCAGGGGGGTCAACCTTGTGAAGGTCGGTGATGCTTACGCCTTTCGCACGGCGGGCGATCTGGGCCATCTGATGCGCAAGGAAGGTGTGGAGACGCGCAAGCTTTCGCGCGCAGCAATTGAGACTTTGGCGATTGTGGCCTATCATCAGTCGGTGACTCGGACAGAGATTGAAGAAATCCGCGGCATCGCCGTGTCACGCGGCACGGTGGATCAGTTGATGGAACTGGACTGGATCCGGTTGGGGCGCCGGCGGATGACGCCGGGGCGGCCTGTGACGTTTGTGGTGACGGAGGGGTTTCTGGATCACTTCGGGCTGGAATCCGCCCGCGATCTGCCCGGCCTGAAAGAACTGCGCGCGGCGGGCCTGTTGGACAGCAGACCGGGGCCGGGCCTTAATTCCGCCGCCGAGGAGGAGGAGACTGAGGTCACCGGCCAAAGCGAGTTGTTTGAGGATTAGGCCCGCCGCATTTGGAAACACGGGCCTGTCGCAAGCCCTGCAATCGCGCGAAACACGAAGGGACGATCGCTGTGGACAAATTGCTGCAAATGATCCTGAACCGCCTGATGGGGCGGGTGATCAGCAAGGGCATCAACGCCGGGATTGACCATGTGGCGCGGCGCGGCAAGCCCGCGTCCGAGATGAGCCCGGAGGAACGTAAATCGGCGCAAGTCGCTCGCAAAGCCGGGCAGCGGGCAAAACAGGCGGCCAACATCGCGCGCAAATTCATGCGCTAGGCGCTGTGCTGGCCGGTGGAGTTTCGCGCCCCTCCGGATGCTCCTGTTGGATATTTGGGATCCGATGAAATGGGGAAGCTTAAAGGGTGGCGGAGACGATTTGGTGCCACGATCCGGGTCATGCCGGTGCGGAGGGTTTCGCGTTGGAACAGGGTTGCCAGCCTCAGTTCTTGACGGAACCATACAGCGGCACTGTTGATATCGACATTTTGGCGCTGCCCTGGCTGAGGTCGTTGGCGTGGGTCAGGTAGATCAGCACCTGATTTTTCTGGTCGTAGATGCGCGTCACGTTCAGGCTTTTGAAGACCAGCGAGGTGGAGCGGGAGAAGACATCCTCGCCTTTCGGTGAGGTCGAGATTTTGCCCACCGTGATCGGCCCGGTCTGGCGGCAAGCGATCGAGGAATTGGACGGGTCTTCAAACCAGTTGCCATTCGACAGGCGGTCGATCACCGAGCGGTCAAAATAGGCGACGTGGCAGGTGACGCCCTGAACCTTCGGGTCGGGGATCGCCTCTACCACGATGTCATTGCCGGTCCAGTCAACGCCGACACGGCCGACCTCCTCGGCAAGCGCGGGCAAGGGCAGAAGGCAGAGGGCGAGGGCAAAGCGCAATTGCATGGGGGTTCTCCGTCGTGTTGCCTGTCATATCGGGCGCCTGGCACTCGCCTGCAAGGGGCGTGGGCCGGGCGTCGGATCACGGCCGCCCGATTTAGGTCAAATCCCCGCACATCCAGCGAAATTAACCCGGCTTTGGTTGACCCCGCGATGGGGGAGCGGTAAACGGGGCCAAACAAACGGGCCGGTGGCAGGTGTTGCCGCCCGAATTCGGTT
The DNA here is from genome assembly GCA_038231395.1 of Rhodobacterales bacterium. Classification (GTDB taxonomy): domain Bacteria; phylum Pseudomonadota; class Alphaproteobacteria; order Rhodobacterales; family Rhodobacteraceae; genus Stagnihabitans. The sequence goes on from JBBRLL010000032.1 coordinate 44,596, forward strand.
GAAGGAGCCCTTCGTGGACACTCTTCTGCGTGACTACATGCCCATTCTGGTGTTGCTTGCCGTGGCCATCGGGCTGGGGATCGTGCTGATGCTGGCCGCCGCCCTGATCGCCGTGCGCCATCCCGACCCCGAAAAGCTTTCCGCTTACGAGTGCGGCTTTAACGCCTTTGACGATGCGCGGATGAAGTTCGACGTGCGCTTCTACCTTGTCTCTATCCTGTTCATCATCTTTGACCTTGAAGTGGCGTTCCTGTTCCCTTGGGCGGTGGCGTTCGGGCAAATCTCGATGGTGGCCTTCTGGTCGATGATGGTGTTTCTGGGCGTGCTGACGGTGGGCTTTGCTTATGAGTGGAAGAAGGGGGCTTTGGAATGGGCGTGATGCCAAATGCTTCGCCTGCCGGTGCCAATACGGCTGGACCTGACCGCGACGTGGCGACCCAAGCCCTGAATGCCGAGTTGCAGGACAAGGGTTTCCTGCTGACCTCGACCGAGGATATCATCAACTGGGCCCGCAACGGATCGCTGCACTGGATGACCTTTGGCCTCGCGTGCTGCGCGGTCGAGATGATCCACACCTCGATGCCGCGCTATGATCTGGAACGCTTTGGCACAGCACCTCGCGCCAGCCCGCGTCAGTCTGACCTGATGATCGTGGCGGGCACCCTGACCAACAAGATGGCACCGGCGCTGCGCAAGGTTTACGACCAGATGCCAGAGCCGCGCTATGTGATCTCCATGGGGTCATGTGCCAATGGCGGTGGCTATTACCATTACAGCTATTCGGTGGTGCGCGGTTGTGACCGCATCGTGCCGGTTGACATCTATGTGCCCGGCTGCCCACCCACGGCAGAGGCGCTGTTGTACGGCATCCTGCAACTGCAACGCAAAATCCGCCGCACCGGCACTTTGGTCCGTTAAGGGGGCATGATGGCACTGAACCTGACCGAACTTGGCACTGTTCTGGCCACCCGTCCGGGCGTATCTTCTGCGGTTGAGGCGTTTGGCGAGCTTACCGTTGCGGTGGAACTGGCCAGCCTTCTGGACCTGATGGCCTTCCTGAAAAGCGATCCGTCCACCCGGATGACCTCTTTGGTAGACATCACGGCGGTGGACCACCCCGAACGGGTGGCGCGCTTTGACATGGTCTACCACCTTTTGTCGATGTATACCAATGGTCGGGTCCGGGTGAAAACCACCGTGACCGAGACCGGGATGGTGCCCTCGCTGATCCCGGTCTATCCAGCCGCCAACTGGTTTGAGCGTGAGGTGTTCGACCTGTTCGGCATCCTGTTCTCTGGCCATCCCGATTTGCGCCGCATCCTGACCGACTACGGTTTTCGCGGTCACCCTTTGCGCAAGGATTTCCCGACCACCGGCTACACCGAGGTCCGCTATGACGAGGTGCAAAAGCGCGTGGTCTACGAGCCGGTCAAGCTGACCCAGGAATATCGCCAGTTCGACTTCATGTCCCCGTGGGAGGGTGCGCAATACATCCTGCCCGGCGATGAAAAGAAGGCGTAAGCGGTGGACGGCGCTAAACCCGACACCGCCCTGATGGACGCCGTGCAGAACTACTGCTACGCGCTGCATTTCGCCGATGGCGCAGCGCTCGAGGCGCTGTGCGATGCGCGGTTTTTGATGCATTCGGTCGGGTCTGATGGCCAGCCGCGCGTCATGGACGAGGCAAAGCTGTTCCGCGTGGCCTCCGGCCCGGCGATCGAGGGCTGATGATGCAGTTGAAGGGCGTTTCATGCTGACAACTGACAAAACCATGCTCTTCTGCATCGGCGCACAAAAGGCCGGGACCAGTTGGCTTTATACCGTGCTGGCAGCGCATCCCGAATGCCATTTGCCGGTCAAGGAAGTGCATTACTTTGACACGGTGGTCGACGCCAAGCGCGCCGGTGCCGTATTCAAGCGGCGCAATGCCAAGGCGGAACGGGTTCTGGCGCGCGCCAAGTCGAAAAAGGGCCAGAAGTCGCCGCAGGATCTGGCCGCTTTGTCCGGTCACATGGCGCTCTTGGAGCGCTCTGCCAACAGCACCGGCAACGATGACGAGTATCTGACGTTTCTGAAGACCGGCGGCGAGGGCAAGGCGGTGATTGGCGACATCACGCCGGCCTATGCCACGCTGACCCGCACCGAATTTGCGCGGATGGCCGAGCTTTCGCCCAACGCTCGCTTTCTGTTTCTGATGCGCGACCCGATTGACCGGCTATGGTCGGAAGTTCGCATGTCGGCGCAGAAAACCGGCAAACGGCTTGGGGAAGATGAAGAAGCGAGTGACGAGGTGTACCTGCATCGCTGCCTCAAACGGCTGGACGCCGCCATTGCGGACGGGCCCCTGACCGAGGCTGACCGGTCGAACTACATGCTGACTCTGCAAGAGCTTGAGGCGGCGGTTCCTGCGGCGCAGATCATGACCGTGTTTTTCGAGGATATGTTCGAGCAAGCCTCCATCGACAGGATGTGCGGGTTTCTGGGGATTGCTCCCATTCCTGCGCAGGTCGAGACGGTGAAATTTCCCGGCCGCAAACTATCTTTTCCGCAAGATCGTTATGCCGGGGTCTATAACTGGCTCGCGGGGCAATACGACGGCGCTGCGGCGAAGTTTGGCGACACGTTGCCCGCGCGGTGGCGCGAACGGATGGCGCAGGGGCAGGTCAATGGATAAGATAAGGGTGCTGGCATGATGGACGGCGATATCCGGCAGAACCACTACGACGATGGCTCGGTTGACGTTGAAACGGGTGAGCAGCGCATCCGCAATTTCAACATTAACTTCGGCCCGCAACACCCCGCAGCGCATGGTGTTTTGCGTTTGGTGCTGGAGCTGGACGGTGAGATTGTGGAGCGGTGTGATCCTCATATCGGCCTGTTGCACCGTGGCACCGAAAAGCTGATGGAAAGCCGGACCTACCTGCAGAACCTGCCCTATTTCGACCGGCTGGATTATGTGGCGCCGATGAACCAGGAACATGCGTGGTGTCTGGCGATTGAGCGTCTGACCGGCACTGTTATTCCGCGCCGCGCCAGCCTGATCCGCGTGATGTTCTGCGAAATCGGCCGGGTTCTGAACCACATCCTGAACACCACGACGCAGGCCTTGGACGTGGGCGCTTTGACGCCGCCGCTTTGGGGCTTTGAAGAACGCGAAAAACTGATGGGCTTTTACGAGCGCGCCTCGGGGGCCCGTTTGCATGCCGCTTATTTCCGGCCCGGTGGCGTGCATCAGGACCTGACGCCGCAGTTGCTGGACGATATCGACGCGTGGTGCGACCAGTTTGGCCAGACCTTGGACAACCTGCACGGACTTTTGACCGAAAGCCGGATCTTCAAACAGCGCAACGTCGACATTGGCATTATCACCGCCCAAGATGTGCAGGATTGGGGATTTTCCGGCGTCATGGCGCGCGGCTCCGGTCTGGCTTGGGATTTGCGCCGCAGTCAACCTTATGAATGCTATGACGAATTCGACTTCAAGATCGCTACGGCCAAGAACGGCGACTGCTTTGACCGCTATCTGGTGCGCATGGCAGAGATGGAGCAATCCACCTCGATCATCCGTCAGGCCGTGGCCAAGCTGCGCGAACCTGCCGCCCGGACCGACATTCTGGCCCGTGGCAAACTGACGCCGCCGACCCGGGGCGACATGAAAACCTCGATGGAAAGCCTGATCCACCATTTCAAGCTGTATACCGAAGGCTTCCACGTGCCCGCAGGTGAGGTTTACGCGGCGGTGGAGGCTCCGAAAGGGGAGTTTGGCGTCTATCTGGTGGCCGATGGCACCAACAAACCCTACCGCGCCAAAATCCGCGCGCCGGGGTTTTTGCACCTGCAAGCCTTGGATTACATGTGCAAAGGTCACCAATTGGCGGATGTAAGCGCCATCATCGGGACGATGGATATCGTATTTGGCGAGGTGGACCGGTGAATTTGTGCCCGTCATCGTCCGCCTCAGATTTTGTGTGATCTAGATGTATGCCGACGATCACAACCCGCCGCATTTTCACATCAACGGTCTTGACGGCCGGGATGCACAGGTGTGTCTGGGCGGGTTGAGCGTGATCAACGGCGAGGTGGACCGCCGCGCGCTGAATGAAGCGATAGACTGGGCGTCGCAAAACGCGGCTTTGCTGGAGGAGGCGTGGAATGACTTTAACCCTCGCTGAGATTTATGACCCTCTGACCGCCAAGGTGCAAACCCGGATCCTACGGATCGACCTGCTACCAACCCCAGTCCTGCGGGTGACCTTTGATGACGGCGCGGTGCGGGAGGTTGATTTTTCGGATATCATCGCCCGGTCGAAATGGTTTCGCACCCTGTCGGTTCCAACGACGTTCGAGACGGTCGAAGTGATCAACAATGGCCGCGCCCTGCAATGGGTGACCGGGGCCGACTATTGCGCCGATGCCTTGCGGATCAAAGGTGACGTCCAACTTGCTGCCAAAGGAAAGAGTTGATGCTGCGCCGCCTTCACAAAGACCAACCCGCGTCTTTTGCCTATACCGAGAAAAACCTCGAATGGGCCAAAGGACAGATTTCGAAATATCCGTCGGGGCGTCAGGCTTCGGCCATAATTCCATTGCTGTGGCGTGCGCAGGAACAGGAAGGCTGGCTTAGCCGTCCCGCCATCGAACTTGTGGCGGATATGCTGGGCATGGCCTATATCCGCGCTTTGGAAGTGGCGACATTTTACTTCATGTTCCAGCTGCAACCTGTTGGAAGCGTTGCCCATATTCAGATTTGCGGCACCACGTCCTGCATGATTTGCGGGGCAGAGGATCTGGTGGCGGTGTGCAAGGAACTGGTGTCTCCCAATGCCCATACCCTGTCGGCTGATGGCAAATTCAGTTGGGAAGAGGTGGAGTGCATGGGGGCTTGCGCCAATGCGCCCATGGCGCAGATTGGCAAGGATTATTACGAAGACCTGACGGTGGAAAAGCTGCGTGACCTGATCGCGCGATTTTCCAACGGGGAAATTCCGGTGCCGGGGCCGCAAAACGGGCGCTACGCAGCGGAACCGCTGGGCGGCCTGACCAGCCTGAAGGATTTCGAAAGCGGCAGGCAGCAATACAATGCCTCGGCTCAGGCGGCGGTGGATTTGGGCGATACGGTGAAGCGGATCGACGGGACCGAGGTTCCGATCCTGACGCCGTGGCTTAAGGGCAAAGAGACGGCATAGGGGGGGGCGGAATGGATCATCAGGCAAAAGGCTCTGAAGGACCATGGCCAGCCGGCTGGGTCTGGTCTGTGGTGGCGGCAATTCTGGCCGCGATCGTGGCGCGCTGGCTTGGGGATATCTCCACCCAGGCGGCGGTGCTGTTGGGTCTGATGGTGTTCATGGTGTTCGCGGTCCTGTTGGGGCAGTTCTGGGAAGCACCAGCGAGTGACGATCATGACGGTGCGCATGATGATCACGGGCATGATAATCACGGGCACGGGAACCATGGGAACGAAGCCCTTGCTGTGAGTTTACCGGTCGCGGTAGCCTCTAAAGCCGAAGGGATGCCGGCTCCGGTTGCGGCAGCGCCTGCGCCGGTCACACCTGCTCCCTTTGCGGCCGTTCCAGTTGCATCCGTTCTGTCCGCTCCGGCCACACTTGCGCCCTTGGCAAACGGCCCTGTCGAACCTGTTCCGGCACCGGTTGCCGCAAGTCCTGCTGAGGCGGCACCTGCTGGGGTTCCGGCGGCGATGATGCCCCTAAAGTCAGAAAACCAGTCGCCGTCCGCCACATCCGACACGACGGCTTCAAATACAAGCGTCAGACCTTTGGCCTTGACGCAACCGCGCGATGGCAAGGCGGATGATTTGCAGGTGATTGAGGGCATCGGCCCGGTGTTGGAGCGGCTGTGCCACGAGCTTGGCATCTTCCATTTCGACCAGATTGCGGGCTGGGGACCGGCGGAGATTGCTTATATGGATGGCAATATCAAAGGCTTCAAAGGCCGGGTCACCCGTGACAAATGGGTGGCGCAGGCCAGGCTGATCGGCGCGGAGGGGATGCAGGCGTTCCTGATCCGGGCCAAGACCAACGATTATTGAGGGACCGATGCCTGCCGACAAAGACCCCTCAACGGCGCAAATGCGGCTGATCGCCGTGGTGCTGGCCTTGGCAGGCGGGCTTTGGGTCATGGCAGAGGCTGTCGGCGTTCAGTATCACTGGCCGCCGAAGTTCATCTTTCTGGCGGATTTGTCTGCCGGGGCCGCGTTCATCTGGGCGATGGCTGCAACCTACCGGCTTTGGCGCAAGCGCAAGGCGTAACGGGCCGAATGGCTTAGGAATGAAGGAACGGGCAGATGCTCAAGGATCAGGACCGCATCTTTACCAACCTGTACGGCATGCATGACCGCAGCCTTGCGGGTGCGCAAAAGCGCGGCCATTGGGATGGCACGGCGGCCCTTCTGGCCTTGGGGCGCGACAAGATTGTTGAAATCGTCAAAGCCTCGGGTCTGCGTGGGCGGGGGGGGGCTGGCTTTCCGACCGGGCTGAAGTGGTCGTTCATGCCCAAGCAATCCGATGGCCGCCCGTGCTATCTGGTGATCAACGCCGACGAATCCGAACCCGGCACCTGCAAGGATCGTGAGATCATGCGCCATGATCCCCATACGCTGATCGAAGGCGCGCTGATCGCCTCTTTCGCGATGGGGGCGCACGATTGCTACATCTACATCCGGGGTGAGTATATCCGTGAGCGTGAGGCGCTGCAGTCCGCGATCGACCAATGCTATGACGCCGGGCTGTTGGGC
>JBBRLL010000033.1:0-50318 GCA_038231395.1 Rhodobacterales bacterium
CGCGCCCTCGACCTCGCCCGCAGGGACACCTCAAAGGGCTCGCTCTCGATCAAACTGAAGCGGGCGGGTTGGAGCGATGCGTTTCTTCTCAGCCTTCTCAAACAGTTAGCAGATGCTTAGGCCAAACGCGATTGCCCTGATCTACGGTCGTGGTTATTATTCCCTCGGCATTTGCTCACGTGCCGCGTGCGTTGCTTCCTCTGCCGACTGTTCGTCTTTCCAAAGGTCATCTACTTCGGAGCTGCAAAGCGCAGTTAAGCCCATTTCGACGATTCCGACTTTTTCATAGGCATCTTTAGCGCCATGTCGTTCTCCGAAAGCATACGCCAGCGGACCTAAAATCATACACGTCACAATCAATTGCATCCAATTGATTTCGCCCATCACCCACTCAACCCCCCCGCCAAATCCGGCATGTCGAGTGCTGCAAAGCCGTAGTGCCGCAGCCACCTCAGGTCGCTTTCAAAGAACGCTCGCAAATCGGGGATGCCGTATTTCAGCATGGCGATGCGGTCGATGCCCATGCCAAAGGCGAAGCCTTGCCATTGGGTTGGGTCAACCCCGGCGGAGGACAGGACTTTGGGGTGGACCATGCCAGAGCCCAAAATCTCCAGCCAGCTGTCGCCCTGGCCGATTTTAAGCTGACCGCCCTCCCACGAGCAGCGGATATCAACTTCCGCCGACGGTTCGGTAAAGGGGAAATGCGACGCGCGAAAGCGCAGTTCGACCGAGGGCACCTCGAAGAAGGCGCGGCAAAACTCCTCCAGCGTCCATTTCAGGTTGGCCATCGAGATATCGCGGTCAATCGCCAGCCCCTCTACCTGATGGAACATCGGCGCGTGGGTCTGGTCCATGTCCATCCGGTACACCCGACCGGGGGCGATGACGCGGATCGGCGCACCCTGGGCCGCCATGGCGCGGATTTGCACGGGGGAGGTGTGAGTGCGCAACACGTGGGGCGGGCGAGGGTCATCCGCAGCGCGGGCCATGAAAAAGGTGTCATGCTCTTGCCGGGCCGGGTGTTCGGGCGGAATGTTCAAGGCATCAAAGTTGAACCAGTCGGATTCGATCTGCGGACCCTCAGCCACGGCAAAACCCATGTCGCCAAAGATCGCGGTCAATTCCTCCATCACCTGAGACACCGGATGAATGGTGCCACGCGGGCGCGGACGGCCCGGCAGCGTGACATCCAGCCATTCAAAGCGCAGGCGTTCGTCCAGAGCCGCATCGGCGAGGCCAGCTTTTTTGCCACGCAGGGCGGCGTCAATCTCATCCTTCAACAGGTTCAGGCTGGCCCCGGCGGCTTTGCGCGCCTCAGGCTCCATCTTGCCAAGGGTGGCCATCATCGCCGAAACCTCACCCTTCTTGCCAAGGGCCGCCAGCCGCACCTCCTCCAGTGCGGTTTCGTCAGTGGCCGCCAGAACGGCGGTCAGATATTTGGCCTTCAGCGCGTCAAGCCCGTCCATGGCAGCCTCTTCCTTGATGGTCGGGTGGTTAGGAAAACTGTCTGCGACGTTCCGCACCACACTTGCAGATCGGCCACGGTGCTAGCGCGCGCCGAGGGCTTGTGCAAGTGGGCCGGTTACCAAGTGAGGGGTCGGCCATCGCGGAACAGGCCACCGGTCGGGCCATCCGGGGGAAGCAACGCGGCCCAAAGGATGCCCTTGGCGCTGTTGTTGATCAAGATATCAAGCCGCCCGAATTCGGCACAGATGCCCGCCAATGCGGTCACTTGGCTGGCATCGGTGATATCAAGCACCCCGCCCCGCGCCATGACCCCGGCTTCGGCAGCGCGCGCCTCTGCCTCGGCGCGATCACGCGCCGTCAGAACCGCCTGATCCCCGCTGTCACACAAAGCCTGAACCACAGCACAGCCAAGGCCAGTTGCCTTGCCCGCCCCCGTCACGAGGGCCATCTTTCCCGCCATAGCAATCTGCGCCCTCTGGTTAAGCGTTCAGAATGGGATAGGATTGATTGTGCGGTAACCCTCGACTAAATTTTCAGGTCGGGACTTTCCCAAGCCAAAACGAACTGCCATGCCAAGTTCAGAAGGCCGTGGATGAGATCTCAGGTCAATGCACCGCGGGGATCTGGTTCCGCCTGCGCTTGGGCACCGCTCTTTTTGCCGATCTTATGCGGCAGGTGCTTTGGATTTCCGAGCGTGTGCTGATGCGCCATTTGCCGCGGTGGGCTGTCGTCCAGCGAACCGATCACGGCAGCGGGTTGCCTCGGGTGGACCACGGGTTGACCGACCATGGCATCACGCTGAGGCCGCTTTTGACCGAGATCGGACTTTGGGGCACGCTGCACCTGAACCGGCACGCCAAGCTTCAGAAATAGAAAAAACCCTGCGCAAAGCACAGGGTTTTCACAAAGCCTCCGGTCAGCTTAGGCCGCGACTGGCAGTGCAGGTGCGGGCAGGGCGGCGCGGGCCTGGGCTGCGATGGCGTTGAACGCCTCCGGCTCATGCACGGCCAGATCGGCCAGAACCTTCCGGTCAACGGTGATGCCAGCCAGCGACAGGCCGTTGATCAGGCGCGAGTAGGTGAAGGACGGGTCGTACAGACGCACGGCGGCGTTGATACGGGCAATCCACAGCACACGGAACTGACGCTTGCGGGCCTTGCGGTCGCGCGTGGCGTATTGCTGGGCCTTGTCAACGGCCTGCGTGGCGGTCTTGAAGTTGGTGGAGCGGGCGGCATAGTAGCCAGCCGCCTTGGCAATCACCTTGCGGTGGCGGGCGTGGGTGACAACGCCGGATTTAACGCGGGACATGTGCTGGGCTCCTTAGCGGTTATACGGCATGTATTTCTTGACGATCTTCTCATCGCTGGCACACAGGATCATGGTTCCTGCCGTGCTGCGGACGAATTTCGCCGAGCGTTTGATCATACCGTGACGCTTGCCGGCATTGCCGGCCTTCACATGGCCATTGGCGGTGAAGCTGAAACGCTTCTTGGCCGCCGATTTGGTCTTCATCTTGGGCATTTCCATCTCCGTGGTTGCAGGCACGACTCGGCATGCCACGTAGGCCGGCCGTGCGGGGTATTCGAAAGGTGGCGTATAGGGTCAGGACCGCAGCAAGGCAAGAGGCAAAGGCTGCCCGCGCCTCAATCGCCGGGACGCTAATGGACGAAGCGGTTGAAGACCCGCATGAACACGTCCGGTATTTCGGCGAAGGAGTAGCCGCGCCCGTGTTGGGTCAGCGCCATGACGATCAAAATGCCGCCGGCCAGCACCATGATCGCCCCCACCCGTGGCGGGCTGCCATCGACCCAGGCCGACAACAGCGAGGGCACAGCCAGCACAATGGCTATGATGCCAACAACGATGGTAAGATCGCTATCCATAATAACTCCGGGTTAATCCCGCACTCACGTTTGGTTATTATTCAGGATCGACCCGGGAAATCAACCTTTCATCGCAGGGTGCCACGCGAAGGACGTTGGTTGTGCCTTTGACGTTGAAAGGAAGTCCCGCTGTCAGCACGATCATATCCTCCAGCCCGGCAAAACCATCTTCACGCGCGGCATGCACGGCGGCCAGAACAGCGCCCTTCAAGCGTTCCTGTGGTTCGCAGATCACGCAGTGGGTGCCCCAGCTGAGCGCCAGTCTGCGGGCCGTCGACATCAGTGGCGTTAGAGCGATGATCGGCACCCGGGGCCGCTCGCGCGACACCAAGGATGCCGTCGTGCCCGTCTGACTGAAGGTCACGATGGCCTTGATGTTGGTGGCCTCGGCTATTTCGCGCGCGGCAGCCACGATCCCATCGGCAATCGTCTCACGCCGGATGTGGCGGCTTGCTTCGATGACCTGACGGTAGGTCGGGTCTTTCTCAACCGCAATGGCCACGTTGTTCATCGTGGTCACGGCTTCGATCGGGTACTTGCCTGCGGCTGATTCGGCCGAAAGCATAATCGCGTCGGCACCTTCATAAATCGCGGTTGCGACGTCAGACACCTCAGCCCGGGTCGGAACCGGCGCTTCGATCATTGATTCGAGCATTTGCGTTGCGACGATCACCGGCTTGGCTGCGGCACGGGCACCCCGGATCAGGCGTTTCTGGATCGGCGGCACGGTGTAAACCGGCAGTTCCACACCAAGGTCGCCACGCGCCACCATGATGCCGTCCGACACTTGCAAGATTGCGTCATAGGCTTTCACTGCGGCAGGTTTTTCAATCTTGGCCAGAATTGCCGCACGACCACGGGCCAGCGCACGCGCCTCGATCACATCCTCGGGCCGTTGCACGAAGGACAGGGCCAGCCAGTCCACACCCAGTTCGCAAGCAAACTCCAGATCAATCAGATCTTTGGCCGACAAGGCCGGCATCGGCAGCACCACGTCGGGCACATTCACGCCCTTGCGGTTGGAGATGGTGCCCCCGACAACGACGGTGCAATTGGCAAAATCCTTGCCGCAATCGTCAACCTTGACAGCGATCTTGCCGTCATTGACCAAAAGGGAGGCGCCCGGCTCCAGTGCCGCAAAGATCTCGGGGTGCGGCAGTTGCACGCGGGTCACGTCGCCGGGGGCAGCAGACAGGTCCATGCGGAACTTCGCGCCCTCAACCAACTCTTCATGTCCATTGGCAAAGGTGCCGACACGAAGTTTCGGGCCCTGAAGGTCGGCCAGAATGCAGATCGGGCGACCAACATCCGCTTCGACCTTGCGGATGATGACGTGCCGGGCGCGGATGTCATCATGGGTGCCATGGCTCATGTTCAGGCGGAACACATCGGCCCCCGCCTCAAACAAAGCGCGGATGGTGGCGTAGTCGCTGGAGGCTGGGCCCAAAGTGGCCACGATCTTCACGTTCCGAAGGCGTCTCATGCCTTGATCCTTTTCGTCGTGTTCCGGTTACGGTGGGCCGCTAGCGTTATGGCCCAAATGGTCCGAGGGGGCAACTGTGCCGCGCACAGCATCGGCGCAGTGAATGAAAATTCCGCAAAGATGTGATGACGAAATGCCTATTCTGCGGGCAAAGGGTTGATTGGGCCGATCGGAGATTCCCTTTCGGCTCTCCTTTCGCTAGGGAAACCCAAAGAGGCACGCATGGCATCGTATCATATCATTGGTGAAAATCGTCCCGGGCGCTGGCTGGTCACGTGTGATCACGCCTCCAACCGGGTTCCGTTGGATGTTTGCGGCGGTGATCTGGGCATCGCGCCTGACGACATGGCCCGCCATATCGCCTGGGACGTCGGCGCGCGCGGCGTGGCGGTGGCTTTGGGTGCGGCGCTGGACAGCCCGGTCATCTGCACCGACTTCAGCCGTCTGGTCATTGACCCCAACCGGGGCGAGGATGACCCGACGCTGGTCATGCAACTATACGACGGCACCATCATTCCGGGCAATGCGGGCATCAGGCCGGATGAGGTGGAGCGCCGTCTTGCAAGCCTTCACCGCCCCTACCACGTAGCCCTCGCGGCCTTGGCGGCGCGGCGTGATGATACGGTGATCTTGGCCATCCATTCCTTCACGCCGGCGTTGCGCGGGCGTCCGTCGCGCCCGTGGCAGGTTGGCGTCCTTTACTCCCATCTTGATGGTCGCCTTTCACAACCGCTGATCGCCTTGTTGCGCGGCCAGCCCGACCTTTGCGTGGGCGACAACGAACCCTATGACGGCCACCTGCCCGGTGATGCCATCGACATTCACGCATTGCAAAAGGGCCGACACAACACCTTGATCGAGGTGCGAAACGACCTCATCTCTGATACGACGGGGCAAACGGCTTGGGGCCATCGCCTCGCGCCGGTCCTCACCGAAGCCCTGAAGGTGTGCGATGCAACTGGATGACCCAACCCGCGAAAAGCTGGAGGCTGCCGCCTTCCGCGCCCTGATGCACCATCTTCTGGAGGTGCGCCCGGATGTCCAGAACATCGACCTGATGAACCTTGCGGGCTTTTGTCGCAACTGCCTCAGCCGCTGGTACAACGAGGCCGCGACAGAGGCCGGACTTGCCATGACCAAAGATCAGGCGCGCGAGATTGTTTACGGCATGCCTTATCCCGATTGGGTGGCCAAAAACCAGACCGAGGCTGACGCCGCCAAGCAAGCTGCCTTCAAAGCGGCCTTTGCTGCGAATGTCCTGGAACCGGGCCAGAAATAGCGCGGGCCATTCGTTACAGTCCCTAAGATTTTTCAGGCCGTCGTGATTGGCGGTTGCCGAAGGGTTCTGCTGACAAAACGGGTTTTACGGAACCCCCGGTGGTTGCGGCATCGGGGTGATGATGACTTGGCTGACGTCCGTGATATAGCTGTAATATCCGACGGCACCGATGGCGAGGGCTGCGCCCGTCACAATCAAAAGCGCATTTTGCCACACGGCGCGCACGGGCCTTCCGGGCACCGTGCCACGTCCCGACCGCGCCGCTGGCCAACTGACAAGGCGCTCAACCAGCCCCGCCAGATCGTCAAATGAGCCGCTGTGCGCTGGCAAATCCAATCCCGGACCGGGGGCAAGCTCATAGGTGCGCCGCCCGACGTCCAGCCTCAGGCGAAAAGCCTGCCCTCCTATATAGCGCCGCACCGAAAGCTCGACACACCGCTCTTGCGGGAAGGTGGTGACCGTATCGCAATCGGTGCGCCAAAGGTCCAGCACGACCTTGTCCTTGCCGATATCCGTCACCCTCGGTGCGTTGACCCATTGCGTATTCCCCCATTCCCGCGATTCGATATCCACCCGGATCGTGCCATCGGGCGATACCTTCTGGACCGGCGGCCCGCCCGGTGGCGGATAAAACGCGGCTGGACCCGGCTGCGGCCCGCCACCGACAGGTGTAAGGTCGGAGCCGTCTTTGATCAGGCTGTGGGGCGCATCAGAGAAGAACGCCCAGATGCCGTTTGACACTTCGCCCGCAGCAAAGCGCGTTCGACCATAGGCGGTGCCAACCTCGTAGACATCACAAATCAGCGGGTAGGCGGATTTGGGATTGATGAACTTCAGTCCTTCAGGCCCGCAGCACCACCATTTGAAGCACCTGATCTCTAACCCGCCGATCACCAGACGGTCTGACATTGGCCCGACGTGGATCATCGGCCAGCTTTGCGCGCTGTCCATACTTGGCTGCATAGGGGCAGGTGACTGTACCAAATAGGCCGGGGATTTGGAACGTTTGGCCGGCTGCCTGAACCGCCCCAATGCCAATCCCAAAAGGATGCCCACAACAGTCGGCCCACCCCAGACTGCCAAAACCACCGGGCTGACAATCGCCAGACCATAAAAGGCCAACGGCAAGGTGGCGTCGCCTTGTGAAGGCCGCGTCAGCGCCTCCCATATCACCACGCCGAAAAACCCGAAAAGGGGCAGCAGGAACCAAACCAAGCTGGCCCAGAGTTGCCAGCGCCGTGGTAGGGACGAGATCAGAATCATCGGCAAAAACACCATTGCCGCGATCAACGCGAAAGGATTTTTAAAAACTTCGGAAACCGCCATCAAATTCATTGATACCAACATGCCTCAGATCAGGGCGCTAATAAGCCGGGCTATGTCAGCCAAAGGCGGATTTGGCAACGAACTTGTCAAGGTGGCAGGTCCGGGACCGATCGGCACGGCGCGTTTGGCCTGCCGGAGCTGTGCCGCCCGGATTTGGTCGCATGGATTTGGTCGCATGGAGAAATCGCCGAAGACGCCGAGAGAGTGGGAGTTGCTTCCCTAAAAATGGTCGAAAATTTTGAGTGGTTTCATTTCAATGCTGCGATGCGTCGGATTTTGAATGGCCTAGCGGGCGTCAAAGTGGCTGCGTGCGGCCTTGATCTGCGCTAGGTTTGCGACCGGCCATGTCCAGACGCCGAAGAAAGCAGCGCCAAGGCCAAGACCAAGGTCGGTCAGCCGGTAGTCGGCCCGGGGCGGAATGACCGCATGAACGGTGCGGATCACCAGCCCGTCCCGCTCCATCGCGCGCAGGGTTTGGGTCAGCATTTTCTGACTTATTCCGGGCACTTGATGGCCAAGTGCTGTAAACCGCATTTCGCCTTGTTCAGCCAGAACCTCCAACACGATCATCGTCCATTTGTCAGCCACCCGCCCGATCAGATCGTTGACCAGTGCAGCCACCCTTGGATCAACAGGCTCGCCGTTCAGATCGGTCGCGCCCAAAGCAGCCCGGTCGTAGCGGGCATGGCATCGCAAAGCCGTTCAGATCGCGGCTTTGCGCATCTCATCCAGATAAATCTCGCGCAGACGGGCCACCACGGCACCCGGTTTGCCGGAGCCTACCGCCACACCGTCCACCTCGACCACCGGCATCACGAAAGCGGAGGCGGAGGTGATGAACGCCTCGTCCGCTTCTTGCGCCTCGGCGATGGTGAAAGGCCGCTCTTCCACCTCCATCTGCACTTCGGCGGCATAGCGCAGCACGGCCACGCGGGTGATGCCATGCAGGATGTCGCTGGAAAGCTGCCGGGTTATGATCCGGTTGCCCTTGATGATATAGGCGTTGTTCGAGGTGCCCTCGGTCACCGCGCCATCTTCCACAAACCAGCAGTCATCGACATTCGCCTTCTTGGCCATCATTTTCGCCATCGAGGGGTACAAAAGCTGCACCGTCTTGATGTCACGCCGCCCCCAGCGGATGTCGGGGGTGGAGATCACTTTCCAACCCACCTTCGCGGCAGGGTTTTCCGCAAGACCGGGCTTGGATTGGGTAAACATAACGACCGTCGGGGCCACTTCTGGCGAGGGATAGGCAAAGTCGCGGTCGCCGGGATTGCCCCGGGTGACTTGCAGATACACCATCCCATCAACCACGCCATTGCGCGCCACCAGGTCGCGGAACAGGTCCAGCCATTCGGCATCAGTATGGGGGTTGGTCATTTCCAGCTCTGCAAGGCTGCGGGCCAGCCGGACACAATGGCCGGCAAAGTCGATCAGCTTGCCGCCCAGAACCGAGGTCACTTCATAAACCCCGTCAGCCATCAGAAAACCACGGTCAAAGACCGAAACGACGGCTTCAGCTTCCGGCACAAAAGCGCCGTTCACAAGGACAATGCGGGACATGGGGCCTCCACGGGGTTGGGTCTTTGCCTCTTTGACGAAACGGCGGTGCGGGTCAAGCCTGCTTGCAGGTTCGACAGGCAAAACGCCCCGCCGAAACGGTGACCGGACCTTGGCTTCGCGATTGGTCTGGTGGCCAGACATGCCATCAGGACTTTTCACCTGCACCCGTACCTTGACGCTTGAGTAGCGGGCCGGGGGCTGTCAGTTTCACAGGTGCGAGGTCTTTACCGGACGTCGTGCCCCTTTGATCTTTGGGTTCCCGGCTGACCTCAACCCCGCCTTTCGGCAGTTCGCCGAGGCCTAGAAGAAGGACGCTGAAAAATGAATTCCGTGACCCATGGCAGCGGGGAAAAAGATGATCCCTGGCGGTTGAATACACCGTCCATGAGCTCAGACTTCACGGTCTGGAAAGATGAAACGAGCGATCCGCCGCGTTTGGTGGTGCAGGTGGGCAGCACGCAATTGTCTTATCAGGTCAGAGCGATTGCGGATTGCCACGCGATGCTGAAAGCACGCGCGGACTGGGTGACATTGGGCAATGCGGATGAGGGCAAGCCCACTCCCGAAGGCTCGGTCGAAGCTTGGGCGAGGGATGAAGGCAACCCGGTTGGCGGTTATTATGGCCTGCGCAAAGGCTATCGCGGGCGGTTTGCCAACTATGTGATCCCGGTCATGGAGGTGCTGGGTCTTGTCGAGTTGGAACATCTGCCGCGCAACAATCGGGTGCGGGCGATGTGACGACCTCGCAAGCCGGATTTCGGGCGATCAGAGCGTGCGATCCAATCGAAAACCGGGGGCCTTGCGCAAAAATGGATGCAACCTCTCCGACTCACTTTGGGCCGAAATGTCCGGGATTGCGGCGCGACCGCGACGTCTTTGGCCCAAAGAACAGGGGAATGGGTTTTCGAACCAAGTATGCTCGAATTCGCGGCGCTGCCAGAGGCGGAAGCGACGCTTAAGTGGGCACATACTATCGCGACCGCCCGAAAATAAGGCTGACGGAAAATCTGTTGACTTGCAGTTTCCGTAGCGGCAAGACTTGTGTAACGGAATTTTAACAGTTCCGGCCGGATACCCTGCGGCGATGGGAGGGGAGGCCCAAAACCGCATCAAGGGGAGGATGCACGCCCCGTGGCTCTGGCCGCGGGGCTGTGCTGTTTTTACGGCCCGGTCACGCCAGTGGCATGCAGATTTCAGTGATCAGATCCTCGGGTGCCGTGTCCATTGGGGTATTCAGATACACCTCGAACAGCGGACTGTTGGCCGGGGTTTCGCCGGAATCGGGCAACCAAAGCGAGAACAACTGGTCATAGGCAGCCGGCAGTCCGGCGTAGGGGCCCTTGAAGGTCAGAACCGCGTGGCGACCGCCGGGCAAGGTCACCTCTTCCAGCGGCGCAGCAATCGGCGCATCGGTGGTTTCAAAGCCCGCGTGACTGCGCAAAGCCGCAGGGGCGACATCGGCAGGGCTGTCGTAATAGACGCCGACCATGTGGCCCATGTGCGGGAAAAGACCACGGGCCGCGATGGTGGCCCCTAGTTTTTCAAAGGCACGGCCAATTTCGGGGTAGGGGCCAAGGTGGGGGATGCTGGCAAGGCGACGGGCAGCGTCATTTCGGATGATGACAGGGTGCATGAGGGGGCCTTTCTGGGGCTTGGTTGCAGGAAAGGGGCGCAGTTCTCCCCGGTTGCGGAAGGCAGTGGCCGTCACGCCGTAAGCGTCAGAAAACGCACGGGAAAAACTGGCGAGGTTTGGATAGCCGACCTGTTTGGCGATTAGCGCCAAAGGGCCGGTTCCTTGCGCCAAAGCGACCGCAGCCCGGTGCAGCCGCATCCGGCGCACGGTTTGGGCTGCAGTCTCTCCCGTCATCGCAGCAAAGACGCGGTGAAAGTGAAACCGCGACAAGGCAGCGATATCGGCCAGCGTGTCCAGCGACAGGTCGCCTGCCGGATTGTCATGAATGTAGTCGAGCACGCGGGTCAGACGTTTTTCGTAAGCGTTGGCCATGGACGGCTCCTTCCGTAGGGTCACCTTCGCGCAGAGGGTTAGCGCAAATCTTGCCGAGTTGCACTTTTTGGGCCGAGACGGCATATAGAAGCCAAGCGTGCAGGGAGTGTCCGATGAACTATCTGGAATTCGAAAAGCCTCTGGCCGAGATTGAAGGCAAGGCCGAAGAATTGCGCGCCATGGGCCGCACCAATCCCATGATGGACGTCAGCAAAGAGGCGGAAGCGCTGGACCGCAAGGCAGACCAGATGCTGAAGGATATGTACAAGGCGCTGAATCCTTGGCAGAAATGTCAGGTGGCGCGCCATCCCGACCGGCCGCATTGCAGCGATTATATCGAGGCTTTGTTCACCGAATATACCGCCCTCGCAGGTGACCGGAACTTTGCCGATGATCACGCGATCATGGGGGGTCTGGCACGCTTCAACGATTCTACGGTGATCGTGATGGGGCAGGAAAAGGGCCATGACACCAAGACTCGGATTGAACGCAACTTCGGCATGGCGCGGCCCGAAGGCTACCGCAAGGCGATCCGGCTGATGGAGATGGCGGACCGGTTCCGCCTGCCGGTGGTGATGATCGTCGACACCCCCGGCGCTTATCCCGGCAAAGGTGCTGAAGAACGCGGTCAGGCCGAGGCGATTGCACGTGCGACCGAGAAAAGCCTGCAGATCGGGGTGCCGGTGATTTCGGTGGTGGTCGGCGAGGGGGGCTCTGGTGGGGCGGTGGCTTTGGCTACGGCAAACCGGATCGCGATGCTGGAACACTCGATCTATTCGGTGATCAGTCCGGAAGGCTGCGCGTCAATCCTGTGGAAGGACGCCGAAAAGATGCGTGAAGCAGCCGAGGCGTTGCGGTTGACGGCACAGGATTTGCAAAAGCTGGCAGTGATTGACCGGATCGTGAAGGAACCCCTTGGTGGCGCTCAACGAGGTCGCAAAGAGACGATCGAGGCGGTCGGCAAGGCGATTGAGGCGATGCTGAAGGAGTTGTCAGGCAAGAAACCCGATGCCCTGATCAAAGACCGGCGCGAGAAGTTCCTGGATATGGGTGCCAAGGGGTTGGCTGCCTAACGCGGTTTTGCCGCAAGGACGCGGTGGGTTGCGACCACGCTTCTTTCAGCCAGTAAACGCTACCACCAACCTAAATGCGCCCGTGTCGCGCGCTCGCGGTCGTATTCAGTCCCGTCAATTGCGCCTTCGGAGGCGTCTTGCAGCATTTGTCCGGCGGATGGCAGGTTTTGGCTTTGGTCGCCTGCCGTCCACAGGGCTGACCGTTGCAGGGCGCGGGCGCATTGGGAATAAACTTCGGATATCGCAATCACGATGACGGTGCGCGGGTGCTTGTCATCGCGGGTGAAGCTTTCGCACAGGGCAGCGTCAGCGGTCAGGCGGGCTTGACCGTTGACGCGGACAGCAGTGGTGGACCCCGCGACCAGAAACATCAGACTGACCCTGCCATCGCGCAGGATGTTGCGCAGACTGTCGATCCGCTCGTTGCCCTTCCAGTCCGGCATGGCGAGGGTCTGCGGATCCAATATCGTCACCACCGGACCCTGATCGCCGCGAGGGGAGCCATCGGTGCCCTCTGGCCCGACGGTGCTGAGCACGCAAAACCGCGCATGGGTGATAAAGGCCGCATAGCTGGGCGTCAGGTGCTGGGCTACCTTTGCCACGGCGGCTTTGCTTGGCGTGCCGTAGCGGGCGTGCAGGTCGTCAAGGCTGGTGATCCACTGCATCCTAGACCTTTGGTTTGGCGGGTTTCTTGGGGGCCCCAAGTTTCGGCCCCGGTTTGAGTTTCGGCCCCGGCTTGGGTTTCGGGTCTGGCATATCGGCGGCCACGGCGCGCAGGGCTGCCATTGCCAGATCAGGGTTGTCCAAAGCGTCCGCCATCCGGATGAAGTCCTTGGCGGAGGGGTACGGCGGCGCCATATCGGGGTTTGACACAATGGCCAAAGCACCCGGCGTGGGTTTGACAAAAAGCGTGTCGTCGCAAATCAGGGCCACCATTTTGGCACCGAGATAAACGCCGTATTCGCCGAACATCTTGGCGGCGCGCAGGCCGGGCAGTTCGGACAAGCCGTCCAGCAAGTCTGCGATGGTTTGCGGGCGGGTCGCCATCAGCCGCTCCATCCGGCTTCGCGCATCAGGGCGAGTGATGCCGGTTCTATCGTGCTTTCAATCTGACGCATGAACGCGCCCACTTCCATGCCGGGGGCGATGGCGGGCAGAAATTCGACGACCGCAGTTCCCGCCTGCCGCATCAAGCCTTGCTTTGGCCAGAAAAGCCCGACGTTGACCGCAACCGGGATGCAGGGCTGATTGAACTGCTCGTAGAGCAATCCCGCGCCGATCTTGTAGGACTTGGCAGCGCCGGGGGCGACGCGGGTGCCCTGCGGATAGATCACCAACTGGCCGGGGATCAGGGCAGAGCGGGCGGCGTCTTCCTTCATCTGGGAAATCGCCGCGCCTTTCTTGCCACGGTCCACCGGGACGCAGCCGATCCGCAAGGCGAATTGGCCAAGGATCGGCGTGTAGATCAACTCGCGCTTCATCACGAATTTGGGGCAGGGCAGCACAGAGCTGAGGATGATGATATCAAAAAAGCTCTGGTGTTTGGCGGCGATGATCACCTCGCCCGTCGTCACCTCGCCGCGCACTTCGGATTTGAGACCGACCAGAACGCGCGCGCTGAACCGTACCCATTTGCAATAGGCATGAACCCCGGCGTAGGCACCGTTGCGGCTGATGATGGCCGGAATGAAAAAGACCAGCGCCAGAAGCGCCATCGCCAGATACATCTGGACGATGAAGATCACCGACAGGATCAGGCGCAGCGGTTTCGGCATCAGGTTGCTCCGGTCATTTGAGGCCCCGAAGCGTGCGGAAGGCGGCGGTCCTTGTGGCCAAAAAGGCGATCAACGCGGCCAAGGGCACCAGCACCAGCGGCAACAGCCAGCCAAGCCCGGTGAAGCCAAGGCCGGTCAGAAAGCCGCCAGCGGCGTCTTGCGCGGGCAAAAGTGCCACGCCGATCAGGCCAAGCACGACGCCGGCCAAGGCGCCTGTCGCGGCCCGTACCGTGAAACGGCGGACAAAGGCGCGGGCGATGTAGCTGTCCTTGGCCCCGACCAGCCGCAGCACCCGGATCACCTGCGCGTTGGCGGCAAGGGCAGCACTTGCGGCCAGTGTGATCATCGCGGCCATGGCAAAACCGATTAGCAGGATGGACAGCAGCCCCAGCAGGCGCAAACGGCCCGCCGCCTCGGCCAAAGGTCTGCGCCACCGCAGGTGATCATCCAGCACAGCGCCGGGGGCAGAGGCTGACAGACGCTGGCGCAACCCCTCGGCGTCATAACCCTCAGCGGTTTCAGTGACAGACACCAGTTGCGGCAGCGGCAAATCCTGTAGCGGCAGATCGGGGCCGAACCACGGTTCCAGCAGCTTCTTGGCCTCATCCGCTGTCAACGCCCTAGCGGTGGCAATGCCGGGCGTGGTGGTCAACACGTCGATCACCGCCTTGGTCTGCAACGCCATCTGATCATCGGGGGCCGAAATCCGCACGGTGGCAGTGCGGTCCAGGGCATCGGCCCAGCGGGAGGCGAGTTTGCCGGACGCCAGCGAAAGCGCCATCGCAAACACCGCCAGAAAGGTCATCGCCCCGGCGGTAAAGCTGGTCAGCGTGGCCGATGCGCCAGAGGGTGGGACAACCCGGTCATCTTGACGCGTCATGCTCATAAATCGGCCCCCGCCAGTTGGATGCGGCGTTTTGAGATGCGCAGCACGCGGGCGGCGATCTGTGATTTGGCTTGCCGGATGATGTTGAGGTCGTGGGTCGCCACAAGGATCGTTTTTCCCATGCGGTTGAGTTCGACCAGCAGGGTCAGCAGGCGCAACGACATCTCCCAATCCAGATTGCCGGTGGGTTCGTCGGCCAGGATCACATCCGGCCCCATGATGATGGCCCGGGCAAGCGCCGCGCGTTGCCGTTCGCCCCCTGAAAGTGAGGGCGGCAAGGCGGTGGCAAGTGGACCAAGGCCAACCCAGCCCAGCAGGTCCGACAAGTCAGACGTTGCCGTAGCGCGACCGGCCACGATCAGCGGCAAGGCCACGTTGGACGACAGCGGCAGATGATCCAGAAACTGGCAATCCTGATGCACGACGCCAATCCTGCGCCGGGTCAGGGCCACGTCATCGCGCGACAGATCGCGGACCTCCCGGTCAAACAGGGTAACGCGGCCGGCGGTGGGCAGAAGTTCGGCATAACACAGCTTTAGGAAAGTGGATTTGCCAGACCCCGATGGCCCGGTCAGAAAATGAAACGACCCCGGAGCCAGCCTGAAGGAGATTTCCGACAGCAACTCGCCACCGCCATAGCTGTAGGCCGCATTCTCGAAAGCGATCACTGGACGGTTCCGTTCTGGTCACTGACTTGCGCAAAATTCTGATGCACCATCGCCGAACAAGAGATGGGTTTCAACGGTGAGTTTTTGAGATCCGCGTGCAGGAACCCCTTGAACTGTTAATGATTTGGCTACAAACCATTGGACGGCGCGGGTTTAGTTGCTACAACGACGCTAAAATGAACAGAAAGCGTGCTGGGACAGGTTCAAATGCGGTTGGTTTGCCCAAATTGCGATGCGGAATACGAGGTGGACGCGTCAGCCATCCCGCTCGCAGGGCGTGACGTTCAATGTTCGAATTGCGGTCATGCATGGTTTCAGGCCCACCCAGAGGTTGTGGCTGAACGGGATGATGAAGAGGCGCTGTTTGGGTCTGAGCCGATCCATGGGACCGCTGAAGCCGAAGTGCCGGACCCGGAAGACGTTCTGGCGGATAGCTCCCCCGTTGCGGCATCGGATGCGGCGGAACTAGGTGCGGCGGATGCGCCAGAGGCAATTGCTGCGGATGCGCCACCAGACGCGATCCCCGTGGCTGCCGAAGTGGTGCCCTTGGATTTTGCCGCGCTGACGCCTGCTGCGGCAGATACGGAACCAGTTGCTGCAGTGGCACCCATGCCTGCGGCCCGCAATATTGACGACAGAGTCATGGCGGTGCTGCGCGAAGAGGCAGCGCGGGAAACTGCGGCGCGGCGGGCGGAAACCCCCTCGCTGGAAACCCAGACCGAAATGCCGCTGGAGCCTGAGGTTTCGCGAAGGGGTGTCGAACCTGTACCGGCATCCCTGCGACCCCGCAGCGAACGGCTGCCTGCGATTGAGGAAATCAACTCTACGCTGCGGTCAACCTCTGGCCGGGTCGATGATGACGATGAGGGTGCGGTGCCGAACCTGCCCGCTGTCAAGCCGGTCAAAAGCGGGTTCCGTCAGGGTTTTCTGACTTTGGTGCTGTTGGGCGTGATCATTCTGGCGCTGTACGTCTTTGCGCCGTTGATAGGCGCGAAGGTTCCAGCTTTGGCCGGAGTGGCCGCTGGCTATGTGTCGGTCATCGACATGGTACGAGGATTTCTGGACACCCAAATCCAGACCCTGATCGGGATGCTGCGCGGGCTTGCGGGCAGCCGCCAAGGCTGACGGCGCGCCGTTTGCATTCAGAACATAAGGTGCCGTGCGGCCGTTTAGGGCCAGCCGCCGTTTATGGGCCTGCCGTCCTAGAACAGATCAAGCAAGCGACGCAGGTAGCTGCGCTCCTGATCGGGGCGGGCCTGTTCGCCGGCACGTTTGCGGATCTCGTCCAGCAATTCCTGCGCACGGCGGTAGACGTCCTGGCCCTGCAACATGCTGCGGTCTGACCCCATCTGAGTGCTGTCGCCGGTATCTCTGCCCAAAGGATCGCGCTGGCCTTTGGGGGCGGTTTCGGTTGCGGTCTGACCGTCATTTGGGTTGCGGTCCTGCTGGCTTTGCGCCTGCGCATCGCCAAGTTGCTTGATACCCTGACGCAGCGCATCCAGTGCCTGCGCTTGCTTGTCCAGCGCTTGCGGCAGGTTGCCATCGCGCAGCGCCTTTTCGGCATCGGTCATGGCGCGGCCTGCGTCACCCAGTTTCTTGCGGCCTTCCTCGCCCTTGGGATCACCTGCCCCGGGCAAAGTGCCCGACCGCCCCAGCTGATCAATCCGGTCTTTCAGCTGTTTCTGACGGTCCGCCAGGCTTTTTCCGCCCGGAGTCTGATCCCCCGGCGCCTGATCCCCCGGGGTCTGGCCATTGGGGTCTTGGCCAGATTTGCCATTCGGGTCAGGCTTGCCGTCGGGTCTGCTTTGGCCCTGCCCATCCGGGCTGCCGTTCTGCAGGTCATGAAAACTGTCGTCGGAAAGTTTCTGCTGGTCGCGCAGGGTCTGGCCAAGGTCTTTCATCGCCTGCTGACCGGGGCTGCCCTGACCGGAGCCTTGGCCCGACCCCTGCTGCACCTTCATGTTGTTCATGAAATCGCGCAGTTGCTGCATCAGCTGTTGCGCCTCTGCCGTGCGGCCCTCTTTCATCAGCTCCTGCAGCTTGTCCAGCATCTGTTGCAGCTGGTCTTGCGTCATCTTCATGCTCGGCTGATCTTTTTTGCCGGGCTCATCGGGGTTTTGGGCGTTCTTTTGCGCCTGTTCGGACATGTATTTGTTGAGCGCCTCGCGCATTTCTTTCATCAGGCGGTCGATTTCTTCTGGGCTGGCCCCGTTGCGGATGGCCTCGTCCAGCCGGTCTTGCGCGCGCTTCATCGCCTCGAATGCGGAGGCGAGCGGGCCATCCTCAACGATCAGGGCAATCTGCCACAGCTCCTCTGCCATGGCGTCGCGGGTTTTGGGGTCCAAAGGTGCGGTGTCGAGAGTCTTTATGGCCGTGCGCAGGCGCAGGTAGGTTTTTTGGTCGTGAAACAGACCCTCTGGCTTGTTGATGTCGGCCTTCAGAACCTTGACGACCCGGGGCGCGTTGGAGATGTTCCACAGAATGTCACGTCGCATCTCGATCAGGGCGGCGGCGAGGGGGTCGAAAAAGCGGCGTCCGGGCAGCGAGACATGCAGCGGTTGTGAGGCGGCGGTCTGGCCAGCGGCATCGGTGGCGGTGAAAGTCAGCGTCACGGGCAGGTTGGACATGACGTCTTTGGACAGGTCATCGACCAGAACCTGATCTACTTTGGTGCGGTCACGCTTCATCGGTATCGGCAGGTCAAGCACCACCGGCTTGCGCGGCTCCGGGTCAGCCGTCAGGCCATAGCGCCGGTCGATAGCGGCAAGATCAAGGGCTACGGCAACAGCGCCTTTGACCACGCCGTAGTCATCAGTCGCCTCAAACGGTTGTTTAAAGCGGCCATCGGCGTCGCGGGTCATCTGTCCGGTGGCTTTGATGGTGGGCGGCACGTCGGGCAGGATGGTGATCAACCATTCACGCCCGCCGGCCCCGTCAATCTTAAGACGGCCAGATTGCTTTACTGTGAAATCCTGCACTGGCTGCGAGGCAGGGGCAACCTCGGTGCGGCCTGACACCGTTTCGGCGAGGATCAAGGCCCCCGGGGCACCATAAAACCGCAGTTGAATGCGGGTGCCAGTGGGCAGGATAAGCGCCTCGTTCTTTTGGTCGGCCAGATAAAGCGCGGGCTTGCCGGTGTAGGCGGGGGGTTGGGCCCAACCCTCCCAAGCCGGGCCAGCGGCGGCCTGACCGGGGCCAACCGGATTGGGCAGAGTGGTGACAGAAGCCACCCGCCAGATCGAGCCGAACAAGAGCGACATCACCAGCACGGTCAGCGCCATGTAACGCAGGGCAAACGGGTCGCGCGAGGCCAGTTTGAGGTCAGGTTCCACCGGCTTGACAGCACGGGCCCTGACGGCCATGCGATCACGGTGAACGGCCCAGATGGCTTGCGTGGCGCTGTCCTCTGCCCCCATGGCAAGGCTGTCGCGCAGGGCGGCAATCGGGCGGCCGGGCAGGCGGCTGTCAAGGCGCGTCATGGCATCTTCGCGGGAGGGCCTGCGGAACAGACGCCAGCCGTGGATCAGTGCCCAGACCGAAGTGATGGCCAGTGACACAAGGCCGAACCAGTCCGCCTCCAGCGACAGGTGGTCTTGCACCCCCAAAGCTGTCAGACCAAAGCCGGTGATCAACAACGTCCACAGCGGCCAGAAGGCACGGCACAGCCGTTCCGCCCAAAGACCCAGCAGGGTCAGGCGAAGCGGTATTTCGATCTGCTTCAGGGCCGCTTCCGGCTTGCCTTGGGTCATCGCCTCCGCCGGTTCAGGACATCACTACCGCATATATAGTCACAACCAAGCTGGAATGGTATCGCGGTTGAGGATTTCGTCAAAGGTCGGCCGGGCCCGGATGACGGCGAAGTGATCGCCGTGCACCAGAACTTCGGGGATCAGCGGCCTTGTGTTGTATTCCGAGGCCATCACCGCACCGTAAGCCCCGGCAGAGCGGAAGGCGATCAGATCATCGGCTTGTAGCGCGGGCAGCGGACGGGCTTTGGCGAACGTGTCGCCCGTCTCACACACCGGGCCCACGACGTCGTAATCGTGGGTCAGGCTGGCTGCAGCGGGTTCGGTCACCGGAATGATGTCATGGTGCGCGCCGTACATCGAGGGGCGCACGAGATCGTTCATTGCGGCATCAACGATCAGAAAGGTGCGGTCCTCGCCCTCTTTCACATAGATGACCTGCGACACCAAAAGACCGGAGTTGCCGGAGATCAGACGACCGGGTTCAATCTCGATCTCGCACCCCAGATGGCCGAGGGTGCGTTTGATCATGGCGCCGTAGTCCATGGGCAAAGGCGGCGCCTCGTTCGACCGGGTGTAGGGAATGCCAAGCCCGCCACCCAGATCAAGCCGGGTGATGGTATGACCGTCGGCGCGCAAAAGCCCGGTCAGTTCGGCGACCTTCAGGAAGGCGGCTTCAAACGGCGCAAGGTCAGTCAGTTGGCTGCCGATATGAACATCGACACCAATCACCTTCAGGCCGGGAAGTTTGGCCGCCTGCGCATAGACGTCACGCGCCTTGGCGATGGGAATGCCGAACTTGTTTTCCTTCTTGCCGGTGGCGATCTTCTCGTGGGTTTTGGCGTCAACGTCGGGATTGACGCGCAGGGTGATGGGGGCGGTCAGGCCGAGTTGGGTGGCCACCTGAGACAGGGCGTGAAGCTCGGGCTCGGATTCTACATTGAACTGGCGGATGCCGCCTTGCAGGGCAAGCCGCATTTCATCCCGGGTTTTGCCGACGCCGGAAAAGACGATACGATCCCCCGGAACGCCCGCCGCCTTGGCACGCAGGTATTCGCCGCCCGAGACCACATCCATGCCCGCGCCAAGATCGCCCAGCAGTTTCAGGACGGCAAGGTTGGACAGCGACTTGATGGCGAAGCAGACCTGATGGGGCAGGGGGGCCAGCGCCTCAGAGAAAAGACGATAATGTCGGGTCAGGGTCGCCGCCGAATAGACATAAAACGGCGTGCCAACCTCAGCCGCGATGTCGGCCAGTGCCACGTCCTCGGCCATCAGCCGCCCGTCCCGATACAGGAAATGATCCATCGGCCTGAAGTCCCTTCGCGTGTTCCCCGGCAGCTATAGCAGATGGGTTTATGGGTGCAATCAGGGCGGCGGGTGGCTGCCTCTGGCGGTGGCGCTTGGGCAAATGTGGAGCGGTCAGTTGGCGGTGGAAACCCCGATTGACGCCTGACCGCTGACTTTCACTCCGGTCGGCGGGGATGGCCTGCCATCGGCCCCGCAGGCGGCAAGGGCAAGGAGAGTGAGTAGGGCAAGACGTGGCATGGCGGGCCTTTTTTTGAGAGGCGGTTTCGAATTTTCTGCGAAAATTCAAGCGGAACGAAACGGTTGCGCATTTTCGCAGGACACGCGTGGGGCGCGCTTCAAAGATACTGGTTCACCCGATTGTCTGTTTCCAGCGGGCGATCTGGGCGCGGACTTGGCTCGGCGCGGTTCCGCCGAACGACTGACGGCTGCGGATCGAGTTTTCGACACCGAGGACAGAGTAGACCTCTTGAGTGATGTCCGGGTGACCGGATTGCATTTCGTGCAGGGTCAGGTCCGGAAGATCGCAGCCTTTGAGTTCGGCCAGTGCCACCAGACGCCCGGTGACGTGGTGCGCCTCGCGGAACGGCAGGCCAAGGGCACGCACCAGCCAGTCAGCAAGGTCGGTGGCGGTGGAAAAACCAGAGGCGGCGGCGGTTTTGAGGGCGTCTTTGTTCGCCGTCATGTCGGTTACCATGCCCGTCATCGCGGCGAGCGACAGCATCAGGGTGTCGGCGGCGTCAAACACCTGTTCCTTGTCTTCCTGCATGTCCTTGGAATAGGTCAGCGGCAGGCCCTTCATCACGGTGAACAATGCCACAGTGGCCCCTAAAATCCGCCCGATCTTGGCGCGCAGCAGTTCGGCGGCGTCAGGATTTTTCTTTTGCGGCATGATCGAAGAGCCGGTCGTCCACTTGTCCGACAGTTTGACGAAACGGAACTGCGCGGTAGACCAGATCACCAACTCTTCGGCAAAGCGCGACAGGTGGGTGGCGCAGATGGCGGAAACGCTCAGGAACTCCAGGGCGAAGTCGCGGTCAGAGACGCTGTCGAGCGAATTTGCGGTCGGGCGGTCAAAGCCAAGCGCCACAGCCGTCATCTGGCGGTCGATGGGAAAGCCGGTTCCGGCGAGGGCGGCTGCACCGAGCGGACACTCGTTCATCCGGGCGCGCGCATCGGCAAAGCGGGAGCGGTCGCGCGACAGCATCTCGACATAGGCCAGCATGTGGTGGCCCCATGTGACAGGCTGGGCCACTTGCAGGTGAGTGAAACCGGGCATGACCCAATCGGCACCAGCCTCGGCCTGGGTGAGGAAAGCCTGCATCAGGGCGGTGATGCTGGCGTAGGCTACATCGCACTGGTCACGCACCCACAGGCGGAAGTCGGTGGCTATCTGGTCATTGCGCGAACGGGCGGTATGCAGGCGCTTGCCGGGGTCACCGATCATCTCGGTCAGGCGGGATTCGATATTCAGGTGAATGTCTTCCAGATCGGTGCGGAAGGTGAACTTTCCGGCCTCAATCTCTGACAATACCGTGAGGAGGCCTTCCCGGATTGCCGCTGCATCGCTATCCGTGATGATACCGGTGGCGGCCAACATGGCGGCATGGGCGCGGGAACCTGCAATGTCTTGCGCGTAAAGCTGTTGGTCGTAGGCGATGGAGGCGTTGATGGCGGTCATGATCGCATCCGGCCCGCTGGCGAAACGTCCGCCCCACATGGTGTTGGCGGAAGCACCGGTTTTGGCGGGCATATCAGATTGGGTCATGGTGGCCCCTTTGCGAGGTAAGATGCGGATCATTCGGGCAATCCTTTATACGGCCTTCATGGCCTTCGCAAATCTGGCGGCGGCAGGGACGGTTGATCCCGCCCTTTTGACCGGCCCGATGGAGAAGTTGATCCTTGAAACCCCCAAACCGCTGCCAGAGGTGGCGCTGCGCGATATGGCAGATGGAACGGCGGCTTTGCCAAAGGGCAAGTGGCTGGTCCTGAACCTGTGGGCGACATGGTGCGTGCCGTGCCGCGAAGAGATGCCCGCTTTGGAAAAGCTGGCGGCAGAGGCGCCGGATCTGGCTGTGGTGGCGCTGGCGACCGGACCCAATCCGGTTCCGGCGATCACAAGGTTTCTGGACGGGGCGGGGGTGAAAAGCCTGACCGTGCTGCGCGACCCGGAACAGGCGATGGCGCGTCAGATGGCGGTGCTTGGGTTGCCGGTGACGATGATCGTCAACCCGGATGGGATGGAAGTGGCGCGGTTGATCGGCGGGGCCGATTGGGGCTCGGCTGAGGCAAAGGCCGTGTTTGCCGCGTTGCTGAAATAGTCGCGGATTTGTCTGGGTACACTATCTTTCAGGCCTTGTGCTGCGTGTCGTTCGCCTGCGCTTCGACCATCGGTTGGATCGCCCGGCGAAATGCTGCTAAGCATCACCAAAGCAGATGAAAGGAGCGTCAATCAGGCATGCAAAAGATTGAAACCATATATGGCGATATCGCAGCACCCGACTGGCAGGATGATCTTATTGTCAGATCGCTGATTGAACTTGGTGAATGGTCTTACAACGAGCAGCTTCTGGCGTCTCAGCTTGTTCGCAAGGGCGACGTGATCTGGGACGGCGGGGCGTTTCTTGGCACCTTCGGGATCGGAATCACACAGATTGCCGCACGTGCCAATCGGGCACCTGCAAGCCTTTTGGCCATTGAGCCGGGCGAAGAGCTGGGGGCCTGCCTGAAGGCAAACCTTGGAATGCTGGCACCTTGCAGGACCCAGTTTGCCCCTTTTGCCGTCGGCCCGGAATGCGGCCATCTGATGGCGCTGTCAAACGGCGACACCGACAGTAATCATGGCGCACTGGCCTATGCGCCGGTCAAGTCGATTGAAACACCTGCCGGAAACAGCTTGGTCGGGGACCAGGTTGGCGGCCGGATCGTTGAAAGCAAGGCGCTTTGGCAACTGCGGGCGGAGTTTGGCGACTATGATTTCCTGAAACTCGACGTCGAGGGCATGGAACGCGCGGCGATTGTCAGCGATTTCGATTACCTCAAGGCGCGCAAACCCGTTATCTGGGCGGAATGCAACGAAGCACTTTCCAGCATTCTGGTGCTGGAGGCCCTGTTGGCATTGGGGTATGAGCCGGTCTATCTGGCCTTCCCGGCCTTTCGCCCGAACAATTTCCGGGTCAACTCCAACTTGCCCCACCCGCTGTCCTATGAGGCGGTGCTGATCGGGGCCGACCCGGATCTTTTGGCGGGCCTT
Source organism: Rhodobacterales bacterium (assembly GCA_038231395.1). Lineage (GTDB taxonomy): Bacteria > Pseudomonadota > Alphaproteobacteria > Rhodobacterales > Rhodobacteraceae > Stagnihabitans. The sequence goes on from JBBRLL010000033.1 coordinate 23,716, forward strand.
GATACCAGCGTGACCTCTGAAATTGCGATCTGCCGGTCGGTTAGAACCAGCTGGGACCTGCGGCAGGCTCTTTGGGCGACGCCGCGCTGGTCGGCGCCAGAGTGGGTATCAATGACCAAGCCGGAAATGGTTGCCCTGATCGGGCGTTTGTCGCGGGGCGAGGTTATCGGCAAATTCCTGAATGATCGGGCCGATGCGACGACGACGCCGGACTAGATTGCCTTCTTGCGTCGCACCAGCAAGGGTTTTTCGAACAGGTGCCATGACCCTATCGCAAGGATCAGCGTGCAAACCAGAACCGCTATCAGCGCAGATTGGCTTTGAAATAACCCGGCACGCTTGAGCGACAGGATCACGCTCAGATGCCACAGGTAGATGCCATACGATATTGTGCCAAGATACCGCAGCGGTGCCGTCCAGCGGATCAGCCCGGCAAAGTTGAGGGTGCAAGCCGCCAATATGACCGCCGCGAACGCGAATGCCGCGAAGGTCCGCCAGAACACGACCATGCCGGCCAAGTCCCAGAAGCTGGCTCTGGGCCAGAACACCTGCAGCATGATCCAGATCAGCACCGAGGCCGCTGCCACAGCAAAAGTCGCGCGCAGCGCGGGTGACAGCGCTGGAAACAGCCGCTCCGGTCCGCCCCACCGCAAGAACCGCGCCAACAACACACCGGCTGCAAACTGATCCAGCGTGCCGGGCAGTTGCGTGCTGGCCCAGAAGCGGAAGTAGGGCCCGACTGTGCCGTCAATAGGCACCATGGCGAAGGCCCCGTAGCGCCATGCCCAGGCTATCGGCAAGGCCACAGCAGGGATCAACCACCAGCGACAGGTGCGCAGAACGGGGGCAAGGATCAGTATCAGAAGATAGAACTGCACCTCGACGGCAACCGACCAGTTCGGCCCGTTGATCGCTCCGGCAAAGTTGGTGCTGAGGTTGTGGAAAAAACCCAGATGGCTGAAGATGTTCATCTTGGCATTGAATGCACCCAGAATCTCGGGCGTGACAAAAACCAGAAAGACAAAGCAGGTCAGATAATGCAGCGGGACGATCCGCCTGAGACGCCGCTCGGCAAACTCGCGATGAAAGCTGCCGCCCATCTTGTCGATCAGCGCAAATGCCGAAAGGGAAATGACGACCCCCGATATCACGAAAAACAGATCGACTCCCATCCAGCCGATGCGGAACCAGACCAGAAGTCCGTCCGAGGGAAAGTCCGTCCAGTCGAAATGCGCAATGACGTGGTAGACCACGACAGAAAGCGCGGCAAATCCACGAAGCACGTCGATCAACGGATAGATTTGCAACCTGCCGGCCGGCATTTTCGGTGCTACGTCTGACATGGCACTGGCCCGTAGAGGGGTAAGCCCGATGGCTTCGATGGTGGCCATATCTCATGGATAGGACACCGGTCCCAAACTTCAGTCATCGGTCCACAAGCTTGCGGGAAACCCTGGCGCCCTATCCAAAGTCTCACGCGCCTTTGCCTTCACGGGCGTACCAATCGAAAAAGCTGCCTTTCCCGGTCTTTCGCGGATCCGGGAAAGCCAGCCGAAGATCAGCCCGCGACCGGTAAAGCTCTCTCGCGCGCTTTTCGATGACAGCGCCATTGTCGAAAAGGCCGTAATGCCACCAGCCCTTGGGAATCGCCGGATCGGTAAAGGCTTCGACCTGTTGACGATACCACCACCACAGCTCGTAAACCTCGGTATTTTGGCCGGCATAGCGGCGCGTCATTGTATCGCCGGTCGGCCCCAGTTTGGTGAAGTGGTAAAAGCGCAAGGGTTCGCCGTTGATCAAGGCCTGCCCTGCCGCATCGAAATGCATCTTGCGCTGACTGAGGTTCCAGCTTGCGACGTTGTAGCCGGGGTCGCGCAGCACCTTAACCCCGTCAAAAAAGCACGGGACTAGGTTGCACCACTTCTGATCGACGAATATGCCGATATCAAGCCTGTCATGGCACCAGTCGTGCAAGCGTTCGTCCCACCATGTTGCAAAACGGCGCGCTTCGCTGCTGGCATTGACAGCCACGAAGCCCAGGTTGAACACCCCGTAATTAAGCGATGCAATCTCGTTGTCCCTGATCGCAAGCGTGGCGTTTTGCGGTTCCGGGTCAATCTGATGCGGTGTGAGGACAATGGAATGGCTGTCCAACAGGCGCGAGACCGGCTCAAGGTCATTGAAAATCCCGATGTCCGGGTCAAAATAGAAGACTTTTTCGACATCTGGCTGGTTGAGGATGTGCAACATCGCGCGGCCTTTAACCGCCGTGCAGGCCTCTACGATGTCGTGGCCGAACAGCCATTGGTCGGTTTCCTTGCCGTAAAGTTCCTCGGCGGTCACCAGATGGTCGAAGTCCTCTTTCGCCAGGTCGAAATGAAAGCCTTCCGGCTCTTTGTCTGTCATCACCGCCCAAAGCACCCAGTCCGGATGCTTGCGCCGCAGGCTGGAGGCAAGAACCCTCGCACGGTTCAGATAGCTGAAGGTGAAGCTGGAATATGCGTGAATGGTCATCTAAGTTCAAACCCAGCCGGCAACGGCAAACGACAGATCGCTGTGCCGGGTGCGAAGGTCAGTTGATGCGGTTGCGACACGACGCTCTTGTGCCAGTCGGGCGGCGGAGCCGTCGCGGAAGAAATCCAGCAATGCGGTCTGGTCGGCCAATACAGCCCCGCGCCCGGTGGCCGTAACGGTTGCACTGACATTGCCGGCTTTCAGGTTGGTCAGGACGTAAGCGCCACCTGCCATCGCCTCGAACGTGGTGATCGAGAACGTCTCTGGCCACGACGCCCAATGCAGCACCAGATCAATCCCGGCCTCTGCAACGGCATTTGCCATCGCATCAGGATCGTCGCTGGTCACATGGACCGGCCGCCAATGATCCTCGCCAAGTCCCGGGCGTTTTTCGGACAGGACCACAAAACGCAGACCATCGCCTTCCATCTCGTACATCAGTTTGGTGAAGGTCAACCAGCCCTTGTGCTCTACCGGCGCGCCCAGAAAGCCTACGGTCAGTGTCCCGCCTTTGACCTGTTTGCTTACCGCGCGCGGCTCGGCCAACAGGGTCATATGCGGCACGACCTTGATTTCGGAATAAAGCAGATCGGCTTTTGTCACCCAGAACGCTGCCGTGACCTCTGACGGTGACACTACCGTGACATTTGCCATACGGAAGAATTCCGCGATCCGGTCCTGATGACTGCGCCGCGCCGCGCCAAAGACGCATAGGCCACAAGCATTCGACGCCACGTCCGGCGCACCGCAGAATTCAAGTGTGTTGCGCTGCAGGGTATAGCTTGGGCAAAGCGAGAAGAAGTCGTGCAGCCAGAACAGAGTACGTCCACCGCCGGTGGCCTGTGCAAGGCGCGCAACCGCTTCAGGGGCGTGGCCCAAAAGGTGGTGAATGACGAGGTGGGCCGAACGCCCTTTTGCAACCAGAAGGGCCGTGGCGTTGATCAAGGCATTGATCGACGCGGTCCCGATGATCAAACCGTCACACACCAGCGTCACTGGATAGTCAGCGCTGTCCGCCGCATCCGCAAGACAGGGCAAAGGCTGCCAGGGGTGAAACTGCAGATAGGTCATTCCGCGCGCGCTGGCCAATTCCGCCTCACGCTGAATACACAGCTGAACCCCGCCCGGAACAGTCCGGTAGTTGTCCTGACCCGCAGCCAGGATCACCGGGCCACTGCCAATCTTCGACAAATGCTCCAATATCGCGGCGTCAGTCAAAAGTGTGGGCATTGGCATGCGCTTTTGCCACTTTTGAACCATTGCCGACAATGGGAGAAGGGTGCGCAACTTACTTTCTTCGATGCCCGGCAAATTGTCTGACGGGGCGCTGACTGCTTCCGCAGCCCCCGCTACTCGTCCGGTTTTTCCCCCAACGAGGTTCGTTGACCAATGGGAAAATTCCGGGCGGATCCAACCGTTTTTCTTGAAGACGACCCGCCGGAAGGCCGGACGTACGGTTCCATCGGACCGAAATATGACGAGGCGCACCAATTTGCGTGGCCTGCCGCCTTTTCGAAACAACAGGCTATGTAGGACGTTGAACATTTACACCATCGGCTTTTGCCAATCTTTAACCCGAGGAAATGCAGAGCTATCCCTCGGAAAATGGGGGTAGTTTCACCACACATCCAAGTCAAGCAGAATAAGACATCCCAAGGTGGCGTTGCCTGCCAGCCAGTCCTGCACGTTTCCCAGTCGGTTGCCTTGGCGGGCGAGGATAACCGCACCGTGGCGCGCAAGGCCGTGGTGTTGGCGGGGCTTGGGGTTTCGGTGCCCCGGACCACGATCAACCGGCTGAGCGGTTCCAGTATGGATGCTTAGCTTGGGCGGTCATCAGCAATTGGCAACGGTGAGGAGCGGTCGGGCAAGCGATAACCCCTTTCCTTGGCGGGGTTTGACTGCATGGCGTCTTTCGCACTCTGCCTTAGCCGTGTCTGGCCCTTGAATTCCGGGGCCTCAGAGATTTTGTTGCAAGATAAGATGGGGATCAGGGCGATGGAAAGCCTGCGTCTGCCGTGACGGCTTGACGCCGAGAATTGGACGGGGGAAGCCTGAGCCAAATGGAGATCTGAATGCCTGACTCAAATCCCGCCGCCTTTGCCTTTCTGTCGTCACGCCGGTCGCATCCTGCCAAGTTTTTTGTGCAAGGTGGTGCAGTTCCGGACCGTGCGGCGTTACTGCCGATCCTGTCGGCCGCCTTGCGCGTGCCCGATCATGGCAAGCTGGAGCCTTGGCGGCTGATTGTGCTGCGCGGGGCGGCAATGACGCGGCTTGGCGATTTGGCGGCAGCGCGGTCGGCTGCTTTGGGCGGTGATGCAGAGATGGCGGGCAAGGGGCGGGCGATCTATGACACCAGCGGGTTGGCGGTGGCGGTCATCTCCGCACCCAAAGCCTCGCCCAAGGTGCCGGAGGTGGAACAGCGCGCTTCGGCCTATGCGCTCTGCATGAATGTGGTGAACGCGGCTGAGGCTATGGGCTGGGGCGCGTGCTGGCTGACCGGCTGGCCCGCGCATGATGCGGTCTGGGCCGCTGAGGCGTTTGGCTGTACGGCGGGCGAATTGGTGGCGGGGATCGTCCATATCGGCACCGTCGGAAGCGAGGCCCCTGACCGCCAACGCCCCGATCTGGCCAAAACGGTGCAATGGATGGAGGCGTAACTGGTTTTCTCTTGCTTCTTTGCCGCTTTGGGCCAGTTTCACGACCCGCGTTTTCTGCGGGTGGTCGCGCAGGGCATCGCGTTGGCGCTTGGCCTTCTGGTGGCAATCTACCTGGGTTTGCTTGGAGTGATTGACTGGTGGGTGCCGGGGCAGTTGACCTTGCCCTTCTTCGGGCCAGTGGGACTTGGTTGGGCAACCGCGATTGGCTCAGCGGTTCTGATGCTGGCGGTTTCGGTGTTCCTGATGGTGCCGGTCGCCTCCGCCTTTTCCGCCATGTTTCTGGAGCAGGTGGCAGAGGCGGTAGAGGTGGTGCACTACCCCGGCCGGACGGCGCATGCTTTGGGGTTCTGGGCGTCGGTGACCGAGGGGGCCGGGCTTCTGGCGCTGATGCTGGCGGTGAACCTTGTGGCCTTGGCTTTTAGTTTTGTGCTGGGGCCGTTCGGGCCGGTCCTGTTCTGGGCAGTCAACGGCTGGCTCTTGGGGCGGGAGTATTTCCTGCTGGCCGCTCTGCGCCATTTGGGGCGCGATGAGGCGCGGGCTTTGCTGTCGCGCCATATCGGCACGATCTGGCTGGCTGGCACCTTGATGGCTGCGCCGCTGTCGTTTCCGCTGGTCAGTCTGGTGGTGCCGGTTCTGGGGGCTGCGACGTTCACCCACCTTTTCCAGCGGCTGCGCTAAAAGCTGAAGCGCTTCCACCGGTCACTGGGGCTTCAAGAAACGCTAAAGCTTGACCCGGGGCACCAGTCCAAAAACATCCGTGTCATACACGCTGATCCAGCCTGACATGATGATGCCGCACATGATGGCCCAGACGACCAGCGTGATCATAGTGGTCAGTTTGGCGTTGCGCAGGATTTGCGGGTCGGTGGGGGCGGATTTGGCGGAACCCGGCACCACCTCTCCCGCTGCCGATTGTGAGGTTTGGCGGGTCGGCAGGATGCAGAGAAACACCATGAACCAGGTGACGGAGAACATGACGATGGCACCAGCGATGGTCATGCTTGCTCCAGTTCTATCAGGGTGCCGGTGAAGTCCTTGGGGTGCAGGAACAGGACGGGCTTGCCATGGGCGCCGATTTTAGGCTCTCCCAACACGCGCGCACCTTGGGCTTTGAGGCTGTCGCGCGCGACCAGAATGTCAGCCACTTCATAGCAGATGTGGTGGATACCGCCGGATGGGTTTTTGGCAAGAAACGCCGCAATCGGAGAGTTTTCACCCAAAGGGGCCAACAATTCGATCTTGGTGTTGGGCAGGGTGATGAACACCACCGTCACACCGTGTGCAGGTTCGTCCTGTGGCGGGCCGACCTGCGCGCCAAGGATACCGGCATAAAGTCGCGACGCGGCGGCAAGGTCCGGCACTGCGATGGCCACGTGGTTCAGGCGACCGATCATGGAGCCTCCGTTTGCAGGGCTTATGGCGGTGCAGGCGGTGCGGGGCAAGTGTGGCAAGACCGCGCAACCCAAAATCGAGGATCCGGCGTGTCGGATTGCGCGGATTAACCGGCGGTTAGGGATGTTGTGCTCAATTGAGGCGGAAGCCATGGAGAACCCAATATGCCAATGAACCTGACCGTGGAATTGCCTGACCTGCCCAGATCGGGTGCGCATCCTGGGATGCTGACGAATGGCTTGCCTTTGCAGGGCGTTACGGTGCTTGCGGTCGAAGACAGCCGCTTTGCGTCCGAGGCGTTGCGGCTGATGTGCCGCAGATTGGGCGCACGTTTGCGGCGCGCCGAATCGTTGCAGGCCGCCGCCTCGCACCTGAAATTATACCGGCCGGATGTGGTGATCATCGACCTTGGCCTTCCCGATGGCCGGGGAGAGGCGCTGATTGGCACGATGGTGGCGCAAAAACCGCGCGCAGTTGTGTTGGGCATGTCGGGCGATGCGATGGGGCGGACGCGGGCGATGGAGGCCGGGGCAGACGGTTTTGTCGAAAAACCGCTGGAAAGTCTCGCCGCGTTTCGGACCATGTTGATGCGGCATTTGCCCGGCCACGCCGACGAACTTGCGCTGATGGGCGAGGCGGAACTGGTGCCGGATGTGCTGGCCTTGCGCGACGATCTGGCCCATGCGGCGGCTTTTCTGGATGGAAGGCCTGGGATTGAGGGGCAGGCCTACGTCACTGGTTTTGTGCGCGGCGTAGCGCGCCATGCGCGTGACACGGCGCTGGCCGATGCCGCAGGCGGCGCGCGTCTGGACGAGATTCGCGCCCTGTTGCAGGATCGGCTGGACGGGCCGGATCATGCTTTCGGCAAACAGTTGCGGGATTAAGGGCTGACGGAACAGGACTGAAAAGGGGGCAAATATCGGATGCGGTCCCACAAGGGTCCGAGGGGTCAGCGAGGTGCCAGTCGTGCGACCTACTTTCGACGGTAGATGCCCTCTGGCAGGTCAAGCGCCAAAGCTAGGTCCTGAACCTGCCGCAGCGAAAGGGTGATGCGGAAGGCGGTGTCGGATTCAAGGTCCAACTGTTCAATCACGACGCAATCCTCAAAGGCCTCAACGATAACGTCTTCGGCCAAAGGGGCTTCACCCTCGTCAATCAGGGTGATCACGGTCGCGTCAAAGTCGTGTTCGATGGTAAACATAGTGGAATGATAAGCGGCCTTGCGCGCGGCTTCAACCTCAACCGCGCAGCAAATTCGGGCGCGGTTGATCTGGATCATGAAGGCTTCGGACGTTGTGTCTTGTCACAGGTTTTGGCGATGAAAAGGCGGGATGGTTCCTATCAAAGTGCCAAAGGATTGACGGTTGACGGTAGGTATGCGCGGCTTTGGGGGGGTAATCCCCGTCGAAAGTAACGGTCTGCGGCAGTTGGATTTTTCGGCAAGATTAATGAAGAGATTCTGAATGCGACAAGCAGATATACTGACGAAGCGGGGAGTGTGGCGTCTGATCGGGCCGCGCAAGCCGCGATGAACAGTTCCTCGCGATGCTGTGGCGCAGAAGGCGCTGTGCCGGTGGTCTGGCTTTAGCCGAATGGGGTGGCGCTACGCAGGGTCAGAGTAGTGCTGGCCTGCCGGACATTCGGGGTCAACGGGATCTGCCATCGTTCCAGTCCGAAGTTGCGCCATGAGAACGCGGAGATTGCCGACCTGGTGGTCGGGTTGACGGACGCCCGCAAGACTTGGGGCTTCGACTTGAATTTCCTGCACTTTCGCAACGTGAAGGGGCACCCCTGGAGCCACAAACGCGTCTACAACATCTGATGCGAGGTGGAGCGGGACTTGCGGATGCAGACTTCGCCAAAGGCTGTTTGTCATTTGCCGTATTTGGCGTCCAGCGCGTTCATCGCGTCAACGTTGCCCGCTGAACGGCCTCTGGGGTCAAAATTCATCGTTTCGGCAAGCCATGCATCGGCAATCGCCTTGGCCAGTTCGGTGCCAATAACCCGCGCGCCCATCGTGATGATCTGGGCGTTGTTGGACAGGGCGGCACGCTCTGCCGAATAGGTGTCATGGGTCAGGGCGGCGCGGATGCCGGGCACCTTGTTGGCGGAAATGCAAACGCCAATGCCGGTGCCGCAGACAAGGATGGCACGGTCGTATTTACCGGCCAGAATGTCCGTGGCCACACGGTCGGCGAGGTTGGCATAAAAGGCGTCTGCGCCTTCACCGGTGCGGGAAACCTCGGCAACGTCGTATCGGGATTTCAGATGGTCGGCGAGGGTTTTGGCAAGGCCTTCACCTGCGCTGTCACCTGCGATGGCGAGTTTCATGGGGCACTCCTACAATTTGGCGGCGCATCGGCTGAGGATGTCGAGGTAACCCTCAACACTCCACGCCGAACGACCGATGAAAAGCCCGTCGATATGTGGGCATTGGATAAGGTCTTCGCAGTTGCCCGGATTGACCGAGCCGCCGTAAAGACAGGGAATTTTGCGACCAAGGATGCTGGTGGCCACGTTGATGATGTCTGCCTGACGCGCATCGGCATAGTCCGACGTGGCGGGAATTCCGTTGGCACCAATGGCCCAGACCGGTTCATAGGCAAGCAGGATTTGGGCGGCGCGTTGGGCCTGCGACAGTTTTCCCAAGGCGGCATGGACCTGAGCGGCGAGGACGGTTTTGGCCTGCCCCGCCTCACGCTGCGCCAAAGTTTCCCCAATGCAGATCAGCGGGATCAGGCCATGACGGACGGCCGCCTCGGTCTTCAGTCCGACGGTTTCATTGGTTTCGCCGAAGTGTTCGCGGCGCTCGGAATGGCCGAGTTCCACGATATCCAAGCCGCAATCCGTCAGCATCAGCGGTGAAACCTCACCCGTCCACGCCCCATCGTCCGCCCAGTGCATGTTCTGGGCGCCAACTTTTACCGTAGTACCGGCCAGCATCGCTTTCACCTCACGCACGGCAGTAAACGGCGGGATGATAAAGCGCTGAATGCCGGGTGGACCTTCTGCGGAAAGTCCGTTGGCAAAGCGGCGCGCCTCGGACAGCGTTTTGTTCATCTTCCAACTGGTGCCGATCCAGACCTGTTTCATGGCTAGTCCCGTTTACAGTGAATAGGCGCTGTCGAGATCCGTTCGTCAGGGAGAAAGCGGCAGGCTTTACGAAGGAGCCGACCCAGCCTCTTGGCCCTCGCGGCTTGGGTCCCGGAATTGACAGTTTGCACCCATGCCGAAGCGCTTGCGAGGTTTTCTTCGGCGGCGAGGTTGGGTAAATTTGTGCTCATCCCGGCATCAGATATGCAGGTCTTGCGCGCCGGTGTCGATATGCGCGGACCAAAAAGCGATGCTTTCGGCGATCTGGGGAATAACCTCACGATCGTTCGGCTCGCGTTCCTTGAAGGAAAGTTCAAGACAGATCTCGTTACATTCCGCCCCTCCATCGGCGAAAGCTTCAAGCAAAGCTGAGGGCTGGATCCGGCCTTTGGCGTTGAACGTGGCCGTAAATGGCCGGTGGCCGCCCTTGTCCATCAGACTTTGCTTGATGTGGATGATGGGGGAAAATTTCGGCACGGCGCGTGCCCAGGCGTAGGGGTCAAAGTCGTCGGGGTTGGGAGAGGTCACATCGCCATGGTCAATATCGGCCATCATCCACATCGGCACCGCCATGTTGGCAGCCGTCAACCGCGATTGCAGGGCGAGGCTGCTGGCTATCGTCTCGCCAAATTCGCGCCCCACCGACATAGGTTCCCAAAAGAGGTACTTCAGCCCGGCAGATTTCGCGTGAACGGCGACCTCCGCCCAGCAGTCGATTGCGATCTGAATCAGGTCCTCGCGCCGCTGCGGGTCGTCAAAATCCTGATAGGTGAAAATGGCGAATTGGGTGCCGACAGCGGTACCGCCAAGATCGGCTGTGATGTCGGCAAAAGTCTTGAACCAGTCGATATAATAGCGGCGCACGTAGCGGTCCGGGTGGCCGAAGTGATTGAGCCGCCCATAAGGCCCGGTCATGCCGGAGGTTATGCGAACGCCCGTTCGATTTAGCGCCTTTGTCATCTGGCGCGTCAGGCGACGGATGACCGGGGCGGGCCACGACGGGTTGATAAATTCATGTGTCAGCTGCAAGTCGCGGATGCGCAGGTGACGGGCGACCGTGGTGATCAGGTCATCCGGGTCTGCAAACCGGTTCACCAGCGGGTTGGTGTTGAGCGAGAGGGTCAGCATAGTAACCTCGAAAGCTGGGGGTGAAGGCCGCCAATTCATCGTCTGTAAGGCAAAGCCGAGGGCACCACCCATCCCTAGTGCAAAGTGATCCCTTGGCCAAACCGATTTGGGCAAAGGCAGGTCGCGCCCAATCCGGGCCTTCGCAATACCAAAAACGTCGCGGAAATCACACAGAATTTCGCAAGCCACGGAAATAGGGTTCAAAAATCCTCTCGAAAGTCAGTGCCATACTGGTTGATCCGGGCGACACCCGCCAGATTGTTAACCAAGCCTTAACCCTGTTGGGGGACGCTGGCGCTATGCGACCGCTCCTCCTGATCCTTTTTCTGGCTGCCTGCGATGCCTCTCCGGCGCCGCAGATGATGGGCGCGAACAGTGTCAGGGTGACCGTGGGTGCCCACGACTATACCGTCTGGCGGCGCGACAAAACCTTCGAAGTGGTGCGCTTTGGCTACGCTTCCCGCGCCGAAATGCCAGAAATAAGGGCGACCATGCTGGCGGTGGTGATGCAGGTTACCGGCTGCAACGCCCACGTCGAACAAGGCGATAGCGGAGAGATGCGTGGAACGCTTACGGCTTGTAAATGAACAATTTGTAGCCAGCGTAAACCCCTGCCGCTGCAAACAGCATGCCCCAAAGCGGCGTCCCCGCCCAGAACTCCACCCCGGACCATAGGATTGGCCCTATCGTGGTCGCCCAACGCACCCATGTCTTTGAAAACATGGGATGATCCGGGTCCAACAAAGGTTTGCGCGGTGTCATAGGCAGGCCTTGAAAGAATCATCGGTTGCGAAGGCAGACACTATCGCGCCTAACCCCGTCATGCCCATAGCCAAATCGAAGCGCGCTGCTATACAAGGCTGGAACATCTGATGGAAGGGCAAGGGCTTATGGAAATTATTTATGCGTTGATCATCGGAGCGATTGCCGGCTGGCTGGCCGGCACATTCGTCAAAGGCAGCGGCTTTGGATTGCTGGGTGACATCGTGATCGGCATTGTCGGCGCCATTATCGCCAGCTTTATCCTGCCGCGGATCGGCTTTTCGGCGGGCGGCGGCGTCATTGCGCAAATCATCCATGCGACGCTTGGGGCTGTGGTGCTTTTGCTGGTCATCCGTTTGGTCAAACGGGTCTGATCAGCTGCAATAGCTGCCCGGACTCTGCATTTGCGAACAAGCTTTGATGCGCGTCTGCTGGAACGAACTTGCGGCAGGCGCAAACAGCGGTCGTGCATCCACTGGCGTGTTCATCTGGGCAGCCACCTGCGTGTAGCCCTGCCCGCTGTCTTGCGCCTGCTGCACCCCCAGATTTGCCGCTTGGGCAATTTGCGCCAGTTGCGCCTCGCGTTTCTTGGGATCCTGCGCGGTGGAGGGCGAGCGGAGAAGCGCCAGCTTCAGTTCTGAGTTGAGGTTGGACGCGCTGGTTTTTTGCCGCTTTGCTTCGGTGTAAGCCCGGGCTTTAACCTCGGTCTTGCGGGCGGCGTCGCTGGCTTTGTTCGCCTGAATCTCGTTCTGAACGCTCAGCCAATACCCGGCAAGACCACCCGCCATGGCGCCTGCCACAGTAGCGCCCGTGCGGTCACCCCCATTGCTTTGCGCCAACAGGTTTCCCAAAATTGCGCCCGCCACCGCCCCGCCAATCACGGTTCCGACCCGCCTTTGCCGGATTGCGTTGGCCTGACACAGCAATGCCTCTGACTCGACCTTGGGTGCCGCGCAGTTGAGGTAGCCCGCGAACGCTGGTCCGCTGTGCAGCGAAAGCCCCAGGATCAAGACGCCAAACCATTTGCCAAAACCACGCATAGATCCCTCCAACTTATTCACCAACACCATGTGCCCAAACGCTATTTACTTCAATAACCTCCGGTAGCCTCGCACAAAGGGGATTAAGCGTTCGTTAAACGATTGTGGATATTTTGTGAGAAAGGAGGATGACATGCACCCAGTTGATGAATTTGCAGCACTTCGAACCAGCATCCGGGCGATGGAAGCCCGTGCTGCCGTGTTGCGCCAACTGTTTCTGGACCGCGGCGTTCCGTTTCGCAGCAATCAGCACGAGGTGTTTGTGCGGCACCAAACCCGGCGCGTGTTCCGCAAAGATCGTCTGCCGCCAGAGATTCTTGCCAATGACCTGCTGTGGGAGGAGGTGTCCTCGCCAATCGTGACCGTGGCCATCATGACCGATGCAGGCACTCCGCCCCGCGTCCGCAAAGCGACCTTTTTGGACGAAGAGCCGGTTCTGACAGAGCCGTTCTGACGGCCGTTGTAACTAGCGACGACGCTTGTTTCCGCCGCGCTGACCAGCCCGCCCCGCCGTGCTGCGCCCGGATTTTGAAACGGCCTCTTCGACGGCTTCTTCAATCACGCTTTGCCGCGCCAAGGGATCGTCCGCGACCGCCAACTCCACCGCTTCCAGACGCTTGACCTCATCACGCAGTCGTGCAGCCTCTTCAAACTCCAGGTTTTCGGCCGCCTTGCGCATGTGCAGTCGCAACGCCTCCAAATGCGCGGCGAGGTTCTGGCCGACATTGGCCTTGTCAACTTTTGCCGTGATGCGCGCCTGATCGGTGTCGCCCTGCCAAAGCCCGTGCAGGACGTCGTCAACGTTCTTTTTCACCGTTTGCGGCGTGATACCATTGGCCAGGTTGTAAGCCACCTGCTTTTCGCGCCGCCGGTCCGTCTCTGCCAAAGCGCGTTCCATGCTGCCAGTGATCCGATCAGCATACATGATCACCCGACCTTCCTCGTTGCGCGCCGCCCGCCCGATGGTCTGGATCAGCGAGGTTTCCGACCGCAGAAAGCCTTCCTTGTCCGCGTCCAGGATGGCCACCAAACCGCATTCGGGAATATCCAGACCCTCACGCAGAAGGTTGATCCCGACGAGGACATCAAACGCCCCGAGCCGCAAATCCCGCAGGATTTCAATGCGTTCCAACGTGTCGATGTCAGAGTGCATATAGCGGATGCGGATGCCTTGTTCGTGCATATAGTCGGTCAGATCCTCCGCCATCCGTTTGGTGAGCGTCGTTACCAAGGTCCGCATGCCGCGCAGGGACACTTTGCGCACCTCGTCCAGAAGGTCGTCCACCTGCATTTCGACGGGCCGGATTTCGACCATCGGATCAACCAGACCGGTCGGGCGAATGACCTGCTCCACAAAAACGCCGCCGGCCTGCTCCAGCTCCCAGGCTGAAGGCGTGGCGGACACAAACACGGATTGCGGCCGCATCGCATCCCATTCCTCAAACTTCAAAGGCCGGTTGTCCATGCAGCTTGGCAAGCGGAACCCAAACTCTGCCAGCGTCATTTTGCGTCGGAAGTCGCCCTTGTACATGCCACCGATCTGCGGCACCGAAACGTGGGATTCATCAGCAAAAACAATGGCATTGTCGGGGATAAACTCAAACAGTGTCGGCGGCGGCTCACCGGGTGCGCGCCCCGTCAGATAGCGCGAGTAGTTTTCAATCCCCGCGCAGGCCCCGGTCGCCTCAATCATTTCGACATCAAAGTTCGTCCGCTGCTCCAGCCGTTGCGCTTCCAGCAACTTGCCCTCGGCGATAAACCGGTCCAGCGTCTGCTGCAGCTCGATCTTGATACCCTTGACCGCCTGCTGCAACGTGGGCCTTGGCGTCACATAGTGTGAGTTTGCGTAGATGCGGATCTGCTTGAAGACGTCGGTTTTCGCCCCGGTCAAAGGGTCAAATTCGATAATCGATTCAAGCTCTTCGCCGAAGAAAGAGAACCGCCATGCCCGATCCTCAAGGTGCGCCGGCCACAGTTCGATCGTATCGCCCCGCACCCGGAAAGAGCCGCGTTGAAAGGCCATGTCGTTGCGCCGGTACGCCTGCGCCACCAGTTCGGCCATCATCTTGCGCGGGTCATAGTTTTGCCCGACGATCAGGTCCTGCGTCATCGCCGAATAGGTTTCCACCGAGCCGATGCCATAGATGCACGACACCGAGGCGATGATGATCACATCGTCGCGTTCCAACAGCGCCCGGGTCGCCGAGTGGCGCATCCGGTCGATCTGTTCGTTGATCTGGCTTTCCTTTTCAATATAGGTGTCGGTCCGCGCCACATAAGCCTCGGGTTGATAATAGTCGTAGTAACTTACGAAATACTCAACGGCATTCTCGGGGAAAAATCCTTTGAATTCAGCGTATAACTGGGCGGCGAGCGTTTTGTTCGGGGCCAGAATGATCGCGGGACGCTGGGTTTCCTCGATGACCTTGGCCATCGTGAAGGTCTTGCCGGTACCGGTGGCCCCCAGCAAAACCTGATCGTGATCGCCTGCCAACACCCCCTTTGACAGTTCGGCAATCGCCGTCGGCTGGTCACCCGCCGGCAGGAAGGGCGTGCGCATGACAAACCGTCGCCCGCCCTCCAGCTTGGGTTTGCTCAGGACGTCGGGACGTGGGGCTATGGCATTGACGTTGTTGTGGGGCATGGTGATTCCCTTCTGCCCCAATCTATTCCGTTTTTGTTCCTGTTAAAGGGGGCGATTAACCGTCAGGTAACTGTGACTGCGCAACAGTAAAGAAATATGATTCAACTTTAGGGAAAATGCGGAAAATTCCTGCATCTTACAGTTGCAATTTGCCGAAAGTCGGGGCAGATTGAGCCTGCAAGCAGCAAACACTGTCGGCTGGTCGCACCACACACCCCACCCACTCCCAGTGGCCGGCCGACAGCATCTTGCACTTTCCCCTGACATTCGGAATAAAGCAGCAGTCCCAACCGGAGGCTTCCATGCGCGCGCGCATTTACCAACCTGCCAGAACTGCGATGCAGTCCGGAACCGCCAAAGCCAAGGGATGGGTACTTGAATTTGCCCCCGCCACCGCGCGCGAAGTTGATCCTTTGATGGGCTGGACTTCGTCTGACGACATGGAGTCGCAAGTCCACCTGCGGTTTGACACCTTTGAAGCCGCGCAAGACTATGCCCGCGACCGTGGCATCGAATTTGACGTGGTTAACCCGCACGCCCGCCGTGCCAACATCCGCGCCGGTGGCTATGGCGAGAATTTTGCCACCAACCGCAAGGGCGTGTGGACCCACTAAGTCCGATCAGGGCGAGCGACGGAAAAGCTGATCCAGCGCGTTTATGGGTTCGTTGCATGCAATCTTGAAAGGTCCCGCATTTGCCGCCTGAACGAACCGCCCCAACGCCCACCTCGTTCAAGGCCCGTTGGGCAGCCCTCAGCAACCTGCCGCCCTTTCTGAAACTGGTCTGGCAGGCAAGCCCCAGCAAGACCGCAGCGTCCCTTCTGCTGCGTGTGATCCGCGCGATCCTGCCGATTGCGGCCCTTTGGATCGGCAAGCTGATCATCGACGACGTTGTGACCCTTCAGTTGCTTCCCGACAAACCTGCAACCCTTCTGGCGTGGTGGCAAAGTGGCCATCTTGGCCTGCTGACGCTTTACGTGGCGGCAGAACTCGCGCTGGCGATCTTGTCAGACCTTCTGGGCCGCGTGGTCGATCTGGTGGATACGCTGCTGTCGGACCAGCTGACGATGAGCTCTTCGATCCGCCTCATGGAACACGCGGCAACTCTTGATCTGGAAGACTTTGAGGATTCCGATTTTCAGGACAAGCTTGAACGTGCCCGCCGTCAATCCTCTGGCCGGATGACCTTGATGGGCCTTTTGTTCAGCCAGATGCAAAATCTGGTCACGGTGGCCACCTTTGCCGGCGGGCTGCTGGTCTATAACCCATGGTTGATCCTGCTTCTTCTGGTCGCTCTTGTGCCCGCTTTTGTCGGAGAGACCCATTTCAACGCCCAAAGTTACGCGCTGGACTTCCGCCGAACCCCCGAACGGCGCGAGCTGGATTATGTCCGCCAGACCGCCGCTTCGGTTGAAACCGCGAAAGAGGTCAAAATCTTTGGCCTCAACGCCTTTCTGACCGACCGTTACCGCATCCTCTCGGAAGGCCTTTACGCTGCCAATCGCAAAATTGCCCGGCAGCGCGCCTTCTGGGGTGGCCTGCTGACCGCGCTAGGCACGCTTGGCTATTACGCGGCCTATGCCTCAATCATTGCAAGCACGCTTTCCGGCAAACTGACCATCGGCGACCTCGCCTTCCTGTCCGGCTCGTTCCTGCGCCTGCGCAGCCTGCTGGAGGGTCTGTTGTCCAGCTTCTCCTCCACCGCCGCACAGGCCCTCTACCTCGACGACCTTTTCAGCTTTTTTGAGGTCAAGCCCGGCATCGTCTCCAAACCCGGCGCCATCCCGGTGCCAAATCCGATCAGCCAGGGTTTTGTCTTTGAAAATGTGGGATTCCGCTATCCCGGTGCTGAACGCTGGGCGGTGCGCAACCTCAGCTTCAATCTGAACGCCGGCGAAACCCTGGCCCTTGTTGGTGAAAACGGCGCTGGCAAAACCACACTGGTCAAGCTGCTGGCGCGGCTTTACGACCCGGTTGAGGGCCGCATCCTTCTGGATGGCCGCGACCTGCGCGACTATGATCTGGCCAGTCTGCGCAGCGCCACCGGGGTGATTTTTCAGGATTTCATGCGCTACTCGCTGACCGCCGCCGACAACATTGCCGTTGGCCGCATCGAGGAGCGTTTCAACCGGCCCCGCATCAAAGCCGCCGCCGAACGCGCCCTTGCAGACCGGGTGATCGAGGGTCTGCCCGAAGACTACGACCAGATGATCGGCAAACGCTTCCGCAACGGTGTCGAGCTTTCGGGTGGGGAGTGGCAAAAGCTGGCCATCGCCCGCGCCTATATGCGTGGTGCAGAAGTTCTGATCCTTGATGAACCCACTGCCGCTCTCGATGCCCGCGCGGAGTTTGAGGTGTTCCAGCGGTTCAAAGAACTGAGCCATGGCCGTACCGCCATCCTGATCTCACATCGCTTTTCGTCCGTCAGAATGGCTGACCGGATTCTCGTCCTGTCCGGCGGCAAGGTAGAGGCGTCGGGCAGCCACGAAGAACTCCTCGCGCAATCCGGCCGCTATGCGGAGCTTTTCGAACTGCAAGCCGCCGGTTACCGTTAGGAAAAGGTAGGATGGGCAATTTGCCCATCTACCCCAAACCCACGACCCAATCCAACATCCGGGTCGGCAGCACCCTGCGCGCCAACCCTGCGATATAGGTCGGCAAAGTCACATAATATCGCGCCCTTGGCCGCTTTGCTTCCACCGCATGGATCAGTACCTTTGTCACCGCCGAGGCTGGCAATTCAAACCGGTCCTTCTTGCCGGACCCGTCATAAAGCCGCTCGCGAAACCGCGCATAGTCCGCCGACCGTGCCGCATTCTTCCAGTCAAACCACCGCTCGAAATGCGGCTGGGCGTTCACCCTGATCCTGGTACCGATCGGTCCCGGCTCAATCAACACAACCTCCACCCCGGTCCCGCGCATTTCCAGCCGCAACACGTCGCTCAACCCCTCCATCGCGAACTTGGTCGCCACATAGGCGCCGCGCCACTCCATCCCGACAATCCCCAAAACCGATGAGCAATTGACGATCCGCCCTGCCCCCTGCGCCCGCATCATCGGAATAAAACGGCGCGTCAGGTCGTGATAGCCAAACAAATTCACCTCAAAAATCGCCCGCAAGGCATCCCTTGGCAGATCTTCGACCAGCCCCGGACAGGCAAAGGCACCGTTGTTGAACAAGGCATCCAGCCGCCCGGCCCGTGCCTGCACTTCCACCACTGCCGCCGCTATGCTTGCTTCATCGGCGTAGTCCAGAACGAAACTCTCCAACCCCTCCGCCACAAGCCTCTGACAGTCCTCGGGCTTTCGGCACGTGGCAAACACCCGCCAGCCCCGCGCCGCCAATCCACGCGCCGCGTCATACCCGATGCCAGACGAGCATCCCGTGATCAAAATCGTGCGCATCTGTGGCCTTTCACTGGTTCAGGGCAGGCTTATCCGAGCATCCCGCTATTCCCGCAACAGTTTTGTCATCACCCAAGCCGGGCCACCGCCATCCACCGCGACCCTCACCCAGCCAGAGGCTGCGCCATCTTGGACCACCATCACCACATCGCCCGCGCCGACAGCACCGATCACCGGAAACTCCAGCCCCGGCCCACTGCGAACCGAGGCCCCGGCCGGAGCGTGCATCAATTTCGTTACTCCGACAGTTGCGTCGGGGGGCGCTTGCACGGCATCGGGCGCCATCGGGGCTTCGACGCCCGGAGCCTGCACCACGCGATCCAACCCGACCGGAGCCTCGACAACTGGGACCTGCACCACTGGCGGCTGCGCCACTGTAGCGTCAGCGACTGGATCCTGCACAACCGGCTTCACAGTCTGCTCCGCAGGTGCGGCAGGCACGAACACCTCCCGTTTCGCAGGGGCCTCTGCTGCAACCGGGTCCACCACAGCCTGCGGCGGGTTGATATACTGCCCGTGGTCGGCGCCAAGAAACCACATCGCGCCGAACAAGACCGCGCCCAAACCCAACAACCATTTTATCATCGCCACCCGAACCTTCTTTTCTATCCTCTTGTCACATCGCCCGAACGCTCAATCACTCTGGACCGCCTTCGCCCGCCACACTAGACAAGCCTCATGTCCGATACGCCAGATGACACCACACCAGAAGACACCACGCCAGAAGACTCGGCACCAGAAGACTCTGGTCCCGATGACGCGGCGTCCGGCGATATCCCTGTGGTGTCAGAGCCCATCCTGCGCACCGAGCCTTTGGCCCGCGCGATTGGCGAGCGCTATCTGACCTACGCTTTGTCCACCATCATGCACCGCGCCTTGCCTGATGCCCGTGATGGCCTCAAACCCGTCCACCGCCGCATCCTTTATGCGATGAGCCGTCTGCGGCTGTCCTCCACCGGGGGGTTCCTGAAATCCGCCAAGATCGCCGGCGACACGATGGGTGACTTTCACCCGCATGGCGACGCCTCGATCTATGACGCGATGGCCCGTCTGGCGCAGGATTTCAACGTCCGCTATCCACTGGTCGATGGTCAGGGCAACTTCGGCAACATCGACGGCGACAACCCCGCAGCGCCCCGCTACACCGAAGCCCGGATGACCGCCGTCTCAGAGGCTTTGCTGGCGGGCCTCGACGAAGACGCCGTGGATTTTCGCGATAATTACGATGGCCGCCTGCGCGAACCTATCGTCCTGCCCTCGGCCTTTCCCAACCTTCTGGCCAATGGCTCGTCCGGTATCGCTGTCGGGATGGCCACCAATATCCCGCCGCATAACCTCGATGAACTCATTCTTGGCTGCCACGCCTTGCTGGCCGACCCTGACACCCCAGACGCCGATCTTGTGACACTGATCCCCGGCCCCGACTTCCCGACCGGAGGCGTCATCGTCGAAGACCGCGCCACCATCCTCGACAGCTACCGCACCGGGCGAGGCAGTTTCCGCACCCGCGCCCGCTGGCAGATCGAAGACCTTGGCCGTGGCATGTGGCAGATCGTCGTCACCGAAATTCCCTATCAGGTCGCGAAATCGAAGTTGATCGAGCGTCTGGCCGAATTGGTGAACCTGAAGAAAGTCCCCCTCCTCGCCGATGTCCGCGACGAAAGCGCCGAAGACATCCGCATCGTACTGGAACCCCGCAGTCGCACCGTGGACGCCGACCAGCTGATGGGGGCGCTGTTCAAAAACTCCGAACTGGAAAGCCGCTTTTCGCTCAACATGAACGTCCTGATCGACGGCAAAGTGCCCAAGGTCTGCTCGCTCAAAGAAGTCCTGCGCGCCTTCCTCGACCACCGCCGCGAAGTCCTAAAACGCCGCACCCACTTCCGGGTCGGCAAAATCGACGCCCGGCTGGAAATCCTCGAGGGCTTTCTGATCACCTTCCTCAACCTCGACCGCGTCATTGATATTATCCGCTATGACGACGACCCCAAACGCGCCCTGACCTCGGAAAACTGGGACAAAAAGCACAAACGCGCCACCAGTGAGCGCGACTATGTTCCGCCCGCGTCCGGCACCGGCCAACTCAACGACACTCAGGCCGAAGCCATCCTGAACATGCGACTGCGCTCCTTGCGTCGGCTAGAGGAAATGGAGTTGATCTCTGAACGCGATGCTTTGGTTCTGGAACGTGCCGGTCTGTCTGCCCTGCTGGCCAGTGATGAACTCCAATGGCAGCGCATCGGCACCGAACTGGAAGACATCCGCCGCGCCTTCGGCAAAACCACCAAAGCCGGAGCCCGCCGCACCAGTTTTGCCGAGGCCGGTGAGACTGTCGAGATCACCGCCGAAAGCATGATCGAGCGTGAGCCGATCACGGTGATCTGCTCCCAGATGGGCTGGATCAGGGCGCTGAAAGGCCATGTTGACCTCACCATCGAGCAAAAGTTCAAAGACGGCGACGCCGCCCGTTTCGCCTTCCACGCCGAAACCACCGACAAGATCCTGATCGTCGCCGCCAATGGCCGCTTTTACACCCTGATGGGCGTCAACTTGCCCGGGGGTCGCGGCATGGGTGAGCCTGTCCGTCTGATGGTCGACCTGCCCAACGACAGCGCCATAATTGACCTGATGATCTTCCGCCCCGCTGAGAAGCTGCTTTTGGCCTCTACTGCTGGTGATGGTTTCATCGTCATCTCTGACGAGGTTCTGGCCCAGACCAAAGCCGGAAAGCAGGTGCTGACCCTCGCCGATGGCAGCAAAACCGCCCTATGCCGCCGCGTAACCGGTGACCATGTTGCCGTGGTTGGAGAGAACCGCAAGGTTCTGATCTTCCCGCTCACCGACCTGCCAGAGATGACCAAAGGCAAAGGCGTGCGCCTTCAACGCTACAAAGACGGCGGGCTGTCGGACGCCACCACCTTCACCCTCGCCCGTGGCCTAAGTTGGAAAGACCCCGCTGGCCGCACCCGCACCGAAACCGACCTGACCGAATGGCTGGCTGCCCGCGCCACCGCTGGCCGGATGGCCCCGCGCGGCTTTCCCAGAGACAATCGTTTCGATTAAGCCTGCGTGATGTTTCGATTCAGGCAGCTTGACACCAGCGCGCCACCCGCGCCTACATGGACTTGCATTTCAGGAGGTTTCCAATGGCCAACGTTACCTTGACGCTCACCGGCGCAGCGCCCGGACCCGGCTTCAGCGCCACCACCCTCAATCTGACCAATCTGCTGAAAGAGACCGTTTCCTCCTTCGGGTCCACTGGCGTGACGTGGACAAAAACCACCGCAACCTCAAACGATACGTCGTCGGTGACAGGTTCCGGCCTTGTCCCCGTCGTCGTCGGCGGCAAACTGACCGATGTGACGGCCGGGACAATATCAGCGCTGCACAGCAGTGCCTCGTTTCACAGCGGCACCACCAACATCACCTCAACCGCCAGCTACACCGGCCTGATCGCCAACGCGGCGCATTTCTTCGACCTTGCCTTCGCACACCAATGGCAAAGCCTGTTCAACTATGCGTTTCGCGGCAATGACCACGTGACCGGTTCTGGCGGCAACGACAAGATCAGCGGCGCTGCGGGGGCCGACGTGCTGAACGGCGGACTTGGCGATGACACGCTGATCGGCGGGACCGGGATGGATCGCCTGACCGGAGGTGCCGGTGCCGACCATTTCGTTTTCTCCAATGGTGCCGACAAAACCGGCGTCGATCAGATCACCGATTTCACCCATGGTGTCGATCACATCGACCTTAACCACAATGGTTTTGCTGGTCTTGGTGCGGCAGGCGCGCTGGATCCCAGTCATTTCACCACCGGCGCCGCAAGTGCTGCCGAGGCGATGATCGCTTACAACTCCGTCACTGGGCTGCTCAGCTTTGATCCCGATGGAACAGGTCTGACGCCCGCACTGGCCTTTGCGCACGTCGTCCCTGGCACGATTGTAACCTCGTCCGATTTCTTGATCACCTGACGCCGGTAGGATGGGCGGTTCTAACCAAAGGTCAGGTTCGCCCATCTTCCCAGACCAAGCTGCGCGCCTCAAAACCCGGCACCATTTCCGGGTTTTATATCTTCTTCCGCCGCAGCCCCGGACTTAAAGCTCCGCCCACATGCGCAACAGGTTCGCGCGGCTTTTGGATAGCCTGTCGAACTGTGCCGTCTTGCCCTCAGCGGCAAAACACGCCTCAACCGCCTGATCCAGATCGAACAGAATCTCGCGCTGCGCCCCGTCACGGATCAGGCTTTGCACCCAGCCCACCACGCCCAGCCGCTCGCCGCGCGTCACCGGCGACACGCGGTGCAGGGTGGCAGAGGGGTAAAGCATCACCTCCCCCGCCTGCAACTTGATCTCGCGCGCTTCAAGCAGGTCCTCAATGACCAGCGCGCCACCGTCGTAACTGTCTGGTTCGCATAGAAAAAGCGTGAAGGACAGGTCGGTCCGCAGCCCCTGCATCAGCGCGTCATCGACATGCAACCCGTAGGTCTGCCCAACGCGGTAACGCGACAGAATAAGCTTGGTCAGCGCCTTGGGACGCGCGGCCGAACGGAACAACGGGCTTGCCGCCAGCGCGCCCTCAACCTTCGCCAAAATCGCGTCCAACTCCGGGCAAGGCAGCGCCTGATCGTTGGCCTTGACCTCTTTGGCATGACGGCCAGCTGTGGCCCGGCCATCGCCAAAAGCCAGCCCTTGCGCCAGGTCGCGCAACGCCAAAACCTCTGCGGGCGACAGAATATCGCCGATGACAATCATCATCTGACCGAGGAGGCGAGCAATTCCACCCGCGCCGCCAACGCGAGCAAAATCTGCACGTCGCCAGCCATAGGCTCTTTGGCTGTAGCGTCGCCGAACGCCGCATCCGCTGCCGTCATCGCCTCGAAAGCTTTTGGTGCCGCCTTGGCCGACAAAGGCAAAGTCGCCAAAGCCATCATCCGGGACCGCGCCAATCCCAGGAACGACCAGGCCTCATGCCAGCCCATCTCGTCTTCGACCTTGCCGTCCTTGACCGCCGCGCCGTATTCGTCAGCCGAGGCTTTCAGCAGCAAAACCACCGCGTCAAACCGGACCCGAACTTTGGCGTCTTCGCCTGCGGCTGCCGCAGAAAAGCCCTGCGAAACAGCTGTCAAGGCAGCGTCCACCTCAGGTTGCGGCGCCCCTTTGATCATCGCGTCGCGAAAGCTTGCAATCGCTTCACCGACGTCGGCAGCCTTGCGTGCGGCAATTTGTTTGCGAAGGGTGTCCAGTGTGCCCTCCTCAGCAGGATGGTTCGACAACTCGACAGCCAAATCCGCCTTGCCCAAAGCATAAAGGTCGCGTGCCGCCAGCATGTGGCCTTCGACGATCATCAGTTCGGTCAGATAGGCCGCATCGGGAACGGCCTCTGCGATCACCCCGGCTTCACCACCCTCACCGCCCTGCGCCTGCGCGAGCCAAAGCTGCTGTCCCGGCACGGCAAGCGTGATCGGTCGGTGGATGTCGGCCATGGCCGGTGAGGCTGCCAGCGTCACCGATGCGAAGGCGATGCTGGTCCAGCGGCGGGGTTTGGTCGGGCGCGGGGTCATGACGTATCCTATTACCAAGTATTATAGTCACCTTTACCAGCCGATCCGCAGGCGGTCAAGATACCCGAGTGTTTTACTTGGAATCCTCAGGCCCGCTCCACCTTCAGCCAAACCCCGCCCTGTGGCCTGAGGGTCAGAATCATCACCGGTTTCGGCGCTTTGCCAGCAACCAAGCCAAACCGGAACCGTGACAGCAACGTGGCCAGAATGATCACCGCCTCTTGCAGTGCGAAAGAGGCCCCGATGCAAATCCGTGGCCCATCGCCAAAAGGCAGGTAGGTGAAGCGGTTTGGCGCGGTCAGAAACCGATCAGGATCAAAGGCATCCGGGTTGGTCCACTGCGCATGATGCCGGTGCATCGCATAGATCGGCAAAATCACCGTGTCCTTCGGCCTTACCTCACGCCCGCACAGCACATCCGCCTTTTGCGCCGTGCGTGCCAGAAAAGCGGCGGGCGGGTATAGCCGCAACGCCTCGTTTACGATGCGGCGGATCAGCGGCAACGCGGGCAGATCGGCGGCGGTTGCGGCACGGCCTTGCAAAACCTGTGCCTCAAGCCGGGCGGCGTCCTGTACCTTCTGATCAAACGCGCAAAGGTACAAAGACCATGCCAAGGTCAGTGCCGTCGTCTCATGGCCTGCGACGATGAAGGTCAACAGGTTGTCGCGCAGCTCGTCGCCGTTCATCTTGCGGGAAGTTTTCGGATCTTCCCCCGCCAAAAGCAGGTCCAACAGGTCCGGCACCCCGACCGCAGGTTTCTGTCGCCGCTGGTCAATCGCGGCATCCGCCATCTTTTTCATCTGTTTCATGGCGTTACCAGCAAACATCCGCCCAAGACGCGGCACCCATGCCGGTGCGCCCAGAATATCCAGCAACGAGATTTTCGCCGCCTGCCCGATGTAATCTTCGATCGCCCGATGAACGCCGTCGCGCGCAAACCCCTCACCGCGCGAAAATGTCACATCCGAAATCACCTCAAACGTCGCCGACACCATCTCTTCGAACGCATCGATCGCCCGGCCACACGCCGCATCAAACCGTGCGGCGGCGTGTTCTGCTGCAAGGGTCATCACCGGGGCCAAGTTGGCAATATTGCCATGAGTGAAGACCGGAGCAGCGGTGCGGCGCTGCCAGAGCCACTCCGCTCCCTCAGCCACGAACATCGAATTGCCGATGGCAGGCTCCAGAATAAGCTTTGTCACCATGGACTTGGGGTAGTCCTCCACCCGGTCGCGCAGGATGATCCGCAAAGCATCCGGGTCCATCACCATGTGCCAACGCTTGCCCGTGGCCCCCGACAGGATGGGCGCGCGGGTGGCTATTTCGGGGATCAATTCCAGCACATTGCGCCGCCCGGCTTGCAACGTACCCAGGATGCCCAAAGGCGTCGAATGCAGCGGAACCCGCACCGGCAGCGCCACTTCAACCGTTTCAATCTTTCCCATCACACCCTCCGCCTGCACTTCACGATATAGTGCCGATCCGACGCAACACCATACGCAGCGATTGCCAAGGTCAGACGCGCCCGCTATCCCCAACAGAACCCTGCACCAAGGAGCCCGCCCGCCATGTCAGTCATCCGTTTGTTCCTCGCCGGACTTTCCCTTTTGGCGCTGTTTGCCTGCGACGCCCATGACGCCGGAGAGCCGCCACGCCCGATGGGCAACTTTCAGTTGGGGCTGAACATTGTGGTGCCGGAAACCGCGCAGACCATTGCGATTTCCCGCAAAGCCTCACCCGAGGAATGGAAAACGGCCATGACCAATGCGATGCAGGACAGATTTGGCGGCTATACCGGTGGCAAACTGTTCGACTTTGGCATTTCGATTGACGGGTACATGCTGGCGCCGCCCGGTATCCCTGTGGTTGCCAGCCCGCAATCCGCGCTGATTTTCACCGTCAACGTCTGGGACGACGCCAAGCAAGAGTTGCTGGTCAAGGGCGGTAAGCGGATCATCTATGTGGAGGGCGTTTCGGCAAAAAGCCTCATCGGCTCCGGCTGGACCCAATCCAAAGCCCAGCAGTTGAAGAAGCTGACCTTCAATGCCGCAAAACTGGTGCAGGATTACATGCTGGCCCATCCGGAGTGGCTGGATTTACCGCCGTTGACCACGCCAAGTGACACTAAAACCAATGACAGTGGCGCTGCCAAACCCCTGATTCCGCCGACCGCCCTTGATATTCCGAAACTTCCGGCTTAAGTCGCCGCCCGTGTAGACCGGGGCCGCCAGCACACCTGACCTGGGCCCCAAACAAGGGTGATCGATCATGGGTAAGGCAAAGTTTGAACGGAACAAACCGCACGTCAACATTGGCACGATTGGCCACGTTGACCACGGCAAGACGACCTTGACGGCTGCGATCACCAAGTATTTCGGCGAATTCCGCGCTTATGACCAGATCGAC
>JBBRLL010000034.1:0-49760 GCA_038231395.1 Rhodobacterales bacterium
GTGTTGCGGTTGGTCAGCAGAGCTTGAAGCTCAGCGCGGTCGGCGGGGCCAAGGTATAGGCAGATGTCGGAGCGTCTCATCCGCCGATTATGCCACAGCGTGGCGCCGTCGGGAATCCTATGTCAGATGCAGAACACTAGATTATTCAAAATTGTCCGTATTTTTAGAGCAAGAGGCCGCAATGCCGATATTTACAGTCAACACCACCGTGACGGCGTCGAACGATGGCAAGACCTCTTTGCAAGAGGCGTTTGCCCATGCCGTTCAGGTCTCGATTGCCACCGGGGCAGAGGTGACGATCCGCTTTTCCCAAGCGATGGATATCAACCTCCTCAAAACGCTGGTGGTGCCAAGCGGGGCCAGGATCGTGCTGGATGGCACTATAGAGGGCAGCACCACGACCATGCTGGGCGGCAATGCGGTGGCGCTGCATAGTGACAGCGGTACGGGCTTTACCGACAACGGCAGCGCCTACGGTCATACTTTGATGCGGGTGGCAGCGGGCGGGGCCCTGCGGCTGTCGGCTGGTCCGGCGCCCATGTCGCCACCAGTTATTATATCGAGGCCAACCGCCACTCCATGGCCGAATATGGTGGCGCCATACCCTCTTACACACTTCTGACCATCTATCGTCTGGGCGATGCCTCTGGGATTGGCAGCGTCACGCTCAGTGCCACAGGTCTAGCCGGGGCTTTGGGCGGCAACCTGCAAGGCGGGCTGTTCAGCGGGCATCAGGTTGACTTCGCGGCAGGCGACCAGACCGCTTCGATCTATGTCTACGCGCAAAGCGCCGGGATACAGGGCACGGTCGACACCTACCATAACACCATCTCTGCGGCGGTGGGTGGTGTGCTGGGCG
Organism: Rhodobacterales bacterium; assembly: GCA_038231395.1. Taxonomy (GTDB): domain Bacteria; phylum Pseudomonadota; class Alphaproteobacteria; order Rhodobacterales; family Rhodobacteraceae; genus Stagnihabitans. The sequence continues at coordinate 860 of JBBRLL010000034.1, forward strand.
GCAATGTCTCGGCAGATTTCAGCGTCACCAACCGCGATATAGTGGGTGGTGCGGGCAATGACAGCCTCGTCGGCACCTCGGGGGCTGACGTGATCCTTGGGGGTCTTGGCAATGACACGTTGAGGGGGCAGGCCGGCAATGACCGGATTGACGGGCAGGGTGGCCTTGACACGGTGGATTATGCGGCGGTGCAAAGAGGGCCTGGCAATCTTGGTGAAGTGGTCAACCTCGGCTCCTTTACCGCGACCGGCAAGGGCGTCGGCACCGACACTCTGTTCAACATCGAAAACGTGCTGGGCTCGCGGTACAACGAAAGCATCACCGGCGATTTCAACGGCAACCGGCTGGCAGGCGGCGCAGGCAGCGACCATCTGAACGGCAGTTTTGGCAATGACACCCTGCTGGGCGGGCTGGGCCGCGACACGCTGACCGGCGGCAGCGGTGCCGATCAGTTTGTGTTTGCCGAGACGCCGGGAGACCTGACCCTTGACCATATTACCGACTTTACCCATGCCAGCGACAAGATTGTCCTCAGCCATGCGATGTTCAGCGCTTTGCCCGTCGGCGCGGTGACGGCTGCGGAGTTTCACACCGGCCCTGCCACCACGACCGCAGGCCAGCATATCCTTTACACCAAAGCCACATGCACCTTGTCTTACGATGCGGATGGGGTTGGCGGTGCTCTGGCGGTGGCTTTCGCGGTGTTAAGCTCCAAACACAGCATCGACTACCATGATTTTCTGGTGATTTAGGTGTAGTCAGGGGACAGGCAAAACCGGGCCACCATTTGCCCAAAAACCGGGGGTTAGCTGGTTTTTGGTCCTCGTGCTTTCGTCAGAGCCGATCCGGAACGCCGTGAACTCATCTTGTTGGCGGCCCGCCAATCGATATAATCCCCCAAGGGTCAATGCGTGACGCGGCAAACCGGCCTTTCGTTTTCTGTGACACGCGCGACCAAACGGAAACACGCCGGGATGTTTTCTGAAGACTTCATCCCGGTCTCAGCAAGGATTTGCCATGAAACGCTCACGCATCAACGAAATCATGGGTGCGGCGGACGAGATGATCCGCCACTATGGCTTTATCCTGCCGCCCTTTGCCAACTGGTCGCCGACAGAGTTCAAATCCCGCGCCGCCACTGCACGCCGCGTGATTGACGGGCGCTGCGGTTGGGATATCACCGACTACGGTCAGGGCCGCTACGATCAGATGGGCCTGTTCCTGTTCACCCTGCGCAATGGCCAACTGTCCGATCTGCAACGCGGCGGTGGCATGTGCTATGCTGAAAAGCTGCTGATCTCGCGGCAGGATCAACTCAGCCCGATGCACACGCATGTCATCAAGGCAGAGGATATCATCAACCGCGGCGGAGCCACGCTGATCGTGGAACTGACCGGGTCAGACCCCGAGGGCAACTGCTCTGACAAACACGGCGGCATGGTGCGCTGTGACGGCATCGACGTGCCTTATGCGCCTGGCCAAAAGTTGAAACTGGCACCCGGAGAATCGGTGACCCTGATGCCCGGCGACTGGCACGCTTTCTGGGGCGAAGGCGGCGACGTGCTGATTGGCGAGGTTTCCACCGTCAACGACGATGTCACCGACAACATCTTCCGCGAGCCGATCGGCCGCTTTGCCAAGATCGAGGAAGACGTGGCCCCGACCCATCTTCTGGTCAGCGACTATGAAGACTGGCTCAAGCCGTAACGCCAAAAAGATGGGTCTTTAGACCCGGATGAAGACCACTCCACCCCGTTTCATCCGGGCACACACACTCCCGCCTTAGGCTTCAACGCCTCACACGTCCGGCAACATCTCCCGCAAAATCCGGTCCGCCTCGGCCCGTGGGCTGGCCAGTTTGCTCCGGTCCTCTCCCGGAAAGAACCGCGCGCGGGTCGCGGTGGGCATCGGCTTTGGCGTCGCTGTCATCACGCGCGGCCCGATGCGCTGCGTCTCGGCTTGCCAACTGCCCGCCAGAGCCATCTGCGCGGCTTTTGAGGCCCCGTAGGCGCCAAAGAACTTGTGCCCGGTGCGCGGATCGTCAAAGAAAAGCGCGGTGCCGTGCCCGGCCTTCAGCAAAGGTTCCACCATCGGGATCAATTGCCCAGTGGCACGGATGTTGGTGGCAATCGCCTTGTCCCAATCCTTGACCGCAAGCGATCCGGCCGGGGCCATGGGTGTGGCATGAATGGCCGCGTGGGCCCATAACCCCAGCCCGCCCCACCGCTCAAAAATCGACAGGCACAGATGCCGCATCGCATCGTCATTGGTGATGTCCATCGGCGCCAGCGTCACCCCACCAGCACCCGGCAATCCCAAAGCCTTGACCCGGTCATCAAGGTCTTCCAAACCGCCAACCGTGCGCGCCACTGCCACGACATGCCAACCCCGGGCCGCCAGTTGCTCGGCCAAAGCCGCACCCAAGCCACGCGAGGCACCGGTGACGAGGGCGATTTTCTGGGTCATGCAAACCTGCCTGTTGATGGGTCGCAGGGGGGATAGTCCAGCATAGGGTCACAGGCAAGGGGGGCTGGACCTGCGACCCGCTGGGCCTGAATTTTCGCAGAAAATTCGTCGCCTGCCTGAATTTTCGTAGAAAATTCGTCGCCAGCCTGAATTTTCGCAGAAAATTCGAGGCCCGGCGCACCACCTCTAAGCAGCACTCACTCCGCCGCCTTCATCTCGAATCCCTCGTCGATCTTGTCGGTCGGAAGAATCGGGTAATCGCCCGAGAAACACGCGTCACAGTATTTCGGTGCTTTGGGATTGCGACCGCCCGCTTCACCAGCCGCGCGGTAAAGCCCGTCCAGCGTGATGAATTTCAGGCTGTTCACCCCGATCCAGTCGCGCATCTCGTCTTCCGACATGTTGGCGGCCAAAAGCTTCGACCGCTCTGGCGTGTCCACCCCGTAAAAGCACGGCCATGCGGTTGGCGGGGAGGCGATGCGAAAGTGCACCTCGGCAGCCCCTGCCTCCAAAATCATGTCCTTGATCTTGCGGCTGGTCGTGCCCCGCACCACCGAATCGTCCACCAGAATGACCCGTTTGCCCCGAATGAGCGCGCGGTTGACGTTCAGCTTCAGCCGCACCCCCATGTTGCGGATCGACTCGGACGGTTCGATAAACGTGCGGCCCATGTATTGGTTCCGGATGATCCCCATCGCATAGGGAATGCCCGATTCCTGACTGTAGCCAATCGCCGCAGGTGTCCCGGAATCCGGCACCGGGCAGACCAGATCGGCTTCCACCGGTGCCTCGCGAGCCAGTTCCACACCAATCTGATGCCGGGTTTCATAGACCGACCGCCCGCCCAGAATCGAATCCGGCCGGCTGAAATAGACATGCTCAAAGATGCAGAACCGCGACATCGGGGCACCAAAGGGGTGCGAGGAGGTGATCTTGCCATCCTCGATCACGATCATCTCGCCCGGCTCGATCTCACGGACAAAATCGGCACCGATGATGTCCAGGCCACAGGTTTCTGACGACAAGGCCCAGCTTTGGTCGCCCAACCGGCCCAGTACCAAGGGCCGCACCCCTAACTGATCGCGCACGCCGATCAGCTTGGTCCGCGTCATCGCCACCACCGAAAACGCGCCCTCAACCCGGCGCAGGGCGTCCTTCATCCGCTCGGGGATGGTCTTCTGGATCGACCGCGCCATCAGGTGAATGATGCACTCGCTGTCAGACGAGCTTTGAAAGATCGACCCGCGCTCGATCAGTTCCTTGCGCAGGGCAAGGGCATTGGTAAGGTTGCCGTTGTGGGCAATGGCGGCACCGCCCATCGAGAATTCACCAAAGAACGGCTGCACATCGCGGATCGCCGTAGCCCCTTTGGAGCCTGCGGTGGAATAGCGGACATGACCGATGGCCAGCGGGCCGGGCAAGGTGTCCATCACCTCGGGCCTGGTGAAATTGTCGCGCACATAACCAAAGCGCCGCGCCGAGTTGAAGCCAGAGTTGGGGTCGTGGCTGACGATCCCGCCCGCCTCCTGCCCCCGGTGCTGCAACGCGTGCAAGCCGAGTGCAACGAAATTCGAAGCATCCGCCACGCCGATCACGCCGAAAACGCCGCATTCCTCTTTCAGTTTGTCGTCATCAAAAGGGTGGGCAAGGTGGTGGGGCATCGTTCCTCCGAACCTTCGGTGAATGTCACCGTGGTTTAGGACTTAAAGCCTGGGAAGTCACCCCCGGAACGACCGCCTTTGCCGCAATGCGGCACTGCGGCTCAGTTGCCCGTAGTCGTGCCTGTCGTGGTGCCGGTCGCAGTATCTGGCGCAGTACCTGGCGTAGTGCCAGTTGTGGCACCAGTTGCCGGAGCCACCTTGGCCCCCGTCGGGCAAATCGCCGTCAGTTTGTTGTAGCGGTCTACGATCATGGTCAGCAGATTGTCCGGCATCGTCGACTGCAAGCCGCCCTTAAAGCTGGCATAGACTTTGGCAGAGCGGGATTTGTCCACCATATCAACCGACTGGTGCGCCATATCGTAGATCAGAAACGCCGCAGCCGCCAAAGCAATCCCACGCACCGCGCCAAACAGAAAGCCAATCCCCTGATCAATACCGCCCAGAAAGCTGCGCTGCACCACGCTGGAAAACAGTGGCGTGAACAGGGATGCAATAATCAGCCCAGCCGCAAACACCAAGGCAAAGGCGGTGATGATCGACAATTCGCAGTTGTCGCCGATCACCTTGTTGATGACAGGGATTTCCTTGACCAGCGGTTGGGCAGTGGCGGCGAAGGTATAGGCCAGAATGGCGGCCCCGACCCAGCCCGCTATCGCCAGCGCCTCACGGACAAAACCGCGCGAATAGGCCAGTACCGCCGACAGCACGATGATGGCCGCCACCACGCCATCGACGAGGGTAAATCCGTTCATTCTTCTCTCCTGCGCCGCTGTTAGGCCCGTCTTAAAGCCTGCCGCGCCTTAGCCTGCGCCAAACATCTCGCCCACAAACGCCGTCAGGTCAGGCATCTCTCGCAGCCTGATCCCGCTCGCCTGTGTATACTTTGACAGACGGGGCGCCACCGCCTGTGTGAAACCAAGTTTCGAGGCTTCTTTCAACCGATTTTCCGTCTGACCCACCGGACGCAGCGCGCCCGACAGGCTGATCTCACCGAAAAGCACCATGTCTGGCGGAATTGCCACATCCTCACGCGCCGAAAGGATGGCTCCGGCAATGGCAAGGTCGGCGGCAGGTTCGTTGACGCGCAGACCACCCGCCACATTCAGGAACACGTCCAGCCCCGCAAAACTGATGCCAACTCGGGCTTCCAGCACCGCAAGGATGGTGGACAGCCGCCCGCCGTCTATCCCCACCACGGTCCTGCGCGGTGTGCCCAAAGTGGAGGGTGCCACCAAAGCCTGTATCTCGGTCAGCACCGGCCTTGTGCCCTCGATCCCGGCGAATACCGCAGACCCCGGAGTGGCCTTCTCGCGGTCCGACAGGAACAGCGCGGAGGGGTTGGAAACCTCTGCCAACCCCGCCCCGGTCATCTCGAACACGCCAATTTCATCCGCCGGGCCGAACCGGTTCTTCACGGCGCGCAGGATACGGAACTGGTGGCCACGCTCTCCTTCGAAATAAAGCACGGTGTCAACCATGTGCTCCACCACGCGGGGTCCGGCAATCTGGCCATCCTTGGTCACATGGCCCACCAAAATCACCGAAACCCCGCGCTTTTTGGCGAAGGTCACCAGTTCATGCGCGGCTGCCCGCACCTGCGACACCGAGCCCGGCGCGCTTTCGATATTGTCCAGCCACATGGTCTGAATCGAGTCAATCACCGCCAAGGCCGGACGCTCGCGGTCCAGCGTGGTCAGAATATCGCGCAGGTTGGTTTCCGCGCCAAGCTGCACATGGGCGTCCTGCAACCCCAGCCGCTGCGCCCGCATCTGGACCTGCGCCGAGGCCTCCTCGCCCGAGATATACATGCACTTCAGGCCCGCCCGCGCAAAGGCCGCCACCGCCTGCAACAGCAGCGTCGATTTGCCGATGCCCGGATCGCCACCGACCAGAATGGCCGAGGCTGGCACCAGCCCACCGCCCAGAACCCGGTCCAGCTCTGCCATGCCACTGGCTGCCCTTGGTGGTGCTTCGGCCTGCGTTGCCAGATCGGTCAGCACAATGGTCCGCCCCTTGGCCACCGGCCCCTTGGGTCCTGCCGACAGCGGAGCCTCTTCGACCAGCGTGTTCCAGGCCATGCACGCCTCGCACTGGCCATTCCATTTCTTGTGGCTGGCCCCACAGGCGGTGCAGGTGAAAGAGTGAGAGGATTTGCTCATGCCGCTTCATGCCAGACTGGGGCAGGGGCGCGCAAGGTGGAGCCTTATTTTCCCGGCTTGTTCAACGGCACCACATTCCCGGGGATCTGCGTCGCAGAAGACTGGCTGCCGGATGCCACACCGTCCAGATCAAAATCATAGCCCAAGGTGGGCAGGATTTCCTGCAAGTCCGCCTCCAGCCTGCGGATTTGGTGCTGCGCCTTACGGTCGTCGGCTTGAATATCGGCCAGCCAGCGGCGCAGCTCGTCACAGGTGCGGCGGGCGGCGGCAATGCGGTCAGTGATCATGTGAACCTCCTCCTGCCGCTGCTTGAGAAAGCTTTTCGCCCGCGCCACCTTGTCATCCGAATAGGTCCGGGCCAGATCACGCGACAGAAAGCTCATCTCTGCCGCAAGGTTCATAAGCTCCGGCTCCAGGTGCCCAAGGTCGGGATGCTGGCGCAAATGGTCGAACCGGGCGCGCATTGATTCAAACTCACCCGACAGCGCGAAAACCCCGGTGCGGTCAGCGGCATGGGCGACACGGTAAGCACGCGAGACGTCCTCGACCCCCATGGCAAAGCTGCGGTGGCTTTTCTCCAGCCGGGCCATCCGCAGGTTGGCGGGCAGGAAAAATACCAGCGCAAGCAGCAGGGCGTTCGCCGCAAGCTGCGCCCACATACCGGCGTAGGGCAGGGGTTGGCCTGCATAGGTCGCAGCAATTTCGGGCCAGTCCAGCACCCCGAACGCCATCGCAATTGAGGCCGCCGTCAACGCCAAAGCCGAAAGCAGTATGATGACCTGAGCCACTTGCCGCGCAAGGCCGCTGATCTGAAACATGGTCGCTGCGAACGATACTGGCATGGCACACCCCCGAATACGGCAGTTTGAAGGCAAATTTTAGACGTTATGCAATGATTTTCGGATCTTGCAGGGGGAAGTTGATGTAAAATCTGTGGAAGGATCAGGATTGTTTCGCTTGCTTCAACAGCAATCAACCTGTGCGTGAAACAGCCCGAGTCGCTTCGCGCCAAAGCGTTTGGCCAAATCTCCCGTGGCAGGGTTCTGCCGCGGAACCGATCCGAACTGCCAAGGCCTGACGTCGCCTGTCAGCGGACCGACTCAATCGGCCCGTCGGCTCTGCCATGGATGAACTGTTGCAGATAGGGGTCGGCTGCGGCATCCATTTCGGCCACAGGCCCGGTCCAGCGGATCAAGCCGTCGTGCAGCATCGCCACCCGGTCGGCAATCGCGCGGACCGAGGTCATGTCGTGGGTGATCGTCATTGCCGTCACCCCCATTTCCACCACAATCTCGCGGATCAGGGTGTTGATGACGCCGGACATGATCGGGTCAAGGCCGGTGGTCGGCTCATCAAAGAAAATCACCTCCGGTGCCGCCGCAATCGCCCGTGCCAGACCGACGCGCTTTTGCATGCCGCCCGACAATTCCGCTGGAAACAGGTCCGCCACCGCAGGTTTCAAACCGACCCGTCGCAGCTTTTCAATCGCCACCTCACGGGCTTTGTCGGCAGGCATCGCGTTCGCCCCGCGCACCAGCCGGAACGCCACATTCTCCCACACTTTGAGCGAGTCAAACAGCGCGCCGCCCTGAAACAACATGCCAAACCGCGCCAGAAACGCGTCGCGGTCACCAGAGGTGACATCCGTCCCCTCAAGCGAAATGGTGCCGGCATCGGGGGTGACCAACCCGAGAACACACTTCAAAAGTACGGATTTGCCGGTGCCAGAGCCGCCAATGATCACCATGCTGGTCCCCTTGGGGATCTCAAGGTCCACCCCGCGCAACACACGGTTGGAACCGAAGGCCTTCTGCACGCCGCTGAGGGTGATCATGATGTGAAAAACACTCCGGTCAGCAGGTAATTCGCCGCCAATATGAGGACCGAGGCACCCACAACCGCCGATTTCGTCGCGGCACCCACGCCCTGCGCGCCCCGGCCCGAATTCATCCCGGCATAGCACCCCATCAAGGCCACGATGAAGCCGAACACCGCGCCCTTCACAAGGCCAGAGCCCACGTCCCACGTCTCCAGAAAGTCAGTGGTGTTCTTGATGTAGGTGGCAGAGTTGAAGCCCAGCTTGGTGATCCCCACCAGCCAGCCGCCCGCAATGCCGATACTGTCGCCCACGCCGACCAGAACCGGCACCGCCAGGGTGGCTGCCAGCACGCGCGGCACCGTCAGGTACTTCATCGGGTTGGTTGACAGGGTGACCAGGGCGTCAATCTGCTCGGTCACTTTCATCGTGCCAATCTCTGCGGCGATAGAGGAGGCGACCCGTGCCGCCACCATCAATCCGCCCAGAACCGGCCCCAGTTCCCGCGCCATGCCGATGGCTACGATCTGGGGCACCACGGCTTCGGCAGAAAAACGAGAGCCGCCGGAAAAGATTTGCAACGCCAAAGCGCCGCCGGTGAAGAAGGCTGTCAGGCCCACGACTGGCAACGAAAACCAGCCGATCTGCAACAGGGCCTGCAAAAACTCGCGCCAGTAGAACTGCGGTGACAGCAGGTGGCGCAGAGTGTCCAGCGCGAACAGCGCCACCCGCCCGAAGGCCGCCAGTGCCGCCAGAACCGGGCGGCCGATGTTGGCCAACAGATTTGCGATCATCGGCTGCGCCCCGCACATGCGCAGCATCGTGAAAGCTGCGCCACATCGTTCCCGCAATGGGGCAAATACATGCTGTTCAACTGTCGCCTCGTCACTGCCGCTGCCCCCCAAGGTATTTGCGCGCCAAACGCGGCGCCATGCGGGTCAACAGCTCATAGCCGATCGTCCCCGCCACATCCGCCAACTGATCCACGCTTTGGTTTGGCCCGATCAGGTCAAGGCTGTCTGGTGCCTGCCCCAGATGAGAGATGTCCACCGTGATCAAATCCATCGAAACGCGCCCGATCAGCGGGCACGCCACATCCCCCGCCCACAAGGTCGCCCGCCCTGACAGGCTGCGGATGATGCCATCGGCATAGCCGCCCTGAACCGTGGCAATCAAACTGGGCTTTCCCGCCACCCAGCTGCAGCCGTAGCCCACAGCCTCACCGGCGGCGACCAGCCGCGACTGGATCACCGGCAAAGACAGCTTCACCACCGGGGCCGCCCCCTCATAGGGTCTGCCGCCGTACATCCCGATCCCGGGCCGCGTCAGGTCGAAATGATAGGCTGGCCCCAGCAAAATCCCACCGGTTGCGGCAAAGCTGCGCGGCAACCCGGTGCCATCGGTCATCGCATGGAAATTGGCCAGCTGAACCTCGTTCATCGCGTGGTCGGGGTCGTCAGCGCAGGCGAGGTGCGACAGCAGCAATTCCGGCCCGGCTTCCAGCACGAAGGGGGCCGTCACCTCCCATTCGGCTTCTTCCATGCCCAACCGGTTCATGCCGGTGTCCAGTTGCACGCCAAAGGCATGGCCAGGCAGCGCCTCCAGATGGCGGGTCACCTGATCAAGGCTGTTCAGCATCGGTGTCAGATCGCAGTCGCGCAGCAATCCGGTATCGCCCGCCATGTGCCCGGACAATACGTTGATCTGCGGTCCGGGACCCAAGACTTTGCGCACCGCAACGCCTTCTTCCGCCGCCGCCACAAAAAACCGCCGCGCCCCGGCATGGGCAAGCGTCAGCACCACCGGCCCAACCCCCAGCCCGTAAGCATCCGCCTTCACCACCCCGGCGGTTTGCACGCCCGTGGCAGAGGCACGGTCCAACGCCCGCCAGTTTGCGGCCAAGGCGTCAAGGTCGATGGTCAGGTTTGCTACAGCCATGCCGGGGTTTTGACAGGCGCGCGCGTGGGGTCAAGGGGGAAACGCGCCAGCTGCGACAGTGACGCCCCTCGCGGGCAACCGCGTGCCGGTGTATCGAGAAGGAAAGGGAGCCCACCGATGGACGATCACCGCGCTGAAGACGCGTCCGGCCCTGACCATGACGTGGATCGGGACTCTCGTCATGATCAGGGCCACGATCATTCCGCTGATCATGACCACGGCGCAGAAGCCAACCACGATCAATCGCATGGCGCGGCCGAAGGTCTTGACCTGCCGCTGACGATCCTCACGATCGCAGGCCTTGCGGTCGCCAGTGTTTCTGCCGTCCTGTACCCCTTGCCGCCACTTTTGGTGACAGTCTCGCTGATCTTGGCTTATCTGGCCGGCGCCGTCCCACCAGCCATCGCCGCCCTGACCGAGCTGTTCACGAAATTCCGCCTCGACATCGACTTCTTGATGGTGACGGCAGCCCTTGCCGCCGCTTCGGTTGGTGCCGTTCTAGAGGGGGCTGTCCTTTTGGCCCTGTTCTCGCTTTCCGGCACGCTGGAGCATCGCGCGATGGGCAAGGCCCGCCGCGCGGTAGAGGCGTTGATGGCGCTGCGCCCCGAGACCGCGCTGAAAGTGACGGCAGAGGGCATGACCGAGGTGCAGGTCAGCGCTCTGGTCCCCGGCGACCTTGTGATCTTGCGCCCCGGTTCCCGGGTGCCGGTCGATGGCATCCTTGTCGATGGGGTTGGAGAGATTGACGAAAGCACCATCACCGGCGAATCGTTGCCCGTTGCCAAAGAGGCCGGGGCGAAGCTGCACGAGGCGACCGTCAACCTCAACGCCGTGCTGACCATGCAGGTCGCCCGCCGTCTGGAGCAATCGACCGTCGCCCGCATGATCCAGATGGTCACGCAGGCGCAAGGAATGAAGGCCCCGTCGGAGCGGTTCTCTGACTGGTTCGGTCAGCGCTACACCGTGGCGGTGCTGGCAGGGTCGATCATGGCATACCTGATCATGCTGTGGCTCGGCATCCCCAGCAAACAGGCGCTTTATCAGGCCGCAACCCTGCTTGTCGCGGCCTCGCCCTGCGCCGTGGTGATTTCGGTGCCCGCCGCCATCCTGTCGGCCCTGTCGGCGGCGGCGCGGGGTGGGGTGTTGTTCAAGGGCGGTGCCGCTTTGGAACGTCTGGCCGCCGTCAAAGCCTTCGCGTTTGACAAAACCGGCACCCTGACCACAGGCCGCGCCGAGGTGACCGGCATGGTCGTACTGGAGGGCGAGGAGGTGACCTTCTTGTCCCTTCTTGCCGGGATCGAGGCGCATTCCGAACACCCGATTGCTGCAGCCATCCGCCGCGAAGTGATCCGCCGAGGCCTGACCGTTATCGCGGTGGCAGAGGTCACGGCCACCCCCTCCGAAGGTATCACCGGCACCGACGCTATCGGCGCGCTCTGGGCCGGAAACCCCCGCATGGCGGCCCGCATGGGTGCCGCGTTGGCTCATGAAGCCCTGCAACCGATGATCGCGGGCCAGGAAACAGTGGTCTACCTGGGTCGTGGGGCCACGTTGATCGGCGCTATCGCAGTAGCCGACCAACCGCGCGAAACGTCTGCCCACGCTATAGCGGCCCTGCGCGCCGGCGGCGTGACAAAGGTCATGATGATGACTGGTGACCGCCGCCCAGTGGCCCTGAAGATCGCCGAACGTCTCGGCATCGCCCCGTCCGAAGTCCACGCCGACCTGTTGCCGCAGGACAAAGTCACCTTGGTGGACCGCCTCGCCCAATCCGGTCAGGTCGCCTTCGTCGGCGATGGGGTGAACGATGCCGCAGCGCTGGCCCGCGCCGATGTCGGCATTGCGATGGGGGCCGCGGGCTCCGAAGTGGCGCTGCAAGCCGCCGACGTGGCCCTGTTGTCGGAAGATATGTCCCGCCTCGCCGCAGCGCAGGCGCTGGCAAAACGGACCTTGCGGGTGATCCACCAGAACCTGACCTTCGCCATCGGTGCCATGCTAGTTCTGGTGACCGCGGGACTGTTCTTCCATCTGCCACTGCCTTTGGCCGTGGTCGGTCACGAGGGTGGCACACTGCTGGTGGTCCTCAACGGCCTGCGCCTGCTGGCTGACCCGATCCGCACCAAGTGATGGCTGCCGCTCCCGCAATCGGTTGACCGGCACTCCATCAAGAGTTTGGGGCGTACGGCACCAGTGCAGGTTTCGACAGACGTCCATATGCCGGCGATGACAAACTCCGGCTTTTGGGCGGAACTTCTGTCGGTGAGTCTCATTCCACAAGCAGGTTGGCCCTGTGCGGCCTCAAGCGCCTTGGCGCAATACCTGCGTGATCTGTGCCAGGATCGACACCGCGATCTCGGCAGGCGATTTCGCCCCGATGTTCAGCCCGGCCGGCGCATGAATACGCGCCAGATCCGCCTCCGAAAATCCCAACGCGCGCAGCCGTTCCAACCGCTTGGCATGGGTGCGATTGGAGCCGAGGCAGCCCAGATAATAAACCGGCGCGCGCAGGGCGAACGCGATCGCGGGATCGTCCAGCTTGGCATCATGGGTCAGCGTCACGATGGCCGAACGCGCGTCCGGAGCAAAGCGGGGCAGCGCCTCATCCGGCCATTCCTCAACCAAAGTCTTGCCCAATAGCTCATCCGGAAACCGCCCGGCAGAGCCGAACGCAGAGCGCGGGTCGATCAGCGTCACGGCATGGCCCAAGGCCCGCGCCATCGGCACCAGACTTTGCGCAATCTGCACGGCACCAACCACGAACAGGCGCAGGGGCGGATTGTGCACCGCCACAAAACTGCCGCCCGCTGCCGCCGATTTATCGGCGCGCAGCGCCAGGTCGACCGCAGGATCGTGGCCCTTTGCCACGAGACGGTGGGCGAAGTTGCCAAGATCGGTCACCAAAGCCACAGCCGCAGGTGCCGCCCTCTTGGCCACCAACTCTGCCAACATGGCCTCTGGCAGGGCCGAAACCCCATCGCCCACCGGCTCCAGCAGCACGCGGATCGTGCCGCCGCACGCAAGACCCACCGCAAAGGCGTCCTCGTCCGCGACGCCGTAAGTCAACAGCCGCGCCGGTCCGCCAGCCATCGCTTCGGCCACAACTGCGCCCTCGACGCAGCCACCCGAAACCGACCCCATCATCGCCCCGTTGCCATCGACCACCAGCATCGCCCCGGGCTGACGCGGTGCAGAGCCCCAGGTTTCCACCACCGTCGCCAGATAGACCCGCCGCCCTTCCCGCAGCCACGACAGGGCGATTTCGGGGATTTGGTCCGGGCCGAAGTCGGCATTTGGCGTCGTATCTGGCATGTGTCACCTCTGGCGCAGGATGAAGTTTGCGCGAACCATCGTCACGCTCTGGTTTCTTTGGTTTGGCCGCGTGACACCGGAGGTTGAGGCCCCTTAAAACCACGCTGTAACCCCCAGCATGACGCGGAACCGCCCAAAAGGAAACGCCGCCGAGCAGAACCCGGCGGCGTTTGGCGTTTCTATTCCGATCTCAGGGCCAGAACTTACGACCAGGTCTTAAGGTCAGGTCTTAAGGCCAGGTCTCAGGGCCAGATCAGTCGCGGTCAGATCGCTGTCATGGACCCTTCTGGTCCAACAGCGAGGTGATGATCCGTACCACGACCCGGCGGTTGGCACGCTCGTCACCGGGGGTGTTGACCAGCAGTTCTGACTCGCCATACCCCTGCACCACCAGATTTTCCGGCGGCACCTGGAAATACTCGGTCAGCGCCTTGGCCAGCGACTCCGCCCGTTGGTCCGACAGCGCAAGGTTTGACGCTGCAGAGCCCACGGCATCGGTATGGCCCTCGATCAGGAAAACCTCGCCGGGATTCTTGGCCACCAGCGTGGTGATGAACTTGCCCAGCTTGTTCAGCTTTTGCGCCTCGCTTGGGTCAATCGCCGCTGATCCGGTCGCAAAGGTCACCGGAGGCACGTCGATGGTCGGGGCGAGAAGCCGCACTTCCGTGTAAAGCCGGACCTGACGCAACGAGAAGCTTTGGCCCACATCCGCCGTATTGGCTGCAGCCAGCGCCGCCCGCATCTCTGCATTGGTGTCGTCGACCGAGATGTGGTTGTTCGGCTGCGGTTTAGGCAGGTTGACCACGTTGATCGGACGCTCGGGCCGCAGATCGTCGATCAGCACGGTGCCATGGCCCTTCTTGTCATAGGCCACACGTTGCAGAACCCGTCCCGAAGCATCGCGGATCGTGACGATCTGGCTGCCGTCGGGGCGTACAAAGATGGTCCGGGTGGAACCGTCCTTGAAGGTCTGCGTCGTCACCTTGGCACCGGGTTCGCGCAACAAGGAGTTGTCGTCCTTGTAGACCTGATAGCTGCCGTCATCCTGCCGGACCACCACACGGTCGCCCGTGTTGGAGACGACCTGCTTGTTGCCATTGATGATGGCACCAATGACCAGGGCGCCCAAAGCCACCAGACCGACCTTTTCCAGATCGGACAGGCCGGTTTTTTTGCCCGGCGCCACCACGACCGGGGCTGCCGCGAAGTTTTGGGCAGAGGTGCGGGTGTCGGCGGCGGTCACCGTCTCGGTGGTGACTTGTGCGCCAGCCGGCGGCGGCTGATTGGCAGCAGGAGCCGCAAGTCCAGCAACCGCTGCGGCTGCCGCAGCCGCTGCTACGGCTGAAGCGTCAGGTCCGGCCGGGGCGATCAGCACGGTTTGCAACGTGGTCACCGCCTGCTGCTCGGCAACCGGAGCCACGATCACCTTGACTTTAGGATCAGCAGCAGCTGCTTTGGCCGCAGCTTTCTGTGCCTTTTGGGCGGCGGCAATGCTGGCCTTGTCCATCGCAGCCTGATCCGCAGCGCCTTTTTCGGCAGCAGCCTGAACGGCAGCGGCTTGATCGGCAGCGGCTTTGTCAGCAGCGGCTTTGTCAGCAGCGGCTTTGTCAGCAGCGGCTTGATCGGTGGCGGCTTTGTCGGCAGCGGCTTGATCGGCGGCCACCTTATCGGCGGCGGCTTTGTCAGCAACGGCTTTGTCAGCAGCAGCCTTGTCAGCAGCAGCCTTGTCAGCAGCAGCCTTGTCGGCAGCGGCTTTGTCAGCGGCAGCCTGATCGGCGGTTGAACCCGCCAGTTTCTTTTCTGCAAGCGTTTGGCAACGCTGCACCTTGGCCGCCACCACGCAATTTGCCCCATCCGGGCAAACCGCCGCCTTGTCAGGCAAGCAAATCACGGTCGTGCCATTCACCACAACGGTTGGGAAGGTCGCGGGCGCAGTGCCCTCGGTTCCCGCAGTCGCCGCCGGAACGGTGGCCTTGGTGTCCGGTTTATTGGCTTTGGCTGCCTTGGCTGCAGCTTTATCGGCGGCAGCCTTGTCAGCAGCGGCCTGATCGCTTGCGGCCTTGTCGGCAGCAGCCTGATCTGCAGCGGCCTGATCCGCAGCCGCTTTGTCGGCAGCGGCTTTGTCAGCGGCAGCTTGATCCGCGCCGGCTTTGTTGGCGGCGGCTTGATCGGCAGCGGCCTGATCCGCAGCGGCTTTGTCGGCAGCAGCTTTATCAGCGGCAGCTTGATCCGCGCCGGCTTTGTTGGCTGCGGCTTGATCGGCAGCGGCCTTTTCGGCTGCAGCCTGATCCGCAGCCGCCTGGTCGGCAGCAGCCTTTTGAGCGGCGGCCTGTTCATCAGCGGCTTTGCGGGCGGCAGCTTTCTCGGCCGCAGCCGCTTTCTTGACCGCAGCCTTATCCGCAGCAGCCTGATCTGCAGCAGCTTGATCTGCTGCGGCCTTTTGGGCAGCGGCCTGATCGGCGGCAGCTTTGTCGGCGGCAGCTTGATCGGCAGCAGCCTTTTGGGCAGCGGCCTGATCGGCAGCGGCTTTGTCGGCGGCGGCTTTGGCAGCGGCAGCTTGATCAGCGGCAGCTTGGTCCGCAGCAGCCTTCTGGGCTGCGGCCTGATCGGCGGCAGCTTGGTCAGCAGCCGCTTTGTCGGCAGCAGCGGCATCTGCGGCGGCCTGGTCGGAGTTTGCCGCCCCGCCCGCCAGTTTGGCCACGGTTTTCTCGGCATTGGCCTGACAGTTCTCAGGCTTCAAGGCGATCGTACAGACCGCGCCATCCGGGCAAGCGGTCTTTTTGTTGGGCAGGCAGATCACCGCCTGGTTGCCCACCATCACTGTCGTCAGGTCCTGTGCGTGCGCCGCGAACGGCGGCACCACATACAGGGCGAGCGACAGGATCGTGCTCATGTTGATCAGTCGTTTCATGCAATCACCTTTCGAATGCAGATATTCTGTCTTGTCTTGCGGCCAAAGCCCTGCGGCAAATGTCCTGTAGCCAAACTATGAACAAGTCAGCCTCGTGATTCGTTCCACAGCATTGCATCATCTGCCAGACCATCACCCTGATATGCGATAGCGTCCACATGTGAGGCGATGACGACAGCCGGTTGGGCAAGGATGCGCTGGCCTTTGCCGGGAGGTGCGGGCCGCCGTCCATGGTTCCCAGCTAAGGCTGATCTTGAGGCCGCAGCGCCAGACTGCGCAGGATGTTCTGGGCATGAACGGCGTCATAAGGGGCGAAGTACCGCAGGGTTCCAGAGGCGAGGTCGTCCGCGATCACCTCAACCAAGGGCTTGGTCGGCGTGGCGCGCAGTCCTTGCAGCCAGCGGATATAGCGCGACGTTGCAGACAGCAGGTCGGCGCTGTAACCGCCGCTGGCGATGATGTCGGGATCGCCATGGTTGGGCAGAATGTGGCGAGGGTGCAGCGCGGCCAGACGGTCAAGGTCGGCAAGATGCAGGGCGAAATCGGCAGGCTCGCCCACATAAGTCACGCAATCTTCGACCGTATCGCCGGCCAACAGCACACCTTCGTCAGGCAGCCAAAGCACGGTGGCATCATCGGAATGAATGTTCGCCTTGATCAGGGTAATCTCGCGGGTGCCGATGGTCAGGGTCATTTCACCCTCAAACACCCGGTCAGGCAGGATCAGCGGGGCGATGACCGGCAGACCGTGATAACTGCCATCCTCGATACCGGCTTGGTGGGCGGTCAGATGGGCGAGGGTTTTGGCATTGGCTATGACCGGGCACCCGGCAAAGGCCGCCGTGCCCGCCACATGATCCAGATGCCAATGCGACAGGACAACGGTAAAGCGGGTGACGCCGCGCGCCTGCAACGCGGCCTTGATCGTCTGAGCATGGGGGATGGAGACATGAGTGTCATAGACCAAAGCCTCCGCCCCGCTGACAATCGCATAAGAGGCGATGCCAAGCGAAATTGCACCGTCATCCACCCAGTTGTCCTGCGGCAGAAAACGTTGGCCGGGGATGCGGCCATCGTAAAAGGCGAGGATACCGGGATAGGGCTCAAAGATACGCAGATGCTGGATCATGGGCCAAGGGTGCGGCGGAAATGTAAGGTCGTCAAGAGGGCGGGGCAGGCGACGGAAGACGTGCCGGTTTTGGTCGGAATTGGGCTGGCGCAAAGGGTCTTCAAGCGGTTTGCCAGCGGCGGCGCGGCCTGCTAGGCCTTGGCCATGCAAGCGACGCTGGTTCTGACCGTGAAGAATGAGGGGGCCTTCCTGGTGGAATGGCTTGCCCATCATCGTGCCTGCGGCTTCACCGATGTGCTGGCGTTTTCCAACGATTGCACCGACGGCACCGATGCGATGCTGGACCGTCTGGCGCAGATGGGCTGGGTCACGCATATCCGCAACGACGGCCCGCATGACGAGGGGCCGCAATGGGCCGCCCTGAAGGCCGCTGACAAGCATCCACGCGTGCGCGAGGCCGATTGGGTGTTGTTCTGCGACATTGACGAGTTCGTCAACATTCATCCGGGTTCCCGGCGCTTGCCCGATCTGCTGGGGGCTTTGCCCAATGCCGATGCCATCACCCTGACCTGGCGGATGTTCGGCAATGCCGGGGTTGTGGCCTTTCTGGACCGCCCGGTGACGCAGACCTTCACCATGGCCGCCCCTGTCACTTTGGGTTGGCCGTGGCGGGCGCAGATGTTCAAGACGCTGTTTCGCCCGCAGCACTTCCGCAAGCTGGGCGTACACCGACCCAAAGGCCCGATTGCCGAACCCGCGGCCCGCTGGTTTGACGGATCAGGGCGCGAGGTGGCTTTGGGCCAGCGGCTGTTTTCCGACTTCCGGCAGGACAATTACGCGCTGGTCCAGTTGAACCATTATGCGCTTGGTTCTGCCGAAAGCTATCTGGTGAAATGTGACCGGGGCCGGGCCAACCGTGAGGCCTCTGCGTTCGACATGG
Organism: Rhodobacterales bacterium; assembly: GCA_038231395.1. Taxonomy (GTDB): domain Bacteria; phylum Pseudomonadota; class Alphaproteobacteria; order Rhodobacterales; family Rhodobacteraceae; genus Stagnihabitans. The sequence continues at coordinate 19,129 of JBBRLL010000034.1, forward strand.
GCTATTGGGTGGAGCGCAATCTGTGCGAGGTTGAGGACCGCTCGATTGCTGCCCTGAACAGCGCCGGATTGCGCGCTGAGTTGATTGCAGATGGGCCGTTGTTTGCCCTGCACCAAGCCGCCGTCGTCTGGCGCAAAGCCCGCTTTGCAGCCCTGATGGCGCAAGAGCCGTGGCGCGCACTGTTTGGCAGGCTGCTGATGGCAGGCCCGAGCCGGACGCTATCGGCAGCGCAAGCCGCTTTGATACTGGCGCATCGCCCGCCGGATTGAGGCGCGCCCGTCTGCGGCCGGGCAGTCTCAGGCGTCACGCCTGAAGATACCCCGCCTGGAGGTGCCAGTCAGAGGAACAAGTGCCAGAGCCGCTCCTCTAACGCTGTGATTTCTCGCGGAAACAGTCGCCGCCGATTGTGCCGAACCCTGTTGCAATTATCATGGTTATCTTGTTGCCCGATGCCATCGTGTCGCCCTATTGAGAATTGAAGGGTAAGGGGGCGGTCAAATTCTGGCTGTCAACCTGGCACGACCAGAACGGGCGAATGGCAATGACGGACTTCAACAGCGATATCATGCTGGACGCCTCGGCTGCGAAGGATCGCGGCTCGTGGCTGCAGATCATCACGGCGATTGGCAAAGAGTCAGGCTATTTCAAAAGCCTGGGGTCGAAACACGATGCGTTTTTTCTGGACAATTCCCCCACACTTCTCGTCAGTTTCGACAGCTATGACACCGCGCGCAACCGGTCAAAGCAACTGCCCGTCGGGACAGAGCTTGCCGACGAATGCGATTGGTCACATCTGTGCATCCTGTCGCAGGCCGGGCCGTGGTACCGTGACCCTGCGGTTTATGACTATTTTGACGGGTTGATTGACCACGGGTTTTTCGAAGCCTTCGACCGGGTGCTGTTTTATGGGGCGGGGGCATCGGGCTACGCGGCGGCGGCGTTTTCGGTAGCCTCCCCCGGGGCAAGGGTCTTGTTGATGAACCCGGTGGCCACGCTTGCCACGGCGCTTGCGGGGTGGGACACCCGCTTTCGCGCTGCCCGCAGACTTGACTTCTCCTCGCGCTACGGTTTTGCACCAGACATGATCGAGGGGGCCAAAAGCGCCACCCTGATCGTTGATCCGGCGGGTCCGCTGGATGCCATGCACGCGGCGCTGTTTCACGCTCCGCATGTTGACGTTCTTGCAGCCAGACTGGCCGGCCCGGATCTGGAGGCGACGTTTTCGCGGTTGGGCATCCTGAACCACCTGATCAGCGCCGCGATGGAAGGCGCGTTGACCGCGCCCGCCTTCGGAGCGCTGTGGCGCAAGCGGCGCGATGACCTGTCTTATCTGCGGCAACTTCAGGTCACCGTCACACCGAAACCCGCGCGCGAGATCATGCTGTGCCGCAACGTGGCAACCCGGTTGAAGCAGAACCGCTTCAAGCGGCGGCTGGCGGATCTGCTGGCGCAGCGCTGAGTGTGTGAAGCAAACCCGCCGAACTTGCCCGCCAAGCCAACCCGCCAACCCGTGATCAAAGCGCCCAAGGCGGGGTGAAGGCCGGTGCGTCGCCGATCCGGGCCTGCGCGCCGACCGGCAGCACGGCAATCGCCTCGAAAGGTGCGTCGCCGGGGTTTGACAGGGCAAAGGGCATCTCTGCAGGAATAACAATGGCATCACCCGCAGCAAAGCGGTGCAATTCGTCGCCAATCCGCGCTTCGGCGGTGCCAGACAGGGCGACCAGCACCTCTTCACGCGATAAACTGTGCACGCCGCCCTTTGCGTGGGGCGCAAGCGTCACCCGCCAGACCGCATTTTCCCGCGATCCGCGGCTGGGTGACGCAAGGCCTGCGAACGTGGCGTCAGGAATTTGGAAGATCTGGGCGTCAGAGCCTTTGATATGCGGCATGGTTTTGGCTTTCCTTTGGAAACGGGATGTCTTATCGTCAAGTGACTTGACCATATAGGAGGCCGCAACATAGTCAAGCCACTTGACGATAGATCCTACCCGCCCCTGCTGGACCACATCGGTCTTGCGCTTTGGCAGGCGGCACAGGGGTGGAAAGCCGGGTTTGACGCCCAGATGGTCGCACAAGGCCACCCGGTGTTTGCCGAGGCTGCCTCTGGCATACTGGCCTATATTGGCCCGAACGGGATTGGCCAATCGACCCTTGCTCGCCAGATGGGGGTGACCAAGCAGGCGGCGCAGCAGTTTGTCGATACGCTGGCCGGGCAGGGGATTGTGCTGCGACTGCCCGATCCCAAGGACGCGCGGGGCAAGATCGTGATGCTGACGGCGGCAGGCAAAGCGATGATGACCGAAGCGAACCTCGTCAAATTGGCGATTGAAGCCGACTACCGGGGCAAACTGGGCGACGCGGGCTTTGCCGCCCTTCAGGCGGCCTTGGCGCAGTTGGCAGGGCCGCGCTGATCCCCCGCCTAATCTCCGGCCGTCATATTGGTCAACTCATCGGCCCGCGCGGCCGTCACACGAGCCCGGCAGGCATAGATCAGCATGGGTTCGGCGGTGCCGCCATGCGCAGCCCATCCTTCGGCAGCACAGGTCTGGTCGCGAAACGTCACCCAAGCGCGTTGCGAGGCGCGCAAAGCCTCCTCGGCCCCGCGATCGGGTGCCGCCAGACCGGCGTCAATCTTCTTCAGATCGGCAATGGCGGTCTTGTAAGCGGTGTTCAGATCAAGGTCAGCGGCCTTCCAATCTTTTTCAGCACAAAAGGTCAGTTCGTTCTGCGCCTCTGCCGTGCTGCAATCGACATCCTGCGCCACGGCAGCAAAGGGCAGGGCGCAAAAGGGCAGGGCGGTCAGCAAAAGGCCAAGCTTCGGCAATTGGGTCATTGAAACGCTCCTTGTTTGGTTCAGCCTAGCTTGCCCTTGCGCGCAATCCCACTGGAGAATCGCAAGGCCATGCGTTACGGCCTGCGCATGATCAAAACGCTTGAAATCCGACGGCCCGATGACATGCATCTGCATTTGCGTGATGGTGCCATGCTGGCGGCGGTGGCCCCCGAAAGTGCGCGCGATTTTGCAAGGGCGATCATCATGCCCAACCTTGTGCCGCCTGTGGTGACGGGTGCGCAAGCCGTGGCTTACCGGGACCGTATCCTCGCGGTCCTGCCCGGTGCGACCTTTGAACCGCTGATGACGCTGTATCTGACCGAAGACACCGATCCCGCCGATGTGGCCCTGGCTGCTGGATCGGGTTTGGTGAAAGCGGTCAAGCTTTATCCGGCGGGGGCCACTACCAATTCACATGGTGGGGTGCGCGATCTGTCAAAGGTGATGGCCGTGCTGGAGAAGATGGCCGAAATCGGCCTGCCGCTCTGCACCCATGGTGAAGTGACGACGCCCGAAGTCGATATCTTTGACCGCGAAGCCGTGTTCATCGACACCGTGCTGGCCCCTTTGCGCCTTCGGTTGCCAGAGTTGCGCGTGGTGATGGAGCATATCACAACGCAGGAGGGCGTCGCCTATGCGGCGGAGGGTGCCAACATCGCGGCCACCCTCACCACGCATCACCTGATCCTGAACCGCAACCACATCCTCGTCGGCGGGATCAAGCCGCACTATTACTGCCTGCCGGTGGCCAAGCGCGAAAAACACCGTGTGGCCCTGCGCAAGGCCGCCACCTCGGGCAATCCGCGCTATTTTCTGGGCACCGACAGCGCCCCCCATACCGACGCGCTGAAAGAACAGGCCTGCGGGTGTGCGGGGTGCTTTACCGCAACCAACACCATGCCCTTGCTGGCGCATGTCTTTGAAGAGGATGGCGCGTTGGACAAGCTGGAAAGCTTTACCAGCCTGCATGGCGCAGAGTTCTACGGCTTGCCGTTGAATGAGGGCACATTGACCCTCGTCAAAGGCGAAAGCGCTCCTGAATTCCCGGCAAAGATCGAAACCGGTGCAGGCAATGTCACCGTGTTTGACCCCGGCTTTCCCGTTTATTGGCGCATAAGGGCCTAAGCTGCTATGCGTTGGATGATCGTGCTGAACGGCTGCTGCGGCGCGGGAAAGACAACCGTGGCAGAGGCGCTGTCGGAGTTGATGCAGGTCGAAGGCGTCGCCCATGCGCTGTTTGATCTTGATGCGATCTCGCAGATCCACCCGACTGCGCCAGATGATCCGTTTGCAACGGCTTTGGCGCTCAGATTCCTTGCGGCAGGGATGCAAGGCCTTGACGGTCGTGGGGTGATCCTGTCGGGGGTCATCGAGACGGCGGCGGACCATGCCGCCATTCGGGGCTTTGTCGGTACGAATGTTGTCATAGTGCTTCTTACGGCACCGATGGGCGTCATTGCCAACCGGCTGGGGATGCGGGAAACCGGCTCCGCGCTTAAATCGCACATCGACCGGGCAGAGGTGCTTGACGCGGTCCTGCGTTCCGGTCCATCCCCCGATTTGACGATTGATACCACCTCTCAATCCCCCGAAACACTGGCGCGCCTGATCTTTGACGCAACGCGCTGACCTGCCGCCTCCGGATGACCTGCAAAAATCCCCGACCACCGACCGACTGGAGCCTTTGATGATCCCTGCCACCTTTCTTCCCGCCAGTGACATCGCCCGCCTGACCGCCCGCGCCTTGCTGGAGATCAAGGCAGTGCATTTCAACACGGAGACACCCTTCATTCTGGCCAGCGGCCTGCCGAGCCCAACCTATATCGACTGCCGCAAGCTGATCTCTTATCCGCGCATCCGTTCGGTTCTGATGGATTTTCTTTGCGCCACGGTGCTGCGCGATGCCGGGATGGAGGCGTTTGACAATATCGCGGGGGGTGAGACGGCGGGCATTCCGTTTGCAGCGCTGGTGGCGGAGCGTCTGGCTTTGCCTATGACATATGTCCGCAAAAAACCCAAAGGCTATGGCCGCAACGCCCGCATCGAAGGGGTGATGACCGAGGGTCAACGGGTGCTGCTGGTGGAGGATCTGACGACCGATGGCGGCTCCAAACTGTCGTTCGTCGATGCCATCCGTGAGACCGGGGCCACCTGCGCGCACACAGCGGTGATCTTTTACTACGGCATTTTCCCGGAAACCCTGGGCAAGCTGGCCGATCATGGCATAGACCTTCACCACCTTTGCACCTGGTGGGACGTGCTGGATGAAGCGCGCGCGCAAGGATCATTCGATGCCGCGACCCTGACCGAAGTGGAGGCTTTCCTACACGACCCGCGTGCCTGGCAGACCGCTCGTGCAAAGTAAGGCTGTGGGGCAGGGTTAAACTCACCCAAAGCATCGGACGGTGAAGCACAAATGTTTCAAGGCGCGAGCCGCAAATCGCATCGCAAACGTGATGGCATGGGGAGCGGGCCTTCGCAGTCGGTTGGTACTTCGCGTTGACTCCTGCGCACTCACCCATGCGATGCCGCAACTTATCTGTCAGTCCACGGCGCATGTTGCAGGGCGAGGGCGTTTCAAGGAACATCTCCCACAAGCGGCTCAGCCGATGGGCGATATGCGGCGCAGGGTGTTGATCCGGGCCAGCGCCTCACCGGAGTCAATCGAGATGCGGGCGAGGGCTGCACCATCCTTCAGCGATGCGACTTTGCCTGCGACCAGAAGGGCAGCGGCGGCATTCAGCAGAACGGCATCGCGGTAGGCACCCAAGGCCCCGTTCAACAAGGCGCGGAAGGCTGCGGCGTTTTCCGACGGAGTGCCGCCAAGGATCGCCTCAAACGGGTGAACTGGCAGCCCGGCATCTTCCGGGTGCACGGTGAATTCGCGGATTACGCCTGCTTCCAAAGCCGCCACAGCGGTAGGGCCTGCGATGGAAATCTCGTCGGTGCCGTCGCTGCCGTGCACGAGCCACGCAGCCTCACTGCCCAAGGCCTTCAGCGTTTCGGCCATCGGACGGATCAGATGGGCCGAAAACGTGCCGGTCAACTGACGTTTGACCCCTGCAGGATTGGTCAGCGGGCCGAGGATGTTGAAGATCGTCCGCGTGCCCAGTTCGGCGCGCACCGGCCCCACATGGCGCATGGCGGGATGGTGCATGGGGGCCATCATGAAGCCAATCCCAGCCTCGGTCAGACAACGCTCCACCACATCGGGGCCAACCATCACATTCAGACCCATCTCGGTCAGCGCATCGGCAGCGCCCGATTTCGAGGACAGGTTGCGGTTGCCGTGTTTGGCCACCGGCACCCCAGCCCCGGCCACCACAAAGGCCGTGGCAGTGGAGATGTTGAGTGTGCCTTTGCCGTCGCCGCCAGTGCCGACAATGTCCATAGCCCCTTGCGGGGCGCGCACCGCATGGCATTTGGCCCGCATGACGGCTGCGGCGGCGGCAAATTCGTCGACCGTCTCACCGCGCACCCGCAGCGCCATCAGGAAACCGCCCATCTGGGCCGGGGTGGCACTGCCTTCGAACAAGGCGGTAAAGGCCGTCTCCGCCTCGGCCCGGGTCAGCGGACGGGTGGCGGCAAGACCAATCAGCGGCTTGAGCGCGTCGCTCATGCCGGGACCTTCGCCGATACGTGCGCAGGTGCGGCAATAGAGGCCGTGCCAGTCACCCTCATGCCGGCACCTTCCAGAAAGTTTTGCAACAGTTTGTGACCGTGCTCGGAAGCGATGCTTTCGGGGTGAAACTGCACGCCCTCAATGGCCAAAGTCTTGTGGCGCAGTCCCATGATGGTGCCATCCTCCAGCCACGCGGTCACCTCCAGACACGCGGGCAAACTGGCGCGCTCCACCACAAGGCTGTGATACCGGGTCGCCAGAAAGGGCGAGGGCAGGCCCGCGAACATGCCCTTTCCGTCATGGATCATCCGGCCCATCTTGCCGTGGACAATCTCATGACAGCGCACGACCTGGCCGCCAAACGCTTGCCCGATGGTCTGATGACCCAGACAAACCCCCAGAAGCGGCGTCCCGGTTTCGGCGGCAGAATGGGTCAGGGCCAAGCAGATACCGGCCTGATCGGGGTCGCAGGGGCCCGGCGACAGCACAATCGCCTCTGGCCGCAGCGCCATCGCGGCCTGCACATCCATCGCGTCATTGCGCACCACTTTGACGTCGGCCCCCAGCTCTCCCAAATAGTGGACGAGGTTGTAGGTAAAGCTGTCGTAGTTGTCGATCAAAAGCAGCATATCGGTCACAACCATTTGGTTTTGTTGGTTTTTTACTCGGACTCTCCGTGCCTGTACCGCGCAAAAGCATCCGACTTTTGGCTGGACACTGCTTGCAATTCGGCACGAACGATCAAAGCGCTGGTGGATGTTATCGCTGATCCGCAGGGCGCTGTAAACGGGAGGTGGATTGGCATCCCACTTCACGAACGACCTCAACGATAGCGTCCGATCGCGCAGGCCCTTGTTGCGCCATTTTGGACCTGCACCCTCACGACCGCCACGCCGCACAATCCCCGTCGCGTCTGTCGGCTCAGTTACGCCAATGTGGTAAACTGAAAGCCAATCGAGGCTTTCAGTCGATTTGCGACCGGACTGAGCGGGGCTTGATCGGCGCAAAGCAGGCCAAGGTTACGGTCACGCCATGCGCCTATGCCAAGGGATGCCTTGGCCGGGCTGGACCCGGCAAACGCCTGCACTTTGCGGATAGGGTGCGTTTGATCTTTCCCGGTCAATCGGGACGCAAAACTGATCAAAGCCCAGAGCGTCACAGTTAGAAGACTGGCGTACAAGCTCGCCGGTCAGATCACGCGGGTAGACCTCGATCACGCAGGACGTCACCGCTCATTCCGAAGTTTTGCTTGGCATGGCGGGTTTTGCGGCGGGAAGGATGACGCGGGCGCCACGCTCCCATGTCAGATAGGACCAGGCCCAACTGGTGGCAACTGAGGCCCGGTTCATCATGCCGTCCAGCAGCGATACATGGACGAATGACCACAACACCCAAGCCGAAAGGCCCGACAGCCTGAGACGCCCGAAATCGGCGATGGCCTTGTTGCGGCCAATCGTCGCCATATTGCCCCAGTTCCGGTAGCGGAACGGTGTTGGTTCTGCCCGGCCTTTGGCCTCGGCCAGGATCACACGAGCGGCATGCGCGCCCATCTGCTTGGCGACGGGCGCAAGACCGGGCAATGCCCGCTCCGCCCCTTCTGGCGTATGCGCAGCCGTGTCGCCCAAAACGAATATCCGGCGGTCGTTGGCGATCCGAAGGTAAGCATCCACGGGCACCCGGCCCGCCCGGTCCGGCTCGACCCAAAGCCAGCGTGCCGCGCCCGAGGCCTGCACCCCCGCAGCCCAGATGACCGTGTCGGACGCCAGAGCTATCCCGTTCAACACGACGCGTCCCGCGCCGATGTCGGTCACCCGTGTCGTGGTCAGCACCTCGACACCCATCCGCTCCAGCCCCTTGCGGGCCACGGCGGCAAGTCTTTCGGGGAAATTCGACAAGATGCGGGGGCCAGCCTCCACCAGCTTGATCTTCGCACAATGCGGCGTGACAGAGCGGAAATTACGGGCAAGCGAATGGCGGGCCAGTTCGGCCAGCGCACCAGCCAGTTCAACGCCGGTAGGCCCGGCACCGACGATCACGAATTCCAGCAACTGGTTGCGCCGGGGCCCCATTTCTTCCATTTCGGCGCGCTCAAAAGCTCCGAGAATTCGAGTGCGAAGCCAAGCTGCGTCCTCGATGGATTTCAGGCCAGGGGCATGTTCGGCCCAGTCGTCGCGACCGAAATAGCTGTGCGTCGCACCTGACGCCAGAATGAGGTAATCGAACGGCACGGATTTGCCCGAATGGGTCTGCACCGCGCGCGAAGCCCGGTCGACGCCTGTCACCTCATCCCAATGCACGCGGACGTTCTTGGCCCCGCGCAACAGGTGCCGGATTGGTTGGGCGATCTGGGTCGGCGCAAGGGCCGAGGTCGCAACCTGATACAGCAGCGGCTGAAACAGGCTGTGGTTGTGGCGGTCAATCAACAACACCTCGACCGGGCCGCCCGCCAAAGCGCGGGCCGCGGCAATGCCCGCAAACCCGCCTCCGACGATCACGACCTTGGGCAATTGCGCCATGGCCAGACCCCTAGGCTGCGGTCCAGCCGCCATCAACCGGCAAGGAAACCCCGGTGATGTTTTCGGCTGCGTCCGAACACAGGAACAGCGCCACGCCGGCAAGTTGTTCGACAGTCACGAACTTCTTGGTCCATTGCGCCGCCAAAAGCACGTCACGCTTGACCGCCTCTTCGGAAATCCCCCGGGCCGACGCAGTTTCGGGGATCTGCTTTTCCACCAGCGGCGTCAGCACATAGCCCGGGCAGATCGCGTTGACGGTCACGCCGTCCTGTGCCGCCTCCAGTGCCACGGTCTTGGTAAAACCGGTGATGCCATGCTTGGCCGTGACGTAGGCCGATTTGAAGGGTGAGGCGACAAGCCCATGCGCCGATGAGATGTTGATGATCCGCCCCCACCCGCGCCGTTTCATGCCTGGTAGGGCGGTGCGGGTGGTGTGAAAGGCCGAGTTCATGTTGATCGCGATGATCAGATCCCAGCGTTCGGGCGGAAACGTCTCGACCGGTTCGACCGTCTGGATGCCCGCGTTGTTGACAAGGATATCCACGCCGCCAAAACGCGCTTCAGCGGCCTTGATCATCGCCACGATCTGGTCGGGCTTTGACATGTCTGCCGCGTCATAGACCACGCCGCCGGTGCCGAGGCTGTCAAGCCCCGCCACTTCACGCGCAATTTCGGCGGCGTCGCCAAAGCCGTTCACCACGACATTGGCATTGACGGCCGCAAAGCCGCGCGCGATGCCAAGCCCGATGCCCGAGGTCGATCCCGTCACCACGACGGTCTTGTTGGTCAGGTCCATCTTGTCGCTCCGATCCAGAGGAGTATGGGCAGCAAGCCTTAGCTTGCGGCAGCGGTTTCAACGATTTCGCCACCACAGACTTCATGCAGGATGAAACCTTCCAAGGGGTCATGCGGCGCGCGCCACGGGGCCTTTTCCAGCGTTTCCATCGTGTGGCGATAGCCGGCTTCCCGGCGCTGCCGGATACCTTCAGCGCTGAAATCCAGATCTTTCATGTGGTCCTCTTCGGCCAGCGCGGGGGCCAGAAGCCGGATCACATGCATTTTGGTCAGGCAACCGTAGCCGGTAAGACTGGACACGGCCTTGTCCTTGCGCACCTCTTCCGGCAGCAGTTTGGCCAGTTGAGCCACCACGTGCCGCAAACGGTGCAACTGCCGCTGGCGCTTGATCTGGGCATTGGCACGGCTGGAAAACTGCACGTCCTTTTGACGGCTCATCACCTGAACGATGGTTTCCGGGTCTTCGCCGTCCGGGTTCCAGATGTTCACCGAAAACACCACCGAGTCGCGGCGCGGGCTGTCGTCAAACACCACTTCGACCGGCGTGTTCGACAAGATGCCGCCGTCCCAATACAACTCTCCATCAATCCGGACTGCTGGAAAGGCGGGGGGCAGTGCGCCCGATGCCACGACATGGTCAAGCCCCAGCCGCATGTCGCGGCTGTCAAAGTAGCACATCTCGCTGGTCCGGACATTGGAGGCGCCCACGGTCAGCCGCGTCTTGCCAACCGCCAGCGCGTCAAAGTTGATCAGGTCGGACAAGGTCTTGCGCAGCGGTTCAACGCTGTAATAGCTGGCGGTGTCTGAGCCAAGCTTGGCATTCGGGTTCATGAAGGCTTGCAAGTTGGGGCGGAAGAAGCCCGGCAAACCCATGTTGACCGTGAACATGTTGCGCATGGCCACGCCGAACGCGCTGGCCGACATGCCGAACATGTCGCTTTGTTCCACCCGTTTCCAGAAGGCGGTCAACCGGTCCAGCCGGTCTTCCGACTTGTTTCCGGCGATCAGCGCCGCGTTGATCGCGCCGATGGAGGTGCCGATGACCCAGTCAGGGTCAATGCCGGCCTCATGCAGCGCCTGATACACACCCACCTGATACGCCCCAAGTGCACCGCCGCCCTGCATGACCAGCACGACCTGCCCAAGGGGCTTGAACTCTTCGCTCAGCGTTTTCATGGTATTTTGGCCCTTCCCGGTGATCCCGGCAGTTCAGTGAGTGCAATCCGCAATCGGCTTGCAGTCGGCGACTGCCGACAAAATGGACTCCACGACCATTGTGGCCTTGGTGAACTCTGCTGTCCGGTTGGTGATGCCGTAGCGTTTGGCGACCCAATCCCAGTTCTGATAGACGGCATAGACGTGGCCATCCGTGTCTTGCCGGACCAGAACGCGCACTGGCCAGTCCATACCGGCGTCAGGCTGAGAGGTCAGGAACAAAAGCCCAAGCGGCGGATTTCCGAACAACACCAGTTGCGAGGGCAAGACGTCGATCTTTGCCGCGACGCCAAGCCCGCCCTGATCAATGGCGGTGAAGAACTTGATGCCCTTGGTGTCCACATCGGCGTGGATGCGCTTTACCGTCTCTTCAACCGAATAGGCGCTGCGGGTGTGCATGAGGCCGTTGCCCGACAAGGTCACATCTTCGGCCAAGGCCGACTGGCCGCCGACGAGGGCCATGCAAAACAGCAGGCCGCTGACGGCGGATGCCACCAAGCCAAGGTTGCGGGGCTGCCGGACCCTGATTACGGGCGCTGTAGGTCCCGGGATCATGTCGGCCATTTGGTCTGCGGGCCGTGATGGGCCTGAACGTGATGGGCCTGAAGTGGTCAAGAACTGCATCTTCGGTTTATCCCTGTGCGAGTGATCAAATGTAAATCTCATGGCGGTGCCTGTGCAGTCAGCTTGAATGCTGACCACAGTCTTGACGACCGGTTGTGAATTGGTTTGCCCGACCTGCGCCGGGCAACGACCCCGGCGCGAACCGGGGTCTGGCCAAAGCGGGGCTGCTTACATGTCGCCCGGCTTCATCTCCATTTTCGGCGGCAGCAGGTCGCCTGCAATGATCACGGCAACCTTGTCGGTGTTGTTTTTCCACCAATGGGCCAGTTGAGGTCCGAATTCGGCGACCGAGTCACCTGTTTTGTATTCAATCGGAACCGAACAGGTGCTGCTGTATTCCGTGATAGCGCCTTCGGTGATCGTGATGTTCGAAGCGCGCTGGTCATGGACATGCCACGGAACCACACCGCCCGGCTCGATCGTCAGTTTGCGAAGGCGCAGCGTGTAACCTTCAAAACCTGCGCCCTTGGGCGTAAGGTCAATCATCGCGAGTACGTCATCCTTGACCCCTTTCGCTTCGGTCTGGTGGTCGGCGTTGGCACCGGTGGTCACCTTGTCGGCCGGGCATTCGCCTGCCATCACAGTGGCAGGAGCGCCGAACAGGAAGGCTCCGCACACGGCGGCGAGGAGGGAAGTCTTGGTCACGTGAAACGATGTCATTGGTCTGTCCTTCGTTCGTTGGGGAGGTCTTTGGATTGGTCTGTCGAGGGGTGGTGGCGGAGGAGGCATCGGCCAAGGCCGCTGTCTCAGCTGTTCGTTAGGGGGGCGAAGGCCGCAGCGGCGGCGCGGCTGAGTATGTCCTGCCCCATCCGGCCTGACCGTTCGGCATGGGCCATCCAGTGCCGCATCGCCGCATCAGCACAGCGCTGCGGCAAGGCCATTTTGGCCAAGGGATCGCTGGAGGCAAAGGCCTGAGCGACAAGAACAGTAATCTCTGACTGGGCGGCGCCGGCGGTTTCCGCCTGAAGGGCTGCAAGCTCAGCAAAGCCCTCCTGGGTGATCTGACCGAGTGCTGCTGCCGCATTCATCCCGCGGGCAGCCAGCGCCATTGCGTCCGCACCGCTGGCCGTATTTGCCGCAGCCGAGCCGGGCTCGGTCGCAGTCGGGGTCGTCGCAGGATCGCCTTTAGCACGCATGTTCTTAGACTCCTTTTGATTGAATGGCGTCTTCGCTACAATCCGGGTTTGATTTCCACCCGATGCTGCGCGATGAAAAAAGTTATACGGACCTTTCATCTTTCGGGGAATGAACGATGGCGTATCGACTTGATGCATGGGCTGAATGCTACAGCCGAACCCGATAAGGGCGTGACGGGCTAACGGATTGGCAATGCAACCCCCGGTTGCGTTAACGCCAAAAAGACTTAATGATTTCCGCTGCTTGAACTGAAAGCGTCGCCGCCGTCGCAAGCATCGTCAAAGTCTGGCGCGACATGCTGATCCCAATCGTCACCAGCCCGGCCATCACACGCATTTCAGGGTTTTGTGCTATTTGAGCTGAGCGCAGGGGCACCTGTGGGCAAATCCAGGTCATTTTTATTCAATGTTTTCGCGGAATCGCCGCCATCCACCGGGCATTTGGGCCTGACCGATTGGAAAATCCCGACATTTCCGAATCTCTTTGCAACGGCAACTTTGCTTGTGTGCAAGGCCGCAAAACAGCGATGTCAGACGACAGGCGCGTTCACGTTGCGGAAAAAGTCCGCGCACATCCGGACGAACAGATCAATCGAGGGTGACCGCTGACGTCCCCGCATGGTGGCGATTGCGATGGTCCGCCGCACCTCTGGCTCCACCAGCGGTCTGCGCAACAACTCCGGCAGAATGAACATGAACTCCGGCATGCAGGCGCAGCCCATTCCCGCCGAGATCATCGCCTGTATCCAGTCTTCATGTTCGCTTTTGTAACGGACATCGACATTGACCATGAAAGGCCCGCTGACTTCGGTGTAATGCGCCAGATATTCGCAGTTCAGACGCTCCACATAGCGTTCTTCATGCAGTTCGGTGACCGGAACTGACGTCATCGCCTCAAACCGGTGGCCTGCCGGAAAAACGACGACGTAGCGTTCGTGATACAGGGGTGCAATGCTGATCAGGTCAGGATATTTCGGCATGCCCACCAGCGCCACGTCGATCTCGCCATTGATCAGGCTGTCAAGGATGCTTGGCCCCGGTCCTTCCAGCAGTTCGATGTTCAGCTGCGGGACGTTCATGGTGAGGTGCGAAATGATCGGGATCAACCGGGACGGACCTATGGTGCACATGACGCCCAGTTTCAGCGTGGCCGCGGACATGCCGGCAAAATCCTGCGCGTCGGCCTTGACGGCTTCTGTCATCGCCAGCGCCCGTTGCAGACCCGGCCGGACCATGCGGCCAAGTTCGGTCAGGTGCGTGGCGCCGCGCTCGCGTCGGATAAGTTCGGCACCAAGCTCGCTTTCAAGGCTTTTGATGGCGCGAGACATGGTCGGTTGGCTGACGCCGCAGTTTTCCGCCGCCTTGGTGAAGTTCAGACACTCCGCCACGGCAAGAAAACAGCGAATCTGGTTCAGATCCAAGCGTTTGCTCCGGTATCGCTGACCGGGTCGTTTGCCCGCTCACTTGACCTTTTGACACGGTTGGGCAGGGCGGTGCAATCGACGATTTCGGGGCAGACCCCTGAACCTGCGTCCGGCCCCGGGGCGAGGCGTAGCCAAAGGGTTCCTGCGCGCAACTTAGGCTTTCTTCTCAATCATCTCGATGATCAGCCCTTCTTCCGGGCTGCGCAGATAAACGATGCGAGAGCCTGTGTTGGGGCCCTGGTCAATCACGATGACCTCGCCCACCTGTTCCAGCGGCCAGGCGCGCGCCTTTTCCAGCATCACGTCCATCTCCGTGACGTTCATCGCCACATGCAACGACCCCAGATCGCAGGGGCGCGGGCGAACATCGGTACGCTCGGCGGGGGCTGAATAACACAGCAACTCGATACTGGTGGTGCCGTTGCGCATATAGGCAATTTCGACCTGCGCGCCCGCAACCCCGGTAACCGCCGCAATGATCGCCGGATCACGCGGGGCGCGCGAGAAGGTCTGAAAGTCAAACAGCTCGGCGAACATTGCAACGGCGCGGTCAAGGTTGCGCACGGTAATTCCCGTGTGATTGAAGGTGACGGCCAAATTAGCCTCCTGTGATTTCAATGGGTTCAACGACCGCCGCTGACCGGCATCGAGGTTCCGGTAACGTAGCTTGCAGCGTCTGACAGCAACCATGTGATCGCGGCAGCGGTTTCCTCTGCACTCCCGATCCGGCCCAATGGCACGTGGACCTTCAGCCGTTCGGTTCGCCCGCCGTCCCCGGCACTGGCATGGATATCTGTGGCAATCAGGCCCGGACGCACGGCATTGACCCGGATGTTGTCCGGCCCAAGTTCCTTGGACAGCCCGATGGTCAGGGCCTCGACAGCGCCTTTTGAGGCAGCGTAATCCACGAACTCCCCGGCCCCGCCCAACGTGGCAGCCATCGAGGAGACATTTACAATCGACCCGCCGGTCCCGCCGTGGCGTGGTGCCATCAGTTTGATCGCCTCTCGGCAGCACAAAAGGCTGCCATAGGTGTTTATGGCAAAGGTCCGCTGCCAACGCTCCAGCGACATATCCTCAAACCGGCCCACGTGCGGCAGAATACCGGCATTGTTGACCAGACCCTGCAACGTCCCGTCGCGGTCGCGGATCGCGGCAAAGATTGCCAGAACGTCGCTTTCCTGACTGATATCGCCGCCAATCGCCCAAGCCTCGCCACCAGCGGCAAGGATCGTGGCAACCACCGCTGCCGCCTCTGCCTGCGCCGCACGATAGTTGACGACGACGCGCCAGCCGTCGCGCGCCGCAGCAAGACAGGTGGCCGCACCGATCCCGCGAGAGCCGCCGGTGACGAGCAGAGTTTTTGTCATGGGGCTTCCCTTGCGCAAGGTCACAGAGCCTTTTTCAGCTTTGGCGTATCAGGCTGCTGGCCCCATTCGTGCCACGACCCGTCGTAAAGCAGCCAGTCGGTGTGGCCGGCCGCCTCCAGCATAAACCCAAGGATCGACGCCGTGACGCCAGAGCCGCAGGTGGTGACGATGGGCCGCGAAAGATCGACCCCGCGTTCGGCGAATATCGCTGCTGCGCGTTCGGCGCTAACAAAGCGGTGCGACGGGGCGGGCTCGAAAAACAACGCCCAGGGCGTGTTGATCGCCCCCGGCATGTAACCCGAGGCGACGCCGGGATAGCCAGAGCCCTCGTGCCCGTCAAAGCGCGCAGCCGTGCGGGCGTCGATGATCTGCGCCCCGCCATGGCCAACGATTTGCCGGACATCACCAAGGCTTGCCACACCCTGACCCACCGCTTGGGCCGGAAAGGCGCGCGGCGTGACCGGGGCCGCATCGCCGGTTGCAACCGCGCGCCCCTCAGCCCGCCACTTGCGCCAGCCGCCGTTCAGGATTTTGATTTTGCTGTGCCCAAAGGCGCGAAACATCCACCAGATGCGTGCCGAAACATAGCCCGCGTCATAGATAACCACCTCGGTCTGCGCGCCGATCCCCAAGCCGCCCACCACCTTGGCGAACAGATCCGCCGAGGGCATCATGTTGACGTAAGGCGAAGTGGGGTCAGAGATATCGGTCAGGTCGATGAACCTTGCACCCGGAATATGACCCGCGCGAAAGTCGTCGATGGCATGTTTGCCCGCATCGGGCAGATACCATGAACAGTCCAGAACCACCCGGTCCGCATCAGGCATGGCCGCCAAAAGGCTGGCCAAAGAGTCCGTCTCAATCAGCCAATCGGTCATCGTTTAGGCTCCCGGTTCAGGCCGGGGCGGCGCTGACCCTGAACCCAGGATGCCCCGGTCATCACCCCGCCGTCCACCACCACATTCTGGCCGGTCAGATAGCGGGTGGCCGGGGCGACCAGAAACAGCGCGGTTGAGACCAGATCATCCGGCACAGCCATCCGGCCCTGCGGGATGAAATTGGCGAACCATTCGGCGCGGTAATCGTCATCCCACAAGGGCCGGGTGAATTCGGTCTGCACGAAACCGGGCTCGATCGCGTTGACCTGAATGTTGTCATCGGCCCATTCATGCGCCTGCGACCGGGTCAGCGAGGTCACCGCCGCCTTGGTCGCGGCATAGACCGAAATCGTGTCGAACGACATATTGGCCGACAGCGAGCTGAAATGCAGGATCTTGCCGCCCCCTTGCGCCTGCATCACCGGATGCACGGCCTTGGACAGGAAATAGACCGAGCGCAGGTTGACCGAGGTGATCAGGTCGAAATCCTCTGGCGTCACATCGGTGATCGGTTTGCGCCGGTTGATCCCTTGCAGGTTCACAAGGATGTCAATGCGGCCCGTGATCGTTTTGGCGCGGGCCACCAGATCCACCGTCGCCTCTGTGGTGGAAAGATCAGCCTGAAGTCCCGCCATCGTCAGACCTGCCCCGGCAAAATGGGTGGCCAAAAGGTCGATGCGCTGTTGAGACAGGTCGTGCACGATCACCGTGGCCCCGGCCCGGGCAAAACCTTCGGCAACAGCCGAACCGATGGCACCCGCCCCGCCGGCCACCAGCGCGGTTTTGCCCTCCAGCGAAAAGAGGTCGGACAGATAGCTCGACATGGCAGGTTTCCTTCTGGTCTTGCGGGGGCGCGCTGGCCGTTTGCCGGGCGGGCGCTGAAGCGTGCTGGCAATCTAACGCGCCGAAGGGGCACCGCAAGCCCGGATGGCAGCTTTGCAACTTGGCAGCACCGGAAAAGCGGTTCGGTTCAACAGGCCTCACAGCCGTATTCCGGGGCCAGCGCAGGTACGGCCTCCTGACCGTTGAATTTTACCGGGGCGGTGGCTAGAACTTTGCTTGACGCGACGTGCGGTGGTTGGCTTTGGCCACGTCATCATAAAGCGAAAAAGATGAACCGGGATATTCTGCTAACGGGAACTGCCCTCACCGAGCCCGCATTGCGCTGCCTGCGGGCCGGGCCACTTCAGGCCCATTTCGGGCCGGAGGGGTTACGTTGGGTGTGTTGGACCGGGGTGGAGGTGCTGCGCGCCGTGCAGTTTTTGGTGCGGACACCGGGTTGGGGGACGCCTGCGCCGATAGTCTCTGATCTGCGGATAGAGGCGGACGCCAGCAGTTTTTCCGTCAGCTTTTGCGCGCATTACGGCGCTGCGGGGGCTGGGCTGGTGGTTGACGTCACCTATGAGGGGTCGGCCAGCGGCACCTTGACCGCCAAGGCTTTCGTCGCCGCCGAAGCCCCGTTTGACACCAACCGTACCGGGTTTGTCATCCTGCATCCGCTGCGGGGTTTTGCCGGAACCGAAGTTTTGGTCGATCACGCCGCAACCCCGCCGCGCCGTGTGGTTATTCCGGCCCAAATCTTGCCCGGCCAGCCGGTCTTTGACATCCGTGCAATCACCCATCAGCCGGTTGCAGGCCTGACGGTCGAGACGCGGTTTGCCGGCGACGTGTTCGAGATGGAGGACCATCGCAACTGGTCCGACGCCTCGTTCAAGACCTACAGCCGCCCGATTGGCTTGCCGTATCCTTATCGGCTGTTGCCGGACTCCCCAGTCACCCAATCGGTGACGGTGACGATCAGGGATGCGAGAACAGATGGGGAAACAGATGGGGGGGCAAAACGCCCGCCCGTTCAGATCAGCGGTGCAAAAACAGATGCGGGCGCAAAAAGCCGCGCCGGTCCGATCAGCGATGTTCCACCAATCAACGGCCAACGCTTGCCCGACTATGCCTTGCCGCTGGACCGGTTGGCCGACGCCAAAGCGGCACTCGTTTGGCGCGAAGCGCTGCGGGCTTTGGCGCCACAGTGGCTTTTGCTAAGGCTGGATACCGCACAGGACGGCGCGGCGGACCTTTCATCGCTGGCAAGTCTGATCGACCTGACCAAGGCGCGGCTGGAGGTCACGGTTATTCTTACCAGTGCCAGCAACGCCGAGGCTGAGGCCGAGATTGCGGCGGTGGCACTACGGTTCAAATTGGCCGGTCTGCCCGTCGAAAGGATCAGCGCCTTTGCCAGGATCGACGCGCAAAGCTTTCAACCCGGTCAGGCCCGTCCGCCGCATCCCGCTGAAGCCTCCATCGCCGCCAGCCTTGCGCGCCATTTCGGCGGGGCGGGGCTTGTCGGCGGCACTCCTGCGTACTTCACCGAGTTCAACCGCAAACGCCCTGATCCGGCACTTTGGCAAGGGCTGCGGTTTGCGACAGCGCCGGTGGTCCATGCCGCTGACGACGCCTCGGTGATGGAAACCCTGCAGGCGCTGCCGCATATCCTTGCGTCGGCCAGCGCCCTTTCGGATGGCGTCGGGCTGTCCGTCGGGCCAACCGGAATTGGCGCAAGGATTAACCCCTACGGACCGGGGCCGAACCTCAATCCCCCCGCAAAGCGCATGGGTATGGCGGCCCGCGACCCACGACAACGCGGGCTTTTTGCGGCAGCCTGGACGGTGGGCTATCTGGTCCGGATTGCCCCTTTTGCGCCACGGCAGTTTGGCTTTGGCGCAGCCACAGGCCCGTTTGGCCTGATCTCTACCCCACAGGACTACCGGCGCGCGATGTGGGATGAAATGCCCGATGGCGCGCTTTATCCGCTTTATCACATCGCCCGCTGGATCGCTGCCGGGGCCGGGGCTGAAGTGCTGTCAGCAAAAACTCAGGATGGCGTGGCGCAGATTGTCTGGCGCAAGGGCAGTTCGCGTCAGGCCTTGGTGGCCAATCTGACCGCCCGTGGGCAGCCGATGCCGGACCTCGGGCTAAATGCGCCACAGGTTTGCATACTGGACGCCGAAAGTTTGGGCGATTTCGCGCAAGGGGCCGGACCGCACGGCACAAGGATACCCACGACACTCGACGCCTATTGCGTGGTGTTTTTAGACGAAGGGAGAGAAAGCCTGTGACCCAAAAGCTTAAAGGGTTTTTCATCGGCGCGGGGTTCTTTTCGCGCAACCACCTGAACGCATGGGCCGATGTCGAAGGCGCAGAGATTTCCGCCATCTGTGATCTTGACCCTTTGCGCGCGCAAACAGCGGCCACAGAGTTTGGGATTCCGGCGTGGTTTACCGATGCCAAGGCGCTGCAATCGGGCGGTTTTGATTTCGTCGATATCTGCACCACAATGGAAACGCATGAGGCCCTGGTTGGTCTGGCCGTTGATGCCAAAGTGCCGGTGATCGTGCAAAAGCCCTTCGCCCCCGATCTGGCCACTTGCCAGCGGATCGAGGCGCATGCCCGCGCCGCCGGTGTGCCCGTGATGTTGCATGAGAACTTCCGCTTCCAGAAAATCTTCCGCCGTCTGCGCGACATCCTGCAATCGGGCGAAATCGGCGAGATCACCTTTGCGCGCCTGTGTTGGCGCAACGATGTCGATATCTACACCAACCAGCCCTATCTGCTGAAAACCGAACGCTTCATCATCATGGATGTCGGCATCCATATCCTTGATCTGGCGCGCTTCCTTTTGGGCGATGCGCAAAGCGTGACCTGCGCCAAGCAGTCGATCAGACCGGGTCTTGCCGGGGAAGATGCGGCCACCCTGATCCTGCGCCACGACAATGGCGCGGTGTCGGTCATTGATATCAGCTATGCCGCTATCCGCAGGCCCAGCACCTTTCCCCAAACCCTTGGCGAGATTGAGGGGCGTCTGGGCACGGTCCAGATTCTGGAGGATCAGACGCTGCGCATCCACACTGCCAAAGGCCAGCGCGATGAGGTTATTGCGGCTGATCAACGATCCTGGACCTCTGTGCCCTGGACGCAGGTGCAGGACTCGGTGCCGCGCACGCTGCAACACTTCATCGACGCCCTGCGCTTTGGGACGGAATTTGAAACCTCTGCGCGCGACAGCCTGAAAACCTATGCCTTGGCAGAAGGCGCCTACCAGTCGGCAGCAACCGGTCGCGTGGTCGAGATTGCTTCCCTTCTGAAGGACTTCTGAGGTGACGCCACAAGATCGCCGCCGTGTTGGCCAGACCACTTTGCAGATGCCGGTTCTGGGCCTGGGCACTTGTCCCTTGGGCGGGGTCTATGCGGCGATTGGCGAGGCGGAGGCGCGCGCCACCTTTGCCGCCGCTTGGGCCTGCGGGTTGCGGCTTTACGACACCGCCCCATGGTACGGGTTGGGTCAGGCCGAACATCGCACCGGCCGCGCCCTGTTTGAACAGACACGGCGCGACTATGTGCTGACCAGCAAGGTGGGCCGCGTGCTGCGCGCGCCGCGCAACCGGCAATGTTTTAACCCTCCGGCGTGGCAGGCGCCGCTGTCGTTCGAGGTCCAGCACATTTTCACCTACGACGCCATCATGCGGTCCTATGAGGACAGTTTGCAGCGCCTTGGCATCAACCAGATCGACGCGCTCTATATCCATGACCTTGACAGCGGCTATTTCCCCACCTCCGGGGCTTTGGCCGAAAAGTTTAAGGAACTGGAACAGGGTGGCGGCCTGCGCGCGCTGGACGAGTTGAAACGCAGCGGCGACATCAAGGCCATCGGGGCTGGCATCAACGAACGCGGCATGATCCGCCGGTTCCTGGCTATGGCCAATCTGGACGTGTTTTTGGTCGCCTCGCGCTATACCTTGCTGGAGCATGATATCTATCACGACGAAATCCGCGAGGCGGGGCGGCGCGGTGCCTCTATCGTCGTCGGTGGCGCGTTCAGCTCTGGCATTCTGGCGACCGGGGTGGTTGAGGCCGCAAAGTACGACTATGGCGATCCGCCCTTGCAGGTTGTTGACCGGGTGAAGCGTCTGAGTGCGGTTGCGGACGACCACAAGATCGCTCTTGCGGCCGCAGCGCTTCAGTTTGCGCTTGCCGCACCAGAAGTGTGCTCGGTGATCTTCGGCGCAGTCAGTCCGGCGGAAGTTCAGGCCAACCAGCGCCATTTCGCAGCACCGATCCCGGCAGAATTCTGGTCTGACCTGCGCAGCGCGGGCCTTGTGCATCCCGATATTCCCTTGCCCGGAGCGCATCAGGGCAGACCCGATCCTGGTCCTGACCTAACGCAGATTAATATCTGATCGACGCCTTTTGTTTCGCGTGTGAGTTGGGACGGGCCTTTCAAGCTTCGTGACCCGAGGCGCAGGTTTCGGCTTTGCGCTTTGGCAACAAATGAAGGCCAGTTGAATTGGAAGGATCTCGTCAAGGCCCTGCGCGGCCATCGGACAGGCCGCGACCAAGGTGTCCGGATTCCTGATTGAAAACGTCCCGTTTCCAAACACCTGCGCGTGTCTTTTCGCCTGAGTGTCATCTTACGGAAGAAATCCTACCCTAGGGTTCGCGGCATTCCCCCGGCATGGAGTGCCCGATGCAACTGCCCCGCAAGACGCCGATGCGCGTGGCCGACCTGACTTTGCAACGTCAGGTGTCGCAATCCGACAAAGCCGCCAGCCCCTATCTGCATCTGGCCTTCACGCCGCCGTTGGGCACGACGCGGATTGATCTGGAACTGACCTATCCGCAATCAGAGACCTGCGTTGTTGATCTTGGTCTTGGCGATGCCCGACTGACCGACTATCCCAGTCCTGCCGGGTTGCGCGGTTGGTCCGGCGGCGCGCGGCGGCGGATTTTCGTGGCACAAGACGGCGCCACACCCGGCTATCAGGCTGGCGAGATCCAGCACGGCGTCTGGCAGGTGATCCTGGGACTTTATCGTTTGCCAGAAGGCCAGACGCCGGTCACGGTTGACATCTGGTTTGACCATGCACCGCGCGATTTGATCCTGCCTTTGGCTCCCTCCCAACCGCGGCGGGCGAACCAAGCAGGCCCGGGGGCAGGCTGGTATCGCGGCGATCTTCAATGCCATACCTTCCATTCGGACGCCACGGGCGCGCCAGAGAATCTGGCCGAAACCGCCCGGCGTGAGGGGTTGGATTTTCTGGCGGTGACCGACCACAACACCGTGACGGCACAAGGTGCCTATTTCAACGCCGCCTCCTCGCCCGATCTGATTTTTCTGCCAGCCTACGAATTCACCACAGAGTTCGGCCACGCCAATGTGTTCGGTGCGCGGCAGGTGATGGATTTCCGCAGCCATGATCCAGCGGACGTTCTGGCGATGATCGCCCGCATTCAGGCGCAGGGTTGGTTGTTTTCGATCAACCACAACAAGCCTGAGATTCCGTGGCGCTATCCGATTGCCAATGTCGATGCGATGGAGGTTTGGCAGTCAGTATGGCTGGCGGGAAATCACCATGCTTTGGCGGTCTGGCAGGACCATCTGGCCAAAGGCGCGCGTATAGCGGCGGTCGGCGGTTCTGATTTTCATCAGCCGGGACTGGAGCGGCCGGAAAATCCACAAACGCTGGCGCGGCCCTGCACCTGGGCCTTTTGCGCCGAACTGTCAGAGGCTGCTGTGCTTGACGCCATCCGCCATGGCCGCACCCTGATCAGCGAAAGCCCGGAGGGGCCGCGTGTGACCTTTGCCATCGGGCAGGCCACCCTTGGCGACACGGTGCCCGAAATGGCGCATGAGGTCCATTTCGCCACAATCGGCGCTGTGGGCGATCTGTTGGAGTTCTGGGATACCACCGGCTGCATCGCGACGTGGCCTGTCACCAAAGCCACCGGCGAAGGCCGTCTGACCCTGTCGCCAAAGGGTTTCTTGCGGGCGCAAATCGTCGCCGTGGCATCGCGTGCGGCCTCGATTCAGACCGCAGTCCTTTGGCTTCTTGACCATCATGACCAAGCGGCGGACTGGCTGGAAAGTCTGGACAAACCAGTGCTGCGGTGCCTGACCTCGGCCCTGTACGTGACCCCTCGCGCCACTTGACCCCGCGCACCACGTGACGCCGCCCGCCACTAGACCCCGCGTGCCACCTGACGCCACCCGCCACTTGACGCCACCCGCCCGTTGGAAACGCCGGGCTTTATGCAATGCTGCTTGCAGAGGGGAGCCGCCCGCTCGTTAAAAGCACCGCGCTACTTGACGGCGCCCATGTAAAGCCCCTGCACCAGATAGCGTTGCAGAAACGGGTAGAACAGCAAAAGCGGCACCAATCCCACCACGATGCCCGCCATCATCACGTTGGGAGTGATGATATCACTTGTCGAGGTGGTGCCGCCGCCGCCGATGATCGACTGCAAAGCGACCTGAAGGGTGATCTTCCTGGGGTCGTTGATGAACAGCAAAGGCTCGATGAACAGGTTGTATTTCCACACCATGTTAAAGCTGGTCACGGTGATGATCCCCGGTCGGGCCAGCGGCAGGGCGATTGACCAGAAAATCCGCAAAGGCCCCGCGCCGTCGATCTTTGCCATGTCAATGATCGGACGGGGGATTTGCTCAAAATAGGTTTTCAAAAGCAGGATCGAGAAGGCGGAAACCAGTTCGGCGACGATCAGCGAGAGCAGGGTGTTCAACAGGCCCAGACTGCGAAACACCACGAACAGCGGCACAAGGATCGTCTGTGACGGGATGGTCAGCGTGACCAGGATGATCCCGGCGATGATCTTCTTGCCCGGCAGATCGGGTTGGGCCAGCGCATAGCCTGCCAGCGCGCACAGTCCGACATGGGCCAGCGTGCCAATCACCGTGACGTAAAGCGTGTTGCCAAAGGGGCGCCAGAATTCGAAACGGCGAAACAGGGTGGTGTACCCCTCCAGACTGACCGGATCGGGCCAAAGCCGGATTCCCGGCTGCATCGAGCCCAGTTTTGAGGTGAAGGACGTTGCCACCACCCCCACCATCGGCACGATCATCGACAGGGCCAGAAGGCTCAGGAACACCCACGCGAACAGACGGAAGGCGGGGGATCGCAGCATCACGCCTCCTTGGGCGGGCGGATGCCGGGCATCAGGCGCGTCAAAGCCGTCAATGCCAGCGAGATCACCAGCAAAAGCACCCCCGCCGCCGAAGCAAAGCCGAGGTCATAGCGCAACAGGCCCCGCTCATAGGTAAAGATGGCCAGCGTCCGCACGGAATCCGCCGTCCGCCCGTTCATCATCAGCCAGGCGCTGTCAAAGGTGCGCAGAGATCCTAGCAGGGTCATCACGAACACCACCCGGATGACCGGCAACAGATGCGGAAACACAAGATGGCGCAGCTTGGCCCACCACCCCGCCCCATCAATTTCAGCCGCGTCCAGCAGATCAAGGTCAAGCGACATCAGGGCGGAAAAATAGATGAGCGACAGAAACCCGATGTCCTTCCACACCGTCAATCCAATCACCAAAGGCTGGCCAAACTGCGGCAGGGTGAAAAAGCTGATCGGCTTGTCAAGAATACCGATAGCCAGCAGCACTCCGTTCACCAGCCCTACGGGTGAAAGTGTGTTGAGCCACAGGCCCACGATAATCACCCAGGATAAAAGGTACGGCGCATAAATCACCGTCTGAAAGCTGCGGCGCAGCTTGGCCGGGGTAATCTCTGCCAAGGCCAAAGCGGGTAGGATCGGCAACAGGGTGCCAAATATAGTGATACCGCAGGCAATGGTCAGCGTGTTGGAAAGTGAGCGCAAAACGGTGCGGTCGGCAAAGACCTTCTGGTAGTTGGTCAGTCCGACCCAGCCCTGACTGCCCATCAGCCCGAATTTCTGGAACGAAATCAAAAAGCCCTGCAACGCGGGCCAGAACAGGAACACCGCAAAATACAACAGGACCGGCAGAACCATCAGGTAAAGCACGCCGTGCCGCGCCATCATTTCTGCCAGCCGCCTCAAGGCCGACCCCACGCCGGAACGCGGGGCCGCTGTGTGTTCTGACTGGATCACTGGTCGATCAAATTGGCGGCCAGCAGTTCGGCGTGCATGCCCTTGACGGCCTCCGCGCCAGAGATTTCGCCGGTCATCGCCTTGTAGGCCCAGTTTTGCACGATCGGCTGCGCGTCGGTCCAGTCGGACGGCAGGTTCTCCACGCTGGCATTGGCGATGATGATCGCCTGCGCCGCCTCAACCCCGGGCAAGGCGCCGAAGGGGTTCTTCCATGTCGTGCTGTCAACACGGGGCGAACCGTGGTCCAACGAGTGTTGTTTGCCGATGTCGGTCAGGACCGGCTTGCCGTCGACCATGTTGTAGTCATGACCTTCAATCCCCAGAGTGCCGAGCATGTAGCCCTTGTCGGAATGCCAGAACTCCAGAAACCTGATGGCGTTGTCGACATGGGTGGCTTTGGTCGGAATAATCCACAGCGAGGCATCGCCGCGCCGCAGGATCACCTTGCCATCCGGGCCGGGAACGCCGTTCACGCCTTCAGCCATGAACTTGCTGTCGGGCTTGTCGATGTGGACGATGTTGTTGAACAGGCCAACCCATGCGTCCCAATAGGTGACGGCGGCCACCTTGTCGGACATGAACAGGTTGCGGAACTCCTTGGACCCGTTGGTGGCGAAGTTCGGGTCCAGCAGGCCGTCCTTGGACAGATTGCCGAACCAGTCGTACACCGGGGCAGCGGCGTCCGAGGAATAGGGAATGGTGCGCTTGCCGTCCAACATGACGTAACCCGCCTTCACACCACCCGCCGACATGAAGCCCTGAATGTCGTACAGACCGGCGCAGGACAGACCATAGGCGCCCTTGACCGCATGGGCCTTGTCGAAATAGGCGCGCCAGTCGGCCAGCGTCACCGGCTCTTTCATGCCAAACTCGTCCAGCCAGTCCTTGCGCAAAACCGGCATGGTGCCGCCTTCGAACTTGTTCGGCATACCGTAAAGATCACCGTTTTTGGCAAAGAGCGCCCACTCACCCGCCGGAATAACCGCCACATCGGACAGAACCTTTGAGGCTTTGATCCGGTCGTTCAGCTTCAGCACCGCGCCCTGATCCAGAAACTTCGGCAACATGGAGCTGTCACCGTAGACCAGATCGAACGGTTCACCCGAGGCCATCGAGGTGAACAGCACGTTGTCATAGTCGGCTTCGGGCTTGATCATCTCAATCTTCAGCCCGAGTTCCTTTTCAAGCACCTTGACGAAAAGCTCTTGCTCGGCGGCGTCCTTGCCCCCGGTTACAGCCGTCAGAATCCGCAAGTCTTGTGCGCTGGCAGCCCCGGCGGCGACAAGCGCGCTGAGTGCGGCAGAAAGAAACAGTTTGATCATGATGTTCTCCCGGTCAGGTCAGATTGACCGGGTTCAGGATGAGGTGAGTCTGTAACGGCAGAATGAAAACCTGATCCTTCTCTTGCGCAGAAAACCGCGTAGGATCAGGTAATTGTTATGTTTTTATGACGGTTTGCCTTGTCGTTCTTTGGCGCAAGAGCCGGCTTGCAAAAATCCGTTCCGATGGGCTGACCCGCAGAATGTGGCGCTTGCATTGGGCCTGCGCCGGATCATGACTTACCCGGCTTTCGCACCGTCATTGTTTCAGGGTCTTCTTGATCAGGGCGCTTCCTGACCACGAGCCGTCCAGCAGCACCGGCATTCCGCAGAGCATGATCGCAAAGCCGCCAGATTGCTGCATCGTGCCTTTGCAGAAGAACGGCAACCGACGAACAGGGTGCCTCACCGTTGGATTCGAACCAACGTTGAGTAAATTTCTTGGTCAGAAAAAATAAAGTTCCTGCCGAGGTGGCGCGGAATGCGTCGGTGCCCTTCGATCTTAGATCCCCATTTGCCGAAAGCCTATGCCCCTCAGCAGGCGCATTGATCGTTGCTCGCCAAGCCAAACCTCGGGCTTCCGAATTCGCCACATCTCTGCCGCAAAGTTCGACTTGGCCTCATCACGCGAGTGTGACCGCCATCGGGGAATAGACCCGGACCGCGACGGGTCTCTTTGGTGTCAGGCAATTTGGGCCTGCAACACAGGAGTGGGTAATGGGCAACGAACATAATCACGAACACAACTTCGCGCACAGGCACAACGGCGGGCACGAACACGAAAACAGAAGCGTCCGCGATATGCGCATGTCAGACACAACCGGACACAACAGGCGGCACGCGCTGGAGTGCATGATCTGGGCGGGCACCGGAGTCCTCTGGACCCTGTCCGGCGGCGTGCCGAAATCGCTGGCCATGCTGGGTGCGGCGTATGCTGCGACGGCGTTGTCCGGCTTTACCTTCCTGCAAATCTCGGACAGCCATGTGGGCTTTGACAAAGAAGCCAAGATCACCGCCGTCGATACCCTGCACGAGACGGTCAGCAAGATCGGCGCATTACAGGTCAAGCCCGCCTTCATGCTGCATACCGGCGACATCACCCATCTGGCCAAGGATGCGCAGTTTGATGATGCGGCGCAGATCATCGGCGCGACCGGGATCGAGACGCATTATGTCCCGGGCGAGCATGATCTGGTCGATGCGGGGCAAGGCAAGGCCTATCTCGACCGCTACGGCAAGGGCAAGCTGGGGGCGGGCTGGTTTTCGTATGATCAGAGCGGCGTGCATTTCATAGGGCTGGTCAATGTCGTCAACCTGAAAGCCGGGGGATTGGGCAATCTGGGGGCCGATCAGCTGGCATGGCTGGCATCGGATGTGGCGGGGCTTTCGGCCTCGACCCCCATCATCGTCTTTGCCCATATCCCGCTTTGGGCGATTTATCCGCAATGGGGTTGGGGCACCGATGACAGCGCCCAAGCTTTGGCGCTGTTGCAGCGCTTCGGCTCTGTCACTGTGCTGAACGGCCATATCCACCAGATCATCCAGAAGGTTGAAGGCAACATGACCTTCCACACCGCGCGCTCCACCGCATTTCCGCAGCCCGCCCCCGGTGCCGCCGATAAACCCGGCCCGATGATCGTGCCGACCGAGAAGTTGCGCGGGATGCTGGGCCTGACCAGCGTGACCTATGCTGTGGGTACGCAGGATCTGGCGATCACCGACAGCACGCTGGGTTGACCGGGATGTTCGGAAATCTTATTGCACTGCGGCGCATCATCGGCCCGGTTGTCGCTGCGGTTTGCCTGTTCGTCTGTGCTGTGGCACAGGCGGATGGGGTTCGGTCGGATGGGGTTTGGTCGGATGGGGTCCGGGCGGACGGGGTTCGGGCGGCACAGGTCACGGTGACCATCGGCAACTTCGTTTTCAGCCCGGCCAGCGTGACCCTGCATAAGGGCGACAGCACAATCTTCGTCAACGGCGATGACACCGTCCATTCGGTGCAATCGGACGACGGCACCTTTCATTCGGCGGGGCTCGATACCGGCGACAAGGTCAGCTTCACCTTTGATCACCCGGGCACCTTCACCTATCACTGTGGGTTGCATCCCTTCATGCAGGGCAAAATCGTGGTAGAGTAGAGGGTGACGTTCATTCCTTTCCGGCAAACGCGCCTCCGGCCAAGCGTTCTTTGGGTTCGGCCATCTCAAAAAGGACACTTCGACGCTTTGGACCAACAGGCCCTGACCCAGCGGTTCTCTGAGGTTGTGCAGCCGCATCTGGCCGATGCGCTGGCTTTGGCGCGCTGGCTGACCGGCAGCCCGGTTGACGCCGAAGATGTGGTGCAAGAGGCGTGCCTGAAGGCTTTGACCGGGCTTTCGGGGTTTCGGGGCGGCAACGCCCGGGCCTGGGTGCTGACCGTCGTGCGCCACAGTGCTTATACTTGGATGCGGCGGCATCGGCCCAAAGCGCTGCTGATGGTGGGCGATGCGGCAACACTTGACGCCTTGGCCGGCCTTGCCGCCGACAAAGCGCCAACCGGGGGCGACGCCGATCTGATCCGCAAAGCCGATACCCTTCGCGTGCAAGCCGCCGTAGCAGGCCTGCCTTTGGCGTATCGTGAAGTGGTGGTGCTGCGCGATATCAACGACCTGACCTACAAGGAAATCGCAGAAATGTTGTCCATCCCCATCGGCACCGTGATGTCGCGCTTGTCGCGGGCGCGTCAGACGCTGGCCCTTGTTTTATCAAGGGATGCGCCATGACCGAGCCTTCTGCGACAGGACTTTCCGACGCCGATCTGGAGGTCCTGAGTGCGCTTGCGGACGGAGAATTGTCGGAACCGGCGTCTGCGGCGATGTTGGCCCGCATAAAGACTGAACCGGACCTTACCAAAGCCTATGACGCCCTTCAGGCGCTACGCGGGGCGCTTACTGCGTTGGAAAAACCCGATGCCAGCTCGGAATTTCTCAAGCGCATTTTCGGTTCTGCGATGGATTCGGCAGCAGATTCGGCAACGGGATCGGCCACGTCCTCTGCGGCTTACTCTGCGGCGCCCTCTGCCAGCGAACCGGACAAGCCCCGCCAAAACCGCCAAACCCAACTGCATTTCGGGGCGCTGGTTGGTGTGGGCATGACCTGCGCCGCTGCGGCCAGTGTCGCAACCTTCTTCCTGATGGCCCCCTTCATTGCCACGCCGATCACGGCGCGTCTGGCCGATATGCACCGCCAAAGCCTGCTGGATGCCAGTCCGGTTCAGGTCGCCTCGTCGGACCGCCACAGGGTAAAGCCTTGGCTTGACAGCAAAATCGGCATATCGCCCGCAGCACCCGACTTGACCGCCGCGGGTTTTGTCCTGCTGGGTGGCCGGATCGAAGTGCTGAACGGCACCGCGCTGCCCGCTTTGGCCTATCGCCACAACGAACACCTGATTTCGCTTTTGGCTATGCCAGCCGCCAAACCGCAAAGTGAACCGCAGTCATTTGCCGCCAATGGCTATAACATCGAACACTGGGTCGCGGCAGGATTTGAGTTCTGGGCCATTTCGGATTTGGAGCCCGGCGAACTGCACGATTTCGCCAACGCATTCCAGAACGCGATGCCTGCACCTTGATCCGGCAGCACAAACCTTTGCGAGATCACACCTTTTTGCGCTCCATCGGCTCACCAAAATCCGGCCTCCGAGCGGCTGAATTTCAGATATCCGTCGTGGGACCAATCCTCTTGCCTTTACACAATCGCTGTAGGGCAGGTGCTGACCAACCTACATCATCGGCCAATCGGCCTGCTGCCAGATGCTAAGGTTCGGGTTGGGATGGCGTCGAGATAACCTTCGTGCGGAATATCTACCAAGCCGGACTGGATCGGTAATCCCCCCATTTTTAACGGGGTGCATTCGTAGAATTCACGCGGCCATTTTCAGTTTCATTGCGGGTGTCATCCCGCCGATGCCCATGTTCGGGCGGTCGTTGTTGTAAGTCCA
>JBBRLL010000035.1:0-47174 GCA_038231395.1 Rhodobacterales bacterium
CCGTCCACTCTCGCCGCCGACCTTTGTCGACAACCGGGAGAACCTCAATCTGTGATCTGAACTTACGGTCATCCATAAGGTCAGCGTCTTAGCCCACCTTAGAACGCTGCATCAGACGGCCCTCACCGGAGGAATACTGATAGACGGAGCGGATGATAGACGGAGCGGATGATAATTTGACCCCCTGCCGCTGCGGCCATCCCAGAAGATCACTGGTGCAACCAGTCCAGAATAGACACTTGGCACGGTGGCGCCACACTCCATCTCCGACAAACGGGTGATCGCCTTAGCGTTCGCGCCGTGCGATGCGGATCAGGGTGCGTTCCATCACCGCCATCAAGGGTGCGCGAGACGTGGAGCGCAGGGTCAGGTCGGTTTCCACCAGCAATGAAAGTGCCTTTTCGACCTGACGCGTCGGCCAGTTGGCGGCTTGTTTCAGCATCCGGTCGCGGCGTTTGAAGAACCCTCGTGCTTTGGCAAAGCCGTTGGCGGGGCCTTCGGGGTCCGTGGCCATCAGGTGCAGCGTGGTAAAATGGCGCAGCGCCGCGATGCACAGGGTGACCGGCAGAACACCCTGGCCTTCCAGCCGACGCAGAACCGGGCCGATGTCGCCCATACGAAACTCGGCCACGGCGTCCAGAACCTCTTCGGCTTCGGTTTCCATCGTGGCTGGCGCAAGGGTGGTGATTTCGGTGGGCGTGAGGGGCAGGGGATCGCGGAACTTGTAGAGGGCAATCTTTTCAAGGGTCTGGCGAAAGTCACCCGGATCGAGGTTGCGCGACAGGGTCAAAAGCTCGGTCATCGCGTCCGGCGGCACCTGCGAAAGATCGGCGCGTTTCAGTTCAACCTCAATCTCCTCACGCGTTGGCGGGTCGTCATAAAGGCCCACGCAGGCGACAGCGAAGTGCTTTTCCGCCAAAGTCTTCAGCGTGGATTTGCCCGTAAGGTTGCCTGCGGTCACGATCATGTTGGCATCACCCGGCCGCCATGCGTCAAACGCCACTTGCAGCGTGCCGGACAGGCCGTCGGTCGCATCCTCCACCACCACAACACGCGGCCCCGGAAAAAAACCGCGCGCTTTGACGGCATCCAGCAAGGACGCAGCATCTTTGCGCAGGTCGGCGGCAGGTATCCGGGTCAGGCGCATTTCGGCGTCAGCATCGGCGCCTGCCAAAGCAATCACAGCCTCTGCCCGTTTCAGGGCAACCCGCATGGCATCTTCACCAAAGATCACCAAAGCGGCTTTGCCGGGGTCGGGTTTGGTCAGATAGCGTTTCGCCTCAGTGCCTTGCAGTTTCATATGCGGGCCATTTTTACAGCGGGGGCAGCGTCATTTGGGAAAGGAGGGAGAGGCTGCAACCAGCCGCTCCACCACGTCATCGGCCAAAAGTCGCATCAGGCGCAAGTTGGCATCAGCGGCGGCAGTCAGGCCTGCAACGGTGGATCCGGTGGCGGAATAGGATGTGAAGGTGTCGATATGACCGCCCGCCATCCGAACACTGTCGGTGCGGCGGGTCAGCGTCCAATCCACGCCGCCGGTCAGGTTGTAGCGCGTGATACCCCCGTTCAGCGTGATCCCGACGCCGTCAGCGGCAATGCCGAGCGTAAAGGCCAGATCATACAGCGGGTCGATCGGGCGGCCCAAACGCTCCTCCATCCTCTGGACGAAATCGAAGGAGTTTTTGTCATAGGGGTCGGCGGTATGGACATGACCCAGCAGCGCCTCTGCCGGGCCTTTGGTGCCGAAGGCGGGGGTGAAGCCGCAAGCAGCGAGGGGCAGCAAAAGGAGGGTGCGTCTAGACCACGACATTTATGATGCGCCCCGCAACCACGATCAGCTTTTTCACCGGCTGACCGGCGAGGAAGCGAATGACATCCTCGTTGGCAAGCGCCAGCTTTTCAACCTCGGATGCGGGCATGTCCTTGGGCACGCTGATTTCCGCCCGCCGCTTGCCGTTGATCTGAATGGGCAGGGTGACGGTGTCGTCAACCAACATCGCCGGATCGGCCTTGGGCCAAGGGGCCTGGGCGCAAAGGCCCTGGCCTCCTTGGGCGGCCCAGATTTCCTCGGCGATATGCGGGGTCATCGGCGACATCAGCCTGGCCAGCGTGCGGATGGCTTCTTTGAGCGTGGCGGTGGAGGCGGAGGAGCGTGCGACGGCGTTGGTGAACTCGTACAGCTTGGCGATGGCCTTGTTGAAGGCGAAGCCTTCGATGCCAGCGGTGACTTCGGCAATGGCTTTGTGAGTGGCGCGCTGCAGGTCATCGTCGCCCTCGCCTTGGTGGTCGGCCGGCATCTCGCCAATGCGCGTGGACAGTGCCCAGACGCGGGTAAGGTGTTTGAACGTGGCTTCGGCACCAGAGGCGGTCCATTCGACATCACGCTCTGGTGGGCTATCGGACATGACGAACCAACGCGCGGTGTCGGCGCCGAAAGCCGCAATGATGTTCATCGGGTCGACGACGTTTTTCTTGGACTTGGACATTTTGGCGGAGGGAGTGACGTAGACTCTCGGAAAGTCCACATTATTGGGGTCTTGGCGTCCCAAGAGAGTCTGAGCGCCCAGTCTATCCAATTCAGGGTACATCTGGATAACCTTGTCGACGTCGGATTTCAGAAAAGTGCGAGGCTCCACGCCGGGAAGGAGTCCTTCGACCTCCTCGGGTAAGTGATAGACTTGGCGATGGAGACTCCTCAACTTCTCCTCAGGGGTGTTCCCGCTCGTTGGGCGCAACGAAGTATAAATCTCGTGCGTCACCATGCCCTGCGTGAACAGAGCGTTGAAGGGCTCGATGGCTTTCAGGGGCAGGTTATGGGTCTTGTGCATCGCGCGGGCGAAGAAGCGGGAATAAAGGAGGTGGAGGATCGCATGCTCGATCCCGCCGATGTATTGATCGACATTCATCCAATAACCGACGTCATCGGCGACGGTCGGCGTAGCGGCATGGGGCGCGGTGAAGCGGGCGTAGTACCAACTGCTGTCCACAAACGTGTCCATCGTGTCGGTTTCGCGCTTGGCATCCGCTCCACACTTCGGGCAGGCGACATCGCGCCACGTCGGGTGGCGGTCAAGCGGATTGCCGGGTTTGTCGAAGCTGACGTCATAGGGCAGCTCGATCGGCAGGTTTTCCTTCTTTTCCGGCACCACGCCGCAGATGGCACAATGCACCACCGGAATAGGGCAGCCCCAATAGCGCTGGCGCGAAATCCCCCAGTCGCGCAGACGGTAGTTGGTGACACTTTTGCCGTAGCCGTTCGCCTCGGCATGGGCAATGGCGGCAGCAATCGCCTCCTCGCCGGTTTGCAGGGGATTGCCAGCGAAACCGCGTAGATAAGAGACGCGTTCAGATTTCATCGGCACGAAAGGTTCACTGAGGGGGGCGTCGGCCTGACCCTCTGCGACAAAGACCGATGGGATCGGCAGATCATATTTGGTGGCAAATTCGAAGTCGCGCGCGTCATGCGCCGGGCAGCCGAAGATGGCGCCGGTGCCATAGTCCATCAGGACGAAATTGGCTATATAGATCGGCAACTCCCACGCGGGGTTCAGCGGATGCTGCACGCGCAGACCGGTGTCGTAGCCGATTTTCTCGGCGGTTTCGATTTCCTCGGCGGAGGTGCCACCCTTGCGGCACAAGGCGGTGAAGGCGGCGATGGCGGGATCAGCCTCCAAGGCTTTGGCCAAGGGATGATCAGCGCTGATGGCAGCGAAAGAGGCACCCATCAGGGTGTCGGGCCGCGTGGTGTAGACGTCAAGGCGGTCAAACCCGGCCGGAGCGCTGACGGTTTCAAAAGCGAATTGCAGGCCGCGCGATTGGCCGATCCAGTTGGCCTGCATCAGGCGGACCTTTTCCGGCCAGTGGGTCAGGCCGTCCAAAGCTTGCAGCAATTCGGCGGAATAGTCGGAGATTTTGAAGAACCACTGGGTCAGCGCCCGGCGCTCCACCAAAGCGTTTGACCGCCAACCGCGACCGTCGATGACCTGCTCGTTCGCCAGCACGGTCATATCGACCGGATCCCAATTCACCACCGCGTTCTTGCGATAGGCGAGGCCCGCCGCCATCATGTCGATGAACATCGCCTGCTGATGACCATAATAGTCGGGGCGGCAGGTGGCGATTTCGCGGCTCCAGTCGATTGACAATCCAAGGGGCTTCATCTGGCCCTTCATCTCGGCAATGTTGTTCTCTGTCCAGTCGCGCGGATGGCCGCCCCGCTCCATCGCGGCGTTTTCGGCGGGCATTCCGAAGGCGTCCCAACCCATCGGGTGCAGCACGGAAAAGCCCTGTGCGGACTTGGTACGCGCCACCACATCCCCCATCGTATAGTTCCGCACATGGCCCATGTGGATGCGGCCCGAGGGGTAGGGAAACATCTCCAGCACATAATACTTTGGCTTGGCCGGGTCGCGCCGTGCCAGAAAGACCTGCGCGGCATCCCAGGCCTTCTGCCATTTCGGTTCAATCTCGGCGGGTTCGTAGCGCGACATATCTGGCCCCTAGTATAAAGGAGTGGTCAACCGAAGCGGAGTTACACCGGCAATCGAAGGAAGGTCCAGCGGCAGGGCGGACAAGCTGGTGAATAATCACCGTGATCGGGCATTTCCCCGAGCAAAGGGAAACCAGCGGCACGCATTTCCCCGGCCCGATGCGACGCTGTTAAAGGTGAGAGTCCGCGATGCGCAGCTGGCGGGCGCGGTTCAGGATGGCATCTTCAACCGCTGAAACCGTCTCAGGCGCCACCGACGCGCCGCCAGCCCCTTGCAAAGACAGCTTCAGACTGCGGGCATCCATCGCCGGGTCTTGCACAAAAATCGTGGCGCGGTAGCTGCGCCCGCCACCCGGAGGCGTACCATACCCCGTCACAATCACCCCGGTGAAGGGATCAATCGACTGGATCGGCAGGAAGTTCAGCACATCAAGCGAGGCGTTCCAGATATACTTGTTCACCTTCACCGTCACATTCGGATCGGTGCGATTGTTGAACAGGTCAAAGATGGAAGCCTTTGGTTTGTCCTCACCCCTCGCATGGGCAATCGCCTGAATCTCCGCCACGTTCGCGTTGTTGGAGGCGTCCGGAGGAATGGCACCGGCGCGATGGCCAAACAAACCACCGCCGCCGCACGCCGAAAGCAACGCAACGAGGCCCAAGGCCGAAACAACAGCAATATGACGGTGATGGACCATCGCAACCCCCGGGTTTCGATTGTGTCTAGCCGAGCGGTGCTGTGCTGCCAAGGCCTTTCCCCCCGAAGCCATTTGCCCCGGCGTCAAGGTGCTGCCTTGCGACCCGGCCACCGACAGTCGAATCGGCAGAACGATGGTGCCGCATAAGTTCAGGCGATTCTTTGGAGAAACCAGCCCGCGGGGCTTGAATTGCGGGCCTGCTGCCTTAATCCAACCGTTACATCTCTGGAATAGCTGCTTTCATGCGGCGGGACCGTGGCTCAACTGTGGCAAAGCTGCACCAATGCCCTCGCCTTTGGCCGCGTCGCCCGCGCTTCGCGTTGCAATCAGGCGTTTGAAGGGCGAAATAGGGGCATACCCAATCTGGTTCAATCCAAGTTGGGCCACCCCTGAAAAGACAATGAGGGAAGCTACCATGAAAAAGATTCTTCTTGCGACCACCATGCTGACGATGACCGCTGGCTTCGCTGCGGCTGAAGTGAACACTTCCGGATCGGCCCGTATGGGTATCACGCAAATCGTTCTGCCGACCGGCAAAGTGAAAGCCGTGTTCTCGTCGCGTGTTCGTATCGTGTTCACCGGTTCGGGCACGACTGATGGCGGTCTGTCGTTCGGCGCTTCGATGCGCGCTGACCAAAACGGCGGCAACACCTCAGGTCTTGCGAACGGCGACTCGACCGTGTTCCTGGCTGGCGCTTTCGGTCGTCTGACCATGGGTGACGTTGCTGGCGGCGCAGGCGACGAACTTGTCGGCCAAATCTCCGGCGTGGGCTATACCGGCCTCGGCGACCACAACGAAATCGGCTTCCTTGGCAACACCGCCACTGCCGTTCGTTACGACTACACCGCCGGCGCATTCAGCTTTGCTCTTGGCGCGTCGCAGACCACTGCCGTCACCGTCACCCCTGATGTGGCTGCTGACAACAAGTCGGTTGCTGTGTCCTACACCGGCACTGGCTACAGCGCTTCTCTTTCGTACGAAACTGTGAAGTCAAACGCGTTGATCTCGGCTAAGGGTTCCTATGCCTTCGGTCCGTTGAACGTGATTGTGAAGGTTGCCAAAGTCGACAAGGTGTTCGCCGTTGGTGGTGCCACTTACGTCAAAGGCAAAACCGAAGCAGGTATTTCGCTGGATTACACAGTGTCCCCGGCTTTGACTCTGACCGCGTACTACACAGACCATGCCAACACCAAGGCGCAAGCCAAGGGCATCGGCGCGGCTTACAGCCTCGGCGGCGGCGCTTCGGTCAAAGCCGGTGTGATCAACCCCGGCGGTGCTGGTGCCAAGACAATTGGCGAAGTCGGCGTGACGATGTCGTTCTGATCCAACCGGATCCGAATTCGGAAAGAGCGGGCCTTGTGCCCGCTCTTTTCATTTGAGCCCAGCCTTTTCATTTTACCGCAGCCTTTCCCGGCGAACCCAGCCTTTCCTTTTGCGCGCTCCCGTGACCATCTTCGACAAAATGCCGGAGGTTGCCATGTCGCTGTCAGAAATCACCACCCGTTTGCAGGCCGCAACTGTCGCCGCCGGTCGTTCGCCAGATTTGGTGACGTTGATTGCGGTGTCAAAGGTGCAGCCCGATTCCCGCGTGTTGGAGGTTCTGGCGGCCGGGCACCGGGTTTTTGGTGAGAATTACGTGCAGGAAGCTGCCGCCAAATGGCCGGGCTTTCGCGCGCAATTCTCGGGCGTTCAGGTCCATATGATCGGCCCGTTGCAAACCAACAAGGCCAAGCAGGCCGTCGAACTGTTTGACGCGATCCACACGCTTGACCGCTTGTCACTCGCCGAAAAGCTGGCGAAACTGGCACAGGCACGTGGCGTCTGCCCGGGGTTGTTCGTGCAGGTGAATACAGGGGCGGAGCCGCAGAAGGCTGGTATCCTTCCCGAAGCTTTGGATGCTTTTGTGACTGCGTGCCGGGCGATGGACCTGACCCCCAAGGGTCTGATGTGCATCCCCCCGGAAGGAGCCGACCCCGCCCCCCATTTCGCCATGCTGGCCGCGATGGCTGCCCGCCACGGGCTTGCAAGCCTGTCGATGGGAATGAGCAGCGATTTTGAGGCGGCAGTGGCCCACGGCGCCACCCACGTCCGCGTCGGATCGGCGATTTTTGGGGCAAGAACCTACGCTTAGGCCAGAAGTTTGCTTGTGCCTTTTGCGGCCAGACGTCGGCGTTCAGGTCAGCCAGACACGGGCATAGGGTGGCAGGGCGATGGCACCGTTATGCGCCGTCACGGGATGATCGGATAACGCGTCGTGCATCAGCGTAACCCCCTGCGCCCGGGCATAGGCTTCCGGCAGGTGCAACCAGTGTTCGGTCATGTTGAACAGGCCCAACATGACACCGGTCGGGGATTTGCGGACAAAGGCGAACACGCCGTTGAGGCTGGGGTCGTTCTCGGCGGGATATTTCAGACTGCTGCCGTTCCGGCTGGGGTCAAGGATCAGCAACGGATGGGCGGCATGGATCGCCTCTGTCACTTTGCGGCGCGCGAGGATGTGTTTTATGCCACGAAACACCTGCCCCGCCGCACTGTCGTCAGAATGTCGGAACTGGGCGAGGTGCCAATCCATCTTTGGCCGGTGCACCCAACGGCTGTCATGAGCGTGTTCGGGGACGTCGTGATAGCCGTAATCGTTCAGGGTCGCCAGTTCATCGCCCATATAGATCAGGGGAATACCGCCAAAAGATGCGATCAGCGCGTGACCCAGCAGAATGCGCTGCACAGCAAGGGCCGTCGCCACGGCGTCACCTTCGGCCCTCTCCAGCCCCGCCAGCGAGGCGAAAGAGCCAGAGATGCGCTTGTCACCGGTTTCTGGGTTGACCTGAAACAACTCTCCCTTCGCAAATGATCCGGGAAAGCTGCCCTCATAGAAGTTCGACAGAAAGTTGCGATGGGCGCCGCCCGACATTTGGAGGGCGCTGGCATCCTCATCCGTCACCGCCCAGCCGATGTCATCGTGGCAGCGGATATAGGTGGCGTAAGTGGCATTGGTCAGGCTTGGCGGGAAATGGCTGGCCAGCACATGGCGCATCAGGCGGGCATCCCGCGTGGCCAACGCGCTCCAATACTGCACCATAAGGGAGTTGTGATAAGCGAGGTTGCCCTCACGGCCATCGTGACGCCCGCGTCCAAGGTAGGGCAGCATTTCGGCAGGGGCAACGATGGCTTCCTCCAGATGCAGCACGGCGGGGCAGGCGATGCGGCAGCAGGCGCGCAGGGCTTGCAGCAGCATGTGAACCTCTGGCTCCGACTGACAGCGGGTGCCAAGGCGCTTCCACATGAAAGCGACGGCGTCCAGACGCAGCACCTCAACCCCGCGATTGGCGAGGTAAAGCATGATCTCGGTGATCTCTAAAAACACCTCCGGATTGGCCCAGTTCAGATCCCATTGATGTTCGTTGAACGTGGTCCAGACCCATTTGCCGAAATGCGGATACTCGGTGAAGCTGCCGGGGGCGTTGTCGGGAAAAACTTCTACAAGGGTTTTTTCGTATTCGCGCGGCATCGCGGGGTCGTCGTACATCAGGTAATAATCCTGATATTTGGCATCACCCTTGGCTGCGGCCTGCGCCCAGGCGTGTTCTTTGGCGGTATGGTTCAGCACAAGGTCAATGCAGACCGAAATTCCACGGGCGCGCAGGGCCGACGCGACTTCCTCGAAGTCTTCCATCGTACCATAGTCCGGGTTGATCGTGCGGTAGTCCATCACGGAATAGCCGCCGTCGCTGTCTCCGCGACGTGGCTTCAGGCACGGCATGAAATGGACGTATGTAATCCCAAGGTCTTCGAGGTAGTCCAGCTTGGTCAGCACGTCCTTCAGATTGCCCGCAAAGCGGTCGATGTAGAAGACATAGCCGGCCATTGTCGGGCGTTGGAACCAATCCGGTTCAAGGTCGCGGCGCAGGTCAAGGCGTTTGAGGTCTTTGGGGCGATCGTTCCAGCCTTTGCGCAGGGCAAGAAGCAAGCGGTCGCGGAAGTTGTCATAACTTTCCTGCTGGCCATATACCGCGTCCAGCATCGGCCAAAGGTCTGCCGCACTTCGCGCCAGGCGCAAGGCAAAGATGTCGTCATCCGCGCTGGTTGTGGTTTTGGCCATGGTGAAACCCTCCGTCTGTCCTCAAGGTCTATGCCAGCCAAAGCGTTTTGAGAAGGGCGTTCAGCCCGGAATGATCAGGCGGCTTTGGGGGAGGAGGCGTTGGGCGATCCATCGCAGGTCTGAAGCGGAAAGGCCGATGCAGCCTGCCGTATGCGCGCCGGGCCTGCGCCATCTGTGGATGAAAATGGCGGAACCTCGGCCGGGAATGGCATAGGGCCAATTCCAGTCGGTGATCAGGATCAGGTCATACATCGGATCAGCGCGGCGCAACTTTTCATGCGAGAAACCGTGGGGTGCCCGGACCATCAGGTTGTAGTCAGGGTCGCGCACATCATCCGACCACAGGTCATGCGACCCAATCGGAACAGCCCAGTCCGCAGGTTGCGCCATCCGGTCCGGGCGGTAAAGCATGCCGACGATGCGGTGGACGCCCGCGGGTGTGCCGCCATCGCCCTCGCGTTTAAGCGCAGCCGGGACAACACCGGCGCGACCGATTGTGCAGCCGAAATGCCGCCCCCCAAAGCGCAATCCCGTCGGGGTGACGACCATATCCAGCGGTTTCATGACAAATCTCCGGGCGGGTGTTGGCGACAGTTTGAGGGGCGGGCCAGTTTCAGGCGGCAGTTTCAACGAAGTGGCTGAAACACTTGCAACACTATCTAGGCCGGGCGGTTGCTTTTTGAAACATATCCCCACCCCGCGACACGTCCGCGTGAAACAAATGTTGCAAATCTTGCAGAGTGTCCGGGCGTGGCGCATCTACATCCTCAAGGGACCACCTGAGACGATGGAGAGACCAATGGCCACGCTGCGAAAAATCCTTTTGGTGGATGACGACGACGACCTGCGCGAGGCGCTGTCCGAACAACTGGTGATGACCGAAGACTTTGATGTGTTTGAGGCGCGCACCGGGGCCGAGGGTATGGAAAAGGCCAAGCAAGCGGCCTACGACCTCGTGATCCTTGATGTGGGTCTGCCCGACACCGATGGGCGTGAACTGTGCAAACGGATGCGCAAGGCCGGGGTGAAATGCCCGGTGCTGATGCTGACGGGGCACGACTCGGACGCCGACACGATCCTGGGGCTTGATGCGGGCGCCAACGACTATGTGACCAAACCGTTCAAATTCCCGGTGCTTCTGGCCCGTATCCGCGCGCAACTGCGTCAGCATGAACAGTCTGAAGATGCGGTTTTCCAGATGGGGCCGTACACGTTCAAGCCCGCGCAGAAGATGCTGCTTGACCCCAAAGAGAAGAAGATCCGCCTGACCGAGAAAGAGACCAACATCCTGAAGTTCCTGTACCGGGCACAATCTGGGGTTGTGGCGCGCGATGTGCTTCTGCATGAGGTCTGGGGCTATAACGCCGGGGTGACGACCCACACGCTGGAGACGCACATCTACCGTTTGCGCCAGAAGATTGAGGCTGACCCGGCAAATGCGCGACTTTTGGTCACTGAAAGCGGCGGTTACAAGCTGGTCGCCTGAGGCCGGTAAATCGTGCCCAAATGTAACACTGTTGCGAAAAACACAAAGAATTCGATGCAGAGACTTATTCTCGCCGGATTCTAACACTATCTTAACGGTATGCAGCGATTGTTGCGATAGGTTCCCCTTGTCGTGTCGGGGTTATGGCACGGCATCCTCCCTGTTGGACCTGGCCGGGCCGTGTGCCCGGCCTTTTTTTGCCGGAGCCGATTTTTTTCAGTCCAACCGCAAATACCGTGCGCAATAGGCCAGCAGCAGAATTCCACCTAGGGTTGCGGCGACAAAGGGCAGATGCAGGGCAAATGGCCCCAAAGGCGCGCCCAATGCCACCAAAGCCCCGCCGCAAAATGATCCCAACGGCCGCGGACCCCAGCCCAGAAAACGATAGACCGCGTTCACCCGGCCCAACAACGGTGCCGGAATGTGGCGCTGGCGATAGCTGACCGTAACGACATTCCACAGCATCCCGGTATAGGCTTCCCCAAACAAGGCCGCCGCCGCAATCCACGGCGTCTGCGTGAAAATCAGGGCAGCGGTGGCAAGGCAAAAGCCAAAGACTGACAAAAGCAATCCGCGGCGCGGACCCAGCCTGGCCAGCAGCCACGTTGATGACATTGCCCCCAAAAGCCCGCCCAACGCCAGAACCGACAACAGCACGCCGTATTGCGCGGCGTTCAGATGCAGGCTGTCTTGGGCGTAAAGTACCATAACGGACCAGATCACCTCATACAGAAAATTGAAAAGGCCAAGAACCAACCCCAACCGCCGCAACACCGGATGTGCCCAAAGCCACCGCAACCCCTCCCGCAGGGCTGGCCAGAATTCTGCGCGAGTCTGCACAGCACGGGAAAGAACCCTGATCTTGGTCAGAAACGCCGCCGACAGCAGCAGCATCAGGGCGTGAAACCCGAACGGCAGGGCGATCGAACCGGCAATCAGGGCGCCAGACAGCGGCGGCCCGATGAACTGGCCTGTCAGCTTCTCACTGCTTTGCAGGCTTGCGTTGGCGGCTTCAAGGGCGTCCGGCTCCACCACATCTGGAAGAATGGTCTGGGCGGTGTTGTCGCGCAACACCTCAACCGAGCCTGTCAGAAATGCCAAGGCGGCGAGCGAAAGAACGGCCCAGCTCGCAGGCTCCGCCCGCACGGCCAGGATCAGAACCGCCGCGACCAAAGCGGCCATCGCAAGATCGCTCCAGACAACGGTGCGTTTGTGGTCGAGGCGGTCGGTCCAGACGCCCACCGGCAAGGCGAACAACAGCCACGGAACTTGCGGCGCCATCGCCACCACACCAATCAAAAGCGGGTCGCGGGTCAGAAGTGCGGCAAGCCATGGAAATGCCACGCC
Source organism: Rhodobacterales bacterium (assembly GCA_038231395.1). Taxonomy (GTDB): domain Bacteria; phylum Pseudomonadota; class Alphaproteobacteria; order Rhodobacterales; family Rhodobacteraceae; genus Stagnihabitans. Next base: position 12,121 of record JBBRLL010000035.1, read on the forward strand.
AGACACGCCAGAGCCAAGGTGGCTGAACAATGACGCGGTAAAGACAAACCGAAAATCGCTGTTCCGCCAGATTTTTTGGTACGACATGGCCGTAAATTGCGAGCGAAGGCTGCTCAAGTCAAGCTGCCAGACGGGCGCGTCCTATATTGTGTTTGCCGCATTTCGTTGGCGAATTGGCACGCCAGCAGCATTGCAATCGTTGTCTTTCGTCGCACGAAATGGACCAAGGACGCAAACGACCGGTGGGCAGACCGGGTTGCTGTCGAAGTCCGCTTAACCAAGTTGCGCGCAGACATCGAACAGGTCCGCGCCGACGAAATACGGTTCGTCACCGTCGACGGCATCCCGGTCGAAGCTATGGAAGTGATCCGAAACATGCCCGCTTTGCCGCGCTTAAGAGACATCCGGGCTTGAGACGCGCTGCGGCAGGGCATAGGCTTTCCCGTCTGCAACAGGAGCCGCGCCATGCCCTTCACCCTCGCCACCTGGAACATCAATTCCGTCCGACTGCGCGAAGGGCTGGTGGCCCGGCTGATGTCCGAGGAACAGCCCGACATCCTGTGCCTGCAGGAATGCAAAAGCCCGGTTGAGCTGATCCCGCAGGAGCAGTTTCGTGCCCTGGGCTACCGTTACATGGTGGCGCGCGGGCAGAAGGGCTACAACGGCGTGGCGATCCTGTCCAAACTGCCGATGATGGATGCGGGCGAGAAGGATTTTGCCAGCCTTGGCCACGCCCGCCATGTGGTAGGGCGGCTGGAGAATGGCGTCACCATCCACAACTGCTATGTCCCGGCCGGAGGCGATATTCCCGACCGCGCAGAGAATGAGAAATTCGGCCAGAAGCTGGATTTCCTGACCGAGATGCGCGACCATTTCCGGTGGGAACGGCCGGACCGCGCCATCCTCGTTGGCGACCTCAATATCGCCCCGCGCGAGGATGATGTGTGGAATCACAAGAGTTTACTGAAAATCGTCTCCCATACGCCGACCGAAGTGGCGCATCTGCACGAGGTCATGGAAGCCGGGTCCTGGGTCGATGTCATACGTCAGGATATTCCGGATGGCAACCTTTACAGCTGGTGGTCATACCGCTCTCCGGACTGGGATGCTGGCGACAAGGGCCGCCGACTGGACCACATCTGGGCGACGCCGGACATTTCCAATGGCGCTCACGGCAGCCGCATCTTGCGCCCGGTGCGCGGGTGGGAAAAGGGCAGCGACCACGTCCCGGTTTTTGCGACGTTTGATCTTTGATCCTGCCCGAAGGCCGCCCCTGGCATGGCCCGGACCAATCGGCATGGTGCGGCTTATCGTAAGATAGTCGGACTTTCGATGCAAGCGCGTACGATACCTGCGCCACGATCAGCGGGCGATGACCTTTTGGAAACAGGAAACTCACCAACCGCGAACCGTCGCCATTGCCACCTGTGGCGTCTGCGTTGAACAGTGTGGTGCCTGAAAGAACCTGCTGTTGGGACCGCCATCCAGTAGGACCGGAACCGTCGCGCCGTGCCAAAACGCTGGCCAGATCGCCCGGTGCATCGGGTTGGCACAGATCAGTGGGCAGCCAACCCGGATCCATATGGTTGATCGGCACGTGGGAATAAGCGCTGTGTTCGGGCTGGTCCATGATGCCGGAGATCAGGTTGTCGACGAGGCCCTTGCCATGTGCCAACATCGGCGGACCAGACGGCTACAGAAGTGCTCAGGGCTTACCTTGTGGCCAATCACAGATAGGCCAAAGGCTTGTCCAAAGGGGCAGACCGCTTGGGCAACTGCTTTTCCGCGTCGTTCGAAAAGATGTCGAAAGGTCAGGCCTTGACCAGAACCGCACCCAACATCGCCTCGACCTATGCCGCATTGTACAATTCGGCGGTGACTTCGACCGGGCCAAGATGGATTTCAAGCCGCGCTACTTTTTTGAGGTGTGGGTCAGATTGCGTACATGTCACACCAGCTTCCTGCTCAGCCGATCCGAGGAACGCCTGTCCCTGAATTTACCATGGAACCGATCGTCAGGATGGAAACGAGATCGCGGAGGGGCATGAACCGGACTTTGGCGTTGCGACCGAACAGCTCAATAATGTCGGGCTGTGCGAACCCGCTGCCGTTCAGATGCAAAGCACCGTCGGTCACTTTGGACAGAACAATGTCAACGCGGACACATTCGAAACCTAACCCGATGTTCGTGACTAAAACGACGGCGCCAGATTTGTTCTCGGCTGCACTTTTGCCACCATACACAGGGTTTCCCAACGCTTTTTTCGGCGCTGATAGGCCAATAACCAGACTATTGTTGGCGATCAATGGCTTGTTAGGGGTTTGGGACACACGGATTGACGTCGCAGACAGTCTTGATTGGGAGGGGATCGGTACCGTCATGCACGTAGAGGCTGCATTTGAGCGTGGGCCTGATGATCTTCCCTTAGCCTATGACCGCAATCTGTGCCTACCGAAAACCTGGTGATGCTGCGTTCGTGGGGTAAAGTGCTCAACCCTGAACGCGATGGTTATCGGGGCTATGCGCACGTTGAGGCGGCGGAGACGTGATCGCAACATGAGCAACTGGGGAGGTTGGATTCAGGATGTCGCTGTGCCCGCGTACCGCGACCTCATCTTGCGCTGCAGGACGAGAAAACGGTGTGAATGTGGGCTTGGACTCTTTGAACTCTGGCGACCTGATCGCAAAAGCTGCTGAGGAGCATTTTGATTTTCGGTAGCTGCGGCGCTGTATCGCTGGCCACGACTGCAAGGCTTTCGCGCTTGGCGCAACGCGGTGCGGCCGGTCTTCGCCGCGTTTGTAAGACTGGTCAGGATCTGAACAGGCGCTGGATCAGTTGAACGTTCGGCAGGTCTGCTCCGCCCGACCACGTCCTACGCCCCAACAATAGGTCAACACAGTGCGCTTGGGTTAAGTCTTGCGCACAACACTATTCTGACAAAGTCAGACTGCCGCCTTGCGCATGCCGTTCAGCCAGTAAAAGACCAAACGGGGCCGGTCGCATAGCCGGGGACCTGTCGTGAATGGCAATGGCGTGGCGCAGGCCGAAGATGCGCTTGCCGTAGCAGATCAGATGCTCGATTGACTGCATTGCAAACAGCGCCGCCGGAAGGAAACTGGCATAGGCGCGTTCGGCCGCCGCGACGTCACCGGCATGCCAGGCGTTCCAGCAGGCCAGAACGCCGGGCAATACATCTGGTGCGACGATAAACCCTGACGCCCCGGCGCGCAGGCAGTCGGTCATTTCCAGCCCGCCGCGACCATTGAGGACGTGAATTTTGCCGCCAAGGTTTGCCATCAGGGCTGCCAATTCAACCGGACCCGCCTCTGATTTGATCTGCGTTAAGCCGGGACAACGCTGTTGCAGGCCCACGATGTCTGCATCCGTCAGCGAACGACCGAGGTATTGCGGCGCGTTCTGAACGGCCAGAGGCAGTTTGGCCCCCTGACCGACCGCCGCGAAGAATTCGACATATTCGGTGGCGGCATAACTTCCCGTCAGCGGCGGTTGCAGGATCAGCCAATCAGCGCCGGCCTCTTCGGCCACGCGGATCAGGTGCTGCTGATCGGCAACGCTATTGCCTGCAATTGTGACGGACAGCGGCAAATCGGGCGCGTCCGACCTTGCCCAATGGATGATGTTCGACCGTTCTTGCAGGTTCAGCTTGGCCACTTCTGTCGCAAGGCCCAGCACTGTGATGCCATGGGCCCCAGCCGCACGGACGGCTTCCAATTGGGCGGCCATGGCCTGCCGGTCCAGTCGTTGGTCGGCATCAAACATCGCAAACAGAACGCAGTGGATGCCGGGGAAATGGCTTGGGGTCATGGGGCGGTCTCCGGTGAAATGATGCAGAACCGCGCTTACCATTCTGCAATCGAGCCATCGCCGTGCCGCCAGACCGGTGCCCGCCAACGGTGGCCCGACTTGGCCGCAAGGGTTACCCGCGCTTCGTCAACCTCAATTCCAAGGCCGGGACCGGTGGGGATCGACAGATGGCCGTTGAGCCATGTGAAGCCGTGGCCGGGCAACGTATAGTCGGTCAGATCGCCGCCCTGATTGTAGTGGATGCCAAGGCTTTGTTCCTGAATGAAGGCGTTGTGGCAGATGGCATCGACTTGCAGGCAGGCGGCCAGCGCAATGGGCCCAAGCGGGCAATGCGGCGCAAGCGCTACGTCATAGGCCTCCGCCCAATGACCAATCCGGACCATTTCCGAAATGCCGCCGACATGGGCGGTGTCGGGGTTGATCACCTGCGCCGCTCGTTTTTCGAACACCTGTTTGAAGTCATACCGGCTGTGCAGGCGTTCGCCGATGCACAGCGGGATCGAGGTGGAGCGGGCCAGATCAGCCATCGTCTCGACCATGGCAGAGACAACGGCATCTTCAACGAACATCGGCCGCAACGGCTCCAGTTCCTTCAGCAACACGCGGGCCATCGGCGCATGAACCCGACCGTGGAAATCAAAGGCAAGGTCCATGGAGGCACCCACAGCCTGCCGCAGGTCAAACAGCCGGGTGATGATGGCGTCGACCTTGGCATAGGTGTCAACGATCTGAAGTTCCTCACAAATGTTGAACTTGACCGCGTCGTAGCCCTGGGCCTGCATGGCGCGGGCACCCTCGATCAGATTGCTGGGCCGGTCGCCGCCGATCCAGCAATAGCTGCGGATTTTGTCGCGAACCGGGCCCCCGAGCAACACGTGAACCGGCACACCAAGCGCACGGCCCTTGATGTCCCACAGCGCCATGTCGATGCCGGACAGCGCGCTCATCAGCACCGGGCCGCCGCGGTAGCAACCGTTGCGGTACAGCATCTGCCAGATATCTTCGATCCGGCTGGGGTCCAAGCCTATCAGAAAGTCGGAAAGTTCGGCGATCTTGGTGGCCAGGGTTTCGGCATGGCCTTCCAACACCGGCTCGCCCCAGCCGGACAGGCCTTCGTCTGTTTCAACCTTCAGAAACAGCCAGCGGGGGGCTAAGACAAAGGTTTTCAGGGCGGTGATTTTCATCGCTGTCGTCCGTTCGAAGTTGGGCTTAAGCGGCCGTTCAGGTCCGGGACATCGGGGTCTGTAAGCGACACGCGCACCGACCAGCGGTGTGCAGCACCAGGGTCGAGCCAGCGCAATTGTCCAAGTCTTTCAGCCTGTACCAGATCGTCGGCCATCGCGGTTGTCGGCTCAAAGGCGATCTGATGGACCGGCGCATTCTGCGGCCAGCCACCGTAATCAAGCCACAGACCGAAAGAGGGCAAATCATCCGACCATTCGAACCGGATGCCACCATTGGGGCCACGCACCTCGGCTGCCGCACCCTTGGAGGCTGCATCTTTGAAGACATTGCCATAGGATTTCTGCATGAAGCCTTCGCCAAAGGGGCCAACCATGCTCAGGTTGCGACTGGGATGATGGGGCCAATCGTAGCGGGTCGTGCCAGTGACAAGTTGAGGTATGCCGCGCAGATGCAGTTCATCCGGCGGCGCGGTGGCAAGCAAGGCGTGCTGCGACCAAAGGTACGGCAGCGACACAAGGCTGCGGTTCGTGACACAATAGGCAGCCGTCACAGCGGGGCCGTCGAGGGTAAGGGATCGTTCAAAGGCGAAGATCGGTGACTGATAAACCGTCGTGCAATGGTGGTCATCAGGATGGGCCGCAACCTGCCATGGCCTTCCCCAAAGCGTCCCATGATCGCGAAGTTCTCCCCAGACCGGATCGACGCCCTTGCCAATAGTCGGGAAACACTCATCCCATCCGCGCGCTTCGGTGGCACCAAAGCCCGCGTCGTCGCCGTCATCGCCCTCGCACGGCCCCTCCACCAGCCACTGGCGTCCGCTGCGACGGTCGGTCAGGCTGGTAATCCTTGCGCCGAATCTTGGTTCCAACGTCAGGCAAAGGCGGTCGGTCACCAGCGTGATGGTCATCGCCGCCACAGCCCCGGTAAATCGCAAAATGGGCTGGCAGACCGGTAACTGCCCGAATTAAGGCCGATCATTTGCCGGAATAGGTAAAGACAAGGATGGCACCGCGATTGGCCAATTTGTCGGTTATTCCACCAGACATTCCCTCGGTCATACCCCCCGGATCCGTTGCCACATAGATCGTCCGATGATCCGGGCTGATGGCCGTGTCGCGGTAGCGGTTCTGTGTGTGGAAATAGCGCTCGATCGGGCCCACCCGCGTCAGTCCATCGGCCGACAGCGGAATGCGGTAGATCGAGCCGCGCTTTAAAGTGGTGACCAGCAGGGCGTTATCAAACCCGGCAATGCCGCCATCGGTCGGACGGTAAGCCTCGATGCTGGAGGCGGCAACCGTGGGCCAGCAGATATAATACCCGCCATCGCAAGTTGGATCGGCAAAGTTCCAATCGCTTGGCACGGTAAACAGGGTCGCAATCGGCGGGGTGAATTCACCGGTCCACGCCGTTTCATCCTCACGCGGGACCGAAGGGTCAATCGCCAAGTCACTGAATTTCAGCGAGGCGCAGGGTGTGGACGCATCAAGCCAGCGCGCATATTGGTAGGCCTTGTCGTCGCGGTAGCCTGCCACATGCGGCCAGCCATAATTGCCGCCCGGGCGCAGAATATTGACCTCGTCATCGGTCTTTGGTCCCTGCTCTGAAGCGTAAAGCGTGCCATCCGGGCCGAAGCCGATGCCTTGCATATTGCGATGGCCATAGGTGAAGATATGGCTGCGCACGCCATTCAACATCGGGTTGTCATCCGGAACAGAGCCATCGAGGTTCAACCGCAGCGATTTGCCCTGATAGGCAAAGTAGTCCTTCGCGGCCATCTCATCAGCCGTTGGCAATCGTTGAGCCTGAATCGGGATGCAGAAGTTGGCCAGCTGATCGTTGCCCTGATCGCCGATCGTGTAATAAATCTTGCCATCCGGCCCGATCTTCATCCGCCCCGAATTGTGGTCTGAACCGGCGGGCAATCCGTCTATGACCGTCATCGGGTCCGACAATGTGCCCTTGGCTGGATCGAAGGTCAGTCGGATGATCTTGGTGTAGATATGTTGAAAGGGGTCTTTTGGATCAGGCCGGGTCCGGACGGCGGGGCGTACCGGGTCGGAATAGGTATAGGCGGTATAGATGAAATCATGCCCGGTGCCCTTCAACAGGCCCGGGTCAAGCGCAAGCCCAAGGATGCCGTCCTGACCGCTGTTGGTCACCGCTTCCGCAATCTCGATGGCCGTCTGCTTGCTGCCATCCTTGGGATTGACCCTGATGATCCGGCCAGCCGTGCGCTCCGTGACCCACAGCATATCATCCGGACCCCAGGTGATTTCCCACGGGCCTTTCAAGTCAGAGATCAGAACGCTTTGGGTAAACGGCACCTTGCCATCGACCGCAGAAGCCGGGCTCTCTTGCGCCAAAAGCGGTTGGACGCAGAAAAGGCTCAGGCAGGCCAGCACAACAGAAAACTTCACGATTATTCCCCCACTTACTTTGATCTGCCCGGTCTTGGCTTGGCCTTGAACGTGCTCCATCTTAGGTTGCACCTGTGCCCGCTGACAATCGGCATTTTCCGGCTGGACTGAATTTGCTGCCGCTCCAAGAATTCAGAACGCATGATGCCGCCCGGCTTGCATGGCCGCCGCTTCCGCCGCACTCTGGCACAAATCGTTGGGAGGCGATCATGAGTATCAGAGTGGCCGTTGGGCAATTTCACGAGTTGACGGACGAGAAACTGCGCTTTGCCGCCCAGATCGGCGCAAGCGGTATTCAGATGAACAATCCAACCTTGCCGGGTGAGACGCGCTGGCAAGAGAAAGACGTGCGCGCTCTGGTCGACAGGGTTGAAGCCAGCGGGCTGAAATTCGAAGCTATTGAAAACGTGCCGACCCATTTCTACCACAAGGCGATGTTGGGTCTTCCCGGTCGCGATGAACAGATCGAGAATTATTGCGCCACTATTCGGGCCGTAGGGCGGGCGGGCGTGCCAATCCTTGGATATCACTTCATGCCGAACTCGGTCTGGCGCACTGAACGCATGGCTCCGACTCGCGGTGGGGCAGGGGCCACGCAATTTGATCAGTCTGTGGTTGATCGCACCGAAGACCCCGAAGCCTTGCGGCAGTTCATGCCCTCCACCCTTGGGCATGCGTCTTCGATGCCGGTGTATGGCCGCAACGGGCCGGTGATCACGGAAGAGCAGATGTGGGCGAACTATGCCTATTTCATCGACGCCGTGCTGCCGGTGGCTGTGGAGGAGGGTGTGCGGCTGGCCCTGCACCCTGATGACCCTCCGTCACCGATGCTGGGTGGGGTGGCGCGGTTGTTCTACCGGCCCTACGGGTTGACCCACGCTTATGAGCTGTCCAAAGGCAGCCCGGCGTGGGCGCTGGACCTGTGCCTTGGCTGCTGTTCGGAAATGCCGGGCGGCAAGGCCAATGTCACGGACCTGATCGAGTTCTTCGCGCCCAAAGGCAAGATCGCCTATATCCATTTCCGCGATGTGCAAGGCACGGTGCCGCACTTCACCGAATGCTTCATCGGCGACGGCAATTTCGACCCGGCCGAGGTTCTGTCGCAGCTGTTGCGGACCGGGTTCGACGGCTTTCTGCTTGATGATCACGTGCCCAAGATGGACGGTGACAGCGACTGGAACCATCGGGGGCGCGCCCATGCCATCGGTTACATGCAGGGCCTGATCCGGATGGGCGCTTTCAGGGGCGCTTAGAGGCGCGGGCACCGACAGGCACCCGGTACAGCGACGTCGTGGCCGTCAGCAGCAAAGTTGAGCCATCCTTGCCGCCAAAGGTCAGGTTGGCCGCGCGCTCCGGCAGTTTGATCTTGCCGATCATGGTGCCGTCCGGGTCATAGACATGCGCGCCATCTTCGGCGGCGCACCACAGACGGTGGTGGCTGTCCAGCCGCAGTCCGTCGAACCGTTTGGCAGCGTTTTCGGCAAAGACCTCGCCGCCCGACAGGCCGCCATCGGGTTCAATGCGAAAACGGCGGATGTGGTTCGGACCGTCGGCGCGTTCCGTGCTGCCGGTGTCGATGATGTAAATCAGGCTTTCATCCAACGAAAACGCAAGACCGTTGGGCCTGACCATGTCCTGTGTAAGCCTTGTGACCGTGCCCGTGGCGGGGTCTAGGCGGTAGACATGGCAGCCGTCCATCTCCAAAGCACCCTGATAGTCCGGACCGCCATAGCTGGGGTCGGTGAACCAGATTGTGCCATCCGATTTCACCACCACGTCATTGGGCGCGTTGAACCGTTTGCCTTGATAAGTCGCGGCCAGAACCGTGATCGTACCGTCCTTCTCGGTCCGGGTGATCCGCCGCGAACTGCCTTCGCAGGTGACAAGCCGTCCTTCGCGGTCCACCGTGTTGCCATTGGCGCCAAACGTGGGCTGGCGGAAGGTTGTGATCCGTCCATCGACCTCGTCCCAGCGAAGCATCAGGTTGTTCGGGATATCGGACCACACAAGATAGCCCCAATCGTCAAACCATGCCGGCCCCTCGGTCCAGCCACCACCCGTCCACAGCCGTTCCGCCTTGCCATCCGGCACCACACAATCGGCAAAGCGTGGGTCAAGCACAACATAGGGATTATAGTCCAGCACGCCGAGGTTGTCCGCCATGAGCAGTCCTCTCAGCTTTTGGCGGGCAAGGGATTGGCTTTGCGCCATTCTTCATATTCGCCGCGCGCGTCCTCATGCAGCGGGTAGTAGCGTTGCAAAGAGCCGCCCTTGCCCAGCATCACCTTGGAAAACTGTTCCCACTCATGATGTTCGGACGCGGCGGCAATCACCTTTTCCACCAAAGCGGCAGGCAGGCAGACCGCGCCGTCATCATCGGCCACGATGATATCGCCGGGGATCACGGTCACGCCGCCGCAAGCGATCGGGCAGTTGAAGTCAAACGGCATCAACCCGGTCTGCGTGTGAAAGTTGGGCGTCAGACCCCGGATCCACATCGGCATGTCCAACTCGATCTGGCCGGGATAGTCGCGGATGCAGCCGTCGATCACCAGCCCGGCCCCACCGCGCCCCTTGAAATAGGTCATCATCATCTCGCCAAAGATGCCCGCGCTCATGTCGCCGCGCGCGTCGACCACCACCACATCGCCCTCTTGCGCCATATACAAGACGTGACGGTGCAGTTGCTTTTCCGGGTCGGCATATTCGGCGTCGTTATAAAGGTCCTCACGCTTGGGCATGAACTTAAGCGTCAGCGCAGGGCCCACCATGACCCGGCCTTTGTGCCAGGATACCGGGCCGACCATGTGCGGACTTTTGATCCCCAGATGGTACAGAGTGCCCGCGACGGTGGCGGCCCCGATGGCCTTCAACGCCTCGATCTGGGCTTTGGGCGGGCGGATGATGTCTTTCACGGTCATGGCTTTCCTACCAGTTTGTCACGGACCCGTCGGGCCGTTTCAGATGGGGCGCTTCCCAGAACTTGAAGCTTTGCTGCTTGATCAGGTCTTCGTTCACCTCAACCCCCAGGCCCGGCGCATCGCTGACCTCATAGACGGCGTTCTGGATGCGCGGTTGCACCGGGAAGAATTCGGCATTGTCAAAGCCCAGCTTTTCCGCAGGCGAGGTGCGGGTTTCCAGCCACGAAAAGTTGGCGACCGCAGCGCAGAAATGGACGGTGGCTGCGGTGCAGACCGGGCCAAGGGGGTTGTGCGGCATAAGATCGACATAGTGCGCCTCGGACCAGCCCGCGACCTTCATAGCCTCGGTCAACCCGCCGACATTGCAGACATCCAGGCGGTTGAACTGGTGGATATCGCGTTCGATATAGGGCAGGAATTGCCATTTCGAGGCGAATTCTTCGCCGATGGCAAAGGGAATGTCGGTCATCCGGCGCAGGGCCTCATAGGCCTCGGGCGTTTCATCGCGGATCGGTTCTTCAAGAAAATCCAAAGTTCCGCGCGGCATTTTCTGGCAAAAGCTGGCGGCTTCGGCAACGGACAGGCGGTGGTGATAGTCAATACCAAGGACGACCGCGTCGCCCAGCTCCTCACGGGCGCGGATGCACCATTTGGCCGTGACGGGAATGCTTTCACGTGGGTCATAGCGCCCCGACGACTGGTGATCGGCAGGCGACAGCCGCATGGCTGTCCAGCCCGCCGCCATCAGCATCTGCGCCTGTTCGATCATTTCCGGACCGGGAGGCGCGCTGGTGCTGGCAAAGGTCGGGATCACGTTGCGCTGCTTGCCACCCAAAAGCTGATAGACCGGCACGCCAAGCGCCTTGCCCTTGATGTCGTAAAGCGCGATGTCGATGGCGGAAATCGCCGCCTGCAACACCCGGCCGCCTTCAAAATACTGACTGCGGTACATCTCTTGCCAAAGCGCGCCGATCTGAAACGGATCGCGCCCGATCAGGAACTGGGTATAGTGTTCGATTGCCCCAACGACAGCCTTTTCGCGACCAGAAAGCCCGCTTTCGCCCCAGCCAAAGACGCCTTCGTCGGTGTCAATCTTGACCAGCAGTTGATTGCGGGTGCCGACCCAGACGGCATAGGTGGTAATCGCGCGGATTTTCATCATCTCACCAATTTGTCACAGAGCCATCACGGCGTTTCAGATGCGGTGCTTCCCAGAACTTGAAGCTTTCGCGCGTCAGAGCGGCCTCGTTCACCTCAATCCCCAAACCGGGGGCGGGGTTGACCGGATAGACGGCGCCGGTCAGCTTGGGTTGTACGGTAAAAATGTCATCGGTCTGCCCGCCGCCATACAGGTCACTCGGGTTCACCCGGGTTTCCAGCCATGCAAAGTTCGCGACTGCGGCGGAAAAGTGGATCGTGGCCGCCGTGCAGATCGGCCCCAAGGGGTTGTGCGGCATCATGTCGACGTAATGCGCCTCGGACCAGCCCGCGACCTTCATGCCTTCGGTAAAGCCGCCGACATTGCACAGATCCAAGCGGTTGAACTGATGGATGTCGCGCTCGATATAGGGCAGGAATTGCCATTTCGAGGCGAATTCCTCGCCAATGGCAAAGGGAATGTCGGTCATCCGGCGCAGCGCCGCATAGGCCTCTGGTGTCTCATCCCGGATCGGTTCTTCAAGGAAATCCAGCGTCGCTCGGGGCATCTTTTGGCAGAAGCTGGCGGCCTCGGCGACCGATAGGCGGTGGTGCCAGTCGATGCCCAGAACCACCTCATCGCCCAAAGCTTCACGCGCCAAAGTGCAGGCCCGGGCAGTTTTGGCGATGTGCTCGCGCGGTTCAAAGACGCCGCCTTTGTCGCTGAAATCGGGAAAAAACCGGATCGCAGTCCAGCCAGCGGCTTGCAGCGCCTGCGCCTGTTCGATCATCTTGCCCGCCTCAGCCGAATTGGTCGAGGCGAAGGTCGGGATCACGTCACGCTGTTTGCCGCCGAGAAGATCATAGACCGGCACCCCCAAGGCCTTGCCTTTGAGGTCATGCAGCGCAATGTCGATGGCGGAAATTGCCGCCTGCAGCACCCGGCCGCCTTCAAAATACTGACTGCGGTACATCTCTTGCCAAAGGGCCGCAATCTGCATCGGGTCGCGGCCTGTCAGGAATTGGGCGTAGTGCTCTACCGCCCCGACAACCGCCTTTTCCCGGCCAGACAGCCCGCTTTCCCCCCAGCCAAAAACCCCCTCGTCGGTTTCAACCTTGACGATCAGCTGGTTGCGATGGCCGATCCAAACGGGAAAGGGTTTGATGGCGGAGATCTTCATCACCAGCTCCACATCGTGCCGTCTTGCGCCCGCGCGACCGGCAGATAGGCCTGCTCGTAAGGGTATCGTGCCGCAATTTTCTCATCAATATCAACGCCGTGGCCGATGGCCTCGCCCGTGCAAAGATAGCCGCCGTCCTGATACCAGGAATGCGGGAACATCTCATGCGTGGCCTCCAGATAGCCTGAATACTCTTGTATCCCGAAGTTCGGCACCCAACGATCGACGTGCACATTGGCCCCCATGGCCACCGGCGAGACATCCATCGGCCCATGGCAGGCGGATTTCACATGGTAAATTGCGGCGAAATCGAAAATCCGCCGCAGGCCGGTGACACCCCCCGCATGGACCGAAGTCACCCGGATGTAGTCGATCAGCTGTTCCGAAATCAGCTTTTCGCAATCCCAGATCGTGTTGAAAATCTCGCCCAAAGCGATGGGTGTCGTGGTGTGCTTACGGATCAGGCGAAAGCCCTCCTGCAATTCGGCGGGCACCGGGTCTTCCAGCCAGAACAGGCGGAACGGCTCCAGATCCTTGCCCAGCCGCGCTGCCTCGATGGGGGTCAGGCGATGGTGGGTGTCGTGCAGCAGGTGCACATCCCAACCCACGGCATCGCGGAGTTTTTCGAACAGCTTGGGGATCAGAGGCAGGTATTTGTGGGTCGCCCAGACCTCTTCCACCGGGCGCGCCTGCACCATGCCGCCAGCGGATTGGTCGACGTTCGGTCCCGTGCCATAAATCGGCGGCAGACCGGGGATCGAGACTTGGGCCCGGATCGCCTGTAGCCCCTTTTCGCGCAGGGCAAGCACGCCCTCGACCGTTTCCTCAATCGTCATGCCGCCGACATGCTGATAGATCATCACCTTGTCGCGCGACGCCCCTCCCAACAGCTGATAGAGCGGCATGTTGGCGGCCTTGGCCTTGATGTCCCACAAAGCGATGTCGATGCCAGAGATTGCGGCCATGGTGATCGGCCCGCGCCGCCAATAGGCCCCCTTGTACAGATATTGCCAGATATCCTCGATCTTGTGAGGGTCCTTTCCGATCAGGATCGGACAGACATGCTCGGTCAGATAGGCCGCCACAGCAAGTTCACGCCCGTTCACCGTGGCGTCGCCAATCCCGTACAGCCCCTCATCCGTGATGATCTTGACTGTTACGAAATTGCGCCCCGGCGAGGCGACGATGACCTTGATTTCGGTGATCTTCATGGTTCAACTTTCCTCGTCATTTGCCCGCCGGATGCACCCAGCCCAGCATCCGTTCCGCTTTGGCCGAAGTCATGAAACTCCAGTTCCCCTGGCGATCACCCTTGACCGGAACATCCGGAAAATGATTGGCCGCCAGCATGTTACTGGGTGTGTCAACCGCGGTATCCGGGGCTACGATGTAAAACACCTCATGCCCTTTCAGATCGGTCATGACGGACCTGAGGCAGGCATCGGCGGCACAGTCGCGCCGGGTATAGGCCCACAGATGTTTGTTGGGCTGCCAGTCCAGATTACCGTAATGCTGCGCAGCAAAGGCACGGTCCGGCAGCACCCAGTGAAACCGCAGGCTGGCGATGGAAATCCCCTCGTACCGCCGGGCGAAAGCGTCACCCTGTTGTTCGCAAATCCATTTTGACAGCGAATAAGGGTCTTCGGCGTAGTTCGGGTGGTCTTCGTCAATCGGAAAGTAGTCATAGCGTGGCTTTCGGCTGTAGGCCTGCCCGATCGCGTTGACGCTGGAGGCCTGGCAGATCCGCATGATGCCATTTTCAACCGCCGCCCGCAGCGCGTTGTAGCTGCCGACGACATTGTTGTTGTGCACGACGTGGTTGGGGTCCTTCATCGGTTGCGGAATGGCCGCCATGTGGATCATGGCATCGCAACCTGCAAAACCCGCGACCAAAGCGTCGTAATCCGTGGCATCCGCTTGAATGTAGCTGACACCTGGAAGCGGTTCAGTAGGGATCACCCGGTCGATGCTGACGATCTGGTGACCCTGCGCCTGCGCCAAATCGGTGATGGCCCGACCGATGCCGCCGCTGCCGCCCGTGACTGCAATCTTCATCGTTTACTCCGCATAAACCGCTTCGCGTAGTCCGCGAATATAGCCGATGGCGTACAGCCTGCCAAAACTGGAATAACCGGCGTGAGCGTTGCTGTCGCCCTCCACCGTCGGCACGTGGTCAGGCCGCAAGACGCCGTCAAAGCCGATGTCACGGTAGGCTTTCATGCAGGCCAGCATGTCGGTCTTGCCCGCGTCATGCCAGGTTTCCTCGAACTTCTCGGGCACGCCGCGCACGTCGCGAAAGTGGACGAAGCTGATCCTGGGGCCAAATTTGCGGATGACGCCTGGCAGGTCGTCGGTCATCAGGGTGAAATTGCCCTGACAGAGGGTGATCGTGTTGGCCGGGCTGTCGGCCAAATCCATCAGCCGCTGGTAATTGGCCACCGACCGCATGATCCGCCCCACACCACGGATCGGCGACAAAGGTGGGTCATCAGGATGCATCGACAGCTTTACTCCGGCCTGTTCCGCCACCGGCAGCACGCGCTTGAGGAAATACTCCAGATTGACCCACAACGCCTCCTCATCAATCGGCGGATTGGTGGTCAGGTCGGCGGGAACGTCGCGCAAATCGAAACTGGTCACCACAGAGCCACCACGCGACGGGGTCGCGAAATTGGTCCGCACCCAATTGAAATCGGTCATCCATTCATAGCACCAGACCGGCACGCCCAGCTTGCCCATGTTTTCGATAAGCGTGCAGACCACGTCGATTTCTGCATCCCGCCCCGGAAGACCGCGCTTGGCAAGGTTGAGCGGCGGACGCGCCTCAATAACCGACAGTTTGAAGCCGCCCGCCTCGTAGGTGTCTTTCATCCGCGACAGGGGGGCCAGATCACACAAGCCCTCACCGGCATGCAGGCTGTCAAACGGCAAGCCGCCAACGGCAAGATCGACACCCGCCTGTTTGGCCAGCTTCCACAAGGGCGACGGGGTGGGCGCTATGAATTCAGCAATTTCCAGCATCGGTGTAGCCATGGCCTTTCATCATCTGGTCCGCGTAAGTTACCTCAGACCGGCAGCAGTTCGGATAGCTTTTCCGGCCCAACCTTGGCCATTTTGCTGTGCAGATAACACGCGGCCGCCTGAGTTTCATGGATCTGGAACAGGGGCGGCTGAACCTTGCAAACGTCCATTGCCTCGGGGCAGCGCGACAGGAAGGGGCATCCGCCAGCCTGAACCTGACCTGCTTCACGGGCTTTGATCGTATCGGTCCCCCAACGTCTTTCAAGATTGGGCCACGGGATCGAGTCGACCAACAACCTTGTGTAGGGATGCTGCGGCGACTTGATCACGTGATCGACATCGCCCGCCTCCATCACGCCGCCGCGGTACAGAACGATGATCGACTTGGCGATGTGATAGGCGGTGGTCAAATCGTGCGTGATGTAGATGATCGACACACCATGATTGCGTTGCAAATCCCGCAGCGTCTCCAAGATCGAGGCGCGCAGCGAGGCGTCCACCATCGACACCGGCTCATCGGCAATCAACAGGCGCGGCTTCAGCAGCAAGGCGCGCGCGACGTTGATCCGCTGCCGCTGGCCACCTGACAGCTGATGCGGAAAGCGGCCCAGCACATCCTCGGGGCGCAAACCAACAGCCGTCAGCGCCTCGTCCATCTTGTCGCGGGCGTCTTTCGCGGTCTTGGCCAGCTTGAACTGCTTGATTGGAACCGTCAGGAGGTGATCGACTGTGTAGAACGGGTTGAAAACGGCGAACGGGTCTTGAAATACCGCCTGCACTTCACGGCGAAAGGCCAGCCGGTCATCGCCGCGCAACGTGGTAATGTCTTGACCCCGATAGATGATCTGGCCCGTCGTAGGCTCGGTAAAGCCCAAAAGCAGCATCGCCAGCGTGGTCTTGCCTGACCCGCTTTCGCCCGCCACCGTCATGATCGTTGGTTCATCTTCCTTCAGCGTCAGTGATATGTCCTGCAAAGCCACCGTCGACTTGGCGTTGATCAACCCGCGCGAATAGGTCTTGGAGACGTTTTTAAGTTCCAGCAGATTGGCCATGATCAGGCGACCCCATTGAACAGGTGGCAGGTCATAAGCCGTCCGCTTTCCAACTTGCGGGTTTCCGGCCGCGTCGTCTTGCAGATGTCCATGGCCTGCGCACACCTCGGATGAAAGGCGCATCCCGTGGGCAACCGCAAAAGCGACGGTGCCAGTCCCGGAATGCCCTGAAACACCCCCTTGTTGTCCAGGTTGGGCAGGCTGGAGATCAGGGCCTTGGCATAGGGATGCTTGGGGTCAGTGAACATCTCGCGCACCGAACTGACCTCGACCAGCCTTCCGGAGTACATCACCGCCACCCGGTCAACGAATTGCGCCATCAGACCCATGTCATGGCCGATCAGGATGACGGCGGCGTTGATCTGGTCTTTGACCCGGTCAATCGTCTCCATCACCTGCCGCTGCGTCACGACGTCCAGCGCCGAGGTCGGCTCATCCGCGATGATGACCTGAGGCTGCAACAAAATCCCGATGGCAATGCAGACCCGCTGCTTCATGCCGCCGGACAACTCGTGGGCGTACATCCGGAAGACGCCCGGATCCAGATCGACCGATTTCAGCGCGTGGATACAGCGTTCCTCGATCTGCGCCCGTGTGTCGCCATTGCGGTGCGACTTGATCGCATCGACCAGTTGCGCCCCAATCCTTGTCACCGGGTTCAGCGAGTTCATCGCACCCTGCGGGATATAGGCGATCAGACTCAGCCGGGCCTTGCGCATGTCCTCTTCGTTCAGCGTCATCAGGTCGGTATCGCCCACCAGCACCCGCCCGCCTTCAATGCGGCCCGGCGGTTTGATCATCCGCATCATCGCCAGCGCCATGGTGCTTTTGCCAGAGCCTGACTCCCCGACCATGCCCAGCTTTTCACCCGGTTGCAGGGTAAAACTGACATCGTCCAGCGCTTTGGCGCGCCCGGCATCGGTGTAGTAGGTCACCTCCAGATGCTCGACCCTCAGGACCGGGGCGATCTTGGTTTGTGACTGTGTCTGCATGGCATTCATCTGATTATTCCGACCTGCGGACCCGGGGATTGGCCAACTCGTCCAACCCCATATTGATCATGGCGAGCGATCCGAGGATCAGGATCATGGCGACAGCAGGTTCGATCGGCCACCACCACCAGCCGTTGAAGAACGCGCCCTGACCCTGGGCTGACCAGATGATGTTGCCCAAAAGCGGCTCGCGCAGGGGGCCAAGGCCAAGAACCGCCAGATAGAACGAGGCAAAGACCGCAGCAAACACCTGTACGACAAAAGCCGCGGCAATAAAGGGCAGCAGGTTCGGCATGATTTCCTTGACGATGATCCCCATGCTGCCGACGCCCGACAGCTTGGCCACTGATACAAACTGCCGTTCCTTCATGGTCAGTACCTGTGCCCGCACCACCAAAGTCGTGCCCATCCAGCCCAACATCACGATGATCATCGCCATGGTCAGCACGGTGACCGACCGCTTGTCCAGTGATCCCGCCACCACGACTTGGATAAGCAGAACCGGGATCGGAGTCAGGATCTGGCAGGTCGTCTTGATGACAACATCGACCCAACCGCCAAAGTAGGCTGCGGCAAATCCAAGGTTGACCCCGATGAAGGTGCCAATCCCACCAGCCAGCAACCCGATTACCGCCGTCTGCCACATGCCGACGACCATCGCCGCCAGCAAATCGCGGCCAAAGAAATCAGTGCCGAACGGGTATTTCAGGCCGGGCGCCTGCTTTGGCATCGCAGACAGCGGGTAGGCGTGTTTGGGGTTGATCACCACCTGCCCGATCACCGTGAAAGCAATCAGGCCAAGCAGAATGATCAGGCCAATGGCCAGACTTTTGTTGCGCCGGATATAGCGAAGTCCCAGCCGCAGTCGGCTTGGCATCTCGACCCTGCTGGCAAGTCCTGAGGTCATAACATCGGTCACGGGGCAGGGCTCCTAGTCATTCTTGATACGCGGATCGAGGAGAGGGTAGACGAACTCCATCAGCACCATCAGCGTGGCGACGGCAAAGGTGATAAACAGGACGATGCCGTAAATCACCGGATAATCGTTGGATCGGATCGCCTCGTTCAGGGCGGTGCCGATGCCGGGCAAACCAAAGATGCTTTCGACGACAATTGCCGATGTGACGACCGTGCCCAAAGCCAGCGCCAGCCCGGTCATCTGTGGCAAAAGCGTGTTGCGCAGGTAATAATCGCGGAAGATCCGGTAAGGGCTTAGCCCCTTGTGTTCGGCGAAATTAACGTAGTCTTCGCCCTGAATGGTGATGCCCATGCCGCGCATTGACAGAACCCAACCGCCAACAGACCCGAGGATCAACGACAAGGCGGGCAGGATCTGGTGCAGCATCAGGTCTGCCAGAAACCCCCAGGACATGCTCGGCACCGTGCCAATCGAATAGGCTCCGCCCAATGGCAGCAATTTAAGCTTGAAGCCGACAAAGAACAGCAAAAGCACCCCCATGATCACCGGCGGAACCCCGGTCAAAAGCACGAAGGGCGTGGCAAAATTGCGCACCCATTGTGGTGCCTTGGGCCATGCCGACAGGGCGCCCAGCAGATTTCCGATGATGAAACTGAGGATTGTGGTCACCAAAAGCAGGGCAAGCGTCCATGGGATGGCTTGAACGATGATTTGAATGACGGTCGACGGGTATTTGTTCAGTGAAACGCCAAAATCCAGATGGGCGACATGGTTCAGATGGGCCCAATATTGCTGCATCAACGGCTTATCCAAGCCGAATTGCTCGGAATAAGAGGAGATGATCGCTTCCAGGTCAGCTGGCGCGAAGCCACCGCTTTGCGCCAGTTTGGCAAAACGTTCCCGGATCGGATTTGTTGCCGAAATCCTCGGGATAAAAAACACGATGGTCGAGGCCGACCAGATGACCATGGCGAGAAACAGCAACCGCCGTACGACGACTTTCAGGGACAAGGAGCTCTCCGGTTCTGGTGGTCGAAAGGGTGGGTGCGCGTCCACCGGACGCGCACCCACGTCAACATTCAACCAACCATCAGGCCGGCTTCAGGTTGCTCACGACCAGCAGACCAGTTTGCGCCCAGAAGGCCCCGTTGGTGCCAGCGGCCAGGTTTGCCTTGGTTGGCCAATTGGTCCAGTAGGTCTGATTGTAGGCGATCCGGTGCAGCCACTGAATGATCGGAACGTCGATCTGATCACGCCAGTAGACTTCCATGGCCTTGACGGCATTCTCATGGAATTTCGGATCGTCCGACGCGAGCGGGGCCATCGCGTCAAGGAAGGCGTCGTATTCCGGGTTCTTGTAGCGCGAGAACCGGTTGTTGCCGGCCGAAGTCCCGATCGATTTGCTGAAGCGCCCATGGTACAACTCCAAGGCCGCATAGGGGTCTTTAAGGCTGGCGCCGTGGCCAAACATGTAAAGCCCGTCCACGCCGTCTGCCATGTTCTGGTAAGCATTGGTACCGAAGTTGACCGAGGCGTCAAAGCCTGCGGCCAGCAGGAATTCGACCAGAACCGGAACGATGTCGCTGTGAATGCCCTCAAACCCGTTGATGGTGCAGTTGACGGTTTTTCCGTCCTTTTCCCACAGGTTGTTGGCGTTCATGGCAAAACCGGCTTCGGTCATCAGCTTGTTGCTGGCAGCAACGTCGTAGAGACCGGGCTGATACTTCGCCTCCAGTGCCTTCATCTCCGGGCTGTCGACGAACGCCTGAAGCCCAGGATACAGCGGGAACGGGTAGATCGTGGCAATCTTGGCGCCTTCGTACAGCGTGTCGTTGATCAGATCGCGGTTGATGGCGAGGCTGATGGCGCGGCGCACCTTGGCGTCGCTGTAGGGTGCCACTTGCGTGTTCATCCACAACGAATTCGGCCACCAGTCCAGATAGCCATAAGGCGAGGCATCTGCGGTATGCGTGGTGATCTTGGGATTCTGCTTGAGGATGTTGCCAATCACCGAACTGCGCATGTCCAGCGCTGAATCCATCTCGTTGTTCACCAGACGTTGGGCGACCGTGTCCATGTTCTGGCCGATCTGGCCGCCGAGGTTCACATAGATGATACGCTTGGCAGCCGGCAGGTCAACCAACCCGGCTTCAGCGGCCCACCAGCTTTCACGCAGGTTGTAAATCTTCTGGTTGGCGTTCCATGCAACCAGATCATAGGGGCCGGAATGGGCCATGTCGGCACCACCGGCAAAGGCGTTCACGTCCTTTTCGGCCTCCAGCACATGGGCTGGAACGATCGGAATCCCGGTGTCAAACTTTTCGCACAGAACTTCAAATTTGAAGCGCGGCGCAGCAATTTTGAACTTTACATTCACGGTCAGGTCGTCGGTCGCGGTCACAGTTTCCACGAACTGATCAAATGCCGCGTGGTAGGGCAACTTGTCGTTCTTCATTTGCCCAGTGAATGTGAACACGACGTCTTTTGCGGTGACGGCTACGCCATCGCTCCACTTGGCCTTCGGGTTGATCTTGATCTCAAGACCCATGAAGTCGGCCCCGGTGTATTCCATGCTTGTGGCCAGCCACGGAATGTACTTGTCGGCGAAAATGCCGAAATACATCAGCGGCTCCCACATCAGGACGTTGCCTTCCTGATGGGTATAGCCGGGCACGGCCCACGGGTTTGTCACACCGATCGGCGAGGTGATTGCCCAGCCCAGAACCAATTGCTGCTTACGTTCAAGCTCTGCCAAAGGCGTCTTTGGCGCGATCTCTGTCGCTGCCGCAGCGGTGTCGCCAAATGCAAAACTTGGAATTATCCCGCCAACCAGCGCGCCAGCGGCGACGCCCATCAGCATTTGCCGACGCCGGATCATTGCGATCATCGGCAGTTCGGTCATCTTGTCAGCCATTTAGATCTCCTCCCATGGAAACGTGCTGCGAACTCAGTTTTGTGTGCGCCCGGACATCCGGTTGCGTGGACCTGCCTTCTCTACTCCGGGTGACCACAGATGTTCTCTCCTCCAAGGAACACCAAAGCCACCTCATCTGAGGCATTTCATGTTGTATTTTCACACCCTTCAGATGCGGTGTGGTTTACGTCCACGTGACGCAAACTCAACATGGCCCCAAAATCCTGTCAACATATTTCCCGCAGGCAGACAGAGATTCACATGGCGCGCAAGTCACGGCATCGTGCGCAAGGTAAGCTGCCTTGAAGTGCCGCGACAGGCGGGTTATCGGTTGAGGATATGCAAAGCGGGCCTTGCCGGGATCAGTCGCACCGCATTGACGCACATAGGGACCTTGTGGCCGAATGACCGGAACCGTTCTTGTGACCGGCGGAACCAGAGGCATCGGCGCAGGCGTTGCGCAGGTGCTGTCAGAGGCCGGTTGGCGTGTGATCGCCGTCAGTGCATCGCAGACCGAAATCGACGACTTTCCC
The DNA here is from genome assembly GCA_038231395.1 of Rhodobacterales bacterium. Taxonomy (GTDB): domain Bacteria; phylum Pseudomonadota; class Alphaproteobacteria; order Rhodobacterales; family Rhodobacteraceae; genus Stagnihabitans. Next base: position 34,220 of record JBBRLL010000035.1, read on the forward strand.
GGCAATCCAAACATTCAAACCCGCTTTCTTGATGTCACCGATGATCGTTCGGTCGAAGCGCTTTTTGCCAGTCTTGAAAGACTTGATGGCTTGGTCAACTGTGCAGGCATCCTGCGGCGTGGTGAGGAATATGAAATTGCGGTGTTCCGGCAGGTCATCGAGGTGAACCTGATCGGCACCATGCGCTGCTGTCTTGCCGCCCATCCGCTGCTGAAACGTTCAAGGGGCGCCATCGTGAACACGGCATCCATGCTCAGCACCTTCGGCGGCCCGCTGGTTCCTGCCTATTCGGCTTCCAAGGGTGGCGTCGCTCAGTTGACCAAGGCGCTGGCCGTACAATGGGCTGCAGACGGGGTTCGGGTGAATGCGGTGGCCCCGGGCTGGATCGAAACAGAGATGACGCAAGGTTTGCGCGATGCGCCGGAACGCGCGGCAACAATTCTTGCGCGCACGCCGATGAAACGTTGGGGCCAGCCCCACGAGGTTGGCGCACTGGTCGCATGGCTGCTGTCGCCTGCCGCAAGTTTCGTGACCGGCAGTATTTATCCGGTAGATGGTGGTTATCTGGCAGTCTGAGGAGAACGCACATGCCCGTTGAAGGCGACACCGATGCAAGCAGCTATGACCCCCGCACCCCGTATCAGTTGCCGTTCCCCAAAGAGGCGTTGTCGGAAATCGTCATCCCTGACGCCATTCCGGCCGATGATCGGCTGTGGGTGCCGCAGGCCGAAAACGTCTGGTTCCGCCCGCTCTGCCTCAACCGTTCGCAGGGCTATTGGATGAACCTCTTGAAGGTCCGCAAGGCGGGCATTCTGTCGCGCCACCGCCACCCGCAGCCGGTGCACGGCTTTGTCCTGAAAGGCCGCTGGCACTATCTGGAGCATGACTGGATTGCCGAGGCCGGCAGCTATGTTTTTGAACCGCCGGGCGAAACCCATACGCTGGTCGTGCCAGAGGGTGTGGAGGAGATGATCACCTATTTTCAGGTGAATGGGGTCATGTGTTACGTCGATCCTTGGGGCAAGGTTCTGGGCTACGAAGACGTATTTACCAAGATCGACTTGTGCAAAAAGCACTTTGCGTCGGTTGGTCTGGGCGAAGACTATGTTGACCGGTTCATCAGGTAACGCGCCGCCCCTTTTCTGCCCCTCTCACAAAGGCTTAGTCCCATGAAGTCTGCCGATGCCGTCCTTTCCCATGTCAATACCAACTCTCGCCCGTCCGAATTGCGGATCACCGACATCCGGGTTGCGGAAATCGTCGGTGCCCCCTTCACGTCGGCACTGTTGAAAATCTACACCAATCAGGGTCTGATCGGCTTGGGCGAAGTGCGCGACGGGGCCAGCGCCACCTTTGCGTTGATGCTCAAAAGCCGGTTGTTGGGCGAAAATCCCTGCGACATCGACCGGCTGTTTCGCCGCATCAAGCAGTTCGGCGGGCATGGGCGGCAAGGCGGCGGTGTTTCGGGAATCGAAGTGGCGCTGTGGGACCTTGCGGGCAAGGCTTACGGTGTGCCGGTCTACCAGATGCTGGGCGGCAAGTTCCGCGACAAGGTGCGGATATATGCCGACACCGACGCCGACAAACCAAGCGGCACCGAGACTGGCAAACGTCTGAAAGAGCGCATGGATGCGGGCTTTACCTTCCTGAAGATGGACCTTGGCTTGATGCAGATCGCCCATATTCCGGGCGCTGTGGTGGCCCCCTCCGGAGCGCTGGAACCCTTTCGCCATCACGCCGGCAACATGCGGCCCAACACACTGGAGGAACGCCGCCACCGCAACGCCATCTACGACGCGCAAAACGTGATGCACCCCTTCACCGGCCTGCATTTCAGCGAAAAGGGGTTGGACCTTCTGGAGCAATACATCTCTGAAGTCCGCGATGTGATCGGCATGGAAATTCCGCTGGCCATCGATCATGTCGGCCACATCTCGCTGCAAGACGGCATCCGCCTCGCCCGCCGGATCGAGAAATACACCCCCGCCTGGCTGGAGGATGTGGTCCCGTGGCAATACACCGACCAGTACCGGCAGTTGCAGCAGGCGACCTCGGTACCAATTTGTACGGGCGAGGATATCTACCTGAAGGAAGGTTTCGAGCCGTTGTTGAAGTCGGGTATCTCTGTCATCCATCCGGACCTTCTGACCGCTGGCGGCATTCTTGAAACCAAGAAGATCGGCGATGCGGCGCAGGATCATGGCGTCGCCATGGCGATCCACATGGCCGAAAGCCCGATTGCGGCGATGGCCGCCGCCCATGTGGCTGTCGCTACGCAAAACTTCATGGCGCTGGAATATCACTCGGTTGATGTGCCGTGGTGGGACGACATCCAGATCGGACTGCCCAAACCCCTCGTCAAGGATGGTTTCATCGCAGTGACCGACAAACCCGGTCTTGGCATCGACGACCTGAATGACGCGTTGCTGATGCAGCATCTTCAGCCGGGCGTGACGGGCATCTGGCAACCGACGGACCGCTGGGACGGGGAAACCTCTTGGGATCGGACATGGAGCTGAGGCGCAGCTAAATGCCGCTCGTAAGAAGGCGCAGCGGCCGATCATAACCGCCAAAGGCCGGAACGTATCGGCTGTTTTGATCAGATAGACCGGTGCCCGAACCGGGAGCAATCGCCCGATCAAACGGGACTTGGCAAAGTTGGCGGTGGAGTGGCCACCGCGGGCTGCGATGAAAATGGCAAAGGGCTTGCGATCAGGCTTTGGGATCTTCCTGTCGCTAGTGGATATCGGCCTGGCGATGGCGGTTCAGCGCGAAAAGGCGAAGTCATCCCTCATGAAGGCTTTCCGCTATCAAGCTTATCCGAACTGAAAAGATGGCGGCGAGATTCCCCATCCTCGGTCAAATCGCCACAGTGAATCGCTTGACGCGGTCAGGATTTGACCTTACACGCCACAAATCGAATTCGGACGCTGCCCGGTTGGCGGTGCTCTGTCGTCTTGACACACGAAGGAATACCACGATGTCGCGCGTCTGCGAACTTTCGGGCAAGGGCCCGATGTCTGGCAACAAGATCAGCCATGCCAACAACAAGACCCGTCGGCGCTTTTTGCCGAACCTGAATCAGATCACGCTGATTTCGGACAGCCTCGGTCGCAGCTTTCAACTGCGGATTTCCGCCGCAGCCCTGCGTTCGGTTGATCACCGTGGCGGGCTGGACGCCTTTCTGCTGAAGGCCAAGGATGACGAACTGTCAGCCGATGCGCTGGCGATCAAGAAAGAAGTCGTCAAGGCGCAAGTCGTCGCTTAAGCGTTTCGGTGTAGAATGACGGACCCCGGTGCTGAGAGGCGCCGGGGTTTTTGTATATATGGTCGGGGGTTTGTCTATGTCTGTGACCTTTTGCCCCAAAGGCACCAGACCTCAAACCCACTGGCCCGCATGGACATTTACACGTTTGCCGGGTAGACGATGCGTAAGGTTCGTTGCCATCAGGACATCATGAAACTCACCGTGTTCGCCGTTCTGACCGCTTTCGCCGCAGCCTCTATCGCAAACGCTGCTGCTGCCCAAAACGTACAGATCACCGACCCCTATGCCCGCGTCATCGGCCCGTCCGGTGCAGTTTATTTTCGGATGATGAACCATCAGGCCACTGAGGACACGCTGCTGTCCGCCACCAGCCCCGATGCGGGCATGGTGATGTTGATGAACGACCATGCCGACGCCAATGGTGTGATGAAGATGACCGACCTGCCGGATGGGCTTGCGGTCAAGCCAGAAAGCGATCGTCTTCTGGCACCGGTGGGCGACCATGTGATGCTGATGGACCTGACACGAAAGCTCAAGGATGGCGATAGTCTGACGCTGGTTCTGACCTTTAAAACGGCGGGTGAGGTCACCCTTAAGCTGCCCATCGAAAACAAGCGTCTGACGGAACCGGGCAATGGGCCGACCCGTTTCGACGCTGCTTCCGCCGAATAGCCGGTGCAGTTTGCGCTTTGCCAAGTGCGGCAGTTCGGCCGTAGCGCCCTTTCCGAAGGCCAAATGGTGAGAATGTGACTCCGTTCCACCTGATCCCGCAGGCCCTGACATCTGTCGAGTGCGCTGATCTGGTTGCCCTTTGCAAATCCCAGCCGATGAAAGACGCGGGCCTTGTGCGCCAAACCACTGCGCACCAAATTCGCCGTGCCGAACTGTCATGGCTGGATGACCTGCCCGCAGCGTCCTGGGTGATGGACCGCATGATCCGCCATGTCGCGCAAGCCAACCGCGAGGCTTTTGGGTTTGACCTGACCGACTTCGCCGAAAGCCCGCAGGTCGCCCGCTACCGCGCTGATCGCGAGGCGCATTTCGACTGGCACTCTGACATAGGTGCCGGTGCATGGGCCGCCAAACGCAAGTTGACCATCGTCGTGCAACTTTCCGACCCGAAAGACTATGTTGGCGGCACCCTCGATCTGCGCCCTGATAACAGCGTCAAAGAGGCCCCGCGTGATCAGGGCACTGCAATCCTATTCCCAAGCTTTGTGCTGCACCGTGTCACTCCCGTCACCACTGGCACCCGCTGGAGTCTGACCCTTTGGGCACATGGTCCCGCGTTCCGCTGAAGCCCTGAGTTTTCTCCGGAAATGTGCGGCTGGTCAGATATGGGATGTTCAGGTTCTGGGTGCCAGATTTTGACCCACTCAAAGCGAAAACATTTGATCAAACTACGGTGCCTGCTACAAACCCTTGAAGCCAATAGGACTCCGCATGGCAAAGCCGCCCTCAAAAGCCCCGAGTGACCGCAGCCGGGTCCGCCGCACGCCTGACAAAGCCGCATATGACAAAACGACAATCCACGCCATTCTGGATGCGGCTCCGGTTGCCCATGTCGGCTATATCCTCAACGGTGCGCCTTTTGTGACCCCAACTCTGCAATGGCGCGAGGGCGATCACGTCTATTGGCATGGCTCTGCTGCCAGCCGGATGCTGAAAGCGGTGAACGGGGCCGACGTGTGTCTGACCGTGACGCTGACCGACGGCCTTGTTCTCGCCCGTTCCGCCTTCGAACACTCCATCAACTACCGTTCGGCCATGCTGTTCGGTCAGGCCCGTTTGGTCACCGATCCGGCGGAAAAGGCAGCAAGATTGCAGACCATGGTAGATCAGATGTTCCCCGGTCGCTGGCCCCTTTTGCGCCCGATGACGGATCAGGAGATGAAAGCCACCACCTTGCTGACGATGCCCATTGACGAGGTCTCCGCCAAAGTCGCCACCGGGATGCCGGAAGATGAGCCGGAGGATCGGACATGGCCAGTCTGGGCCGGCATCGTGCCATTGATCACTAAGCTAGGTATCCCAGAAGCCGCACCCGACGGCTTGCCGGGAATGGCGTTGCCTTTTGTCACGTTCGGGCAATTGCGCGGCTGACTAACCGGCGCACGCCAATTGCGCTTGCTGCCCGAAGGTCACGTAGCGCGCCCAAAAGGCGTCATCCTGCCCGGAATGGGACAGGTGCACTTTCTGCGCGCGGTCGGGGTCTTTGAAGAAAGTGGCTGCAAGACGTTGATCCCCACCACCCAAAGTGATGTCGGCAACCTGCTGAATGCACGTGCAAAGCGAGCGGTTGGCCGCAGTCCGGTTCGATTGCATGCACGCGTTTTCAATCGGTCCCGCAGAAGCGGAAAGTGTCATCCAAAACAGACTAAAGGCGGCAACGCCGACCCCGATCAGGAAATTCTTCATCTATCTGCCCCTTGCCGCAACGTCAGGCGTACCCGCGTCTTTGAGTTTGTTGCCGATATTCTATCGATTCGACGCAGATTTTTCAACCCACGCAAGCTTTTGCGCGGAATTTTGCCGAATTTTCAGGATATGGCAAGGCGGCGGAAATCCGCCACAAGATACGGTATCGGGTGCCTTCCCGCCGAATGCTTCACGCTTCCGGCCGTTGACGGAAAATGTGCGCAAAGTGCAAAGAGGCACTCGTCTCGATGGGTTCAGCGGACGGGCCGCGCGGGCGGCTGTGTGGCTTGGGAAGACGAGGGGTTTGGCCAGCGCCTGCAATAGCGCAAGGCCTGCTGTTTTGATCGGCAAGCCTTTCGGTGGTTTTGCTTCAGCGTTTGGTTGGTTTGAAGTTGCCACGCAACTTTTCGTAGTCATGCAGGTCGCAGTTCAGCGCTTTCAGTTACTTTCCAAAGGAGAACGCGGCGACTTTAGCCCTCGGCGCTGCGTTTCTCATACCGTCTCACATCGCGACCCTTCTCACCGGAAACTTCGAATCCAATCTCACCATCGCCACCCTCCTCCGAAATCGCGACGTGAAGTGTGGCGCTCAGCCCCCCTTTCCCGGCCCTCGAGTTCCCGCTATACGCGCGCAATGACCCAGCTTTCCCTCATCCGCAACTTCTCCATCGTGGCCCATATCGACCACGGCAAATCCACCCTCGCGGACCGGTTGATCCAGTCAACCGGCACCGTTGCCGACCGCGACATGAAGGCCCAGCTTCTGGACTCGATGGATATCGAGCGTGAGCGTGGTATCACGATCAAGGCCAACACGGTCCGCCTGAATTACCGCGCCAAAGACGGCCTCGATTACGTTTTGAACCTGATCGACACCCCCGGCCATGTTGATTTCGGCTACGAAGTCAGCCGCTCGATGCGCGCGGTTGAGGGGTCTTTGCTGGTGGTTGACGCCTCCCAGGGGGTCGAGGCGCAAACCCTCGCCAATGTCTACCAGGCCCTTGATGCCGGTCACGAAATCGTCCCGGTTCTGAACAAGATCGACCTGCCCGCCGCCGAACCAGAACGCATCCGCCAGCAGATCGAGGATGTCATCGGCCTTGACGCCTCTGACGCCGTCCTCATCTCCGCCAAATCCGGCCTCGGCATCCCCGACGTCCTGGAGGCCATTGTCACCCGCCTGCCAGCCCCCAAAGGCGACGCAGACGCGCCGCTAAAGGCGATGCTGGTGGACAGCTGGTACGACGCCTATCTTGGCGTGGTCGTCATGCTGCGCGTCATGGACGGTGTGGTCAAAAAGGGCGACCGCATCCGCATGATGCAAACAAACGCCGTTTACGGCATCGAAAAACTCGCCGTCCTGAAGCCGCAAATGGTCGACATCGCCGAACTTGGCCCGGGTGAAATCGGCATCTTCACCGCCCAGATCAAACAGGTCCGCGACACCCGCGTCGGCGACACCGTCACCCACGAACGCCGTGGCTGCACCGAACCGCTGCCCGGCTTCAAACCCGCGCAACCCGTTGTGTTCTGCGGCCTTTTCCCAGTCGATGCCGCCCAATTCGAAGACCTGCGCGACGCGATCGAAAAGCTGTCCCTCAACGACGCCTCCTTCTCAACCGAGATGGAAACCAGCGCGGCATTAGGCTTCGGCTTCCGCTGCGGCTTCCTTGGCCTGTTGCACCTTGAAGTCATCCGCGACCGCCTGGAACGCGAATACAATCTTGAACTGATCACCACCGCCCCATCGGTCGTCTTCAAACTCTACATGAAAGACGGTGAGGTGCGCGACCTGCACAACCCCGCCGACATGCCCGACCTCACCTTCATCGACCACATCGAGGAACCCCGCATCAAGGCCACCATCCTTGTGCCCGACGAATACCTTGGCGACATCCTGAAACTGTGCCAGGACCGCCGCGGCATCCAGATGGACCTGTCCTACGCGGGCTCCCGCGCCATGGTCGTCTACGACCTGCCCTTGGCCGAGGTGGTGTTCGACTTTTATGACCGCCTGAAATCGGTGTCGCAGGGCTATGCCTCCTTTGACTATGTTCTGTCGGAATATCGTGAAGATTTCCTTGTCAAAATGTCGATTCTTGTGAATGACGAGCCGGTCGATGCACTTTCCATGATGGTCCACCGCGACCGCGCCGAGATGCGCGGGAGGGCGATGGTTGAAAAGCTGAAAGACCTGATCCCCCGCCACATGTTCAAAATCCCGATTCAGGCGGCTATTGGCGGGAGGGTGATCGCCCGCGAAACCCTGTCCGCCATGCGCAAAGACGTGACCGCCAAGTGCTATGGGGGGGATGCCACGCGGAAGAAAAAGCTGCTCGAGAAGCAGAAAGAGGGCAAAAAGCGCATGCGCCAGTTCGGCAAGGTCGAGATACCGCAGGAGGCGTTTATTTCGGCGTTGAAGATGGATAGTTGAGGGGAATTTTTTTATTGGCAAAGCCGTGGGAATGGCTGAAAAGACTGAGAGTTTGGTACGTTTCTCACCCTTGGTCTTGGCTGATGACGGGGTTCGTCATTGTCGTTCTATGGTTGATCGGTCCTTTTGTCCAATCTGAGATATCTGACTATCTATCACGCATTTTAAAGCCAGAGCAAATTGCGATTCGAACCTGTGCGCCTTTGCAGGGCGCAACCCTCATAGTCTCATCTCAAAACGACGGAAAGACGCTGGTCCACTCGGCGAATCAAATACCATTTCTGCAAAAGATATATGTTGTCGTGCACAATTCGTCCGACCAGCCGAGCACTGATAGTACAATTCTTGTTTTTCCCGTAAATGGCACTGGCAATTCCATGCTAGGTGCAAAAATGTACACAGACAATATGGTTGAATCAAACGCTTACAAGGTTTTGAAAACACAAAATGGCTCTTTCCGTATCGAATTGGGGACATTTATGGCTGGTCAAACCTTCGTCATGGAAGGTTTGACGCTTCACCCTACAGCTTTTTTGGTTGAATTTAGCAGCCCGGAAATGAGTTCCCGTATCCTTAGTGCGGCTGGCTCTTGTGACTTAAGCTCTGTTCCTGCTCTGGTCACGTTTCCTACGGATTTTTACTCAGAGGAATTTGAAGATGTTGAGCCAAATCCTGACCCAAACTTCACGATAGACAATATTTCTGGCCCCATCGGACCTCTTCATTGGGATGTGACGATCCGGTACGATTGTGGGGATGGTAGAGGTGTTGCGGAGCAAACGATCCCAATGAATGGATCAGTTCAGTATTGTGGAATGAAATTCAACTAAGCGCCCAAGTTAAAATACGATGTTCGACTAGCCTCTACCCGATTTGTCCCGCGACAAATCGGGCCGCGCCTGCCTGCCCCCGGCAGGCGCGTTACCGCGCCAGCCCAGGCAGCCGCGCCCCGATTTTCAACCCGACGGTTGCTACACGCCCCCCCCCTTGGCCGCCGGCTTGCGCCTCTGGCCAACGGGCCGGGCCTCCGTCCACTGGACGGACGCCTGATCGTCCCGGGTCGCCTCATGTCGGCGTTGCAACCTTCACCTCACCCTAGCCCAATCCTCCGGCTCGCCCTTCAGCCCTTCCTCCACCGCCCTTTGCTGACGCACCTCCTTCAGCCGCGCTTTCAGCTTCACCCGTATCGGCATTTCGTCCACTTCCACTTCCCCAACTGACCGCGCCGTAGCGCCGAACCCCGGTTTGCCCTCGTCATGCATCCCCTCGCGGCGGTGGTAAAAGCTGACCGTCTTGTCCTGTTCTCAGCGTACTGTTTGCTGCCGAGGACTTGGACCAATGAAAGCCCTCAGATCAGACACTCCGCCACCATTTCAGCGCGGAACGCTGGCAGCCCGCCCCCTCTGACGCTGCCCCCGGATCGCCCGTCGTTCGGCCGGCACGATCAGCCAATGCGGCGACCGCCGAATGACAGCCGGCATCAGAATTGACGGGTCGACGGCGCAAGTTCCCTCGCCGCCAAACCGCTCGCGTCGCAAGACGGACGGCCAATCTGGAATGATGCATGGTGCCCCAAGACGGATTCGAACCGCCGACCCCTTCATTACGAATGAAGTGCTCTACCAGCTGAGCTATTGGGGCTAAGCGTGGCGATCTGTAAACGACGGGGGGGCATGCATCAAGGCTAATTCTGCCAAGCGCGGGCCAGATTTTCCATGCAAGTCAACCTGCAACAGTGCTTTGAGCTGTGCCGGTCGGACCCCAAGTGCTTGAACAGGCAGGTGCCGGACACCACGGGCCAAAATCCTGAGATCGCTTGGCAGGCTTGGTCTTTGGGGATTGTTGAAGGCAGGGGCTGGCTGACCCGTCGAAGCTGGGTCCAGTTGTGCACAGTGGCGCCCTTCGCCTTTGACCGCCTCACGGGCTTCGGTCTTGAACTTGCAGCGCAGGGGGCGTATCTGGCGTGAAACAATGACAGGCGGACTTCTCATGGCCACGACCAACCCGATCCAGTTCATCCAGCAGGTCCGCAGCGAAGTGGCCAAGGTGGTTTGGCCGACCCGTCGTGAAGTCTTGCTGACGACGATCATGGTTTTCATCATGGCCACCCTGACCGCAACTTTTTTCAGCCTGATTGATGTGCTGATCAAAACGGGGCTGACTTTCGTGCTCGGTGTCTTCCACTAATCCGGCGTTGGCCTGACCAAACGACCCGATTCTCCTTGAAATTAAGTTGGTGGAGGGATACTCCGCCGCAGGTTCTGGGAATATCCGGCGCGCAGCGATTCGGCGGCGCGCGATTTTTTGTTCCCTCGCGTCGGGTTTCCCGCGCAAAATAAAAGTGACCTCGGCGTCGACCGGGGCAAGAATAAGGTGAACGGGCATGGCGAAGCGCTGGTATTCGGTTTCAGTTCTCTCGAACTTCGAGAAGAAAGTGGCCGAGCAGATCCGGACGGCCGTGTCGGAAGCCGGTCTGGAAGAAGAGATTGACGAAGTTCTGGTGCCCACCGAAGAGGTGATCGAAGTTCGTCGTGGCAAGAAGGTGACGTCTGAACGGCGTTTCATGCCCGGCTATGTGCTGGTGCGGATGGAGATGTCGAGCCGGGGGTATCATTTGATTTCCTCGATCAACCGCGTCACCGGGTTTCTGGGGCCGCAGGGCAAGCCGATGCCAATGCGCGACGCCGAAGTGAACGGCATCCTGAACCGCGTTGAAGAGGGTGAGATCGCGCCGCGCAATCTGATCCGCTACGACATCGGTGAGAGGGTCAAAGTCACCGACGGCCCGTTTGAAGGCTTCGATGGCATGGTTGAAGAAGTGGACGAGGCGCACAGCCGCCTGAAAGTGTCCGTCTCGATCTTTGGGCGCGCGACGCCTGTGGAATTGGAATTCACTCAGGTGTCGAAAGGCATGTGAGTGCATCACGTGGGAGGCGAGCGCCTGTTTCCCTGACCGGAAGCAAGTGACGGACCGGACCACTAAACCGCGAAACCGCTCGATGAGGGGCGGACGCAGTGACAAAGGAGAGGCCAGATGGCCAAGAAGATTATCGGCAGCCTGAAGCTGCAAGTTAAGGCGGGGCAAGCCAACCCGTCCCCGCCTGTGGGCCCGGCCTTGGGTCAGCGCGGCTTGAACATCATGGCCTTCGTGAAGGAATTCAACGCGAAGACCGCTGATATGCCGCTGGGCACGCCGACCCCGGTGATCATCACCTACTATCAGGACAAATCCTTCAGCCTGGAATTCAAGACCGCTCCGGCCTCGTTCCTTTTGAAGCAAGCCGCTGGCCTGCCGCAAGTTGGCAAGCGCAACCGTGCCAAAGGTTCGGTCAAGCCGGGCCACACGGTTGCGGGTTCGGTATCGGTCGCGCAGATCCGCAAGATTGCTGAAACCAAGATGAAAGACCTGAACTCCAATTCGATTGAAGCGGCGATGAGCATCATCGTGGGTTCTGCCAAGTCCTGCGGCATCGAGATCAAGGGGTAAACCATGGCAAAGCTTGGAAAACGTTCCGCCACCGCTGAAGCAGCTTTTGTTGGCAAGATGCATCTTGCCGTAGAAGCCGCTGTCAGCCTGATCAAATCTGCCGCCTCGGCCAAGTTCGACGAGACGCTGGAAATTGCGATGAACCTTGGCGTTGACCCGCGTCACGCTGACCAGATGGTCCGCGGCGTGGTGCAGCTGCCGAACGGCACCGGCAAAGTCGTGCGCGTCGCGGTGTTCGCCCGCGGTGCCAAGGCTGATGAAGCCACCGCCGCTGGGGCTGATATCGTTGGCGCCGAAGACCTGATGGCAACCATCCAGTCCGGCAAGATCGAGTTCGACCGTTGCATTGCGACGCCGGACATGATGCCGTTGGTCGGACGTCTGGGCAAGATCCTCGGGCCGCGCAACCTGATGCCGAACCCGAAGGTTGGCACCGTCACGATGGACGTGAAAACGGCCGTCACGGCCGCCAAGGGTGGTGAAGTGCAGTTCAAGGTCGAAAAGGCCGGGGTCATCCATGCCGGCATTGGCAAAATCTCGTTCACCGACGAAAAGCTAACGCAAAACGTCCGCGCTTTTGTCGAGGCCGTGACCCGCGCCAAGCCCGCCGGGGCCAAGGGTACGTACCTGAAAAAGGTGTCGCTGTCCTCAACCATGGGCCCGGGCGTGTCGCTGGACCTCGCTTCGGCCACGCAGCGCTAAGGTAGCTTGATTGAAGTATTGGCCACTGGTGGCGCTGCCATCGGTGGTTTTTTCTATTTTCTGACGGCGGGCTTACGGAATTTGGGGTGCAATGGACCGAAAAATAAGCTATAATCACGCGACGCAAATCAGGTTCCCCTGCGCCGGACACGCTGCCGTGATGGCGAGCGTCATCAGTGGTTGCGCTGGTGAATTGTCTGATGTACTCCCACATCCTGTCCAAACAGCGTGATTCGTCGCGGCGTTTGGGCGTACTTTGTCCGAGACGGTGGGTGCCTTCGCAAGAAAGCTTAATTTCCCTCCTGAGATGGAGTTCGAACCGATTTCACCGGGGCTCGCGCTCTGGCCGTTTGCAGGCTCGGAAGTCATCATGGACTCGACGCCCCTTTGATAAAAGGGGGCATACATGAGCCGGGGGGAAACCCCCAACCTTGGAGTAAAACTGTGGATAGAGCCCAGAAAGAGCAAGTGGTCGACGAACTCGGCCAGATCTTCGCAAGCTCTGGCGTGGTAGTGGTCGCTCGCTACACCGGTATGACAGTTGCCCAGATGCAGACCCTGCGCGCCAAAATGCGCGAAGTGAACGGGTCGGTGCGTGTCGCCAAGAACAAGCTCGCCATGATTGCCCTTGAGGGTAAGCCCGGTC
>JBBRLL010000036.1:0-46723 GCA_038231395.1 Rhodobacterales bacterium
CCCTCAGGCCTGGCTGGCAGACGTTCTGGCAAGAATGCCCAGCATCGTCGTCTCACGCCTCCCGGAACTCCTGCCATGGAATTGGAAAGCCGCCCAAACCGCGAAAGCCGCCTGACCGCGTCCCTGACCGGATGCTTACCCCCTTCCGCCGCACTTTGCAGTCTCAACCGGTTCTTAATCGGCCAGCCTTACTCAGCCAGCCTTACTCAGCCAGCCTTACTCAGCCGGAACCTTTACCGCTTCATCGCTTAACGGGTGGGTCAGGCGGTTGACCATTTCCAACGGACAGATTTGCAGGAAATTCGCCCGCTCTTCCGCCCAGTTGGTCAGGATCCGCGCCGCATGACGTGAACCGGTCTCTGCGGCATGCGCCGTGATCAGGTCCTTCAACTGCGCCTCCCAGTGCGAATGGCCGATGCCGCAGGTCAGGATCGTTTCGAGGTTCATGAAGTCTTCCGCCACGCCCGAGGGGTCATAGACGTAAGCCATCCCCCCGGTCATCCCGGCACCAAAGTTGGCCCCGATCCGACCCAGAATAACGGCAACCCCGCCGGTCATATACTCGCAGCCGTTGGACCCGCAGCCTTCAACCACCACCTTGGCACCGGAGTTGCGCACCGCAAACCGCTCCCCTGCCCGACCGGAGGCATACAGGAACCCATCCGTCGCGCCATAAAGCACGGTGTTGCCGATGATGGTGTTCTCCTCTGCCTTCAAGGGCGAGGTCATCGCGGGCCTGACCACAATCGTGCCGCCCGACAGCCCCTTGCCGACATAATCGTTGGCATCGCCCTGCACCTCAATCTTCAGCCCGCGCACCGCGAAAGCCCCGAGGGATTGGCCACAAGATCCGGACAGTTTCACCGTCAGATGATCAGCTTGCAGGCTGTTGCGCATCCCGAACCGCTTGACGATGTGGCTGGAGGCCCGCGTCCCGATGGTGCGCAGAGTGTTGCGCACGGCATAGGACAGCTGCATCTTTTCGCCATCTTCAAAGAACCGCGCGCCATCGCGAATGATCTCGGCATCCAGCGTATCGGGCACATGGTTGCGCGGCTTGGACCGATCATAGGTGATCTTCTGAGCGCTATCGACCGAAATCAGCAGCGGGTTCAGGTCAAGGTCATCCAGATGCGCCGAACCCCGGCTGATCTGGCTGAGAAGATCCGCCCGCCCGATGATCTCGTCCATACTGCGCGCGCCGATCGAGGCCAGAATTTCCCGCACCTCTTGGGCGTAGAAGGTGATCAGGTTGACGACCTTGTCCGCCGACCCGGTGAACTTGGCGCGCAGGCTTTCGTTCTGTGTGCAGACACCCACCGGGCAAGTGTTGGACTGGCACTGCCGCACCATGATGCAACCCATGGAAATCAGCGCTGCGGTGCCAATCCCATATTCCTCGGCCCCCATCATGGCGGCCATCACGACATCACGCCCGGTGCGCAACCCGCCATCGGTGCGCAACGTCACCCGTTCGCGCAGGTTGTTCATCGCTAGAACCTGATGCGCCTCGGTCAGGCCCATTTCCCACGGCAGCCCGGCGTATTTGATCGAGGTGCCCGGAGAGGCCCCGGTGCCGCCATTGTGGCCCGAGATCAGGATTACATCCGCCTTGGCCTTGGCGACCCCAGCGGCAATCGTGCCGACACCACTGGAGCTGACCAGTTTTACCGTCACCTTGGCCCTCGGGTTGATCTGCTTGAGGTCGTAGATCAACTGGGCAAGGTCTTCGATGGAATAGATGTCATGGTGCGGCGGCGGCGAAATCAGCGTCACCCCCGGCGTCGAATGCCGCAGCCGCGCGATCAGGGCCGTGACCTTCACCCCCGGCAGCTGGCCACCCTCACCGGGCTTGGCACCCTGTGCGACCTTGATTTCCAACTCCTCGCAGGCGTTCAGATACTCTGCCGTCACCCCAAACCGGCCCGAGGCGACCTGCTTGATCTTGGCCGACGGATTATCGCCATTGGCTTCGGGCATGAAATGCGCCGGGTCTTCGCCACCCTCACCGGAGTCGCTTTTCGCGCCAATCCGGTTCATCGCGACGTTCAGCGTCTTATGCGCCTCCGGGCTCAAAGCGCCCAAACTCATGCCCGGCGTCACAAACCGTTTCCGGATCGAGGTGATGCTTTCCACCTCCTCAATCGGCACGGCTTTGCCCAAGCTTTTGATGTCCAGCAAATCGCGGATGTGAATCGGCGGATTGGCCCGCATTGCCGCAGAATACTGCTTCCAGATGTCATAGCTTGCCCGGTCACAGGCCGATTGCAGCATATGCATGGTCTGCGCTTCCCAAGCGTGCTTTTCGCCAGAGCGCCGCGCTTTGTAAAACCCGCCCACTGGCAACACGCTGGTCTGCGACAGCCAGCCTTTGGCGTGAACCTCTTCACACTTCAACTGGATGCCGTTCAGACCAATGCCCGAAATTCGGCTTTGCATGCCCGGGAAATACTCCGCCACCATGGCGCGAGACAGGCCCACGGCTTCAAAATTCAGCCCGCCACGATACGAAGAAACCACCGAAATCCCCATCTTCGACATGATCTTCAACAACCCTGCGTCGATGGCATCGCGGTAGCGCCGCATCGCGTCAATCAGACTGCCCTCGATCAGGCCCCGCGACACCCGGTCCGCTACCGAATCCTCAGCGACATAGGGGTTCACTGTGGTCGCACCAGACCCGATCAGCACGGCAAAATAATGCGGGTCAATACATTCGGCAGAGCGCACGTTGATGGAACAGAAGGTCCGCAATCCCTTGCGCGTCAGCCAACTGTGAACCGCCGACGTCGCCAAAATCATCGGCATCGCCACCTTGGCCTCATCCTGATGCTCATCGGTCAGCACCAGTTGCCCGGCACCGGACCGCACTGCATCCTCGGCCTCCGCCCTGATCCGTTCCAGCCCACGGCGCAGCGCATCATGCCCGCCATCCTTCGGGAAGGTGCAGTCGATCAACGCCACCTGCTCGCCAAAGCGCTCGACCAGAACGTCGAACTCGCTGTTGCCAAGGAACGGGCTTTCCAGCACCAGAATTTCGGTCTGCGAGGAGTTTTCGTCCAGCACGTTGCGCAAATTGCCGAACCGCGTCTTCAGGCTCATCACCCGGCCTTCGCGCAGACTGTCAATCGGCGGGTTGGTCACCTGAGAAAAGTTCTGCCGGAAGAAATGGCTCAGCGGCCGGTACACCAGTGACAGGACAGCCGCCGGCGTATCATCACCCATCGAGGCGATCATCTCTTTGCCGTCCTCCGCCATCGGCACCAGAACCTGCTCCAACTCCTCCAGCGTGTAACCCGCCGCAATCTGGCGCTTGCGCAATTCGGCGCCGGTGAACATCGGCTCTTCGGGCACATCGCGCAGGGCTTCGTTCAGGTCGACGATCTTCTCGATCCAGTCGCCATAGGGCTGGGCGGAGGACAGCTTGTCCTTCAACTCCACGTCGTGAAACAGACGGCCTTCCTGCATGTCGACGGCAATCATCTGCCCCGGCCCAAGCGCGCCCTTTTCCCGCACGGTGCTTTCGTCAACCGGCACCATGCCAGCTTCAGAGCCCGCAATCAGCAGGCCATCGCCGGTGACGACATAGCGCATCGGACGCAGGCCGTTGCGGTCAAGCCCGCCGCACACCCAGCGGCCATCGGTCATCGCCAGTGCAGCGGGGCCATCCCACGGCTCGATGACCGAATTGCAATAGGAATACATGTCGGCCCAGGCCTTGGGCATGTTGATGGTCGACTTGCTCCACGCTTCGGGCACCAGCATGGTCTTGGCCATCGGCGCGTTGCGGCCAGACCGCACCAACACCTCAAACACAGCATCCAGTGCGCCAGAGTCGCTGGTCCCGCCCGGAATGATCGGCTTGATATCCTCCGCGGCCTCGCCAAACGTGTTGGAGGCCATGCGGATTTCGTGAGATTTCATCCAGTTGACGTTGCCTTTCAGCGTGTTGATCTCACCATTATGGGCCAACATGCGGAACGGCTGCGCCAGCCACCATTGCGGGAAAGTGTTGGTGGAATAGCGCTGGTGATAGATTGCAAATGCGCTCTCAAACCGTTCGTCCATCAGGTCAGGATAAAAGGTCGCCACCTGTTCAGCCAGCATCATGCCCTTGTAGATGATCGAACGGCACGACAGGCTGCAAAGATACAGGCCCTGAATCCCGGCAGACGCCGCCGATTTCTCAATCCTCCGCCGGATGATATACAACTCCCGCTCAAACTGTTCCGCATCTGCGCCGTTTTCACAGCGGATCAGGATTTGTTCAATCTCGGGCCGGGTCGCCAGGGCTTTGTCGCCAAGGACAGAAATGTCCGAGGGCACATGCCGCCATCCGTAGATATAGTGCCCCATCCGCAGAACTTCGGTTTCCACGATGGTGCGGCAGCGTTCCTGCGCGCCAAAGTCGGTGCGCGGCAAGAACACCTGACCGACGGCAATCAGCTTGGACATGTCCGGTTCATGGCCGGTGCGGCGGACCTGATCGTAAAAGAACGGCACCGGAATTTGCACATGGATGCCCGCACCATCACCGGTCTTGCCATCGGCATCCACAGCGCCACGGTGCCAGACCGCCTTCAACGCCATGATGCCGTTTTCCACGACCTTGCGCGACGGCTTGCCGGAAATCGCCACAACCAATCCCACCCCGCAGGACGCATGCTCGTCCTCGGTCTTGTACAGGCTGTTGGCGTCCATCCACGCCCGCTTGGCTTCTTCGGCGGCAACCCAGGCTTCGTCATAGATGGTCATGGCAGGCTCCTTGCGGACGGTTGGTCGGTTGGACAGTTGGAGGTTGGCAATTGTACCGGGGCGAAACTCATGACCACCCACTCCTCTCGTTCGGTGAGAACGGCGGTGGCGCTGTCATATTCCGCAAATTCAGTGCCTTGGGCGGCAAAACCCGCAGGCAAGGTCAGGTTGAGGTCGGCGAGCAGATTGCCTGACGGGTCGCGCGCCTCAACCCAGCCGCCATCCCAGACCGTGCGGGCAGGCCGCATCTCGCGGGCGCGGCGTTCGGGGTCAAAGCCAGCCGCACAATCGGCATCATGAAAGACGCAAAGCTCTGACGCCCACAACCCCGGCCAGTCAATGATTGCGGCCACCCGTGCGGGGGTGCGGCTGGCCAGCCGGGCCGCGTGATCCAGCAGACGCACGACAACGGCACGGCGAAACTCTGGCGCGCCGTGCCGCACCGACACGGCCTTTTGATAGACCGGCAGTTTGGCATTTTCGAACGCCCGGTCAGTGGCAAGCGGCAGCCAGCGGTCCAGACCATCCATCGCGGCAAAAAATGCGCGTTCGTGCCGCGCACGGCCCCGCAGTTTCCTGGCAGGATAAAGATCCAGACGGCGGCTCGTCACTTTTGCAAGCCCACAGGCAAGATCGACCCGTCAGACAGCATTGCGGGCGGCGTTGGTTCGGTCAGTTGCGACATCTGGCCATCACATTCGAAAATCGGCAGGGTAGAGGCAAACCCAGGCTTGCCCGGCTGGATGAACTTGACAGGCGCGTGTTCGGTCGGCGTCCAGGTCTTGTCCTGCTCTTCAAACTCCGAATGACCAGAGAAGAACGTGCGCCACTGTTCGGAAATGAATTCATTGCCCTTCGAATGGCGCATCACGACGCCCTTGTTGTCGATCTGGCTGTATTCGTATTCGGTTTGCTTCAGCGTCACGCCGTCAATTGTGGCGCTTTTGCCGGTCAGCTTGTCGAACCCCTTGATGGTCGAATGGGTGCCATCGCTTTTCGACAGTGAAAAGTCGAACGTATCCAGACCGTTGGCCAACAGTTCCGAAAAGGACGCCGGGTCTTTCGGGTTGGCATCCATGGTTTCCTTGGTGTCCGGGTTGAACTCGTAGCTTTCCAGCCATTGGGCGTTGGAGTCGATCCTCGACAGGAAGAACGGCCCGTTGCCATCATAGTCGGCCCGCCACTGATCGCCCTTGGTGTCCGCCTCGCAAGTGTAAAAGTGCGAGACGATGCAACCGCGCGATTGCACCGTCAGCGTCACCGCGCAGCCGGTTGGCGGTGCAAAGGTGCCAGCCAGCGCCGGCGCGGCCAGGAACATCAAGGTAAATGTCAGGGACTTCATGATGGTACTCCTTCAGGGGCGGTTGCAGCAGAAAACGTCGGGATCACCAGCATGCTAAAGCTGCCACCGCAGGTGCTTGGCTTGATCGCGTCAAACCCCGGTTGACCGGGCAGCGAAATCGACATTGGTTTATGGGGCACGTTGTCGGGTTTGAAGAAGGTGCCCGACGTCTCTTCACCCGCAAGATAAACCCCCAACGACGGCATCAGATAGGCTTTGGAGATTGAATTCGACGGCCCCATCGGCTGCGGCAAATCAATCGTCACATCGGCGGTGAACACCGTCAGCGCCTGCCCGCTCAGGGTCAGCGTCTCGCCGGTCGCCGCAATGGAAATCTTTTGCGCGGCGGGCTTCTGGATGCCCAACAAGGTGATCGAGCCCTGCGCCACGAATGCCCCTTTGCCGGTCTTGATCACTTCCGCCAATGGGGTTTCCACCAGACTGGCAGGGGTGCTGCGGATCACATAACTGCCCTTGGCATCGCCGGTCACCACCATGCCGCCATTTGACGTATCAACTTCGAAATGGTCATAGCCCTGATCGGTATAGGCCTCTTCGCGCACCAAAGAGGTTTTCACCCCACCCGCCGCCGGGCAGGAATAAAGCACAGCCACCTCGCAATCGAGGTATTGCACCGTCGCAATATGGCTACAGGCCGCATCGCGGCGCGTCAGATCAACGGTCCCGGCAGCGGCCATGATCGGCAGCATCAGGGGCAGGGCAAACAGAACGGATTTCAGCTTCACATCGCCTCCATTTCGGGTCCAGGCCCTTGACCAAACAGCCAACCCGGGCGTCTTGACGTTTGTCGTCACCACGGAAAAGCCAGCCCTACTCTGCCGCAACCAAGGCCTCTTGGGCCAGATAGGCCAGCATCGCATCGGCAGCTTCACGCCCATCGCGGATCGCCCAAACCACCAAAGACGCCCCGCGCACAATGTCACCCGCCGCATAGACCCCCGGCAAACTGGTGGCATGCGTGCGGAAATCCGCCTTGATGGTGCCCCAGCGCGTCACACCAAGTTCGGGCACGCCCCACAGCTTGGGCAGATCCTCCGGCTCAAACCCCAAAGCCTGCACGACCAGATCGGCGGCTTCGGTATAATCCGCATCTTCGATGACTTCGGGCATCTGGCGCCCGGTCGCATCCGGCGCCCCCAGCCGCATCCGTTGCACGATCACGCCGTCCACCACCGTGCCGCCGGTAAAGCCCTTGGGCGCGGAAAGCCAAACGAACTCAACACCCTCCTCCTCGGCATTCTGCACTTCACGCTGACTGCCGGGCATGTTGGCCCGGTCCCGCCGATACAGACACTTGACCGAGGTGGCACCCTGCCGCACCGCCGTGCGCACGCAATCCATCGCCGTATCGCCGCCGCCAATCACTACAACGCGCTTGCCAACCGCGTTCAGTTCGCCGGAGTCAAATTCGGCCACATCGTCGCCAAAGCTTTTGCGGTTGCTGGCCGTCAGATAGTCCAAAGCTTTGACCACGCCCTGCGCGCCGACGCCGGGTGCTGCAATCTCCCGGGTCTTGTAAACGCCGGTCGCGATCAAGACCGTGTCATGCCGCCCGCGAATGGCGTCAAACGACAGATCCTCACCGACCTTGCAGTTCAGCACGAACTGCACGCCTGCGGTTTCAAGCTGTTCGATCCGCTGCATCACCACCGGTTTTTCCAGCTTGAAGCCGGGAATGCCATAGGTCAGCAAGCCGCCGGCCCGGTCATAGCGGTCATAAACCGTGACCTGAATGCCAGCCCGGCGCAGCACATCCGCCGCAGCCAGCCCGCCCGGTCCGGCACCGATGATCCCCACGGACTCGCTCCGCTCCGCCCCGGCCTTGATCGGCGCAACCCAGCCGTTTTCCCAAGCCAGATCGGTCAGATATTTTTCCACAGCGCCGATGGTCACTGTCCCGTGTCCGGAGTTTTCGATGACGCAGTTGCCTTCACACAGTCGGTCTTGCGGGCAAATCCGACCGCAAATCTCCGGGAAGGTGTTGGTCGCCTGCGACAACTCGTAAGCTTCTTGCAAGCGACCCTCGGCCGTCAGCCGCAGCCAGTCGGGGATGTTGTTGTGCAACGGACAATGGGTCTGGCAATAGGGCACGCCGCACTGGCTGCACCGGCTGGCCTGCTCTGCGGCTTTGGTGGCCGCAAACTGCCGGTAAATCTCGTGGAAATCTTCCGAACGCAGGTTGGCCGGGCGCTTCTCGGGCGTCTCCTTGCCCAAGGTCACAAATTTCAGCATCCGTTGCACGGCCATCGGTCAAATTCCCATATTCTTGTCGGGTCCGGCTTGATACCTTGGCTCTGGACGGAATAAAAGTCAGCAGTGCTGACCTATAAAAGCAATTTCGACGCGAAACCGCTAGTAGTCCCGATAATATAGCAAAAAATAGGTCAGTAAACGATACCTATTGCGTCGAAACCCGCCAAAAGTGGCCGATTGCGGCGCGATGATTCGCCTCAAGCCAGCATCCCCAACGATATCAGGCCCAGCAAAGCGCCGCCGAACAATATCCGATAAATTGCAAACGCCGTGAACTGATGACTGCGGATATACCCCAACAACCACTTGACCGCGATGAACGCCGTGATCGTGGAGACCGCGAAAGCCACCGCCAGCGATGTCCAATCGCCCGCTGCGGTGCCGTGCCGGATCTGGCTGAAAATCTCAAACCCGCTGGCCGCGTACATCGTTGGGATCCCGACCAGAAAGGCAAAATCCGTCGCCGCCGCCCGGTTTGAGGTACCCAGAAGCATCGCCGCAAAGATCGTCGCGGCAGAGCGCGAGGTGCCGGGGAAAATCCCTGCCACAACCTGTGCCAACCCTACAGCAATCGCTACCCGCAGCGTGATCACCGTGCTGTCCGGCAAACGTCCGGCCAGCGCCTCGGCCCCCAGCATCCAGACCCCGCCGATGATCAGCGCCCACGCAATGGGGGCAATCGCTTTGGGCAATTCAAAGCCCAGTTTCTTGACCACCAGGCCCAGAACCGCCGTGATCAGAAAGGCCAACAGCAGTTTCAGCAGGTAATCCCGGTTTTCTGGCTCTGACCATCCGGTCAATAGGTCAACGATCCGCCGCCAGTAGATCAGCGTGACCGCAAGGATCGCGCCGGATTGAATGACGACGTTGTAAGTCTCGGACCTTTCCCCCAACCAATGCTCTGCGATGATCAGGTGCCCGGTGCTGGAGACCGGCAGAAATTCGGTTACCCCCTCGATCACGCCAAGGGCTACGTCGTTCAGCAGGCTCATCAAGGTCTCCCGGACATCAGACTTACAGGTTTTTGGCCGAATCGCGGATCGCGGCGAACTGGCCAGCCACCCGATAGCGCCACAGATATTCCGGGATGACAGCGGCGAAATTGGTAGGCTCTATCCCAAGATCACCAAGGGTTTTGGCACCCGCAGATACGACATTATCCATGCGCAACTGGCGCACCTGGTCCAGCGTGATGATCGAGTTCGAGAACAACCCAAGCGTCATGGCCGAAGCAAAGCCCAAAGCGCCGCCCATCACAGACCCCACCCAGAACGGCAGATTGATCACCAACCGCCGCCGCTGGATCACGCCAAGCATCTGATCAATCAGCGCTTTCAGCGTCAACGCATCGGGTCCGCCAAGTTCATAGACCCCCGAAGCCTCGCCCATCACACCCTTGACAGCGGCCGAAGCCACATCTTCCACGTAGACCGGCTGGAATTTCGTCGTGCCGCCGACCAGCGGCAGGATCGGCCCCAACCGGCTCATGGCGGCGAAACGGTTGAAAAAGCCGTCCTCGTTGCCAAAAATCACCGAAGGCCGCAAAATCATCGCTTTGGGGAAGGCTGCCAGAACCGCAGCCTCGCCCTCACCCTTGGACCGGGCGTAGTTCGAGCCAGAAGCCGCATCCGCCCCAATCGCCGACAGATGCACCATGGTCGTCACGCCAGCCTTGGCTGCCAGCCGCGCAATCCGCCCCGCACCAGCCACCTGCACCGCGTCAAAGTTGTTGGCACCACCGGCATCAAACGTGCCCACACAGTTCACCGCCGCATCCGCCCCAGCCAGAGCACCTGCCACAGAGGCATCATCGCGGATGTTGCAGAAAATTGGCTCGACCTGACCGACCGCGCCGTACCCCCGGACGAAAATAGCCTCATTCGGGCGACGCACCGCGACGCGGACGCGCCAGCCTTCTTGAGCCAACCTGCGGGCGATATAGCGCCCGACAAAACCGGAACCGCCAAAGATCGTGACCAGCTTGCTCATAGGGACCTCGCTAAGCTTCCGTCGTCTGAATACAGGTGCGAGGTTCTGCCAGCAAGACCAAAGGCAGCCACCATTTTTTCGATTCCCCCCCGTTGACACCCCGGGTGGGCAAGGCTAAACCCCGCCCCACGATCTCGCCCGGATGGCGGAATTGGTAGACGCGCTGGTTTCAGGTACCAGTGTTGCAAGACGTGGAGGTTCGAGTCCTCTTCCGGGCACCAAATTACCAAAAAAGCTCTGCAATCCTGACAGGTTGCGGGGCTTTTTGTTTGGCGATCCGACCGTTGGTCCGCGTGGTGCCGATGAGTCCGCGGGATCGGGGCTTCCAGCGAACGGATACTGCCACGCCATCCGGGCTAATCCTTGCACGTCGGTTTGTTTGAAGCAAAGGTTCGGGCGGCAGGGTCGAGCGAAAAGTGCATTTTCCGTACTGATCAGGCATGGCCTGCCCACCTCACTCAACAAGCCGCTGAAATCGCTTCCGATGCCCGGGAACCTTCAGGCCGTAGCACCTGAGAAGATGTCAAACCCGGTGTCGATGACGGTCGTGCAGTCCGGGCGTTCCGGAGTTTCAAGGACGACTGCAATGGCCTTCTGGCCGATCAGAAAGCGATTGGAGCGCACGGTCGACAGCGGCTGCGGCAATTCGCGGCCAATCTCCAGCCCGTTGAAGCCGAAGATCGCCAGCTTGTCTGGCAGGCTGATCCCGGCGCCAAGGCAATGAAACACGCCGCCCACGGCCATGTCATCGTTGGAATAGACCGCCACGTCGACCGGAGCCATCCTCAACAGTTGCGCCGTCTGTTCGCGCCCAGTGGCGACAGAGCTTTGGGCCCCGGCGATGGCATGGGCTATGACCGACAGACCGGCCTCGGCTAAAGCCTCGCACATGCCGTCATAGCGCAGGCGGGCGCGGCGGTCTGCGGTCCAGTCGTGGCCGACATAGCCGAACCGGCGGTAACCTTTGCCGATCAGGTGCCTTGCCGCCGCATGGCCCGCCTTGCGGTGTGACATGCCGACGGCGATGTCGATGGGCGCGCTGTCAATGTCCATCATCTCCACCACTCGAATGCCGCTTTGCTCCAGCATGCGGCGGGTGGCGTCCGTGTGGTCAAAGCCTGCAAGCAGAATGGCAGCGGGTTTCCACGCCAGAAGGCCGCGCACAAGGGTTTCCTCGCTGTCAATGTCGTAATCGCTGATGCTGATCACCGACTGGTAGCGAGAGGCCTTCAACCCGTCATTGATGCCTTGCAAAACCTCTGGGAAGACGATGTTGGACAGTGAGGGCACCACGACGCCCACCAAGTACGATTCCAGCGAGGCGAGTGACCCGGCGATGCGGTTGGGCACATAGCCAAGCGTGCGCACCGTCTCCATCACCTTGGTGCGGGTGGCCTCGGCGACCAGACCCTGATTGCGCATGATCCGCGATACGGTGGACTCACTGACACCCGCCTGCAGGGCCACCTCATGCACGGTGATCTTGCTTTTGCGGTGCTGCAAACGTTGCTTGGCCGTGGGCACCGACTTCCCCTTTTCGACGCCTGGGCCACTGTGATCATGATGCCACGGCCCGAATGCGGTTGTATATCGGTTTTGTGAAAAAGGAGGGGCGACCAATGCCCCCCCTTTGGCTGGGTGCGTCTTAGCTCAGCTTTTCGTGGCGCCAATCATGTGCCTCTTTAAAGCCCAGAACGTCGCGGATCTTGGCGTTCGACAGGGGGGCTTCCCGTTCGCCCAAGGGCCGCGTGATGGGCGAATTCGGGGCATATTTCGCCAGAAACTCCATCGTCGGCATGTCGGCGGTGATCGTGTCGTTGACCGCGTTGAAGACCTGATAGCCCAGGCCGTCCTTTTGCAGGCATAGGTGGACGATTTCGCCCAGATCGCGGGCGTCGATATAGCTCCACGCGTTGCGCTTGCGGCTGAGAGGGTCGGCGATATAGCCGGGGAAGTTGACGTATTCATGCGGCTCTATCACGTTGCCAATCCGCAAGGCGTAGATATCCGCCTTGTAGCGCATGGCAAAGGCGCGGCCGGTTTTCTCGTTCACTACCTTGGACAGACCATAGCTGTCCATCGGGTCGCTGTCATAGTCTTCGGTCAACGGGAACGAATGATAATCCTTGTCCCCCTCGGCAAAACAGACACCGTAGGTGGTCTCCGAACTGGCAAAGATCACCTTGCGGACGCCAAGCTTCATCGCCGCTTCCAGCACGTTGTAGGTGCCGACGGTGTTTTGCGCGAAGGTGGTGTTGTCGGGGACAAGCATCACACGGGGTATGGCCGCGAAGTGCACGATGGCGTCAGGGGCCTTGGGCGGCGCGCCATCGTTGTAGCCGTCAAAACCGAAATGCGTGGTGAAGGCGTTAAATACCTGACCGGAGTCGGTGATGTCAGTGATCAGGGTGTTGACGCCGGGATGATCGAAATGTTTCAGATCAACGTTCAGGACCGAATAGCCCTTGTCCAGCAGGTAGGGCACGGCGTGGCGTCCGGCTTTGCCGGTGCCGCCCGTAAAGATGATGCGTTTTGTCATTGGTCAGACCTTTCTCTTGTCAACTTTGGTCATTCGGTTGCGGCCAGCGTGCCGCGTGTCAGTGTCGGTTCGGCCCGGGGCAGATGGGCCACGATTCATCCCTCTTTCAAGACAACCAGCCGGGCATTGACTGGCAAAACCTCTGGCAAGGTCGGAACCTTTGACCTGCTTCACATGTTGCCCGGCCCTTGGGTTTGAACGACCGGTTCAGCCAAGCTGGTCTGACCTTGCATGAGGCCCGGCCTTACCGAAAATCTCTCATCCAGCCCAACCCTGCTATGGTTTCGCCGGCGGGCCGGTATTCGCAGCCCACAAAGCCCGCATACCCCAACAGGTCCAATTCGCGCAGGATGCGGGGGTCGTCCAACTCTCCGGTGCCCGGTTCATGGCGCAACGGAACAGAGGCTATCTGCACATGGCCGATCAGCGGCATCAAAGTCCGCAAGCCGGTAAGGACATCACCGTGGAGGATCTGACGGTGGTAAATGTCGAACTGCAGCTTCAGGTTCGGGCGTTGCATGTCTGCGATGATGTCCACCGCCATATTGAAATCATTCAGGAAATAACCCGGCATGTCGCGCCGGTTGATCGGCTCGATCACCACATCAAGACCTGCGGCTCCGGCCTGATCACACAGATACGCCAAGGCATCGCAGTAGCGCCTGCGCGTTGCAAGGTCCGCACTGTCGCCAAGACCGCTCATCATATGCACCCGGCCAACCTTGGTCGCTGCGGCATAGATCAGCGCGGTCTGGACCGAGGTGCGAAACTCCGCCTCACGCCCCGGCAAGACGGCAAGCCCGCGTTCGCCCGCCGCCCAATCGCCGGGGGGCAGATTGAACAAGGCCTGCGTCAGGTGGTTTTCCTGCAAGGCTTGCGTGATCAGACCGGGGTCCAGCGCATAGGGGAACAGATACTCCACCGCGTCAAACCCGGCCTTCGCTGCGGCAGCAAAGCGGTCGGCAAAGGCGACCTCGTTGAACATCATCGTCAGGTTGGCGGCGAAACGCGGCAAGATCAGCCCTCCTTCCCCGGCAGAGTCAGGCCCGAAAGCTGTGCGATCATCCGCGCGACAGAGGCATCGTCGTCGCGCCCCATGCCCGCCGCTGCGGTCATCACGAACATCTGCAAAGCCATCGAGGCTATGGGTGTGGGAAATGCCATCCCCCGGCCCATATCGGTGACAATTCCAAGGTCTTTGGTGAAGATATTCACAGCGCTGCGCGGGGCGTAGTCGCCGTCCAGTATATGCGGCACGCGGTTCTCAAACATCCACGAATTGCCGGCAGACGCGGTGATCACCTCGTAAACCTTTGCAATATCAAGACCCATCGCCGTGGCAAACGTGATCGCCTCGCAGGCTGCTGCGATGTGAACACCGGCCAGAAGCTGGTTGACCATCTTGAAGGCGGCGCCGGTTCCGGCCTCATCCCCAAGCTCGTAAACCTTGGCGGCAATGCAGTCCAGCACCGGGCGCGCGTGGGAAAAGGCGGTAGGCGCACCCGACGCCATTATGGTCAACTCTCCCGACGCCGCACGCACCGCCCCACCGCTGACCGGCGCATCGATGTAGCCCTTGCCCAAAGCAGCCGCTTGCGCCGCAAAATCACGCGCCGCGTCGGGCGACATCGTGGCGCAGGACAGGATCGTGCCACCCTTAGCCATCACGGCAGCTGCCCCACCGGCACCGAACATGGCACTTGCCGTCTGGGCGGCATTGACCACAAGGCTGATCACCACATCTGCGCCCGCAGCCGCCGCAGCAATCGTGTCCGCCACCTGGCCACCAAGCGCCGCAAACCGGGTCATGGTATCGGCGTTCACGTCAAAGCCCGTCACATGAAAGCCATCGCGCAACAAAGAGCAGGCGACCCCGAACCCCATGGACCCAAGGCCGATGACGCAGACATTCAGGCCGGAATTTGTGGTCATGTGTGAACTCTCGGCTTCGGGATTTTGGGCAAAATCCGGTATTTTGGCGCAGACGCCAGTGATGTTTGTCTTGATCTTTTGGCCACGACGCAAGAATGATAGCGTTGCCACTGCATCGTTAGCCGAGGGTAATCCCCAAAACAAGTGCCGAATTGGGGTGGGCAAAGGCCGGAATTTGGGCTTAGGCGAGAAGGTCAGCGTGTGGCAGATAGGGTCCAAGGGGGAAGAAAGCAGTGCTGATTGGCGCAGTTGCAGACGACATAACCGGTGCTACCGACCTGTGCCTGATGCTGTCCCGTGAGGGGCTGCGAACGGTGCAGGTGATGGGTGTGCCGGGGGTGGACACGCCCCTGCCAAAGGCTGATGCGGTGGTTATCGCGCTGAAATCACGCTCTATTCCGGCACCCGAGGCAGTTGAAATGTCGATTGCCGCTGTCCGGGCTTTGCTGGCGGGCGGGGTGGAGCAGATTTTGTTCAAATATTGCTCCACCTTCGATTCGACTGACAGGGGCAATATCGGCCCGGTGATTGAGGCGCTTGTGGCCGAATTGGCGGCAGATCTGACGATTGCCTGCCCGTCGTTTCCGGCTGCCGGGCGAACCACCTACAAGGGGCACTTGTTTGTGGGCGATCAATTGCTGTCCGACAGCCCGTTGAAGGATCATCCGCTTAATCCGATGCGCGATTCCGATCTGGTGCGCGTTCTGGGGCGGCAGACAGCGCTACAGGTGGGATTGGTCGAGATTTCGACGATCTGGCAAGGCGAAGATGCGGTTCGTGCGGCGATGGAGGCAGCGCGTGCCAAGGGAACTCGCATCCTGATCGTGGATACTTTGGCCAATGCCGATCTGCTCACCCTGGGGGCCGCCTGTGACGGGATGCGGTTGGTGACCGGTGGTTCGGGCATTGCCTTGGGGCTGGCCGCGAACTTCCTGCGGGCGGGCAAAGTGACGCCGCGCCCGCCCCAAATGACCATGGCAGCCCCCGCCGGGCGCAGTGCTATTCTTGCAGGGTCATGCTCTTTGGCGACCCGCACCCAGATAGCCGCCGCAAAAGCCGCAGGCGTGCCGAACCTTGCCCTCGACGTGACAGCCTTGGCAGAGGGCCGCCAGACCGCAGCCGAGCTTGCGGCCTGGGCCATGTCGCAACCGCAAACATCCACACCGTTGATTTATTCCAGTGCTGATCCCGAATCTCTGCGCGCCATTCAGGCCCGGATCGGTCAGCACAACTCCGGTGCGCTGGTGGAAAACACCCTAGCCGCTATTGCCGTCCATCTGTGCGACGCAGGTTTTACGCGATTTCTGATTGCAGGGGGCGAGACTTCGGGCGCTGTGGTTGCAGCCCTTGGCGTCCAAGCGCTGGACATCGGCCCAGAGATTGCGCCCGGTGTTCCGTGGACCCGCGGCTCTGGCCGCCATGACCTTGCCCTTGCTTTGAAATCGGGCAACTTTGGCGGGCCGGACTTTTTCCTGAAAGCCTGGGCGCTTCTGCAAACGGACCCGGCCCATGTCTGACGAAACCCGCTTGAGGGATGAGATTTGCAAGGTCGGCGCCTCGCTGTTCAACCGGGGGCTGACGGCGGGGTCCAGCGGCAACATCTCTGTGCGGTTGGAGGATGGTGGCTGGCTGATGACGCCGACCAACGCGTCCTTGGGCGCGCTGGACCCGGCGCGGCTGTCGCATCTGGATGCGCAGGGGCGTTTGCTGGCAGGCGATGCGCCGACCAAGGAAGCCTTCCTGCATATGTCGATGTATGGCGAACGCGCCGATGCCGCCGCCGTGGTGCATCTGCATTCCAGCCATGCCACCGCTGTCAGCATTCTACGCGATGTCGACCCGAACGACGTGCTGCCTGCGCTGACCGCCTATTACATCATGCGGGTCGGTCGCCTGCCCTTGGTGCCCTATTTCGCGCCCGGCGATCCGGATCTGGCCCATGCCGTCAAGACCTTGGCCAGCAGCCATCATGCCGTGCTGTTGGCCAATCACGGGCCGGTTGTTGCCGGCACCAGTCTTGCCAACGCGCAATATGCCACCGAAGAACTGGAAGAGACCGCGAAGCTATTCCTGATGCTGCAAAACCACGCCCTGCGCACCCTGACGCCTGAACAGGTGGCGGACCTGCGCCAACGCTTCAACCTTTCCTGAAATTCCCAAGAACGGACACACCATGACCCAGACTTCTGAGAAAATCGGCTTCGTCGGCATCGGCCTGATGGGGCAAGGCATGGCCAAGAACATCGTTGAGAAGGGCTATCCCCTGACCGTGATCGCCCATCGCAACCGCAAACCGGTTGAGGATTTGGTCAGCCGTGGCGCAGTTGAGGCCGCCTCGATGACCGATCTTGCGCAAGGTTCCACCATGATCTTCCTGTGCCTGACCGGTTCACCCGAGGTGGCCGATGCGGTGGCCGCGATGAAGCCCGGGTTGAAATCTGGCACGGTGATCGTGGATTGCTCCACCTCGGATCCAACCGTGACGGTGCGACTGGCGGCAGAGTTGGCCGAAATCGGTGTGCATCTGGTGGACGCGCCCTTGAGCCGCACTCCGAAAGAGGCGTGGGAGGGTACGCTGGACTGCATGGTGGGTGCTGCCCCGGACTTGTTTGACCGGGTCCGCCCGGTGATCGCCACCTGGGCCGCCAAGATCGTGCACATCGGTGACCTCGGCGACGGTCACAAGATGAAACTTCTGAACAACTTCTTGTCCTTGGGCTATGCCGCACTCTACTCCGAGGCCCTGGCTTTGTCGCGCAAGGTGGGCATTCCTGTGGTCGATTTTGACAAGGTCATTCGCGGTGGACGCATGGACTGCGGCTTTTACCAGACCTTCATGGGATATGCTTTGGAGGGCAACCGCGAAGCGCACAAGTTCAGCCTCAGCAACGCTTACAAGGACATGCGCTATGTGGAGTCCATGGCCAATGCCGCAACGGTGGTGACGCCGATGGCCAGCGCAGTGAAGAACTCCTTCGCGCTGGCGATGGCGAATGGCGGTGACGGTGCCACCGACTACGTCCCGCACCTGTCGGACTTCATTGCCCGGGCCAATGGCGTCAAATAACCCGCTGAAATGAAATGGGCGCCCGGGTGAACCGGGCGCCCAAATATCTGTCAGACCGCTGTCTTACTTCTGAATGCAAGTATCAGCCGTCTCCTTGGTGCACTCGTCAAGTCCGGTGAAGATCGGGTCTTCGACCTTTTCACCCTTGATCAGCGCAATCATGGCGGTGGGGGCCTTGTAGCCCATCTCGAACGGACGCTGGCCGACCAAAGCGGTGACCAGACCCTCTTTGGCAATCGCCACTTCATCGCCGATGGTGTCAGCAGCGCCGACGACGAAAGAGTTGTCGGCGATCTTGGCTGCCAGCGGTTTCATCAGGTCACGGTACGGCTGCGGCGCGCCAAACAGCGGCCAGCCCCCCATGATGCCGAAAGCCGTCAGCTTGGGGTTGGCAGCAAGGATGTCGGTCATCGCCTGAACGCCCTTGGCACCGTCGTCATTGGTGAACACCGGGCAGCCCGCAACTTCGGTCCATCCGCCTTCGCCAGCCAGCGCGGCCAGACCTTTCTTGCCGGACAAAGCATCGCGCATGCCTTGAGCGCGGCGCAGGATGTTGTCAGCGCCGGTGTTGCCCTCGATCGTGCAAATGGTGCCGCCGTTTGGCGCTGCCTTCTTGATGTATTCGCCGATCTTCTGGCCCATCAGGAAGTTGTCCGTGCCAAGATAGGTTTTGCGCAGTGCCGCGTCATCCACCGAAAGGTCTGCGTCCAGCGTCATGATCGGAATGGTCGGTGCAGCGGTCTTCAGGGTCTGCGCGATCAGCTTGGCGTTGGACGGCGAGATGGCCATCGCAACCGTGGTCGGCTTGCTGAGCATGTCCTGCACGATCTGCGCTTCGCCAGCCTCGTCCGAGGTCGAGGCGGGACCGGTGTAGAAGCATTCAAATTCGCTGGACGCGTTTTCCTTGTTCCACTTCTGGCAGCCTTGGTTGATGGCCTCGAAGAAGGGGTTATCAAGCCCTTTCACCACAATCACCACCTGCTTTTTGCCTTCGGCAAAGCTTGCGCCCGCCGTCAACGCCATTGCAGCAGCCGCCGCAAGCATCATCGTCTTCTTCATTAGTTCAGTCCTCCCTAAGCGCCGCAGTGGCATCTGGTGCATGCGGCGCAGTGTTTTTCCAGTTCATTCGTTTCAAGGGCATCTTGCCGTGCCCCCTTATATCTGTCTGGTTCGAAAATCCAACCGGACGTTCAATACTTTGGTCCCAAATGAGAAAGGCGCCCAAATCTTCACCCGGCGACCTACCCATTCGCTAAGGTCCGTCTGGCCAACGTTCTTCACCAACGTCCGATCCAAACCGCCCCTGAACCTAAGCATCGACATCGCGCCCCATTGACCTAACCCAGCCAAACAGAATGCGCGTCACCGACACGTTCCCTTCCAAGACCGCAGGATGCCTATCGACCAGCCGTCTCGTCAAGTGAGTCGACGGTATTTCGGCAAAAAACCATCTTGGAATGTCAGCGCTGTTATTCGAGGGATATCATTGACTTTGGCCGTCCCTCTGGCAATGTGCCTTCGGCTGGATCAGGGCTTGGTTTCAAGTTCGGTTTCTGGGGAATGGGCCGTTTCTTTTCGGCCAATAAAGCCAAGATCCTTGCGACAGGGTTTCGGGCGGGACGACGCGTGTTTGCGTTGAGGGGGAGGCGGACTGAAGGTGGCGGTTCTGGAACTAAGGCATTTGGCCAAGCACTTCGGTGCAATCGAGGCGGTTAAGGATGTGTCGTTTTCGCTGGAGGCCGGAGAGGTCGTTGGCCTGATGGGCGACAACGGCGCGGGCAAATCCACCCTCGTCAAAATGATCGCAGGAAACTTCCGCCCGAATACAGGCTCGATGCTGATGGACGGCAAAGAGATCGTGCTGCACCGTCCGCTGGAGGCGCGCCAACACGGAATAGAAATTGTTCACCAGGACCTTGCGCTGTGCGACAACCTCACCGCTGCCTCGAATGTCTATCTGGGGCGCGAGTTGAAACAGGGCTTTGGCCCGTTCTCGGTTCTTGACTACAAGTCGATGTACCGCCGCGCCGGAGAAATCTTTGCCGAGCTGAAGTCCGAAACCCGCCCGCGCGATCTGGTCAAGAAAATGTCCGGCGGTCAGCGTCAGGCGGTGGCCATTGCGCGCACCCGTCTCAGCAATGCCAAGATCGTGTTGATGGATGAACCGACGGCCGCCATTTCGGTCCGGCAGGTTGCCGAGGTGCTGAACCTGATCAAGCGCCTGCGCGATCAGGGTGTGACCGTGGTGCTGATCAGCCACCGGATGCCCGACGTGTTCACGGTGGCAGACCGTGTCATCGTGATGCGGCGCGGCACCAAGGTCGCCGACAAGCAGATTTCGAAAAGTTCGCCCGAAGAGGTGACCGGGCTGATCACCGGCGCCATCGAGTCAGTCTGAAGCAATCCAGTCTGACGCCATCCAGTCTGACACAATGCAATTCAGGCACCCCATTCCGAAAGGCCTGCAATGACAACCTCTTTGACCAAATCCATCGAGCAAAAGCAGCAAAGCTGGCTGAGCAGTATTCTGGCCAGCCAGACCTTCTGGGTGTTCATCGCGGTGATTGTCGCCTCAATGGCGCTCAGCTATGCGACCGACAGCTTTGCCACCAGCAAGAACCTCTACAATATCACCCGGAACGTTACCTTCGTGGCCATCATCGCGCTTGGCATGACGCTGGTGATCATCACTGGCGGCATTGATCTGTCGGTGGGCTCTGTGTTGTGCCTGTGTTCGATGGTGCTCGCCGTGGTGATGCACGCGGGCTATTCGATCGAGGCGGGGATTGCCGCGTCCATCGTAACAGCGCTGATTGTGGGGGCCATCAACGGCATGTTGATCGCCTATATCGGCTTGCCGCCGTTCGTGGTGACGCTTGGGATGCTGTCAATCGCCCGCAGTCTGGCGATGGTGGCATCGGGCAACACCGTGGTGTTTGAGTTTGGGCCTGACCATGACAAACTGCTGGCACTTGGCGGCGGCGCGTTCTTTTTCGGCATCTCAAATCCGGTCATCTACACGATTGTTCTGGCCCTGCTGACCGGGTTTGTCCTGCGCTGGACCACCTTTGGCCGCCACATCTTTGCCATCGGCGGCAACGAGCATGCAGCGACCCTGACCGGGGTTCCGGTCAAGCCGATCAAGGTTATGGTCTATATGCTGTCTTCGCTATCAGCAGGTATTGCGGGCATTGTTGAAACCGGCTGGCTTGGCGCTGTCACCACCAACATCGGCACCGGGATGGAGTTGCAAGTCATCGCCGCAGCCGTGATCGGGGGCGCAAACCTTGCCGGTGGCGGTGGCACGGCCTTGGGGGCGATCATTGGTGCCATGCTGATCGAGGTCATTCGCAACAGTCTCGGCCTGTTGGGGATCAACGCCTTCTGGCAAGGCACTTTCATTGGTGGCGCCATCCTGTTCGCGGTGCTGTTCGACCGTCTGGCAAACTTCCGGCGCAACAGCTAGCCGCAGATTACACCCTGCGATTTGTCGATCTTGCGGAGGCAGAATAACAGACGGACGCGACGAAGCCGCACGTTGTCAGCTCTGGCGGTTGGGCTGGCGGTTGGGCTGGCGGACGTCCGGACACCTTGCGTTTTCGTGGTCAAGCTATTGCTGGTTTGACCACGACAAGGTTCCGCCCGTGACCTTCGCCGCGCGTCTATCCCGGATACCAGACCTTGCGCGGATCATCGGGGCCGCGCGCGTAGGAATAGGCGGCGTCGACCAGCCGTGCCAGATTGTAGTGCGGCCGCCAGTTCAGCTCGAACCGGGCGCGTGAATTGTCCAGCCAGGTCGAATGAAAATCGCTGGCAATGTCGATCGCGCCAAGTCCCCGCGTCTCCGAAAGATAGGCGGCCAGCGCACCATAATCGACCGGCTCATCCATCGCGATGTTATAGGTCCGGCCCCGCGTTGCCGGATTGTCCAGCGCCAGCAAAAGCGCGTCGGTCAGGTCATCAAGATGGACGAAATTGCGTTTCAAGGGCTTGCCGTCAGCGTCGTGCAACAGGGGAACTGTGCCGTCGGCGCGGCACTGTCGGGCCACGTCTGGCAGCACCATGGTCTTCCAGTCGGGGCCGCCAAACAGATCATCCCCAAACGACAGCGTGCAGCGGAAATCGTCCTTCTCCATGATCCACGGCGCGCGCAGGCAGCAGGCATTCAGGCCGTATTGAAGGGAGAACTGCGTCAGCATCACCTCCTCCAGCACCTTGGACAGCGCATAGCACCCCGGATAGGCGTGGTGCGGCGTGGCTTCGGTGACCGGTCCGTCGTGGCGGTAAAAGAAATGCCCGACCCCGGCGTCGCCGCCCAACAGGATGAATTGCCGGGCCGTAGGGCTGGTGCGAAAGGCGTCCAGCAGCCAGAACAGGCCCTTGACCGTCACATCCATCACGGTTTCCGGCACTTCTTTGCAGGTGGCCAGATGGATCACATGGCTAACACCCTCCATCGCGCGGCCCACTTCGGCACGTTCGGAGATCGACCCGCGCACCACCTCGACACGAGCGTCCGCGGGCAGCCGGTTGTGGCACAGCGCCCGAATGCGAGCGCCTTGCCAACGCGGATCGGCGGCTATCTTGGCAATCAGCGCGGTTCCGACTTTGCCGGTTGCACCAGTGATCAACAGCAACATGGTCAGCTCCGGTTTTGACAAGCGAAATGCTACGGCAACTTGGGGGTTTGGTCCACCGGCGACCTTGCCAACCGGCGTTATTCTTTCACGCTATCAACCCACCGGCGAGTGATGGTCAATGGCGCGGGACAAAATTTTCAGCAAGACACCGGTTGCGGAATGGTAGGGTCGGCCCGCAGATCGCCGGTCAATCGCCATTTCCCACCGCGTGCAAACCGTTCTACTCTGCCATCCGACCGCCTTGTGGCACTTTTCGGGAATTCAAACGCTTTGCAGATCACCCTCAAACAAGTCGCCGAACGCGCCGGGGTTTCTCGGGCCGCCGTCTCGCGGACTTTTACGGCCGGGGCCTCGGTTTCAAGCAAAACCCGCGCCAAGGTCGAAAAGGCGGCAAGTGATCTTGGCTACAGCCCGAATTTTCTGGCCCGGGGGTTGAGCACGCGGAAAACCTCGTTGATCGGGCTGGTGTCGAACAATTTTCACAACCCGGTTTTTCTGCAAATTTTCGATCTGTTCACCAAAGGGTTGCAGGACAAGGGGCTAAGGCCCCTGCTGGTAAACCTGTCCGCCGAAACGGATCCTGCCAAGTCGGTCCAGTTGTTGCGGCAATATTCGGTGGACGGCGTCATCGTCGCTTCCTCGCATCTGCCGGATGGGTTTGCCCGGGCTTTCCTTGAGGCCGGTGTGCCGGTGGTTCATGCCTTCGGGCGGGCCACCAGATCGCCGGATGTGAACGTGGTAGGGATCGACAATGTTGCAGCCGGGCGGATGGCGGCTGAAACGCTGATGGCGCGGGGGTATCGCACCATCGGCTTCATGGGCGGGCCGAAGACAGCCTCCACCACGCAAGACCGGCTGGCAGGCTTCCTGCAAGCGGCGGCTGTGCTACCCGACGTTACGGTCACGATCAGCTTCGCCAAGGCCTATAGTTTCGCGGCAGGTCTGGAACAGATGGGCCACCTTTTGGCCGCCCCCCGCGCCGAGGCCTATTTCTGCGGCGATGATGTCTTGTCGATCGGGGCTCTGGCGGCGGCGAAACAGGCTGGCATCGCGGTGCCCGGCGACCTTGGGTTGATCGGGATCAATGACATGGACATGGCAGGTTGGGCGAACATCGCCCTCACCACCATCCGTCAGCCGTTCGACGCCATTGTCCGCGCGACCATCGCGTTGATCGGTGACACCCTCGCCGACCCGACGCGGTTGCCTGAGGCGCGCATCCTGCCCTGCTCTCTGGTTGAACGGTCCACCTTGCGGCCCCTGCTACCGGAACATCGGCGGCCTTGCATCGACCCAGACCCCGTTGCCCCTGGCTGAGGTGACCGCCGCCTGAATGGCCGAGATGGAGCGCAGGCCATCTTCGGCATTGGGAAACAGGGACTTGGCCGGATCAGGTTTGCGGCCCTCGCTTTGCGCCGCCAGAGTTTCGGCCAGATCGCGGTAGATATTGGCGAAGGCCAGCGGCATCCCCTCGGCATGGCCAACCGTCACCCGGCTGGCGCAGTCGGCCTCTGGCGACAGATTGCCCTCGCCACGCTCGATCACTTGCAGCCTTTGGCCAAGCGGCATGTAATACAGTTGGTTGGGCTGTTCTTGCGACCAGCGCAGCCCGCCCGTCTCGCCAAACACCTGAATGGCCAGCCCATGCTGACGCCCGATGGCAACCGACGAGGTCCAAAGCCGCCCCACAGTGCCACCGCTCATCCGGAAGTTGACCATCGCGTCGTCTTCCAACTGGCGGTCAGGCAGACAGGCGACGAAATCGGCGGACAGGCGGTCAACCTCTTGCCCGGTGACAAAGCTGGCCATGTGCAGCGCGTGAATGCCGCAATCGGCGAACTGGGCAGAAATGCCCGCCTGTGCGGGGTCATAGCGCCAACGGACGCGCGGGTTATTGGCGTCGGCGGCGTTGGCATGGTGGCCATGGGCAAATTCGGCCACCACAAGGCGCACCTTGCCGATGTCGCCACGCGCCACCATGGCCCGCATGTGCCGGACCAAAGCGTAGCCGGTATAACCGTAGTTCACCGCGCAGATCTTGCCGGTTGCCCGCGCTGTCTCGACCAGATCCTGCGCCTGATCTTCGGTCACGGTCATCGGCTTTTCGCACAGAACGTGAAAACCGGCCTCCAGAAACGCCTTGGCGATGTCATAGTGGGTGACGTTCGGCGTGGCGATTGTCACCAGATCAACCCGGTCAGCGCGGGCCTTCTCGCCCTCCAGCATCTCGCGCCAGTTGCCATAAGAGCGGTCTGCGGCCAGCCCCAATTCGCGGCCAAAGCTGCGCCCGGCCTCTGGGTCATGGTCCAGCGCGCCGGCAGCAAAAGTGAACAGACTGTCCAGTCCGGCAGCGATGCGGTGGGCGGGCCCGATCTGGCTGCCTTTGCCGCCGCCGATCATGCCCCAGTTCAAGCGTTTCATGGTAACCTCTTAAAAGCCGATGGAAGACAGGTAGTCGCGGTTGGCAAGGGCATATTCGACGACGGGCGTGGCGGCTGCCGGGTCGCAATCCTGCTCTACCGTGCACCAGCCTGCAAAGCCCGCGTCCAGCAGAATCTGGCGCACGGCAGGAAAATCGACATCGCCCTTGCCCAGATTGCAGAAGATCCCTTGCGCGCAGGCGTCATAGAACCCGGTCCGGTTGGCGATGGCGCGGGCCTTCACAACCGGGTCAATGTCCTTGAAGTGCATGTAGGACACCCGGCCGATGTGACGGCGCAGAAAGGCCACGGGATCGAACCCGGCGTAAGAGTGGTGACCGGTGTCAAGGCACAGCTTCAAGAGGTTTTCATCCACCTCGGCCAGCAGGCGTTCCAATTCCGGCTCAAAGTCGATGAAGCCCGCCGCATGGGCGTGAATGCTGACCGTGAGCCCGTGATCAGTGCCGATCTGCGCCGCCTTGCGGATACGGTCCACCAGCCCCAGCCACTCGTCGCGGCCCATCTGCTCGGCCTCGGTCGCACGGCCTGCGGTTGGGGCGCGGCGGGGTGATATGCTGTCGATCAGCACCAGATGTTCGGCCCGGTGTGCGACTAGGGCGGCGCAAGTGCGGTGGGTGGCGTCAAGCGTATCGCTCCATTGGCCGGGGTCGTGGAAGGGGCGAAAGACGACACCGCCGGTCAGGGTCATGTCATGCTTTGCCAGCCCATCGGCCAACACAGCCGGGTCTTCCGGCATGAAGCCTATCGGCCCCAGTTCAATCCCCTTGTAACCCGCCGCAGCACAGTCGGCCAAGACCTGTTGCCAGCTTGGATTGCGCGGGTCGCTTGCAAATTCCACACCCCAGGAGCAGGGCGCATTTCCGATGCGGATCATGGCAGTCCTTTCAAGATGCCGGGCCTTTCAATATGGCAGGCCTTTCAAGATGTCGGGCCTTACAGTTTGGCGGGCCTTTCAAAGATTGACCCACTGGCCAGAGGCGTGGCTGTCGCGCATCGCCGCAATCACGCGGGCCACGTCAAGCCCATCGCGAAACGTCGGCCATACGGGTTTGCCGGTTTCAATGGCGCGCAAAAAGTCGCGCGCTTCGATGATGATCTGATCCTGATACCCAGTGCCATGGCCCGGACCCTGACAAAAAGGCAGATAGTCCGGATGCGATGGCCCCGTCAGGATCTTGCGAAACCCGCGCTCCGCCTCTGCCCCCTCGGCCTTGTAAAGCCATAGGGCGTTCTGATCTTCCTGATCGAAGCGGATGGCACCCTTGGTCCCGGTGACCTCATAGGCATAGCCCATCTTGCGCCCGGTCGCGACCCGGCTGAAGGACAGATGCCCGGTCGCACCATTCTGGAACCGGCACATGAACTGGCTGATGTCGTCATTGGTGACAGAAACCGGACCATCGGGGCCGGGGCGGGTTTTGTAAACGGTTGCAATATCGGCGGTCAACCTGGCAATAGGTCCGGCAAGAGCAAGGCAGGCGTTGATCATATGCGGTGCCAGATCGCCGGTCGCTCCGTTCGCCATGCCAAAGTTGCGCCACGAGGCGGGTTTGGCGGGGTCAGAGTCGAAATCCTCGGTATGTTCACCGCGAAACCAGATCACGTCGCCGATCTGACCGGTCGTGATCAGTGTCCGGGCGTATTGCGAAGCGGGCGTGCGGATGTAGTTGAAGCCGACCATGTGGACGCAACCGGAAGCCTCTGCCGCCGCGACCATCGCCGCGCTGTCACCAAGGCTGGCACCCAACGGCTTTTCACAAAACACCGGCTTTTTGGCCGAAAAAGCCAGTTCCGCGATGGCGCGGTGGGTTTCCTGCGGCGAGGCGATCACGACCGCCTCAACCTTGGGGTCCAGAACCATGGCGCGCCAATCAGCGGTAGACCGCGCAAAACCATAGGCGCTTGCATAGGCTTCGGCAGAGGCAGGCGTTGCAGCGCAGACAATTTCCAGCTTTGGGCGCAGGGTGGTGTTGAACACGGCACCGACCGCAGACATCGCCACGGCATGGGCTTTGCCCATGTAGCCACCGCCGACGATGCCTATTCCGATGTCTTTCAACCAAGCTCTCCAAACCATTTGCAACCGGTTGCAAAATTCGTATCCTGCGAGCACGCAAAAGGTCAACACGATTCCTTCTGAGTGAAAATAGGACAGCCATGGCCGCAAACCCAAGCCCATTTTGTCAGACCCTCTCCAAGGTATCTTCGTGATGCGGCGGCTGTGGCAGCGCATGGCGCTGAACCGCTTTGTCGCACTGGGACGCGTCGGGATGGATCTGTACGCCGATCCGCCCGGCACAAGGATTGACGACGCCAAAGGCTACTTCAGCGCCATTGGCGGATCTGCGGGCAACATTGCGGTGGCGCTGGCGCGGCAAGGCTGCGAGGCTGCGCTGCTGACCCGGGTGTCAGATGATGCCGTCGGGCGCTATGCCCGTGCAGAACTGGCGCGTTACGGGGTGGACACGTCGTTGGTCGGCACGGCTTTGGGCGGCACCCGCACCTCGCTTGCCGTCACAGAAACCCGGGCTGCCGGTTGCCAGACCGTTTTGTACCGCAACAACGCCGCCGACTTCGCTTTGCACAGCGACGATGTCAAAGCCGCGGATTTTGGCCGGGTCGCAGCCCTTGTTGTCACTGGTACCGCCTTGGCGGCCGAGCCGTCCCGCAGCGCCACACGTCTGGCGATGCTGCATGCCCGTAAAGCTGGCGCGCTGACCGTGCTGGATCTGGATTACCGCGCCTATTCTTGGCCGTCAGAGGCAGAGGCCGCGGTCATCTGCCTCGATGCCGCGCGAAATGCCGATGTCGTTGTTGGCAATGACGAGGAGTTTGGCCTGTTGTCCGGCAGCATCGACACCGGTCGCAATCTGGCGGCAAGCCTTGTTCGAAGCGGGTCGCTGTTGGCTATCTACAAGCGCGGCGAACATGGCTGCGTGACCTTCACCCCGGATTTCAGTTTTGAAACCGGTATTTTCGCGGTCAAGGCCCTGAAACCGATGGGGGCGGGCGACGGGTTCATGGGCGGGCTTCTGGCGGGCTTGGCGCAGGGCCACACGCTTGAGGCTGCCATCCGGCGGGGTTCTGCCACTGCCGCGATCATCGTGTCCGGGATCGGCTGCGCCCCAGCCTCCCCCGACCGCGCCGAACTTGACCGATTTCTGTTGCAGCACGACCCCAAACCCCAAAGGAGCGCCGATGCACATCGCCCCGCATGACAACCACAACCAACCTGTCATCGCCGTCAATCATCCTTTGGTGCCCTTGGTCTATTTCAACATTCTGCGGTTGAGCAAAGGCAAAAAATTCACCTCGCAGGTGGCCGGATATGAAACCTGCATCGTGCCCGCAACCGGCACGGTCGATGTGGATTGCGGGGACGAAACCTATCCCACGATCGGCACGCGCAGGATGAACGTCTGGGATGGCGAGCCTGAGGGGGTTTATATCCCGACCGGCATGGCTGCCACGATCACCTGCCAGTCCGACAACGCCGAAATCTTTATCGCAGGCGCGCAGTGCGACACGGTCTTTGCCCCCTTTGCGATCCGCGCAGCGGACATCGACCCGGTGCAATACGGCTCTGACGACACCAAAACTCACCGCAAGATCAAGCACATCCTTGGGCAAAAGTACCATGGCCGCGTTGGGCGACTGCTGGTGTCAGAGCTTTACACGGTGGGCGCAGGCGGCTGGTCCGGTTTTCCCAGCCACAAGCACGACACCGAGCGCTTGCCGCTGGAAACCCGGCATGACGAGGTCTATAACTTTCGCTTCAACCCGCCGCGTGGTTCCGGCCTGCAAATGATGCAGCGCGAGGAAGGCGTGCCGGGCGACGCCTTTCACGTCATGGACGGCTCCACCCTTGCGATTGACCGGGGCTATCATCCGGTCTGCGTGTTGCCGGGCTATGAGATGTATTATTTCACCATCCTTGGCGGCCTGACGCAGCGGCCTCTTGTGCAATATTTCCAGCCCGATCATGCCGATCAGATCGAGACGATCCCCGGCATCAAGAACATGATCGCCAAGTTCAAATGACCATAGCGACCCTGTCGCAAGTTCTGCGCCCATGCCTGACGGATGGCACTGCGGTTGCGGGCCTTGTGGTGCAGGGCTGGGAGGATGCCCGCGCCTATGTCGCTGCGGCGGAGGCCGAGGGCCGCCCGCTGATCCTGCAAGCGGGCCCCGGTGCGCGTGCCCACACGCCTCTGCCCGTATTGGGGGCGATGTTTCGCACCTTGGCCGAGGCGGCATCGGTCCCGGTGGTGGCGCATCTGGATCACGGCGAAAGCATCGCGGTCTGCCGTGCGGCCATCGACTGTGGCTTTACCTCCGTCATGTATGACGGCTCGGCCCTGGCCTTGCAGGATAACATTGACCGGACGGCGGCGATTGTGACGATGGCCCATGGCTTTGGCGTCTCTGTCGAGGCGGAGTTGGGCTTTGTCGGCTATCACGCCGGGGCCGCGTCAGCAGAGACGGACCCCGCCGAAGTCGCCCGCTTCCAGATTGAAACCGGAGTTGATGCGCTGGCCGTATCCATCGGCAACACTCATCTGATGAAAACCCAAGGTGCCGCGATCAACCTGACCCGGCTGGTAGCAATTCAACGCGCCGCCCCGGATCTGCCTTTGGTCCTGCATGGTGGTTCAGGCATCACGATGGCCGAACGCGCCAGTCTGTCGCGCAGCACGGTCTGCAAGTTCAACATCGGCACCGAATTGCGGCAGGCGTTCGGCACTTCTTTGCGTCAGGTTCTGGCTGACAACCCGCTTTTGTTCGACCGGATCGAAATTCTTTCCGCAACCATGCCAGCCGTCGAACGCGCGGCGCGTCTGGCCATCCGTTCGCTTTGCAACGTCGATGGCAAGTTGCCCGGGCTGCAAACTTCCGGGGCTTAGAAGGCTGGTGACGCCGATCACAGCACTGTTGCAGGGTGCGGCCAAGGTGGCGTTGTGTCCGGACAAACAGCCCCTGTGACACCCCGTTGACGCGCCTGTGACACCCCTGTGACACCCAAGATTGCGATTTATCCTTTCGCTCAAATGCGCCATGGTTTTGGTTTGGGGCATACTGGCTTTTCCGTGGGTCAGGACCGTACGGAAGCCGTCAGGATAACCCATCTGCAAAAGGACAAACGGTTGCAAACCAAGGCGAAGCATCATGGCGGCTGATCTGGTTCTGGGGATCGACGTTGGCACCACGGCGGTCAAACTTGCGGTGATCTCGGCAGACGGTGCGCTGATCTACAGCTATTCCGACAAATACCCGATCCATCGTCATGGCGCGTCTTTGGTCGAGCAGGAGCCCGGCGATTGGCTGCACCGGATCGACGCCGGACTTGCGGGCGTTGTGGCCAAAGGTCTGGCCCCGCGCATCTGTGCCGTCGGTGTTACAAGCCAGGTCAACACCCATGTGTTTCTGGACGCTGCGGGGCAGCCGCTGGCTCCGGCGATTGTCTGGCAGGATGGGCGCGCGGAAGCTGAGGCGCTTGATCTGGATGCGCAGGTCAGCCTTGAACAGAAACTGTCGTGGTTCCGGGCACCGATCCCGATTGATGCAAGCCACCCGCTCAGCCGGATGGAATGGATGCGCCGCCACCGGCCCGAAATCTGGGCTGCCACCCGCTGGGTCGTACTGCCAAAGGACTTTTGTCTGCACCATCTGACTGGTGAAATGCGCACTGACGCCGTCTCCAACATCGGAATTGCGAACCAGAACGGTTTGGTGGCAGAGGTTCTGGCCCTGGTTCCCGGGGCTGCCGGGAAGATGGCCCCCCTGTGCGGCGCGGCCGACATTGCGGGGCGGGTCAAGGAAGGTGCGTTGAGGGGGGTGCCGGTGATCACCTGCACCATGGATGGCTGGTGTGCAATTTTCGGCGCGGCGGGTGCGCAGGACGGCTCTGGCACCCATATCTCCGGCACCAGTGAGATCATGGGTATTGTCAGCCAGACCGTAATCCCCACGCCGGGCGTCGTGGTCTTTTCAGACCTTCTGGGCCTGCGGTTGCATGCAGGGCCCACGCAATCGGGCGGCGCGGCTTTGGCATGGTTCTGCGATTGGGCGGGCCTTGCGCCGGAGGAGGCTGGTGCGATGGTTGCAGCCACCGCGCGCACGGCGCTGACGCCGCTGTTCCTGCCGCACCTCAGCGGTGAACGCGCGCCGCTTTGGAACCGATCCTTGCGCGGCGCTTTTCTTGGCCTTGATGCGTCCTGCGGCATGGCTGATCTGGCCCGTGCGGTGATGGAGGGGGTCGGTTTTTCGGCCCGACACGCGTTGGGAGCACTTGAAGCCTCCGCCGGGGTCCGGCCTGACCATCTGACCTGCGGCGGTGGCGGTTTTCGC
Source organism: Rhodobacterales bacterium (assembly GCA_038231395.1). Classification (GTDB taxonomy): domain Bacteria; phylum Pseudomonadota; class Alphaproteobacteria; order Rhodobacterales; family Rhodobacteraceae; genus Stagnihabitans. The sequence continues at coordinate 31,328 of JBBRLL010000036.1, forward strand.
TCGCAGGTGTGGACGCAAATCAAGGCCGATATCATGGGTCGTCCGATGGTGCCCTTGGCGGTCAATGAACCGGGCCTGCTGGGGGCCTGCACGTTGGCCGCCCATGGCGCGGGCCTCTTTCCCTCGCCTGCCCTCGCCCAAAAGGCGCTGGTCCGGCATCTGGACCCGATCTTGCCTGATCCCTCACGGCGCGGGCTTTATGACGATCTGTTCGGGCTTTACACCGAAGCCGTCAATGTTAATGCTTCCCTGCATGCCCGGATGATCACCCACGCTGAACAAAGCGCGGCAACGATATACGGGACGGCGCGATAACAAACGCCGCCACAACAAACGCCGTCGGCGCAAAAGCCCCGACGCCACATCGGAGGAGATAGGAATGAAGGGCAAATTGCTGGCGTCGGTCGTTGGATTTGCGTTGATTGCCGGTTCGGCCTGGGCCGAGACGGTCGCTGTGATCACGCCCTATCTGGCTCAACCGGGAACGCAGATGTATGTGGAGGGCTTTAAGGCTCAAGCCGCCAAGGCCGGTTGGACGGTGAATGTCGTGGACACGGCTGGTGACGTGGCCACCGTTATCGCACGCATGGAAGATGCGGTGACCCAGAAAGTTGACGCCATCGTGATCAATGTGGACCCTGCACAGGTTCAGGCCGGGTTGCAGGCCGCAGCCGATGCCAAGATCCCGGTGATCGGCATGGACGCCGGGGCTGACCCTCTGGTGGTCACCAACATCACCTCGAACGGCTATGCTATGGCTGCCGAAACCTCGGCCTATGTGGCCAACCGAATCGGTGGCAAGGGCAATGTCGTCATGTTCGTATTCGACGCCTTCCCGCCGGTTCAGGTGCGCGGCGTGGTCGCGGATGCGATTTTCAAGAACTACCCCGACATCAAGGTTCTGGACCGGATCACGCCGGATGTGAAAGACGGCGGCATAGCCGACAGCCGCGCCAAGATGGAGGCTATTCTGGCCGCCAACCCGACGCCGGGTTCCATTTCGGCGGTGTGGGCGGCGTGGGACCAGCCTGCCCTCGGCGCGTTGCAGGCGATTGAGGCGGCGGGCCGGCAAAAGGAAGGCATCGTCATTGTGGGCATTGACGCGAACCCGCAGGCGCGTGATGCCATCAAGGCCGGTGGCAATTTCGAAGCCTCCGAGGCGCAGGACTTCGCGGCCATCGGGGCTGCGGCGGCGGATGCTGTCGCCCATGCGATGAAGGGTGACGTGATCCGGTCCAAGGTCACCTTCGTGCCGACCAGACTGATCACCTCGGCCAACGTCGACAAGTGATCGGGCAACTCTGGTTCCCCACGCGACGCGGGGCACCCTTTTGAGCGCGCATTGCCCATGCAGTCCCTGACCTTTGCTGGCCTGACCAAAAGCTATGGCGGGGCCGTGGCGCTGAGCAACGTCAGCCTGTCGCTGACCGGTGGACGCATCCACGCGCTGATGGGCGAGAATGGCGCGGGCAAAAGCACCTTGATCAAGCTGATCGCCGGGGTCGTCAAGGCGGACCGGATGGATGTGCGGATCGACGGCAAACCAATGATCTTGCGCAACGCCGCTGACGCGAAGCGGGCCGGGTTCCGCTTTATCCATCAGGAGCTTAACATCGTGCCCCAGCTTTCGGTGGCTGAAAACGTGCTGCTGGGCCATCCGATGCCGCGCCGGTTTGGTGGGTTGATCGACTGGCCGAACCTGCGCGCGCAGGCGCGTGCGGCATTGGCGCGACTGGATGCCGGGCATATCGATGTCAACCGGCAGGCGGGCGAACTTTCCACCGGCGACCGGATTCTGACCCGCATCGCGTCGGCGCTGGTGGCCGCGGTGTCAGGTCAAAAGCCGTGCCTTTACGTGCTGGACGAGCCAACAGCCGGCTTGACGGCGCAAGAAAGCGATCAACTCTTTGCCGCACTGGCCCGGTTGAAAGACGAAGGGGCGGCGATTTTGTACGTCTCGCACCGGATCAACGAGGTCATGACAATCTGCGACGATGTCACGGTGCTGCGCGACGGCGCTCACGTCATGACTGCCACGGTTGGCGCAACCGGGCGCGATGCGTTGATCACTGCCATGACCGGCAAAGCGGTGGCCGAAGCGGTTCCGGCGCGTCGGTCGGTCTTGGGCAAGCAGATCGTCGTGCAGGCGATGGATGCAGCTTCGGCAAGCGTCACCGGCCTGAACTTTGTGTTGGCCGAAGGTGAGATTCTTGGCCTTGCTGGATTGGAGGGAGCCGGTCAGGCCCAAATCGTCCGGCTGCTGCTTGGGTCTGAACCACTGCGCGGCGGCAGGTTGCGGCTTTTTGGCGGGGCGGAACCGAAATCTCCGACCGAGGCCTGGGCACGCGGCGTGGCTTACGTGCCGCGCGAACGCCGGACCGAAGGGTTGATGCTGGCGATGAGTGTGCGGTCCAACATGCTGGCCGCCCATCTGAAGGACTTCGGCTTTCGGGCACAAAGGCGTGCTGAAGTCGCGCGGACGGTGGAGTTCGCCAAACGGGTGCATCTGCGCTTCAAGGGTCCGGAGCAGACGGTGGCCGAATTGTCGGGCGGCAATCAGCAGAAGGTGGTTTTTGCGCGCGCCCTGATCGGCAAACCCAAGCTTTTGCTGCTGGAGGAACCCACGCGGGGCGTCGATGTGGGTGCGCGTGCCGAAATCCATGCGCTGATCCGGCAGGCGAGTGCGGCAGGCTGCGCGGTCATTCTGTCGTCCACCGACCTGCCAGAGCTGTTGGGATTGTCCGACCGGCTGCTGTACCTGTCCCGCGGTCGTCAGGTGGCGGTTGAGGACAAAGCGGCCGACATGACCCCTGCCGATCTGCTGGCGCGGCTTTACGCGCTTGAAACCAAAGACCGGGTGCCAGCGTGAGATGGTCTGACCTGCGCCAATCCGGCACGCTGCTTGGGCTTTTGGTGATGGTGGCGTTTTTCGCCTTGGCCAAGCCCGAGACCTTTCTGACGGCGCAGAACCTGCTGAACATCAGCCAACAAATCTCGATGCTGGCGGTCACGGCCTTTGCCATGACGATCGTCATGGTGATGACGGATTTTGATCTGTCGGTCGGCTCGATGGCCAGCCTGTCCGGCATCACCGCTGCGGTCTGTTTCCAGATGCACCTGCCTGTCTGGGTCGGAGTATCGGCGGCACTGGGCGTAGGACTTTTGGGAGGGCTCGCGAACGGGTTTCTGGTGGCCTACATCGGCATTTTGCCGTTTATCGCAACCTTGGGCACCTTGACCATGTTTTCAGGCGCGGCCTTCATCCTCAGCGGCGGCAAGACGCTGTACGGGCGCGACATCCCGGCAAGCTTTTCGGACTTTGCCAAAGGCGGCATTCCGCTTGACGTGGTAGGCCTGACGGCCCGCTTGCCGGTGATGACATTGGCCGCCGTGGCGGTGCTGGGCGTGGTTTGGCTGCTGCTGGAACAGACCAGCTTTGGTCGCAGGCTGTACGCCATCGGCGGCAATGCCACGGCGGCGGAACTGGCGGGGATCAACGTGCGGCTGTTGCGGCTTTTGGCCTTTGCCCTGACCGGGCTTGGGGCTGCCGCAGCGGGGCTGATGTATGCAAGCCGGGTCGCTTCGGCCAACCCCACTCAAGGCTCCGGCCTGATGTTGGACGCCATTGCAGCGGTCTTTTTGGGCATGACGATGGGACGGCAAGGCGAGCCGCGCGTGCAGGCGACATTGGTCGGCGTGCTGATCCTGGGGATTCTGGACAACGGCCTGACCCAGATGGCCATCGACTCTTATGTGCGTCAGGTTCTGGTCGGCGGCATCGTGATTTCCGCTGTCGCTTTGTCGTCCATCGGCAGACAGCGCTAGGCCTGACGGGCAAACCGGGTAAAGGTCGGGCGCGGGACGCCTTCAAATGTTTAGCCCGCTCCAGTCCTGATCGGCATAGATATCAGGCGTGGTGCGGCGCATCTGGGCATACCACTCCACCACATCAACCAGCGTGTTGTCTCCCCGCAGATAGGCGTCCACCAGCAGCGCCATGCGTGCCTTGCCGAACGACGGGTAGTGCCCGCCGTGAAACACCTCTGCCCCCAGGCCTTGCAACCGCTGAAGCGTGCGGCGCAGGGTGGCGGGGTCGGAGTGGTACAGGTTGTCCATCAGGACGCCGTCATACAAGGCATCGCCGGAAAAAACCGTGCGGGCCTTGATGTCCCATAGCGAGATTGAACCCGGCGAATGGCCGGGAGTGTGCAGGACCTGATAGGCACAATCGCCCAGATCCAGCACGTCACCCTCGTCCAGATATCCGGTCAAAGGCGCCGGTGTTATGCGGTAGGTCGTGGGGTCGAATTCAGGATGAGCGCGGGGATCAACCACCTCGATCTGTGGCCACGCCCCGGAATAGACCACCGCGTCATTGTTAGGGGCGGCCAGAATATGCGCTTCGGCCCGGTGGCCCAGACGGCAGTCAAATTCGTGCAGGCTGCCGGAATGGTCGAAATGGCTGTGCGTGACGATGGCTTTGATGGGCCGGTCGGTTTCACGCAAAATCCAGTCTTTCAGCGGGTCAAGCCCCATGCCGGTGTCAATCACCAGATCATGATCGCGCCCGCGCACGTGCCAGATGTTGCAGCGCAGGCAACTGGCGACCCCGGTTTCCTGAACCAGCGACACCCGGTCAGACAGCCGCAAGGTTTTGAACGGCATGTCTAACTCCTACCAATCAGCGCCGGCATTGATTTGCACATCGACATTGGTAAAGCCCGGCGCGCGGTCCGAGCAGAAAAAGTCGATCAGGGCGGCAACCTCGCCCGGCTGGACGATCCTGCCCTGCGGATTGCTGTGCGCGATCTGGGCGCGCGCCTCTGCCTGCGATATCGCCTGTGCGGCGGCCATCCTGTCGATAGACTGCGACATCATCGGGGTTTCCACCCAGGTCGGGCTGACCGCGATGCAGGAAATCCCGTGCGGCGCGCCCTCAACCGCCGTCACCTTTGACAGGCCGATCAGCCCGGCTTTTGAGGCGCAATAGCCCGCATAGCCGGCAGCGCCCTTGGTGCCCGCAGTCGAGGCTATGTTGGCGATGCGGCCCCATCCGGCGTCGACCATCGCGGGATAGACAGCGCGGGTCATGCGGAAGGCACCGCTCAGATTGATCTCGATCTGATCGGTCCAGTCCTGGTCGCTGTGATCGGCAAGGAAGGCTTCGCGGTAAATTCCGGCGGCGTTGATCAGAATGACAGGCGGGCCAAGCAGGAGCGTGACGTGGGCCACGAAGGCGTCGCAAGAGGCGCTGTTTGCCACGTCAAGTCGTTCGATCAAGACCTCCGCGCCAATACGGCTGCGGACCTCGGCCACCACGGCGGGGTCAGCAGCACTTCTGGCACCGATGGCAACCCGGTGGCGGGCCGCGTAGCCATTGTCACCGCCGTGGCCAAACCGATGCCGGTTGTCCCGCCGGTGACAATGGCTACGCGGCCCGTCATGCGCTGTGACCCCTTGCAGCGGTAAAGCCCGGCAGGCCGGAGCGTGGCAAAAACAGGTCGGGCGCGGCAGCCTCGTATTGCAGGGCCGCCCCGATGACGGCGGCATCGTCAAAGGTGCGCCCGATGATCTGAATGCCGGTGGGCACGCCGTGGCTGTCACGACCCGACGGCACTGACACCACAGGGCAGTGGTGCAGCATGTTGAACGGATGGGTCAGAACCCAGCCGTATTCGGCATCCACCGCCCGACCGTCCACGATGAAATGCCGGCCCACCGGATCATGATCGGCGCGCACAGCCCCAATCGACAGCGTGGGGCAGATCAGGATGTCAAAGCGTTCGAACAAAGCTCCGATCACCTGATACATGGCGTGCTGCTCATCCCACGACCGGGCGACGTCGTCAGGTGTGACCTTGGCCGCCAAATCCGCAGCGGCGCGGGCGTAGTCGGTCAACAGATCCCGATGCTTTGCTGCGGCCCACAGCGGCTGGCGGCCGAAATGCATGGCGCAATACCAGCCCATCGAGGCGCGGTCGACCTCCTCGGTCCAGCCAATAGCGACCTCCTCGACCTGACAGCCATCCTGCGCAAACACGTCCAGCGCGCGCAGGGTGTTGGCGCGCACCTCTGCACTGATCGGCACATAGCCAAGGTCCATCGACCAGCCGACACGCAGCTTTCGATGGCTTGCCGTCAGCGGCAGGGTCACACGGTCGCGCAAGCTGTCGTGATCACGCGGATGCGGACCCGAGATCAGGTTTTGCATCATGGCGGTGTCGCCGACAGTGCGGGTCAGCACACCACAATGATTGTAGCGGTCAAAATTGGCAGGTGGCCCATCCGGGTTGCGTCCGTGCGGTGGCTTGTACCCGACCAATCCACAAGCGCTGGCCGGAATCCGGATCGAGCCGCCGATGTCGGTGCCGGTCGCCACCGCCGTCATTCCGGCAGCCAAGGCCGCCCCGGACCCACCCGACGATCCGCCCGGCCCGAACTCAAGGTTGAACGGGTTGCGCGTCACCCCCCACATCCGCGAATTGCAGGTGCCTGACAGGCAAAACTCCGGCGTTGTCGTGCGGGCATGAAGGATGGCCCCTGCCGCCTGCAACCGCTCGATCATCGGGTCGGACATGCTGTCGATATGGTCCTTGAAGACCAGCGAGCCTTGGGTCGTGCGCCGCCCTGCAATGCGTTGAGCATCCTTGACCGCCACGGGCAGACCTTCCAGCGGGCGCGGTTCAGCGCGGGACATATAGACCGCCTCCGCCGCCTTGGCCGCCGCCCGCGCCTCATCGAAATAGGTGTCGGCATAGGCGTTGATCGCGGGGTTCACCGTGTCGGTCCGGGACAGAATCGTATCAAGATATTCGACCGGCGACAGCTTTCGGCTGCGAAACAGGGCCAGAACCTCTTGCGCGGACAGATAGCACAGGTCTTCAGGCGTCATTTTGGCTCCTATGCCGTCAGGTTAACGGGGAATCGTGGTCACGGTTTCTAACCGTGTCAGACAGGCGGCAAGCCGGGTGGTGTTCGGGGCCGCACCGTTCAGCGTTTTGCAGCCTGCGGGTAAGGCGATCATGCACCGGCACGATCGTCATGGCTGATCGCTTGCGACGGACGCTGAAATCCGCCGCTGCCAGGCGCGGCAGAACTGGTCCGCCAGAATGGCTATCGTAGCCATCGCAATCCCGGCCAGAAATCCTAAACCGAAATTGGCTTTGCTGAGGCCGACATAGATCACCTGTCCCAGATCGGTCGTGCCCACCAGCGCGGAAACCACCAGCATCGAGATGCCGAACATGATCGCCTGAATGAGCCCGAGCATGATGTTCGGCATGGCGAGCGGTAACTTTGCGTACCGCAACAGCTGAAACGGTGTGCAGCCCATGCTGACAGAGGCCTCGACCACCTCTTTGGGCACGTTGCGTATGCCATATTCGGTGTACCGGATCGGCGCCACAATGGCGTAAGAGATGATCGCCAGCAGCGCCGAAAACTCACCAATCTTGAAGATCATGATGATCGGGATCAAAAGCACGAAGGGCGGCATGGTTTGCAGCGTGTCGTTGAAGGGACGCAAGATCTGTGAGAAACGGTCATTTTCAGCGGCGATGATCCCCAGAAACGTGCCCAGAAAGAAGGAAACCGCGATGGCTATGCCGCACAGTTGCAGTGACAGCACCGCTTTGTCATAGCTGCCTGACAGGAGGATGAAGGCCAGCGCCGCCGCAGCCCCCACAGCCAGGCGCGTGCCACCGCTGCGGTACCCGAAATAGACGATCAGCAGGCTCAGCCCCGGCCACGTCAGGTTAGTCAGACCGAAAAAGAACACCAGACCCAACGTCAGAACCAGCACCGCTGCACCCCGGTTGCCAGCCCTGTGGGCAAACCACGCCCCGCTCAACACCGCTGCTAGATAGGCCGCTTTGTGCCAGCTTTGCAGGGCAAATCCCCAGGTGAAGGGGCTGATGGTCTTGTTCAGGCCCATCTTGATCGGCAGCACCAAGGTAAAGACCACGACATTCTTGAAGCCGTCCAGTACCGGCTTTGCCGCGACAACGAACCAGTTGATCGCCGTATTCAGCAGTCCTGCCGGATTGACGGTCCAGTCACGTGGCCAGCTTTGCAATGCGGGCCAGATCTGGCTTGCCGCGAACGCCAAGGCAACGGCTGCGACCATCGTCAGCCAAAAGCGGTGGCGAGCCAGAAACCCGCGCTGTTCCAGCATCTCCGGTTCGCGCAACGCAAGCCCATGGGTGATGCGGTCGAGGATCATGGCCAGCAAGGCGATAACGATGCCTGCGACCAGGCTTTCCCCAAACTCGGCCTTGCGCAAAGACTGCAGCACCCGCCAGCCGATGTCAGCCGAACCCCCGATGATCGAGGCGACAATGATCATGCTCAACGCCGCAAGTGTCGTCTGGTTCACGCCCAGCAGTATCTGCCGCAGGCCCGCCGCACAGCGCACCCGAAAGAACAGTTGCACAGGTGTTGCCCCCGACATCAACCCGGAGTCGATGATGTCCGACGGCACCTGTCGCAGGCCGATGATGGTGTTCTTGACCATCGGCGGAAAGGCATAGATCACGCCCGCGATCAGACCCACCACCGGGCCAAAGCCGAACAGGATCAGGATCGGCAAAAGGTAGGCAAAGGCCGGGATTGTTTGCGTCACATCCATCATCGGCTGCAAGACCTGCTCTGCCCGCGCCGAGAAAAAGCCCAGGACGCCAAGGCCGAACCCGATTGCGATGGCCAAGGGCACCGAAACCGCCACCAGCGCCAGCGAATTCGTCGTGTCCGGCCACAGCCCGACGATCAGCACATAGGCCAGTGCGGCCCCGGTAAAAACCGCAAGCCCTAGCTTGCCCGCACGGTAGGCGATCAAGACCGACACACCACAGATGACGGGCCATGGCAGCCAGTTCAGCAGGGCGATCATCCAGGTCATCGGATACAACATCAAGGACGACCCGGCGCGAAAGACCGGCTTGGTGTTGTCCACAAACCACGTCATGCCCGCGTTCATCCAGTCTGACATCGGCATTTGCCAGGCAACCGGATAGCTGGTCAGCGCAGGATATCGGCCTTGCAGCGCGATCAAGGCAAGAATGACGGCAAGAACCAACAGCCATTTCAGCGTCTCGGTCGGAACCGACCCAGTGGCGTCGTCCAACGCGACCGTGCGCGCATCATATCCGGCCGCTTGCCCGTCATGCATACTGCACCCCGTTGCGTCGGCTCTGCTCCGGTTGGGCTGCGGCCAGACTTTGGATCAGCGCTGCCGGTGTCAGCGTCCCAAGATACAACCCGTCCCGCCCGATGACATCGACACCGGCTGGGCTGGCCGCCAGTCGGGCCAGCAGATGTTCCACCCGCTCATCCGCCGCAGTCTGCGGCAGTCCGGCCGGCCTATCCACCAGCGAGGTGCAGCATTGCCCGGCGCGCAATACCTTGATCAGCGGCACTTCAGAAGTGAATTGAGCGACGTAGTCATCCGCGGGCGCCAGGATCAGCTCTTCCGGCGTCCCGATCTGGACGATCCTGCCATCGCGCATGATGGCCATACGGTCGGCGATGCGCAGGGCCTCCAGAAAATCGTGGGTGATAAAGACGATGGACTTGCGCAGCACGCGCTGGATGCGCAGGAACTCGTCCTGCATCTGGCGGCGGATCAGGGGGTCCAGCGCACTGAACGGCTCGTCCAGAAACCAGACTTGCGGTTCAACGGCCAGCGACCGCGCAATGCCCACGCGTTGCTGCTGCCCACCGGACAACTGACGCGGATAGGCACTTTCGCGCCCCTTCAGGCCAACAAGTTCAATCACACGAGAAGCGCGTTCAAGCTGACCGGCCCGCGACATGCCCTGAAGCTTCAGCGGAAAGGCGATGTTTTCCAGCACGCTCAGATGCGGCAGAAGGCCAAAGCTTTGAAACACCATGCCCATCTTGTGGCGGCGGATGTCGATCAGGTCGCGGCCCGACTTTGACAACAGGTCTTCGCCGTCAAGCTGCACTTCGCCAAAATCCGGTTCGATCAGGCGCGACAGGCAGCGGACGATGGTGGATTTTCCCGATCCCGACAGGCCCATGATGACAAAGGTCTCGCCCACATGAACGTCAAACGACACGTCAATCGCCGCAGGCATGCAGCCCGCCGTCCGCATCCTTGCGGCTAGGGCCGCCGGGTCACCCGCCATGGCTGCCGCATCGAAAAACAGCTTCGGGTTTGCGCCGTAGACCTTCCAGACGTTACGGCACGAGAGTTTGACGTTCGGGTTTGGCACGGCGACACTCAAGGTCATGATCCGGTTCCGTTCAAACTGCGCGGGCTTGGGGCGTTCGGGTCACCGAGGCGGCGGCCCGATGCAGAACTGACCCAGTCACTTGACCCAGTCCGACCAGCGATTTTCGTTTTTGGTCATCCATTCCTGAACCACCTCGTCAACCGGGCGGCCCTTCTGGTCAACTTCCAAAATCATCGCGTTCTGCTCGTCGTTGGTCAGGGTAAACTTTGCCATCATTGCCCCTGCCGCAGGCCACTTTGTCGCGAAATGCTTGGCCTCCAGCTTCAGGACATGGGCTTGGGCAAATCCGCAGGCGGTGTCTTTGATCTGGCCCGTCTCGACGCAATTGCTGTCCGTCTTGTTCCATTCGACGTAATGCAGATCCAACGCGGCAAACAGCCAATGCGGCTGCCAGAACATCATCAGGATCGGCTCTTTGGCGGCAATAGCGCCCTTCATCTCGGCGACCATGGCGCCTTCGCTGCCACCGGGCACCACCTGAAACGGCAAGTCAATCGCGGCGACCACGTCCTGCGACCGGGTGCCCCATTCCGCAGGGTAACCGACAAGCCGGCCTTTGGGGAAGGTTTCCGCCGTGCCGAACGCCTGCGCGCAATCGTACAGCGCCTTGTAGTTTGGCAGTCCGGGGCAAAGCGCCTCCATATAGGGCGGATAGACCCAGCCTTCTTTCGGCACCAGACCAAGCGATCCGCCCAGGACCAGATCACCGGACTTCAGGCCATTGGTATAGGCCTCGGTCACGCTGTTGTCCCAAACCTCCGGGTTCAGATCCAGCTCGCCTTGGGCGATGGCCGCAAGCTGCGGCAGCGAGCTTGCGGTGACCAGATCGACATTGTAGCCCATCTTTCTAAGGACAGCGGCGGCGATATTGGCAGACAGCACCTGCCCGGTCCATTCGTTGACCGCGATGCGAATGTGGTCGGTCGATTCCGGTACCTGAGCCTGCACGGAAGCGGATGCCGTCAAGGCCATGGCCACCCATGCGACGGTCAGCATACCTTTCTTCATGGTGATCGTCATCTCAGTCTCCCTGCTGCGGTTTTTTGACGTTTTCATATCAGCCAACAGGTTTCGCGCAGTTCGAACCTTTGACTTGCACAGACCTTTGCGACCCTTGCAGTTCGGTGGCGGTTTTGCCGGTCGCTGTCAGACAGTAAAGATCCATCGGCGGCTTGAAGCAAGGCTTTCGAACGAACCGCCCCTGCCTTGTAGTGCACTGGCACTATTACCGGGCTATTCAGGCCTTCCGGAAGCGCTTGCAGGGTGCGCACACAGGCCAGCCGCCGAAAAGAATTGCGCGGCTTGCGCCCTTGAGACTAAACTTTGTTCATCATCATGAAAGGGACGCCGCCATGAACGTCATCGCCCGCCATGCCTGTGATCTGGGCCGCTTTGATGGTGACCCTGAGAAATCCTATACCATCCCCAAGGGCTATTACACCGACCCCGCGATTTATGAGCGTGAGAAGGACGCCATCTTCTTCAAGGCCTGGAACTACGCCTGTCATGCCACTCAGGTTGAAGGACCGGGGGACTATGTGACCGTCCAGGTGGCCGATCAGAACATCGTCGTGATGCGCGGCGAGGATGGCATCCTGCGCGGCTTTTACAACGTCTGCTCGCACCGCGCCCATGAACTGCTGACCGGGTGCGGTCAGACCAGAATGATCACCTGCCCCTATCATGCCTGGACCTACCACACGGATGGTCGCCTGCGCACGGCTGTGGGCCAAAAGCGGGTCGAAGGCTTTGCCTCAGAAGAATTTGCTCTGAAGCCCGTTCGGGTAGAGGCCTATGCCGGTTTCATCTTTGTGAACCTTGATCCCAACGCCAGCCCCCTGAAGGGCGAGGCCGGACATCTGGCCGAAGACATCGCGGATTTTTGCCCGCAAGCGCCCGCTTTGAAATTCGCCCATCGTCTGACCTATGACATCAAGGCGAACTGGAAAAACGTCGTCGACAACTTCCTTGAATGTTATCATTGTTCTGTAGCACATCCGGCCTTTGTCGATCTGGTCGACATCAAGAATTACCACACCCGAACCTTTGGCCTTTATTCCAGCCATATCTCGCCCCCCGGACGGTCCGACAACGCCGCTTATCAGATCACGGCAGGCCCATCCCAGAATTTCGCCGCATGGTGGCTTTGGCCCAATGTGACGTTCAACGTCTTTCCCGGATCGGCCAATATAACTGTCCTGCACATCCAGCCAACCGGCCCCGAAACCACGCTGGAGCATTTTGACTTCTTCTTTGCGGACGCCACCCCTACGGAAGCCGAACGTCAAGCCATCGACTATATTGATAAAGTCCTGCAGCCCGAAGATATCGGTCTGGTCGAAAGCGTGCAGCGCGGGTTGCATTCGCGCGGCTATCATCAGGGCCGTCTGATGGTTGACAAGGACCGCAGCTATAACTCGGAACACGGGTTGCATCATTTCCACGCGATGGTTTTGAAAAGCCTCGGCGATCTTTGATGCCCAAGTTGGCGCCCCACAATCGGGCGGACTATGACTTTGTGATCGCGGGTGCAGGATCAGCCGGATGCGTTCTGGCAAACCGTTTGACCGAAGACCCGAATGTTCGCGTGCTGATCCTTGAAGCCGGGCCGCGCGATCTGAACCCGTTCATCCACATGCCGGCGGGTGTCTACAAAGTCTGGAAAGATGCGCGGATCAACTGGAACTATGCCTCAACCCCGCAGGCCGAACTGGCCAACCGGGCCATTCCGGTGCCGCGCGGCAGAGTGCTGGGCGGCAGTTCGTCAATCAACTCGATGGTCTATCTGCGCGGCCATCCGATGGACTATGACCGGTGGGCTACAGATTTCGGGCTGCCGGACTGGGACTATGCGCATTGCCTGCCCTATTTCCGCAAATCCGAACGCAACGAGCGTGGCGCGGATGCCTGGCATGGCGATCAGGGGCCACTGGGTGTCAGCATCGGGCGCAGCGCCAACCTGTTGTACGACGCCTTTGTCGAGGCCGGTCCGCAGTCTGGCTTTGGCCGCTCTGACGATCTGAACGGCTTTCAGCCCGAGGGGCTGGCCCGGCTGGACAGCACCAAGTGGAACGGTCGGCGCTGTTCGGCGGCGGTGGCCTATCTGCACCCCGCAAGCCGCCGCCCGAACCTGACGATTGAAACCGGCGCACAGGTCATTGCGGTCGACATTGCCGGCAACCGCGCCTCGGGGCTGACCTATGTCAAGAGTGGCCGGACCATCAGCGTGCAAGCCGCGCGCGAGGTTTTGTTGTGCGGCGGGGCGATCAACTCGCCGCAGATGCTGATGCTGTCAGGTATCGGGCCGGAGGCTGATCTGATGGCCCACGGCATTAAAGTGCGCAATCCCTTGCCGGGTGTCGGCCAGAACCTGCAAGACCATGTTGACCTGATGATGCAATGGCATTGCACGCAACCCATCACGCTGGCGCGGCTGGCAAATCCCTTGGCCAAGCTGGCCGCCGGGGCACAGTGGCTGGTCAACCGCTCTGGCCCCGTTGCGTCAAACATCTGGGAGGCTGGCGGACTGATCTCCACCAACAGCACGGTGCCCTGGCCCAACATCCAGTTTCACTTCGGTCCGGTCGCGGTGGATTACGTCGGCGACAAGATCCATCTGAAGCAGGGCTTTCAGCTGCATGTCAGCCAGTTGCGCCAAACCTCGCGCGGGCGACTGACTTTGCTGAATGCCGACCCGACCCAAGCCCCCCGTATTGCTTTTGAGTTTCTGTCAACCGATCACGACAGGCAAGAGATGGTGGAGGGCGTCAGGATGGCGCGTCACATCATTGACCAGCCCGCCTTTGCCGCATTTCGGGGCGCTGCGATTTATCCAGACGGTAACGTCAAGACCGACGCCGACATCCTGAACTTTGTGCGCACCACGTCCGAAACCGAATTTCACCCCTCTTGCACCTGCCGGATGGGCCACGACGCCATGGCTGTTGTCGGTCCGGATCTAAAGGTCCACGGGATTGAAAACCTGCGCGTCATCGATGCCTCTGTCATGCCCGCCGTCATCAGCGCCAACCTGAACGCCACGGTGATGATGATCGCGGAAAAAGCCGCCGACATCATCCTTGGGCGCGCGGCGCTTGCGCCCTCTCGGCCGCGCTTTGCCTTTGACAAAGTTGCGTGAAGCCAACCCGGCGCTCGTTCAAAGGCTCCGCCGCAGAGGCCAGCCGGGACCAAATTCGGCGTCGTCCAAAGCCAAACCGCATCGTCCTCACATTCTGCCGAAAAACGCGCCGGTTTCCTGCGTGACCTTGGTATGGTTGGTCCGTCGGCGGACCGCCACAGCCGCAACCCGGCTGCCGACCCGCAGTTTGCTCAGGATGTTATGAACATGGTTTTTGACAGTCGCGTCGCGGATACCGAGTTTGAGGGCGATATCCTTGTTTGAAAGCCCCTGTTCCAGCAACAGCATGATCTCGTCCTCGCGTTCGGTCAGCTGGTCGGGTTGCGCTGAGGTTTCGTCTTTTTGCTGGCCCGCAAGCGACAAAAGCATTCCGGCGGTGCGGGGTGAGCAGACAAGTTCGCCGCGCACCGCCGATTGTACGGCCTGAACGACATCCGCCGCCGACCCGCCCGGTGTCACAAAGCCACAGACGCCAAGTCTGGCGCAAGCCAGCACCACATCAACATCGTCCACCACGCCAAGGGCCACCACCCTGGCTTGCGCGTTGGCACTTTGGATCAGCCCAAACCGTTCCAATGCCCGGTGACCCGCGATGTCCAGCAGCAGGATATCAGCCGGAACTGTCCGGGGCGGGGCGGACAAGGCCTCGGTGCCCATCACCTCAACACCGGAATTCCCGGCCAGAAGTGCCGCCACTCCGTCGCGAAACAGACGCGAATCGCTGAGGATGAAGACACGCGGGCAAGACGGCGCTTTGCGAAATGCCGAACCAAGCCGTGCCGTATGTGTAATGCTGATCGTGCTGTTCATAGCGTCGCCACCGCTTTCATTGATTAATTTGGGGCAACAAGCCGTCACGCGCGCCCCAGGGCAATCGCGTTTGGCCTAAGCATCTGCTAACTGTTTGAGAAGGCTGAGAAGAAACGCATCGCTCCAACCCGCCCGCTTCAGTTTGATCGAGAGCGAGCCCTTTGAGGTGTCCCTGCGGGCGAGGTCGAGGGCGCG
>JBBRLL010000037.1:0-44995 GCA_038231395.1 Rhodobacterales bacterium
ATGGGAAACGCTAAAATGGGTCGATTTGTATAACAACCGCCGCTTACTCGGCCCTATCGGATACATCCCACCCGCAGAAGCAGAGGAGGCGTTCTATGCAAACCTGAACACACTCGATATGGTCGCCTAGTCATTGAAAAAATCACCCTCCGGTAAAGCCAGGGCGGTTCAATCCGCATCCTGCGGTCCGGTAGCCGGTCGTTCTCTCTGGATTACCGTTTTGCCGGGCGCCCGCGCCGGATGGCCATCGGCCGCTGGCCCGAATGGTCGGTGACTGCCGCCAGGGAACGCGCAAGAGACTTGCGCCGAGAGATCGACGAAGGCCGGGACCCCTTGGGCGAACGGGGCCAGTTGCGCGAAGCCCCACGGGTCAGCGACCTGATCAAGCGCTATCTGGTCGAGCATGTGCCGCATCTCGCCCAGACCAATGCCGCCGATCAGCGATCGATGCTGACCAAGCTCGTCACTCCGCATTGGGGCAACAAGCTGGTGAGCGAGATCACGCCGCATGAGGTGGCGAAGCTTCTCAACATCATCGCCGGGGGTAACCGCACCGATGCACCGGGCGTTGATGCAAAAATCTTGTCGAAAATCTCGAACTGTGCGGCGGTGGCAAGGACGGTGCCGCCAGCTTCCAGCACTTGCAGATTGCCAAGCGTCAGGCCCGACACATCGGCCCCGCTGGCGATCAGCGTGTTGACCCCGGTGCCGCCCGCGATTGTGCCGGTCAGGAACGCGCTGTTCTGGATGTCGATGATGTCATCCCCGGCTCCGACGGTTATGGCGGTTGATGTGCCCACGCGATCAATGATCGTGTCGTTCCCCGCCCCGGCGTTCAGCACATCATTGCCCGCGCCGCCATCGATCGTATCGCCCGCGTCCCCCGTCGTCAGGGTTTCATTGTCACTGGAGCCAATAAGATTGACGCCATGCGCCTTGGTGCCAATGACCAGCTTTGCTGCAAGATCAAGTGACTGTGCATGACCCGTGCTGGCAAGAGTCAAGAAAACCGTGTTTTGGGACTGAGCCGGGCTACGCTGGATTGCAGAGAATGAGGCAAACTGAGCGGCTCTTGCCAGTGCAAAACCGCCGCCCAGGATCTGCAGGGTTTCGATGTTGGCCAGCGTGGTGCCGGTCAGATTGCCAACGGTTCGCAGCACATCAAGTCCAACCCCGCCGTCGATAGAGGCCAAGGGCGTAGCGACCGTGTTCAAAAGGATCGTGTCATTGCCGCTGCCCAAATTGACGGTCCATCCCCCATTGGAGCCCGTCTGAACCAGATCATCCCCGCCGCCGGTGTTGATCACGTCGCCGCCGCCCGTGTTGTTGATGGTGTCATTGCCCTCGCCAGTGGTGATCGTCTCGGCGTCCGAGGACAGGGTCAGCAACACGCCACGTGGCCCAAAGCCTGCGTTCAGCGCGCCAGACAGGTCCAGCGTGGTGGCAAAACCGCTGGCCGCGAGATTGATGCTAGCAGGCTCGGTCGGGGCCGATAGATTTGAGGTGATGGTCGAAAACCCTGTGAACTGTGCGGCGCGCCCAGTTATGGTGCCCAGTGCCTGCAGCGTTGAAATATCGCTGATCGTGGCACCGGTGATGTCGGTGATGCCGCCCAGAGTCAGGGTATTTGTGCCAGTGCCACCCGCAATCGACCCAAGCAGAGTGCCGCTGCCAAAGATGGAAAGCTGGTCGTCCCCGTCGCCGCCGCTCATCGAAACCGCCGCGCCTACCAAGTCCAAAAGGCCATCATTGCCATCGCCGCCGGTCAGGGTATCTCTGCCCAAGTCACCGCTCAGCACGTCATCGCCTGCGCCCCCCAACAAAAGATCATCTCCGCCACCGCCGAACATGAAATCATTTCCGCCAAGGCCTGACAGAATGTCATTGCCCGCATTGCCATGGACGTCGTCGTTGCCTCCGATCAGGACATCATTGCCGCTGCCGCTGCCGCCGTTCAGCGCGTCGCCGCCAAGGCTGCCCTCCAGACTGTCGTCGCCAGCACCACCGTTCAGCAGGTCGTCGCCGCCATTGCCCAACAGCCGGTCATTGCCACCCCCTGCGGTTATCACCTCGGAATCCGCGCTGCCGAACACCGTCACCGACCGGAAGGTCAGGCCGTTGGCAAGCTCGTCCGACAGATTGAGCGAGGTGGGTGTGCCCGTCGCATCCAGCCGAAGAAAGACATCGTCGGTAGAGGCTGCATCCCCGGTTCGGATCGTGTCAAAACTTTCAAATTGCGCCGCCTTGCCCACGTAAGTGAGGCCCGACCCGGTTTGCAACACCTCGAACCCGGAAACCGAAGTCAAATTGGAAAGTGTGGTACCTCCGCTCAGTGTATCCTGACCGATCCCGCCTTCGATGCTGCCCGAGGTCAGTGCTTGGAAGCCAAAGTTCAGCAAATCATCCCCGGACCCCGCATCCACCGGCCTTGGCCTGTCGGTTTGCAAAAGCTTGGTTGAGGCGCATGGCGGCCGTTTGATGCTGGAACCCACGCGCGGCGGCGGCGGCAGTGTCAGGGTGCGGTTGCCGGTAAATCTGACCCCGGTTGCGCAGGTTCGCGGCGAAGACATCCAGCCCGGCCATACCACGGCACTGGGCGGCATCCTGATTTTCGACGATGAGGTCGAGATCGGCGCCATTCTGGCCGATTGCCTGCAACCGCTTGGGATAGAAACCGTTCTGGCCAACGACGTGGTGCCGAAACTGCGGCCCGATCTGGTGATTTGCGACCAGAAAATGCCCGGGGACGATGGTTTGAGCCTGATCCGCTGGCTGCGCGCTGAAAGCCATGCTGCCGTCTTGATGCTGACCGGCATGATCTTGGCGCTGGACCGGGAGGGGGAACTGGACATGGGGGCGGATGCCGACCTGCCCAAACCTTTTGAGCCGGCCGAACTGCGCTCACGCATCAAGGCGGTCCTGCGCCGCGCGATGGCCGCTGCCTTGGCCACGGGCCGCCCCGCTGAACGCACAAGGATCGGGCGTTGTGTGGTCGATCTCGACCAAACGACGATGTTTGACGAAAACGGCGACCAGATGGCGCTGACGTCAATGGAGATTGACCTCCTCAACACCTTCATCAGCCATCCCAAGCGCGTGCTGACCCGCGACGATTTTCTGGAAATGGCGCATCACCAGCGTTGCGACCCTTTCGACCGTTCGGTCGATATCCGCATCAACCGCCTGCGCAAGAAAATCGAGATCGACCCCGCCAAGCCGCGCGTCCTGCGCACGGTGCGATGCGACGGTTACAGGTTGGTGCCGGACAGCGAGTGAGCCATAGCGGCGGGGCGGCGACCTGTGGTGCGGCCTGCGGCGGTATCTCAACTGTGATGAATTGCGCCAGCTTTGGTTTTGCAAGCCCATCGTTGCGCAATTGTCCCTGATACGCAATTGTCCCCGATGCGCGCTCGTCATTGGCCTAAGCTGCTGGACATCGCCGCAATTTGACGCGCCTCGGCCAGAAGCTGCGTGTCGGGGGAGGTTCCTTCTGACCTGCCTTTGCGCGCATATTGCATTGGTGGCATGCCGACCTCGCGACAGAATGCGGTGCTGAAGGCGCTTGCCGAACGATAGCCGAGGCGGGCGGCGACCTCGGCTATGCTGCTGCGGCCCCGGCACAGCAGGTCTTTGGCAAGGCTCATCCGCCAGCCGGTCAGGTAAGCCATCGGTGACTGACCCAACTCGCGCTCGAATTGCGCGAAAGAGGCTGACCGTGAAAGGCCTGCCGCCCGTGCCAACTGCGCCACCGTCCAGACCCGGGCGGGGTCGGCATGCATGGTGCGCAGGGCGATGGCATGCCGCGCATCGCCAAGAC
The DNA here is from genome assembly GCA_038231395.1 of Rhodobacterales bacterium. Classification (GTDB taxonomy): domain Bacteria; phylum Pseudomonadota; class Alphaproteobacteria; order Rhodobacterales; family Rhodobacteraceae; genus Stagnihabitans. The sequence continues at coordinate 3,818 of JBBRLL010000037.1, forward strand.
CGCGCAGCAGACCGGGCGGCGCAGTGGTGCCGGATGAGGCCCGAAGCGCCTCGATCAGCAAGACCTCCAACAGGCGCTCCAACACCACCTCGCGGCCAGGGCGGTTGGCGCGGGCCTCGTCAGCGACAAGGCGAGCCAGCACCGCCCCGATGCGCATTCCGGCAGGCGCGGATGCTGAAGCCGTCTTCAAAAGCTGACAGTCCAAAACCCAAAGCGCGCCGGGCTTTTTTGCGAGCCAAGGCAAGCCCCGGCTTCTTCGGCGCGCGCAGCTGCACTTTCGGGGTACGGCACGCTTGATCCGCCTATCGCCCGGAACCGGACATTGAAGCCGCCGATCTTTTATCGAACGGCAGCTTTTGTCAGATGCTGCAATTGCCACGCCGCTTTGAGGGCAAGCGGCTCACCGCCGGTTGTTCCGGTTGCGAACTCAACTGCGTGAACGGCCCAAACTTGCCTCTCACGGTCTTTCACGAAGCTGCGGGACCTCTCCCTGACGCGGACGTTCGCCGATCGTGTGGCAAGCGGTCGTCAGGGACAGGCTCCGGCAACGGGCTTGACCTGATCACGCTCAAATTCCGCCAGGCGACTATGTCGGTTACCCCTGTGGGACTTGTCCGTGATCAGATGGCTTGGCACCGAACGGCTGCGTTTGAGGTGGAATGCCAAAAACCGGGAAACGTCACAAGGCTATTTGACACTCGCCAGATAGGCCGCCACGTCCTCGCCACCATCTTTCAACTTGAAGGTCATCTTCGATTTTGCCAAGGAATCCCCGGTTATCTTCTGCAACCACGCTGTAGGGTCGATGAGGTATTCCGCCACGTTTGCCTCGTCCCAGACAGCGCCCTTCTCTTTGGCCAACAGGATCGACGCGCCGTAGGTGAAGCCGTCCAGCGAACCGGCAGTCCGGCCGATCACGCCGAACAGGTTCGGACCAATCTTTCCGCCTTTCTGGATTGCGGTTCCATCTGTACCGATCATCGAATGGCAGGCCTTGCACCTCTTGAAAATCTCTTCGCCCTTGGCGGCGTCGCCCGCGAAGGCGGGCAGGGAACTAAACAGAAGGCTGGCCGCAATCAGGTATGATCTCAACATATTTTCCTCATTTCTGTAGGGGGGGGAAGGGTCACGCCAACGCAGCAATGCGCGCGGTGGCAAACGGTTGCAGGGCAGTCTCGATGGCAGCGCGGTCGGGCATAAGACAGGCTGCGGTTGAAAGCGCATCGGCCACCGCGGCGCTGTCTGCGCTGATCGACACCAGGCTCCAGCGGGAAGCGGCCGGAAGCCCGGTCTTGGGGTGCAAGATATGTCCGACAGCGCCGGCCTGATCAAAGGTCGTCCCAAGCGCTGCCGAACTTGCCAGGGCGCAGTCGCGCAAGCCAATTTCACCGCCAGATGTCAGATGAACCGGCCATGGCAGACCGTCCGGCATCCCACCCAAGGCGCGGAACTCTCCGGTATTGACCAGCACATCACTTAACCCCTCTGCCCGAAGCAGGTCGGTGATGCGGTCTGCAACATATCCCTGCGCTATGCCGTTGAGCGTCAGCGCCATGCCGGGGCGCAGTTGGATCGCCGTCTCGTCAAGGGTCACGCCGCTCCAGCCGATATTTTCCAGTGTCCGGGTCAGATCTTCGTGCGATGGCGTGGTTCCGGCGGAAAACCGTTCGGCATACAGCGCCCAAAGCGGCTGGACAGTGGGATCAAAAAGGCCTCCGGTGGCAGCATTCACCTGGCCGGACAGAGCCAGACACTCCAGCAACTCAGAGGCGGGCGCGTCAATCCGACCAGTGGCGTTGAGGTGCGATAGCTGGCTGTCAGCATCGTAGAGGCTGAAGATTCGTTCCAACCGGGTTATTTCAAATGCGGCGCGCGCTGTGATCGCCGCGGCGTCGGGATGGTCCAGCAAGATCTCGGCCTCGGCCCCCATTGCAATACCGTGCCAGCGATAGAGTGTGCTGGCACGTGCAGGCAGCGCCGCCAATGCCGGCAAAGCGGCCGAGATAGAAAGGAAACGGCGACGGGTCAGGTGCGGCATGTCAGCCTCCGGATTTCAGGGTCAGGGCGCGCAGGCGGGCGGCGTAATCAGCGGGTTCGCCGGCGTCAGCGGCAGGATCGGTCAAGCGTGTGGGAAGGTCTGACAACGTCAGCACTTTGCCACCATGCAAGGTGGCGAAAGCGGCGGCCTTGGCCGGATCGGCGAAGGGCACGTACTCCGGCTGATCCATGCCGCCCGGTTGATCCGAGCCGACCACAAAGACGGCCTTGTCGATCAGTATCCAGTTGTCGATGCCGGGTGCCGCCCAGGTAGAGGCCGCGCCCATGTCGCTGACGTAGGTGGCCAGCACCTTGTAATTCTGCTCTGACATCCGAAGGTAGGCCACCGTGTCGCTGACCTGACTGAAGAAAAGCGGCTTGCCCGGCAGGCCCTCCAGCGCGATCTGACCTTTGGGGCCGCCGTGTTCCAGCACGTTCATCTGGCAAAAATATCCAACCGATTGCGCGGTCATCGAAACCGGGCCGGGCAGGTTGGCCGGGTCTTCTTTGCAAGCCGCCAGCAGCAGCAAAAGGGCGAAAACCGTCCGCGTCATGGCGTCACCTTGCGGAAGGCGGCGTTGGCTATGGCCAAGGCCAGCACCGGCCAAAGCGCGATGGATGTCAGCGATTGCCAGATCGGGATCGTACTGGCCGCGCCGCCGATGCCTGCTGCGGCGGAAGTGGCCTGCGATGCGGCAAGGTTGAACAGCCGGAACGCATCGGCAGGGTTGGCCAGCAGCGTGTAGGGAAATATGGCACTGGTGAAGGTACCGCCGTTGTCTGCCACCACGGCTGCCAGAAGTCCAAGATCATAAAGCACGATCGCCACGAGCCACAGACCGATCGCCAGCCCCGCTGCACCCGAGGGTCGGCGCGCCAAAGCCGAAATTGCATAGCCCACGCCCAAAAACGTCGCGCCCAACAGGACTGACGACCACATCAACCGCCACAGGGCTGCCAGACCGTTGGTCGCCTCATGGTCCGTTGCAAGGGCGGCTGCGGCTGCAACGCCGTATCCCACGGCAACTGCCAGCGTCAGGATCGCCAGATGAGCCAAAAGCTTGCCTGCCAAAACCTCGGCCCGCGACACGGGATAGGTCAACAGCAGGGAAAGCGTGCCACGCTCCACCTCTCCGGCCACGGCGTCAAAGGACATCAGCAGCGCCATCAGGGGCACCAGATAGACCGAAAGGCTGGTCAGGCTTGCCACGATGACCGATAGCCGGTCGGCCCCAAGCACCCCGGTCGGGGCCGACCCTGCTGCCGAAAGGACCAACGCAAACAGCGCCATCATGGCGACCAGAATGGCCACCCAGCGGTTGCGCAGGGCGATGCGGGCCTCGGACCCCGCTATGGCAAGGATGCGGTTGATCATTGCCCGTCCCTTTGGCTGAAGTGGCTGTAGATGTCCTCAAGGCTCGGTGGCAGCACATCCAGATCGGCCACCTTGTCGCCAAGGGCGGTGATCCGGGCAAGGGTGGCCAACTTGGTGCTCTGCGGGCAAGTCAGGGTCAGCAGGCCGCCTTCGTCGCGCGCTTCGGGCAAGGCCGCCGCTACAGCCGCCCGATCTCGCGGCGTGATCTGCAACAGCACCGACAGGGCCGCTTGCCGCCGCAGATCGGACAGCGCGCCTTGGGCCACCAGATTGCCCGCCGACAGAATCAGGACGCGGTCGGTGCGCGCCTCAACTTCGGTCAGGGCGTGCGACGACAGAAGGATCGATGCACCCTCAGCCGCAAGCCCGTCGAGCAGCGCATAAAAACCCCGGCGCGACACCGGATCAAGACCCGATGTCGGTTCGTCCAGGACCAGCAGTTTGGGGCGACCGATCAGCGCCTGCGCCAGACCGACGCGCTGGCGCATCCCCTTGGAATAGGTGCCGATCCGGCGCTTGGCGGCCGCGTGCAGGCCGACACGCTCCAGCAAGGGCATGGCAAGAGCAGGGTCATGGCCGCGCAGGCGCAGATAGGTGCGGGTCTGTTCAAGGCCGGTCAAAGCCGGGTGAAAGGCCACGTTTTCAGGAAGGTAAGCCACCTGCATGCGGGCGTGGGGCGAGCCGGGGGCAGCGCCGGTCACCATCACCTCTCCGCTGTCATAGGGGATCAGCCCGAGGATGATCTTCATCAACGTCGATTTGCCCGCTCCGTTATGACCCAGCAAAGCCACGCGCTCGCCCGCGCCGACGCTCAGCGAGACGCCATTCAAGGCCGGTGTGCCCTGAAAGGATTTAGTGAGTTGGTGCAGCGTCAGCATCATCTTCGGTGTCTTTCAACCAACGATTGGCCACTTGGGCCTCCATCGCGGCAAATTCAGGGGGGACTGTGATCTGCACGGGCACCACCTGCGGATGAGAGTCCACGATCCCGCCGGGTTGGGTGGCGGGAAAGCTGGACTGGCTCCACCGGATCAGTTGCACGGCTGGAGAGCCCATCAGAAGGGCGGCGGCGGGTTGCGACCACAGGATATGGTCCATCAGATCGTTCGGGCGAAACGGCGCGTCCGCAAAGCCGTCGCCGTTCAGGTCAAACACCGCAAGGTCGGACCAGTAGTTGCCAACGCCGTCAAGGCTCCATTCAATGTCGCGGGTGCCGACGTATTTCACCTGGTTCTGGTTGGCGATGAAGGCGTTGCGGGTGATGGCGTTCCGTTCCGATCCGGCGGTGAAGTGGATGCCTACGCCGCAGCCTTCAAACCGGTTGTTGGCGATCAGGTTCTTGTTGGCATTGTAGACGAAAAGGCATTTCTTCGCCCCCCCCGTGACCAGATTGCCAACCACATCGGAATGGTTGGTGGCGTTCAGCATCACGCCATAATCCCGGTCAGACAGCGACAGGTTGCCCGTCAGCTTCACAGTGTTGGAAAACATCACGGCAAAGCCCAGGTGGTTGCCGATGCTGACGTTTCCTGAGATTTCGCTGTCGTTGGTGTACATGTAATGCACCGCAAAGCGCAGGTCGCGGAAGGTGTTGTTGCGGTAGGTGTCGCGGCGCGAGGTGTTGGAGAAAATGCCGTCGCGGCCATAGCGCACCGAATTGCCCTCGACCAAGGTGCCGGGCGCGTTCCAGACATAGATGCCGTTGCCGCGCTCGTTGATCCGCGCGTTTTGCCGTCCGGTGATCGTGTTGCCGCGCACCGTGGCGTCAATGCCGCCGTGCACGTCAACGCCGTGCAGGTTGTCGGTCAGAATGTTGCCTTCGATCACGGCGCGGTGAACGCCTTTGGTGATCTTGATGCCGCTGTCGATCTGTTGACCATCGCTGCCAGACCCTGTGACAAGCAGGCCTTTGAGGGTCACATCATCGCCGGTGATGGTCAGAACCGTGCCAGAGCCTCCGCCGTCGATGGTGGCTTTGCCTTGACCGTCGATCACGATGGAATGGTCAATGACCACGGGGCCGGGATAGGTGCCAGCGTTCAGGATCAGCACATCGCCGGGGGCTGACCCGGCGATGGCAGTTTGCAAGCTGGTGTCCCCGGGCAAAACATGCACCTCTGCCGCGTGCAACGGTGTTGCAAGCAAGCTCAGCAGGATGATCAGCCGGGGCCACATAGGGTCAGGCCTTCTTGGGATGCACGAACATCCGGCCACGCATTTCCATGTGCAGCGCATGGCAAAACCATTGGCAATAGTACCAGTAAACCCCCGGATTGGCCGCGACAAAAGTGATCGAAGAGGTCGCCTGCGGACCGATCTCCATCGCAACGCCATGTCCGCCTATGGTAAAGCCGTGGGTCAGGTCGTCGATGTCGTCGAGGTTGGTGACGCAAACCGTCACCTCGTCGCCCTCGTTGACATCAAAGGTTTCCAGACTGAAGGCAGGGGCCTGACTTGACATGTAGACGCGCACCTTGGTCGGGTCGGCCTTGTCGCGGAAAACCGTGTCCTGAAAGTCATCAAGATTGACGCCGTCCGCTTCAGCCTGCTTGCGGGTTTCGGCCCACATCTTGTCGTTCCGGTCCCAAACCGACTTGATGTTGCCCATCTTGGAGGCATGAACGGCAATCGCGTCATGCGGCTCTGCAAAGTTTGGGCCATCGTGGATGACCTTCATCTTGTCACCGGAAATGTCGATCAACTGATCGTTTTCCGGCTTCAGCGGACCCACGTTCAGGAACCGGTCTTTCGAAAACTTGCAGAGGACGACCATATACTTGCCGTCCGCCTCCAGCGTCTCGCCATGCGTGGTTTTCAGGTGGCCGGGCTGGTATTGCACGTCAACCTTGTCAAGGATCGGGTCAACCTTTTCGCCCTTGTACAGCGCCTTGGCCTTTTCGATGTTCCACTTGACGACCTGACTATCGAGAAACAGCGTCGTGAAAGCGTTGCCTTTTCCGTCAAAGGCGGTGTGCAGCGGGCCAAGGCCCAGTTCCGGCTCGGCCACAATGACCAAACGCGGGTCAACCTCGCTGTCAAACAAGGTCTGCAACTTGGTCACGTCAATCACCGTAACGGTGGGCGACAGTTTGCCCGCAATGCAGAGGTGGACCTTGTCAGGCGCCATGTTGCAGCCGTGCGGATTGTTGGCGACGGGGATGTAACGGGTGTAATTCTTGTTCTGTCCCTTGCGTCCGTCCAGAACCTTGACATCGTTCAGCGTCTGGAAATCGCCGGCGGCAATGCCCTTTTCAATCTCCGCAATGTTGAAAATCACCACATGGTCCATGTCCGCTGCCGTCATGTCGGCGGTGTTCATGCCCTTTTCCGAGTTGTAGCAGGTGGAAAACGCCCATTTGCCTTCATAATCCGCATCGGTGTTGTCCAGATTGCCCGACACGATGACCTGCCACGCCACATCCCATTTGTCGGCATCGACGGCGGTGAAAATGTTCACATAGGTCGAGACGTCGTCCATCGTCGAACCGTCGTTGACCAGCGGGGTTTCATCCTCGCCGTTGCAGAAAACGTAGTTGGTGCGCGGCCATTTCTGTGGGCGCAGACCGTGGATGGCGTGGGCGTTGGGGATCTCCAGCATCGCATCGCACTTCATCACATCGCACCGCACCCGGGCGACGCGGGTGTTCGCTTTGTCGTTCATGTAGAGGTAGCGACCGTCATACTTGCCTTCGGTGAAGGACATGTGGAGGTGGTGCAAATCGCCGTTCTGGTGCGATTTCTGGCCATTGGCCGCCAGCATCTTGCGGGTGCTGTCCGAAATCTTCTCGTTGATGATGCGCAGAGATTCATTGGTGCGGCCCCATCCGGTGGCCGAGCAGCGGTTGAACACCGGCACCCGCATCAGTTCGCGCATCGACGGAATGCCAAGGATGCGCATCTCGCCCGATTGGCCCGATGACCAGAAGCCATAGTATTCATCCAATTGGCCGGGTGCCACGTTGAAACTTTGCTCGCTTGCCGCCTGTGCCGCCCCGGCGGTCACGGCCGTTACACCGGCAGCGCCGCCCAACAGCGCAAGCCGCCCACCGAATGCCCCGGCAAGGGCTGCGCCTCCAGCGGTCGCGCCCAGAATGCTGCGGCGGCTGAAGCTCGTATTTTCCGAGTCAGACATTGACATTTCCTTTCAGGTTCGGATGGTTTTTGATCAGGGCAAGGTCGCGGGGGACCTCGCCCGCCATGCCCACCGCGCCGCGCCTTTTGTCGGTGCGGATTACAACGGGGCATGTGCTGTGACTTTGGTAAAGCACCTGGCAATGCAGGCAGTTCACGCACTCATTCGGGTTGATTTCGCCCGTCGGATGAATGGCTTGCACCGGGCATTGGTTGGCGCAGGTCTGGCAGGGCGTACCGCATTCGTGATAGCGTTTCAGCCAGTCGAACATCCGCAACCGCGCCGGGATCGCCAGCGCCGCCCCCAAAGGGCACAAGTAACGGCAAAAAAACCGTTCGACGAACAAGCCGGCCATCAGCAGGCCTGCAACATAGACCACGAAGGGCCAGGCGCGGACGAATTTCAGGATGATGGCGGTCTTGAACGGCTCCACCTCCGCCAGATGCTCGGCTTGCTCGATGGACACCAGCGAGGCTCCGAACAGCCCGAGGAAGATCATGTATTTGATCGGCCAGAGGCGTTCATGCAGGCCCCAAGGCAGGGTCCATTGAGGGATATGGCAGGCCTTGGCGATGCGGTTGGTCAACTCCTGCAAGGCGCCAAAAGGGCAAAGCCAACCGCAATAAGCGCCACGTCCCCAGAACAACAGCGCGGCGGCAAGACTGAACCACAAGATGAAGGTCAGCGGGTCCAACAGAAACGCCTGCCACGAGAACCCTGTCGTCAGCGCGCCAAACAACGCCATCAGGTTCACGACCGAGAGTTGCGCGTTGGCGTACCAGCCGAGGAAAACCAGCGTGACGGTCAGATACGAAATGCGGAACCAGAAGAAAAAGCGGGCGTTCCTGGTGAAGAACCCCTGAAAGAAGAACACTCCGGTCAGGACCAGAAGCATCGCCGCAACGACGGCAATCTCGACCTTCTTGTCCCGCCAGATTCGCTGCCACAAGATTTGCTGCGATGCAGCCTCGTCAGCCGTGACTGCCGGTGCTGTTGCGACGGTGGCGGCGGTGGCTGCCGCGATTGGGCGCAGGTAATGGGCTGGCAGTTGGTAAGCCAGATCGAAGGTGATAAATTGCTTCTCGGTCGCCGCCACCTGACGTTGCACCAACAATTGCAGGCGGAACGGCTTGGTCAGATCAAACCCCAGATCGGCAGGTATCTTGAACAGATCGGTCTCGGTAAAGTCTGGTGCGCCGGGGGTGGGCAGGGTCACCAGCCGCTTGTGGTCCTTGTCGTGGAAGCGCACCGTCACATCATCCTGAACCAGAACGATCCGGTCAAAGATGCCGCCCCGCACATAGCCCGACCCTTTGAAGGAATAGATGCCGCGCCCGGTGATCATCACTGCGGCTTCACCCGGTTTCAGCCAACCCGCCAGATTGACCGCCTCGGCCTCGCCCAGCACGGCTTTGCCAATGGCCGGGACCGACACAAGCGCCATCTGCATGTCGATGAAGCTGGCGGAGGGTGGGTCGGTCAGCGCAATCTCGGCGGCGCGCTTGTCATCCAGGGCGGCAAAGGCGGCATTCACCTGGCCGACGTCTAGGGTGATGCTGCGCAATGTGCCATCGCCCTGCATCGCCAGCCATCCGGTGGGGGTTGTGGCACCCGGGTCAAGTTCGGCGACAGGACCTTTGGCCACTTCGGGCGACAGACCTGCCAGATGCAACGCCCTTGCCACCTTGACGCCGGATCGCACGATGGAATCGTCCAGCACCATCACGGTCACAGTGGCGCCCGAAATTATGTTCAGCTTGTGGCCCGATCCGTTGGCCTTGGCCTCGGCCACCAGATCCATCCCGATGTAAGAGGCCGCCAGCGCCTTCACCTTGGCATCGGGAATACCAATCAGAACAATCGGTTCCGAGTGTTTCACGATTTTGATGCCGATCAGTTTGGCGTTCTTGTCGATTGCAAGCATCGTATGGATCGGCTTGCCGGAATACCCTGTGGTGCCCACAAAATCCGAGGTTACAAAAACCCAGCCGATGGGTTGACCCGCCTTCAGCACCGGGGCGACTGCCAGATCGCTTTGGATTGGACCAAAGGCATCAGCCCCTGCCACCAGATCCGCAGCGGCCACCTCCGGCAGATATTTCGCCAGCACGGAACCATCCGCAAAGGCACGCCCCGCCAGAGCCAGAATCAGAGCCACAAAAATCGGTCGCAAAAGTCGGATCGTCAGCATTGAAAAGCCTTCGCCGGAAAATGCACGGGCGTCGGAAAGCCTTGGGCCAACCACAAGTCCAGCGCGATGAAAGTGAAGCAGCAGGGTAGGTCGTGCCGCGACTGTGAAGCAACGGCCCGCCGGGGACCTTGATTAAGATCAACTGAAATGATCTTTTTTAGAAATCGCAGGCTGGTCGTTGCCGCCGTGGAAGACGGTGAGCGGCCTCACGCCCTATTGCAACGTCATCCAGACCGGGCGAGTGTTCCCCTCGTTCCGATTGCCAAGGAGAAAACGGTGAGATTGACCAGATTTTCCGACTATGCCCTGCGCATCCTGATCTATTCCGCCGCGCACCCTGAAACGCGCGTGACGATTGAGACTGCCGCAGATTATTTCCAGATTTCCCGGTCTCACGTGAAAAAGGTCGTGCTTACCTTGTCGCATGCCGGGTTCTTGCACAGCATGAAGGGCAGACTTGGCGGTTTTGAACTCGCCCGCCCCGCCGAGGCAATCAACCTCGGGGCAGTGATCCGCGCGACGGAGCCTGACTTCGGCCTGTTCGAATGCTTTCTGACCGGCAATAAATGCCGCATCTCGTGCCCGTGCTGCGTGCCGACCATCGCCAATGACGCGCTTCACGCGTTTTTGGCGGTATTTGATCGCCACAGTCTGGCAGATGCCCGCATAAAGCCTGAGTATTTCCTGACCGGGTCCGCGCAAAAAACCCAACCAATCCGGGGACCTTTGCAGAGCTAAAGACTGAAAGTGTTCTTCTGCTGGGCCTCGGTCTGGCCTTCTGTCGGGCAAACGTCGTTGTAGCCCCGGTCATGCCGGTCAGGATAGGCACCGGCCCGACGATTGCTTTAGCGACGGTCGCCCGCGTGGCTTTGATCCGCCTTCGCAGTTGGTTGGCTTTGCACCAGCTTTGTGGCCGGTGAAGTGGGCCGGTCCGGGGCATTCAGGATGCGGGCCGCTGCGCCGTCGAGGTCGTCGTACTGGGCATGGCGCAGGGCCCAGAAGAAAGCTGCAAGGCCGATCAGACCCAGGCTGATCGAAACCGGGATCAGGAAGAAATAGTTCATTCCTCTTGTCCTTCCGGTGGGCGCAGGGCGACCCAGGCGTGCCAGGTGCCGTGGCCAAGCAGCGGAAAAATCACGATCAGACCCAAAAGCCCGGTGGCGGCTGACAGGGCGAAGCCCAGAGTGACAATGGCACCCCAAGGCAGAACCGCGCGCAGGTTCTGGGTTGTCATTGCAAACGAGGTGCCAAGGGCAGTCAGCGCGTCAACCCGGCGTTCCAGCAGCATCGGGATGGAAAAGAGGCTGATCGCCATGGCAAAGGCGGCGAAAAGGCCTCCAACGGCGGACCCGGTCAGGATCAAGGCCAATCCGCGTGGTGTGGTCAGCAATTGAGACAGGATGTGGTCAAAGCCCGGAAACGGCAGCATCCCGAAGAACAACGCATAAAGCAAGTCGGCAGCGCGCAGCCAAAGCATGACAAGCAGGCACAGCAAAAGTCCGGCAAATGCCACCTGTCCGCCAGAGCGTGGCCGAACAAGCAGCATCTGGCCAAGAGTGGCGGGGGATTTGGTGTGCAGACGCCGGCTTTTTTCGTAAAGGCCGATGGCCAACAACGGGCCTACCACCAGAAACCCTGACAGCGCCGGAAAGATCAGCCACGGCAAATCTGCTCGGATCAGGCCGGTGATTATCAGTGCGGACAGCGCAAAGACCCCAAACCCGTAGAGCAGGCTTTGTGCCGGCGTGCTGCGCAGATCGGTCCACCCCGCCGCAAGCCAGCCCAAAGCGGCGGTGCGCGGCAGATCGAGAGCAAAGCGGTTTGCCTCGTGCAAACGCGGTTGCAGGGCAGGAAGTGGTTCAAGCATGATATCCCCCTCTCAACAGTCCGGCGTGGCGGCCGGCAACGCTGGATCGACCGACGCGCAACCGGGATGCGACGTGAAGGCCAGATGGGCAAAGCGCCAGTTGGCACCGATGAACAGAGCCAGCACTGCCATCCCAGCCAGCCAGGCCCAAACCCGGACGCGCCCCGTCATTTCGCATTTCCCGGCCCTTTGGCGGACAGGTTTTCAACGTAAAGGGTCAGCATGCGGATTTGCGCCTCTGATAGCCGGGTCTGCCATTTCGGCATCACACCCTGCCGCCCGTTCATCAGCGTCTGGCGGATCGAGGCCTTGTCGCCACCATAAAGCCAGTCCGCATCGGTCAGGTTCTGTGCCCCGGTGCCTGCAACGCCTTTGGCGTTCTCACCATGGCAGCTTGCACAATTCCCCTGAAACAGCACAGCCCCGGCTGAGGTATCACCGGCAATGACCCCTGTGCCGAGCGTTGGGACATACTCTACCAGCGTGTCGATTTCGGCGCGGGTCAGCAAGCCGTCACGACCGAATGCGGGCATCTGCGACACGCGCGTATCAGGGTCCGTGCTGTTGACGCCGTGGCGCAGAGTTGTCTCGATATCGACGTCCGTGCCGCCCCAGATCCAGATCTTGTCTGCCAGACGTGGGAACCCGATGCCGCCGATGCCGTCCTTGCCGTGACAGGCCTGACAATTCTGGCCGAACAAAGGCCCGGCGGTTGCAAGTGCGGGCGTCAACAGATCGGGGTTGGCGCGGATCGCATCATAGCTTTCAGTGGCAATGGCATCCATCCATCCTGATCGTGCCGCAGTGGCCTTGGCAATGTCGGCGGCCACTGCGGTTTTCTGATCACCGCCCAGCAGCCCTTTGGTATAGGTGTGCCCCAGTGGCCAAGTGGGCAGCAGAATCCACGCGATGAGGGCAAGGATGTGGGTCACGGCAAGGAAGAACAGAACGATGCGTGGCACCGGCGTGTTCAACTCCTTGATGCCGTTCCAGTTATGCCCGGTGGTCAGATAACCGGAATGGGGGTCGCGTTCTTCTACGGACATGGCCGGTCCTCCACTCCAAGGATAGAACGCGCGGCATGATCGGCCTCTGCCTTGCGGGACGGCCGGTAGGTTTGAAAGATGACCACAATGAAAAACACCAGCAGGTAGACCATCCCGAAACTTTTGGCGATAAACAGCGCAAGGTCATGGCTCATGGATTGTCCTCCCTAAGCTTGTCGCCTGCGGCATACGGCGCTTGGGTCAACTGGCCCAACACTTGCAGATAGGCCACCAGCGCATCCATTTCGCTGACAGTTGTGCCGCCCGAAAAGCGCCGGACAGTGGTGGCCGCACCGTAGCGTTCCACCACGCCCGCCGCCGCCGGACTGTCGGGCGAGGCCTGTGCTATCGCGTCGTGTGGTGCATTGGCGATCATGGCGTCAGTATAGGGCACGCCCAGTTCCCGCATCACCTTCAGATGCGCGCCAAAGTCATCAACCGCAAGATCTGTCGTGGCCAGCCACGGATAGGCTGGCATGATTGAACTTGGCACGACGGCGCGCGGATTGTTCAGGTGTTCGACATGCCAGGCGTCAGAATATTTGCCGCCCACCCGCGCAATATCCGGCCCCGTGCGTTTGGACCCCCACAGCATCGGGTGGTCATACTGGCTTTCCGCCGCCAGCGAATAGGGGCCGTAGCGTTCCACCTCGTCGCGCAGGGTGCGGATCATCTGGCTGTGGCAGGCATAGCAACCTTCGCGGATATAGATATTGCGGCCCGCCAGCTCCAGTGGCGTATAAACCCGCATGTCGGGCAGGGTTTCCACCGTTTCGCTGATGGTGAACAAGGGGACAATCTCGACCAGACCGCCGATGCTGGCGGCGATGATAATGCCGATCACCAGCCCGATCGAATGCTTTTCAAGGTTGTAGTGGCTTTTGAACAGGGGCATGCGCCTACTCCGCCGCTTGGGGGACAAGGGGGCGGTCGTGGGCCACATCGCGCCCAGTATCGCGACTTGGGCGGATCGTCAGCCAGATGTTCGCAGCCCCCATACAGGTGCCCGCCAGAAACAGGGCGCCTCCCAAAACGCGGGCGATGTAATAGGGGCGCATCGCCTCCATACTGTCGATGAAGGAATAGTTCAGCGTGCCCGCCGCGTTATAGGTTCGCCACATCAGCCCTTGGGTGATGCCAGCGTTCCACAGCGAAAATACGTAAGTCAGCAGTCCGACCAGCGCCAGCCAGAAGTGCCACTCGATCAGCTTGGCCGAATACATCGCAGGCTTGCCCCAGATCAGCGGCACCATGGAATAGAACGCGCCGAAAGTGACCATCGCCAACCAGCCAAGCGCACCGGAGTGGACATGGCCCACAGTCCAGTCGGTGTAATGCGACAGCGCGTTGACCGGTCGGATCGCAAGGAACGACCCCTCAAAGGTCGAAAGCCCGTAAAACACTGCGGCCACGAACATGAAGCGCAGCGTGGCATCATCGCGCACCCGACCCCAGGCTCCGTTCAGCGTCGCCAGCGCGTTGCCCGCCGATGCCCAGCTTGGCACCAGCAGGATAAGTGAAAACGTCATGCCAAGGTTTTGCACCCAAGTGGGCAAGGCGGTGTAATGCAGGTGGTGCGAGCCGACCCAAAGGTAAAAGAACGTGATGCCCCAAAAGCTGATGATCGACAGCCGGTAGGAATAGATCGGCCGTTGCGCCCGCATCGGCAGGAAGTAATACAGCATCCCCAGAAACCCCGAGGTCATGAAGAACGCCACCGCGTTATGGCCATACCACCACTGCACCATCGCATCCTGCACCCCCGAGAAATAGGGATAGCTTTTGGCCCCGGCAAAGCTGACCGGAATGGCAAGTCCATTGACGATATGCAGCATCGCCACCACGACGATGAACGCCAGATAATACCAGTTGGCCACGTAGATATGCGGCTCGGCCCGCAGGCGCAGGGTGCGCAGATACAAGACCAGATAGGCGACCCAGACGACAACCAGCCAAAGATCGGCGTACCATTCCGGCTCGGCATATTCCTTGGATTGGGTGACGCCCATCAGATAGCCGGTGACGGCCCAGACCAGAAACAGGTTGTACCCGATCAGCACGAACCACGGCGAAAGCTGATCGGCCATCCTTGTGCGGCAGGTGCGCTGCATGACGTGAAACGAGGTTGCCATCAACGCATTGCCGCCAAAGGCAAAGATCACACCACTGGTATGGACCGGGCGCAGGCGGCCAAAGCTGGACCAGGCCTGCCCGAAGGTCGCATCCGGCCAGACCATCAGGGCTGCGACCCACAGCCCCACGCTCATGGCAATCACGCCCCAGAACATCGCCAGCACAACGGCAACTTTGGTCGGATCGTCATAGTAACGCTCCAGCCGCGCCGGGTCAGGCGCGGGTTCCTCCAACGTGCCGCCGACGGCGAAGATCAGCACAACGCCAAGAGCCAGCGCAATAAAGCCGTGCACGCCCATCGGATCGTGATTGCCCGCAGCCGCCATCGTCAGGCCCAGAAATGTCAAGCAAACGGCCAGAAAGAAGCCCACATGACGCTCGGTTCGGGTCAGTTGCGCAATCATGTTTGAATCATCCTGTGGGGCGCGGTGCTTTGCAACGGCGCCAAGGCCACATCTGCAACCGTAGAGCGATCAAGGTCGGCAAGGAAGGCTTTTTCGGCTGACCGCAGCCGCGCCTTGAGCCTGCAACAGCCCGCGATGCTGCAATCGCCACCCGAAGCCTGAAAGCATTCGACCAGCGGCTGCCCAGCCTCCAGCAGGCGCACTACATCGCCCAATCGGATCTGATCTGCCGGGCGGGCCAGCATCGCGCCACCACCTCCGCCGCGCCGCGTGGTGACGATGCCCGCGCCGGCAAGAGTGGCGAGGATCTTGGTCAGGTGGTGGCGCGACAGGCCAAATTCATCCGCCAACTCGGTGGTGGAAAAAGTGCGATCCGGCGCGGATGCCAATCGCATCAAGGCGCGCAGGCCGAAATCAGTGAAAGACGTCAGACGCATCTCGGCTCCAGACCAATCGGTATTTACAATACCTATTATCAGGGACTAGGCGTGACGCAAGAGTTTTATCGAGGATCACTGTCCATGACGGCACAAGACACCATCCGCAGCG
This sequence comes from Rhodobacterales bacterium, assembly GCA_038231395.1. Classification (GTDB taxonomy): domain Bacteria; phylum Pseudomonadota; class Alphaproteobacteria; order Rhodobacterales; family Rhodobacteraceae; genus Stagnihabitans. Next base: position 19,552 of record JBBRLL010000037.1, read on the forward strand.
CACGTCCGGCCATCACCGCAGATCTGATGGCCCGGACCGGTCTTGACGACGCCATGCTTGGCCGTCTTGTGCATTGCTTTTATGACCGGGTGCGCACGGACCCTCTGCTTGGTCCGGTCTTTGCCGACCGCATCACCGATTGGGGCCCGCATCTGAAGACGATGGTCGATTTCTGGTCCTCGGTGGCGCTGATGACCGGGCGATACCATGGCGCGCCGATGCCCAAGCATCTGACCTTGCCGGTCGAAACCGTGCATTTCAACCGCTGGCTGTCCCTGTTTCGGGAAACAGCGCACGCAGTTTGTCCGCCCGAAGGGGCTGCTTGGGTGATCGGGCGCGCTGAACGCATTGCGTCGTCCATCCACATGAACATCAAAGACGCACGTGGCAACTACGGCCTCACAGGGTTGCCACCGCAACTTTGAACCAACCGGGCAAGCACGGAGACGAGCAAGCAGCAACCTGTCAGCATCGACCATTTTCGCGCCTGTGCTGTGTGGGCGGGGGACGCTGTTGCACCACATCAGACAGACCGCACCAAACATGAGCCACCCGTCGCGCTCGGCCGCCCGTCGTGGCCAGCGGCCCGTCGTGCCAAAACTCGCGCCGGCATTGATCGCTTAAGGCTCAAGTTTTCAGCGCTTGGCCTTTGCCAGACCGTGCCTGTTCTGGCATGGTCAATGCAAGGACATCATGTCCTGAACCTTTCATAGAACACGTGTGGTGCTGGGAGCAGCGCGTGGGGCGGATGAGGGGTTCCCAGGGGTGGGGGCCCCTCATTTTCAATCCCCTTACAAAATCGCCAGAACAATCCCCATCAGCGTGCAGCCGACAATCGCGTTGACGCTGTCCAGCAGGGTCAGCTTGTAAGGCCGCCCGGCGAAGGCGTAATTCATCGCAACCCAGGGCGTGATCAGGAAGGTCCCGATCCCGAAACCGCCCATGACCCCCTCTATCAACCCGCTGATATGCGACATCGCGAAGATGTGGCGCATCATGCCCGCCACCAGCACCTCTGCCACAAAGCCCACCACGAACGGCAGCGGGCTGCGGTTGCCCATCGGCTTGCCCTCGGCGTCCATCGGTATTCCGGCAGCGGCCATCCACGGCTTTGCCATCCGGATGTACCAGAACGCCCCGAAACCATAGGCCACTGCGGCGGCCAAAATCACTGCGACAAACTGCATCCTGTCCCTCCTGCTTTCCCGAACATTAGCGGCAACCGGCAGATCAACAAACCCAATTCACGCTGCAATCGCGCCCAGACCGCAGATGATCTGCCATTCGTCGTCGCTGACCGGCTGCACCGACAGGCGAGAGTTGTTGATCAGCACCATCTTTTCCAACCCCGGCTGCACCTTGCACATCTCCAGCGTTACAGGGCGCACCAGTCTCGCCACCGGGCGAAAGCAGGCGCAATCCCACCGCGGATCATCAGATTTGCTTTCCGGCTGCGACAGCCGTGTCACCTCCACTATGCCGACAATCTCTTTGCCGACGTTGGAATGGTAGAAAAACGCCCGCTCGCCCAACTGCATCAACCGCATGTTGTTGCGCGCGCCATAGTTGCGGATGCCGTGCCACTCCTCGTCGGCGGGCAGCTTGTCCCACAGGCTTTGAAAGCTGATGGCGTCGGGTTCGGATTTGAAAAGCCAGTGCGCCATCAGCCGATCACCTTTTTCCACTCTCGCAGATCAACCGAGGCGAACAGCCCGGCCTTGGCATAGGGGTCACTCGCCGCCCAGTCCTGTGCCTGCTGAAAGCTGTCCACGTTCAGCACGATCAGCGAGCCTGTCATCGCACCCTCCTCCAGAAATGGCCCGGCAAACGCCACCACGCCAGAGCTGGTCAGATGCTCCAGATGCGCGGGCCGGTTGGCGGTGCGGATGTGAAGCGAGTCCGGTTTGTCGATGCAGATCAGGGCAACATACATGTTATTCCTCCTTCAGGGGCCGGGACATCAGGCGGTGTATGGCCTGATCCAGCGGGATGTCGTGGGCAATCAGACGGGCAACCATGGTTGTGATGGGCATATCAACCGACAGGGTCGCGGCAATGCGGCTGACCGCAAGGGCTGTGGCTGCGCCCTCCACCGTGACGCTTGGGTCAAAAGCCTGCGCCGCACCCAAGGCCAGCCCGAACCGCAGGTTGCGCGACTGGTCAGAGGTGCAGGTCAACACCAGATCGCCAAGGCCGGACAGCCCGGAAAGCGTCTCTGACTTCGCACCCAGCCGCAGGGCAAAGCGCTGCATTTCGGCAAACCCCCGGGTGATCAAAGCCGCGCGCGCCGAAAGGCCCAGCCCGGCGCCCATCACCACACCAGCGGCAATCGCCACCACATTCTTCAACGCGCCACCCAGTTCCGCCCCGATGACATCGGTGCTGCGGTAAAGCCTCAGGGTCGGCGTGGCCAACAGGTGCTGCAACCTTTCGACATCCTCTCCCGCAAGGGTCAGGGCGGTGGGCAATCCCCGCGCAATATCAGCGGCAAAGCTTGGCCCGGTCAGGATGGCAAGCAAGCTCAGCGGGCAAGCCTCGCGCAGCAGGGAGGTCGGGCCGCGCAGGGTCACCAGATCAACCCCTTTGCAGCAAGCCACCAGCGGCAGGCTGTTCAGCGCCGTGCCATTTGCAGCCAGAAACGCGCCCAAGGCCTGCATCGGCAAGGCCAGCAAAACCGCCTCTGCGCCAGCCAGATCACCAAGATCAGCGGTCACCGACAGGCTGGCCGGAAACGAAACCCCCGGCAAACGCGCCGCATTTTCCCGCGCCTGCGCCATGCCAGCGACCTGAGCCATATCGCGCGCCCACAGGGTAACAGCCCGCCCCTCACGCGCCAAAGCCACCGCCAAAGCTGTGCCGAAGGCACCCGCCCCCGCCACCCCGATCATGCCTTGGCCCCCTTCTTGCCCGACCCGATCAGCGGCGCGGCATCAAGGTCCAACGGCCAGCGCGGACGCGCAGTCAGGTCGCTGCCCGGTTTTACGCCGATCAGAAACCGCTCAATCCCGGCCCAGGCGATCATCGCCGCGTTGTCGGTACAAAGCCGCAGCGGTGGCGCCACAAAAGCCACGCCCAGCCGCGCCGCAACCGCCTCCAACGCTGCGCGAATGGCAGAGTTTGCAGCCACCCCCCCCGCCACGGCAAGGGCTGGAACAGCCGGCGCCCCGGCCAGATAAATCTCCAAAGCCCGGCGGGTTTTTTCGGCCAGAACCGCAGCCACGGCAGCCTGAAACCCGGCGCACAGATCAGCGCGGTCCTGCACCGTGATCCCGCCCTTTTCGCGCACCAAAGCATCCCGCGCCCGCAAAACCGCCGTCTTCAACCCCGAGAACGACACGTCGCACCCCGGCCTGTCCAGCAAAGGCCGGGGCAGCACAAACCGCTTGGCATCGCCCTTCGCCGCCGCAGCCTCCACAAACGGACCACCCGGTTGCGCCAGCGCCAACAACTTCGCCACCTTGTCAAACGCTTCGCCAGGCGCATCGTCAATCGTGCCGCCAAGCCGCTGAAACCGGTCCGGTGCGCGCACGATCAGGAACTGGCAATGGCCGCCCGACACCAGCAGCATCAGATAGGGAAACGCCAGCCCGTGCGTCAGCCGTGGCGTCAGCGCATGACCCGCCAGATGGTTGATCCCCAGCAATGGCAGCCCGGTCGCCGCCGAAATCCCGCGCGCCAGCATCACCCCCGACAGAACCCCGCCGATCAGTCCGGGGCCAGCGGTCACCGCCACTACATCCAGATCGGCCAGCGTCAGACCTGCCGTGGCCAAGGCCCGCTCCACGCAATGGTCCAGCCGTTCGGCATGGGCACGGGCGGCAATTTCCGGCACAACCCCGCCAAATGCGGCATGAAGCGCCTGCTGCCCCTCCACCTCGGAACTCAACACCAGCGCAGAGCCGTCAGGCATCCGGCGCACCACAGCCGCCGCGGTGTCATCGCAACTGCTTTCGATGCCCAGAAAGGTCAGTGTGCCGCCCATTGCGCCCATCAAGAAGGATCGGGCAAGATTGCCCCGGAACGCCTGCCGGGGTAACACCTTGGTCATGGCCGCACAATCCTTGACGCCCCCTCCTGTGGTTCTGCTGACCCGCCCCGCCGCGCAATCGCTGCGCTTCGCCGAAAGCTTGCGGGCGCGGATGGGCCTGACGATTGTAACCTCCCCCCTGCTGGCCCCCGAGTTTTTAGTGCCACCCCTGCCCGGAGTGCGGTTCGAGGCGGTGATCCTGACCTCCGAAACCGGGGCAGAGGCGGCGGGCCGGATCAAACGCCATCTGCCCGACCTTGCCTTTTGCGTCGGCGACCGCACGGCAGAAGTGGCGCACAACGCCGGTTTCACCGCCAGAAACGCCCATGGCGATGCGGAGGATTTGCTGGCGCTGATTCTCTCGCATCCCGCCCAACCCCTGCTTCACCTGCGCGGGCGCGAGGTGCGTGGCGATCTGGCGCAGCGGCTGTGCAAACTTGGCCTGCCGACCGAAGAGGTTGTGGTCTACGCCCAGAATCCGCACCCCTTGACCCTAGAGGCCGCAGCCCTGCTGACCGGCACTGAACCCCTTGTTATCCCGTTGTTTTCTCCGCGCAGCGCCCAGATGTTCGCCGACGAATACCTCAGGGTTTCCGGCGCGGCCCCCCTTTTTATCGTCGCCATCAGTGATGCCACAGCCAAGGCAGCTTCCGGCCTTGCCGCCACGCCGCCACAGGTGTCTCCGGCACCGGACGGCGAATCCATGCTGGAAGCGGTGCTGGCGCGTTGCGTCGCAGGTCAGGGTGCTTGAACCTTGGCCATCCCCGGCATTACGTTAGGCTTAGCGCGCAAGGCGGAAGGAAAGACCATGGCAGACCCCGAAGACACCATCGCCGCCGACGTAGTGATCCCGCCGCCTGAGCTAACGATCCCGCCGCCAGACGTGCCGCCCCCGCCAGACCTGACTTCCCTGCCCCCGGTGGTGCAACCCGAACGCCGCGCCGTGATTTGGCCTGTGGTGGGCGGTGTCGTGGCGGCCTTGGCGGGCTTTGGGCTGGCGCAAGTGGTGCCAAACGGCTGGCCGATGGGTCAGACCACCACGTTGGAAACCCAGCTTGCTGCTGAGATAACTCAGGTGAAAGCCCTGAAAAGTCAGGTGTTGGAGCTTGCCCAACGCCTTGATGCCGCGCAAACCTTGGCAGACCGGGTGGCAAAGCTGGAGGCTGCCCCCGCGCCTGTAGCCACCGCCCCCGATCTGTCCGCCCTGGAAACCCGGATTGCCAGCCTTGAAACCCGGCCCGCATCCGGCGGCGATCCGGCGGCAGTGGCACAGTTGCGCGCCGAAATAGAGGTGTTGAAAGCCAACGGTGCCGGCATCGTCTCCCCCGAGGTGCAGGCAGGCCTTGACGCCAAAGTGAAGGATACCGAGGCCAAGCTGTCCGCGATTGAAGAAAGTGCCAAGACCTCTGCTGCGGCCACCATGGCACACGCCGCTTTGGGGCAGATTGCGGCGGCGTTGGATTCCGGCGCGCCCTATCCGGCGGCGCTGGCCGAACTGCAAGGCATGGCTTTGCCCGCTGTCCTGACCGACCATGCCGCCTCTGGCCTGCCGACCCTGCAAGGCTTGCAGGCCGCTTTCCCTGATGTGGCGCGGGCCGCATTGGACGCCGCCCTGCGCGCCAACATGGGCCAAAGCTGGAGCGAGCGGGTCGCCAACTTCCTGCGCACCCAGACCGGGGCCCGCACCCTTGCCCCGCGTGAAGGCACCGACCCCGACGCCGTCCTGTCACGGGCTGAAGCTGCGACCGCAAAGGGCGATCTGGCCACCGCGTTGAAAGAGATTGCAGCCCTTCCCGCTGAAGGGCTTGCCGCGATGGGCGATTGGCAGGCCCGCGCGCAACTGCGGCTGGATGCGGCCACGGCCATCAAGACCCTCATGACGCAGGCGGGCTAGAACATGTTCGGCAACCTCTTTCGCGTTTTGATTTTCATCGTGGTCGTGCTGGCCCTGACCTTCGCCGCCAACATGGCCTTGCAAGCCGATGCGGTGATGCGTGTGGCCTTTGCGGGGTGGGAGTTTTCGCTGCATCCCCTGCAACTGGTCATCGCCGGGCTGGTGCTGATGCTGGCCGTCTGGCTGGTGCTGAAAGCTTTGGGATTTCTGATCGCCGTCATCCGCTTTCTGAACGGCGACGAAACCGCCATCTCGCGCTATGTCAACCGCAACCGTGAACGCCGCGGCTTTGACGCGCTCAGCGACGGGATGCTGGCCTTGGCGGCGGGTGAGGGGCGACTGGCCCTGATCAAGGCGCAGCGGGCTGACCGATATCTGGACCGGCCCGAACTGACAAACCTTCTGGTTGCCCAAGCGGCAGAGCTGGTCGGCGACAGCAAACGGGCCGATGCCGCCTATAAGGCGCTTCTGGCGGACCCAAGAACCCGGTTTGTCGGCATTCGCGGGTTGTTGCAGCAAAAACTGGTGGCGGGTGATACTGAAACTGCCCTGAAATTGGCCGAAAAGGCCTTTGCCATGAAACCCCGGCACGCGGAATCGCAGGATATTCTGTTGAAACTGCAATCAGGTGCGCACGATTGGAAAGGCGCGCGGGCAACCTTGACCGCGCAGGCCAAATCCGGCGCTTTGCCCAAAGATGTCTACCGTCGCCGCGACGCCGTGCTGGCCTTGCAGGAGGCGCGTTTGGTGGTGGACGAAACCGCCTCGATTGACGCGCAAGAATCTGCGATTGCCGCCAACAAACTTTCGCCCGATCTGATCCCCGCCGCGGCGATGGCCGCGCGCACCTATATCGACAAGGGCAACAAGAAAAACGCGACACGGGTGCTTAAAAAGGCATGGGAGGCGATGCCGCACCCCGACCTCGCCGCCGCCTTTGCCGAGATTGAGCCCGAAGAAAGCCCTGAAGCCCGCCTGCGCCGCTTCAGAACCCTGACCGCAATCCATCCCGAAAACGCTGAAACGAAACTGCTGCTGGCCGAACTTTCGATAGTCGGTGAAGATTTCCCCGCCGCCCGCCGCGCCTTGGGTGACCTGCCGACCAGCCACGCCACGCAGCGCACCCTCGCCATCATGGCGGCCATCGAGCGGGGCGAGGGGGGCGATGATGCCACCGTGCGCGCCTGGCTTTCAAAGGCGCTGACCGCGCCGCGCGGGCCGCAATGGTGCTGCGACAAATGTCAGGCGATCCATGCGGTCTGGGCACCGATCTGCGATAATTGTCAGGGGTTTGACACCCTAAGCTGGCGCAATCCGGTGGAAACCACCGGGGCCAGTGCGACTGGCGCCGAATTGTTGCCGTTGATGGTGGCACCGCCCAAAACCATGGCGCAGCCCAAACCCGACGCTGCAATGGCCAACGCCGCCAAGCCAGACGCCGCCAAGCCAGACGCCGCCATGCCAGACGCCGCCAAGCCAGACGCCGCCAAGCCGGACCAACCAGCACCGATTGATCTGGAGGCGATTGGCCGGCGCGCAAACTGACCCGGTTGTCAGGACCAAACCCCGGCGCTATGGATGGCTCATGACATTTTCGTGGCCCAACCCCGACCAACCGCTGAAAATCGGCACCCGAGGCTCTCCTCTGGCCCTATGGCAGGCCCATGAAGTGCGGCGCTGCCTGATGGCGGCCTTTGCGCTGCCCGAAGCGGCCTTTGCGGTGGTGGTGATCAAGGTCACCGGCGATCTGGTGCAGGACCGCGCGCTGAAAGACATCGGCGGCAAGGGCCTGTTCACGCGCGAAATTGAGGACGCGCTCCTGGACGGCGGCATCGACATCGCGGTGCATTCGATGAAGGACATGCCGACGGTGCAGCCCGCTGGCCTGACGCTGGATTGCTATCTGCCGCGCGAGGATGTGCGCGATGGCTTCGTGTCGGACTTCGCGGGCCTGATGGATTTGCCGCAGGGTTCGGTGGTCGGCTCCTCCAGCCTGCGGCGTCGGGCGCAACTCGCGCATCGGCGGCCCGATCTGAAGCTGGTGGAGTTTCGCGGCAACGTGCAGACCCGGATGAAGAAACTGGCGGACGGCGTGGCGGCGGCGACCTTTCTGGCGATGGCGGGCCTGAACCGGCTTGGCATGTCGGCGGTGGCGCGACCGATTGGCGTGACCGATATGCTGCCCGCCGTGGCCCAAGGTGCGATCGGCGTTGAACGTCGCATGAATGACCCAAGGGCAGAGGCGATGCTGGCCGCCATCCACCACGGCCCGACCGGGCAGCAGTTGACCGCCGAACGGGCGTTTCTGGCCCGGCTTGATGGCTCGTGTGAAACGCCGATTGCGGGCCTTGCCACGCTGGACGGCGAGGTTCTGTGGTTGCGCGGTGAATTGCTGCGGCCCGATGGCAGCAAAGTGGTCGCAGGCGATCTGCGCGGGCCGCTGGCCGATGCCGCCAGCCTTGGCCGCACTTTGGCCGCTGACCTGCTGGGCAAGGCCGGGCCGGGGTTTTTCGGCTGACCCGGTCACGTTCAAGCGCCGCCTGCCACGACCCATAGTTCTTTGCGCATCACCCACCTCATGCTAGCTTCTTGCGAAATTCAATGGGGGAAATGATGTCAAACGGCCTTACCATCCTCGTTGGCACCACAAAGGGTGCCTTTCTGATCGCGGGCGATGCCAACCGCGAAGGCTGGTCGGTGACCGGGCCGTTCTGCAACGGCTGGCCGATCAACCATGTCGTGGCTGACCTGGAAACCGGCGACCTGTGGGCCGGTGGCGGCGGTGACTGGCACGGCGCTGGCATCTGGCGCTCGGTTGATGGCGGCGTCACGTGGGAGGTGACCAAGCTGACCAAAGGCAGGATGGACGACTGGGCCGCCAACGACCCCAATTTTGCCAGGATGATCGGCTGGACCGACACGCCTTTGCCGTTTGGCGACACGTTCTCGCAGGTCTGGTCGCTGGGCTATGCGCATGGCACGCTGTACGCGGGCACCAAACCCGCCAGCCTTTTGGCCAGCCATGACCGTGGCAAAACGTTTGAGCGGGTGCAGGGCCTGACCGATCACCCCTCAGCCGGCAGTTGGAATCCGGGTGCGGCGGGACTGGTCTTGCACACGATTGTGGCCGATCCGGTGAAGCCTGAAAAGCTGTGGGTCGGGATTTCGGCGGCTGGGGTTTTTGCCACCGAAGATGGCGGCACCACGTGGGAGCGGCGCAACCGCCTGTCCAACGCCGAAGACTGCGGCCACCATGATCACCCCGCAGCACCTCGGGATGGGGAAACCGGGCACTGCGTCCACAACATGATGCGGGCGCCGGGGACTGAGGACGTGCTTTACCAGCAAAATCACCATGGCGTCTGGCGCTCCACCGATGGCGGCCGCAGTTGGGATGACATCACCAAAGGCTTGCCCTCGACCTTTGGTTTCCCGATCCGCGTGCATCCGCGTAACCCGAACATGATCTGGACTCTGCCACTGAACGGCGACAGCGCGGGCCGCTATCCGCCCGGTGCGGCGGCTGCGGTCTGGCGTTCGGCGGATGGCGGCGACACCTGGCAGGACAAGCGCCACGGCCTGCCGCAAACCGCCTGCTATTTCACCGTCCTGCGTCAGGCCATGGGCGGTGACCGGCGCGACCCGGCGGGCGTTTATTTCGGCACCAACAGCGGTTCGGTCTTTGCCAGCCGCAATGAGGGTGAAAGCTGGGACGAGGTTGCCCGGCACCTGCCGACCATCCTCGCCATCGAAGTGTTGGACCGAGGCTAAAGCGCAAAACGTGATCGGGAACTGCGATTTTCCCGATCACGCCATCACTGACACCTGAGGCAGCTCTGATCCTGCCCCCAAACCTTAGCCGGGTTTAGATCCCGACGGCAGGCTCTTCCCCGTCATGGGTGACCGACATATAGGCCACGATCAGCACAATCGCGCCCAGAAACATCGCGCTGGTGATGACGGTGCCCAGACCAAAGCCGCCATATTCCGGGGTCTGCGACAGCAAATCCCCGAACGACGCGCCCAAGGGCCTTGTCAGGATATAGACCAGCCAGAAGCCAAGGATAGCATCCAAGCCCAGAAAGAAATAGCCCAGAGACAGCGAGGCGATGATCATGCCGAACAGGATGCCGGTGCTGAAATAGCCAAGCCCGAACTTCTCGGCCACCAGATCGCCAGCCGCCGTGCCCAAGGCAAAGGTGAACAAGATCGCCAGCCAGTACCAGGCCTCGCGCCGGGTAGTGCGGATCGAGTGGATCGAAAGTGTCCCCTCACTGCCATACCAGACCGCAAAAGTCGCGGCCAAAGCCACCGTAAAGCCCACCGCCGTCACAATCAGCGGCACGCCGAAGTTGTCCACCAGATTGTCGGTGACCAACGTGCCCACGACAGAGATCAGCACCACAGCCAGCCAGTAACTCCACGGAACATACCGTTTCTGGCGGAATTGCAGCACCAAAGCCACAGCCAGAACAGCCGTCATGATCAATGAGGTGTTGGTCAGCCCGATGCCAAGGTTGACGTTCAGATAATCCGCAGCCGTCTCGCCCATCGTGACGGCCATCAGCTTGATCAGCCAGAAGTCGAAGGTCACCTTGGGCACACGGTTCAGGGTGGAGGGTTGGTCGCCAGTGCCCACGGCCATGGCAGACAGGGTGGTCATAGCAGTATCTCCTTCACAGGGCGCTCATTTGCCGGTTGGGTTGGTCAGGGCCGCCATCAGGGTCGCAAGCGCGGGGGTGACGGTGGCGGCGGTGGGCGTGCCACGGCGCAGCGATTTCAACGCGCCGTCAGAGGCCGCGTCAATCTTGCCCCAGGCGTCGGGGTTCAGCGGGCGCATCCCGGCCTCGGCGTCGTCCCATGCCGTCTCCCAATCGGTGACGCGGGTGGCTGCGGCTTTGAAGTCGCCGGTCGCCGCAATTTTCTGCACATCGGCAATGATCGCCTTCATCGGCGACAGATCGCCCAATGAGGCATCGGCCTGCGCCGTCCCCACGAAATAGATGTTGAAGGCGGTGAACGCGCCCACGGGCGCAAGGATCAGCGCTGTGGCAAGCAGGATTTGTTTCATTCGAAGGCTCCGGTTGGTGACGATGCCTAGCTAAAGCGGCGGGCCTGCTGTGGTTTGTCACCAGCCTTACAAATTTGTATGCTGTGGCGCAGGGTGGCGCAGACTATCCTTTCTATCCTTTCTATCCTTTCTATCCTTTCTATCCTTTCTATCCTTTCTATCCTTTCTATCCTTTCTATCCTTGCCAAAGATGACTCCCCAAAAGACGAAACCGCAAAGGACCAAACCTCTATGCGCTTGTTGTTGCTGGAAGATGACCGCTCGGTTTCGGCCTATGTCGCCAAAGGGCTGTCAGAGGCGGGGCATGTTTGCGATGTGCTGGCCGAAGGCACCGACGGGCTGTTTCAGGCCACGCGCGAAAGCTATGACGTGCTGGTGGTCGACCGGATGTTGCCGGGGCTGGACGGGCTTTCGGTGGTGCGCGCGCTTAGGGCTGCCGGGGTGCGCGCGCCCGTCCTGTTCCTGACCGCTTTGGGCGGCATCGACGAGCGGGTTGAGGGGTTGGAGGCCGGCGGCGATGACTACCTGACCAAACCCTTCGCCTTTGCCGAACTTCTGGCGCGGATCAACGCCCTGGCCCGCAGACCGCCGGTGCAGGATGTGCAGACCGTGCTGCGCGTGGCGGATCTGGAGCTTGACATGATGCGCCGTCAGGCACAACGCGGCGGCCAGACCATTGACCTTTTGCCCAAGGAATTCACCCTGCTGGAGGTGTTGATGCGCAATGCCGGTCGTGTGGTTACCCGCACCATGTTGCTGGAACGGGTCTGGGATTTCCATTTTGATCCAAAGACTTCGGTCGTCGAAACTCACATCAGCCGCCTGCGTGCCAAGATCGACAAACCCTTTGACGTAGCACTTTTGCAGACCGTGAAGAACGCGGGATATATGCTGCATGCGCCCCGCTGACCTGTTGCGCCGCACCGCATTCAGGCTGGCTTTGGGGATGATGATGTTCGTGTTGGCGGCCTTGGTTTTGGCCTCAACCATCGGCTACAGCCTGCTGCGCCAACAACTCGTGATCCGGCAGGACGCCCGCGTGACCGAGATTTTCTTGGCCCTGCAAGCCACCAGCCAATCGGGTGACCAGACCGATCTGGTCGAGGCGATGACCACGCGGATCAGCGCCAGCCCCGACCGCTCCACCGTCTATCTGCTGCGCGGGCCAGACGGCAAAGTGCTGGCCGGCAGCATTCCCGACATCTGGTTCAAACCCGGCTGGTCGAATGTAGACGCTGCCGCGCTCAAGGTGGCCACCGATTACCCCTACCGGATTTATGCTGGTGAAATAAGCGGTTACGCGCTGGTCGTCGGCCTGACTGATGCCGATCTTGACGATCTGGCCGAAATCAGCCGCAGCGCCTTTGGCTGGTCGGCTTTAAGCGTCCTGATTGCAGCCATCGCGGCCGGTGCGGTTCTCGCCGCCCGCGTGCAAGCCCGGATCAACGAGGTTGAACAGATTCTGCACCGGGTAGCCCTTGGTGACCTGTCTGCTCGCCTTACGGTGTCGGGTCGCGGCAATGATCTGGACCAGATCGCCATCGCCATCAACCACGCTTTGGCCCGACTGCGCGGTCTGGTGGAGGCGATGCGTCAGGTGAGCGCCGACATCGCCCACGACCTGCGCACCCCGTTGAACCGGCTTCGCATCAGAATTGAGGCGGCCGCCGAAGCGGAGGCGCGCGGCCAGCCCGCAGCCGCCGACCTTGCCGCAGCCCTCGCCGAAAGCGATGCCATCAGCCAGACTTTCGCCGCCCTTTTGCGGATTGCCCAGATCGAAGCCGGTGCCGCCCGCGCCCGCTTCAGCCGCCTGGATCTGTCCGCCGTCATGCAAGCGGTGGCGGAAGTCTATGCCGAGGTTGCCGAAGATGCCGGAATGGTGCTGACCTGCCAGACCGAAGCGCCCCTGTTCATCGAAGGCGACCGCGAGCTTTTGACCCAAGCCTTTGCCAACCTTATCGAAAACGCCCTGCGCCATTGCCAGCCCGCCACCACGATTTCCTGCGAGGTTTCGGCTTTTGGCGACCATATCCGCGCCAGCGTCACCGACACCGGCCCCGGTATTCCCGAGGCAGAGCGCGAAAACGTCCTGCGACGCTTGTACCGGCTGGAGAAAAGCCGCACCACCGAAGGCTCCGGTCTTGGGTTGGCGCTGGTTCAGGCGGTGGCAGAGGTTCACGACGCCGACCTCAGGTTGACCGGGGCCGAGCCGGGGCTGTGTGTCACCCTCAGCTTCCCGAAAGTGGTGTAGTCATCCGAAAACCCCTATTCGCATACACCAAGGTTCGCACGCGCCGCAAATTCCAAGCACTTGATTTCGCAGGCAATCAGGTCGGCTCCGTCAGACGCTGCCGCCACACCACCCGCATTTCATCGACGCGGATCGACAGCGGCAGCCTTTTGTGGGCCCGCGGATCCAGCGCAATCTCGCGCCACGCTTTGGGGATCCGGTCAGAGCCCTCCAGCCCCCACCGCAAATCAACCTCCAGCCCGCGCAGCACATGGGCAAGGTCGTGGTAGTGGCTTCGCAACGTCTCCAACTTGCTGGAGATGCCGCACCGCCGGCCAGAAGTCTGCCGACGACCGGTAAAAATTGACTTGACCCGCCACGTGCTGTGTATGTCGAAAATCATACAGAAAACATACGGAAAACCTACCGCAAACTTGCCAGCACTTCTGGCGTTGCCACCCCTGTTACCGGCAATCCCCGGCGCGTCTGCCATAAAACAATCGCCGCCGAGGTTTTTGGTCCAAGCACGCCATCCTGACTTCCCGTGTCAAACCCAAGCGATGTCAATCGCGTCTGTAATTCCACCCGATCGGTCTGGGATAAACCATGGGCATCCGGCGCGAAACGTCCGGCCAAAACCGCACCGCCCGAAATTCTATCGCTTAAATATCCAACGGCGAGACAGTATAACACCGAGGCGTTGTAATGGGCGATCACCCCAAAGTTATGCCCGACCAGAAACGCCGGCGCTCTTGGATCAGGCCGGATCAAACGCGCGGCGCCGAAATCCGGTAATTTACCGCCTTCCCCCGTTAAAACCCCCAGTTTCCGCCAATCCGCAACCGTGCGCACTTTGCCGGTCTGCCCTGTCATGCCGTTGGGCAGCGCAACTTCCACGCCCCAGCGAGAGCCCTTTACCCAGCCCGAAGCCTGCAAATACCGCGCCGCAGAGGCCAAGGCGTCAGCAGGGTCATCTGACCACACGTCGCGCCACCCGTCGCCCGTCCAATCCACCGCAAAGGCTTGATAAGTCGTGGGAATAAACTGCGTGTGCCCCATAGCCCCTGCCCAGCCGCCCAGCATGAGGTCCACAGAGATATCACCATGTGCCAATATCTTCAGCGCCGCAATCAATTGCCCCTCAAAAAACGCCGCGCGTCGCCCGGCGAAAATCAGTGTCGACAAAGCTGAGATTACCGGCACAGTGCCGCGCTTGGTGCCGTAAAAACTCTCAATTCCCCAGATCGCCGCAACAATCCGCGCTTCGACCCCATAGCGCGCTTCAATCTGACTCAACAGGCGGCCATACTTCTGCAACATCTGGCGGCCCATTGCCACCCGCGCATTCGAGGCGGTGATGGCAAGATAATCCTCCACCCCGTAAATATGCTCCGCCTGTGCACGGTCCTTTTCCAGAACGCCCGGCAAGAACCCAACTTTGCGAAATGCCGCGTTGACAGTGGCCAAAGGAATCCCCCGCGCCACAGCTTTGGTTTTAAAACCCACGACCCAGGCATCAAATCGGGCATTCGGAACCGGTGCGAAATCATCGGAAAACGCCGGTCCGACACAAAGTGCGGCCAAGCCGAAAATCGTGGCGCGGCGGGTGATCAGGGTCATCGGACACCCCTCCTATTTGAACTGACAGAACCCTAACCCGGCCAACACAAAGTCCCAAGCCCAATCGACCAGACTTGCCTTTCCACACCCTAACCGTGATCGGAAAAGCCGTAATCGCAGGCCCTTCATTGCCATCACCACGCTTTCCGAATTGATCACAGCCGGAGTGATCGCGGCCGGAGTGATCGCAGACAGTGCCAAGGTGCAAACCCTAGTCGCAAACCCTAGTCGCAAACCCATTCCACCTTCGCATCACGGCTGAGATGGCCTGCCCGGATGAAAGCCCCACGGGACCGTTTGTGCCCTCTTTCGCCTAAATGCTGATCCGGGACGAGGCGTCGGTCGACCCGGTTGGTGCCTGCGCACGAACCGGTCGAAGGCCTGACCCGTCGCTTACCTGACCGCGTGATCCTGCATGCCACCAAGACCTGCGGAGGCGACCACTGTTTCCGTTTTCGGCAAAAGACTGTGGCAACAAGCGGCCACTTTTCTGAGCAAGGCTCGGATAAGGCTATGATTTACGTCGCAGTCACCCCTTTCAAGTGGGAGGTTACTCTGACCAGTGGCGATCCTAAGGTCTTGTCGCCGCATCGTCAGAAAACTCTGATGGAACGGTTGGCCGCTATCCCGCCTGTGGCGGTCGTGGGCTTTCACACCCGCCGGCCGGTTGTAGCGTTTGACCGCATCATCAATGTCTGGATTTTGGCGCTGAGAACCCCGTGCCGCCGTCTTGTCGTCCTCCCCACCAATCGTCCTGACGCACCGACACCAAACGCCAGCGCCGCAATGGCCCGGCTGGTTGATGCCCAAATTCCGCTTCTGTCGCAATCAATTCCGCCGAAAGACTTGAGCGATGACCTGGTCACCTTGGTGAGACTGATCCGCGACCGGGCGAAACCCTATAATATCCACCACGCCGATCCAGCCAAAGGCGCCAGCCTTTTCGGCAGCACAATAGCTGAGAGTCGCACCCTGACGGCCACCTTGCAGGGCCGTTTGCCGGCATATGTTTGCCGACCTTTATGTCGGATATCCCGCTGGTCCTGAGACAGTGCCAAGCGCGCAGCACTACCTTTCCCCTCAGCCGGACGGCATCTTGGGACGGACCCAAACAGAGCCGAATATGACCACACCGATCCGCGTCGATCCGTCTCAATCGCGCTTCCTCGCAAGCAATTGAAAGGCCGGGGGATGCACTTGTGGATTTGTTCACCTATGTTGAAGGCATGATTCAGTTTCGCTCGCGCTTCCTCGTCCCGTTCGCCGTTTTTTGTGGCCTTTCCGCGCAATCTGCGGAAGTGCCCCTTGATAAACTGTCGGCATACATCAACAGCCTGACCTCGGCAGAGGCGCGCTTTGTGCAAACCAACGCCGATGGCACGACCGCCAAGGGCCGGTTCATTATCCAGCGCCCCGGTCAGGCGCGGTTTGAATATGACCCGCCGAACAAGAACCTCGTCCTCGCTTCAGGCAGCATGGTTGCAATCTTTGATGCGAAATCCAATCAACCGCCAGAGCAATATCCTCTCGCACGCACGCCGTTGAATTTGCTCCTTGCCGCCGGGGTCGATCTGTCCGCCGCCAAAATGGTCACCGACCACGGCGAGTTTAAGGGCAGCACGCATGTGCTGGCGCAAGACCCCAAGCATCCGGACTACGGAACGATCGAGCTGATTTTTAGCGAAAAACCGGTGGCTTTAACCCAATGGATTATAACGGACGATTCAGGCGGCCAAACTTCGGTCAAGCTGGATCCGCTGAAAGTTGGCGGCATTTATCCTCCCAGCCTGTTCTCGATTTACTTTGAGACAAGCCAAAGGCTGCCCCAGCGTTAGTGCAGGCAGGTCTGAAGCTGCGTGTGGTACAAATCAGCGCGCTTGCCCAAGCGGTGCGCCACATCCACCAGCCAACGCTTGCTTTGATAGCTTTTATTGGAAAAACCATTGCGACCTTCGTGATAGGCCAGATACTGATTTTCGGCGTCACCTTTTGAAATGCCAAGGCTGGCAGTGGTTCCGTTAATATACCACCCGACGAAATCAGTCGCATCCCGGATGTTGTCGCGCCGGGCACCCAAATTGTTGCGCTCTTTGCGATAGTCGTCCCACGTGCTGTCCAATGCCTGCGCATAGCCATAGGCAGAGCTTTGCCGCCCCATCGGGATGACGCCAAGTGCGTATTGGTGCGGCGTACGCGCGTTGCCGATAAATTTGGATTCCTGATACAAGATCGCCATCTGAACCGATATTGGAACGCCCCAATTGGATTGGGCAACCCGCATCGCCGCAAGATATTGCGGGCGTTGCTGAATGACGGAACACGCGTCATCCAAATGGTGTGGCGCTGTGAAGTTACTGCCCCCGCAGGAGGCCAGAAACAACAACAGGATCGCCGCACGGAGAGTTCTGCTCATCTGCCCCTCATGCGTTTTTTGGTCTTTTGCAGAACCATAGGTGAAAAAGGAAACCTTTCCAATGGGCAAGCACTGAAGGACCGCGCGGATTTCGACAGTGTGATCAAGCCGCCGCGGCACACCTTCGGGCAGAAAACCGCCGACTGTAGGAACAAAGGCCACAGATTGTTTCCCTCAGCGGACGGGTCATTGGTGGACAGCGGTGCCACTCAGGCATAGTAAAATGAAATGGGGAGTATCGGATGATGCTAAGGACGGCGGCCAAATATCACATCGGGCAGATTTTGCGCCATCGCAAACATCCCTTTCGCGGCGTGGTGTTCGACGTGGATGCCATGTTTTCAAACACGGAAGAATGGTACGAAAACATCCCCGAGGACGTTCGCCCGTCAAAAAATCAGCCTTTCTACCATCTCTTGGCCGAAAATGACCAAAGCTACTATGTGGCCTATGTGTCTGAACAAAACCTCGTTCCCGATGAGACCGGAGAGCCAGTCAGCCACCCGGACTTGCCCGATCTGTTCGGCGATTTCACTGACGGCCGCTATCCGCTGCAATTCCAGCTCAACTGAAGCTTTTGCCGCTTACCGAAAAGTAACTTCTGTCCTCTAGCCTGCCAGTACCCTGCAGGACGGAGAACGCCATGAGACTTGAAGCCGAACACCGGGACGAGATCATTGTGATCCGCGCGTTGGATGACCGCATCGACGCGGCCAGTGCGATCCAGTTCAAAGAGCGGATGCGCGAAATTGTGGCAACGCCGAGCACGCGGGTCGTGCTGGACATGTCGAACGTGGGATTTCTGGACAGTTCGGGCCTTGGTGCCGTGGTATCTGTGATGAAAGCCATGGGTCCGATCCGTCGATTGGAACTTTCTGGCCTGACGACGACGGTTGAAAAGGTCTTTCGTCTGACCCGGATGGACTCCGTCTTTGTCATCCACAAATCGCTGCCGGAAGAGTTGCGGCATGCGAGCTGAGGCAGAAATGGGGGCGACGCTGCACTTCAGCCCTCCTGATCGCGCTCGCATCGTCATATCAGCGACAATGCTGGATGTGCGAGCGGGTTTGCGCGATTTGATGGCTTGCCCCCTGGTCCATGGCCTCAGCGAAGATTGCCTTGGCACGACAGAGTTGGTCTTGGCAGAGGCGCTGAACAACGTGGTCGAACATGCCTATGCGCAGTTTTCGGGCGAGATTGAGGTTGAACTGTTGCGCGCATCTGATCAGCTTCACTTTCATATCATGGACAAGGGATTGCCGATGCCCGGTGCCGAACCGCCTGCAGGCCATTTGCCGGAGGTTGGGGCGATGGAGGATTTGCCCGAAGGCGGGTTCGGCTGGTTCTTGATTCGCAGCTTGTCCAGAGATCTGGTGTACCGCCGCGAAGGAGACCTTAACCTGCTGAGTTTTGGCGTATCCGTTGACAATGCCGCCTGACGTCGCACACTGCCGCGAATTTTGAAAAACTGACATACAATGGCCTTGATCTGTCCCGATTTCTACCCGGATAGACCGTCATGAATGATCCTGTAGCTGCATAAAGCTTCCCTCGGCGTTGTGGATCATAGCCCCCACCCAGTCCGCAACGCCGAGGTTCCTGCAGCGAAAGAGTTGCCCTTTCCTCTGACTACGGTCTAGGCTCGCCCGAAAGAGGTGAGCCATGCGCGATTTCCAACAACCGAGACGCTCGGCCGTCTACGCGGCCAACGGGATGTGCGCGACATCGCATCCACTTGCCGCCCAAGCAGCCATTGAAATCCTGAAATCCGGTGGCAATGCAGTCGACGCTGCCATCGCTGGCGCGGTTCTGCTGGGATTTTGTGAACCCCAGATGACCGGACTTGGTGGGGATTGCTTCGTTCTGCTGAAACCGCCGGGCGAAGAGCGTGTCCTCGCGCTGAATGGGTCGGGCCGCGCTCCCGCCGCCGCAAATGCGGCAAACCTGCGCGCGATAGGGCACAAGAGCGTTCCGGTCCGCGGGGTGGAAGCGGTCACTTTGCCCGGAGCCGTGGATGCTTTTTGCCGCCTGTCCGCCGATTGGGGTCGGATTGGCCTCGACCGCAGTCTTGCCCCCGCGATCCACTATGCTGAAGAAGGCGTGCCAGTTGCTCCTCGCGTCGCCTTTGATTGGGAGGATGAGGGGCCGTTCCTGAAAGGCTGCGCCCGGGATTTCTATCTGGTGAACGGCAGTGTGCCGAAACCCGGCCAAACCTTCAACGCCCCGGGTCAGGCTGAAGTTTTGCGCCGGATTGCCACCCAAGGGCGCGCTGGTTTTTACGAAGGCGAAGTGGCCGAAGACCTGATCACCTCGCTGCGCAATTTGGGCGGCCTGCATACCTTTGATGATCTTGCGACGACGCAAGCGACATGGGGAGAGCCTGTGTCTGGCTCCTACGGCGACGTTACTTTGATGGAGCATCCGCCGAACGGTCAGGGGGCCACGGCCATCCTTTTGTTGAACATCCTCAAACACTTCGACATAGCTTCGATGGATCCCTATGGCACGCCACGCGCCCATATTGAGGCGGAGGCCACTAAGCTTGCCTATGACGCGCGCAACAGTTTCATCGCCGAACACAGCCCGCGCCTTGACCACATGCTAAGCGGTGAGACGGCTGCAAAACTTGCCGGCCTGATTGACCCGAACCGTGCGGCGCCTTCACCCAATCCTTTGGCCGAGGCGGTCCATAAAGACACTGTCTACATCACCGTTGTGGACCGCGACCGCATGGCAGTGTCGCTGATCTACTCGATCTATTTCGGCTTTGGTACCGGCTTGGCCTCCGACAAATTCGGCATGCTGTTTCAGAACCGGGGCGCGGGTTTCACCCTGAGCGAAGGCCACCCGAACGAGCTTGCGGGCGGCAAGCGCCCGATGCACACGATCATCCCCGGCATGCTTCAACGCAACGGTCGGGTGATCATGCCGTTTGGCGTTATGGGTGGGGCCTACCAACCCACGGGCCACGCACGGTTTGTATCAAACCTGATCGACTTCGGGATGGATGGGCAAACGGCGATTGATGGGCCGCGCAGCTTTTCCTGGGTGGATGGCATGCAGGTAGAGCGCGGCTATTCCAACGCTGTCAGGGCTGAATTGGCGCAAATGGGTCACGAGGTGTCGATCCCGGCAGAGCCTTTGGGCGGCGCGCAAAACATCATGATCGACGACGGCGGCTTCTTGATCGGCGCGTCCGATCCGCGCAAGGATGGCTGCGCTTTGGGGTATTAGGATGGACCGTGCCGCAATCACAGCCAGCATCCTCGCCCTGACACGAGGCGAAACCGACACGGTTGCTCTGATGGCTACCGTCGCTTGCGAAGTGCACACCCATCACGATTTCGCCGATTGGACCGGGTTTTACCGAGTCGTGGCACCTGAATTGCTGAAAATCGGCCCCTTTCAGGGCGGCCACGGGTGCCTTGTCATTCCCTTTTCACGTGGAGTTTGCGGCGCATCGGCGCGTTCTGGCAAGGTTTTGAATGTGCCGGATGTCGAGGCATTCCCCGATCATATTGCCTGCGCCTCTTCTACCCGGTCTGAATTGGTTCTGCCCGTGTGGAATGGGGCCGGGCGGCTGTTGGGCGTGTTGGATATTGACAGCGATACGCCTGCGGCTTTCACGACGGAAGATGAGGCGTGGCTTATCCCTTTGTTATCGCATGTCTTTGAAAAGGCTGAATGATGCGGGGAGCCTGCCTGTGTGGCGCTGTTGCATTTGAAACCGACCCCCCTTTGCGTCCAGCTATCGCCTGCCATTGCACCCAGTGCCGCAAATTATCGGGTCATTTTGCCGCTTCGTTCGATGTGGAAGAGGCGGTTTTACTATGGGACGCCAGATCGGTCACCGAATATTCCTCAACCGGAGGCGGGCAACGCGGCTTTTGCCCGTCCTGCGGATCAAGCCTGTATTTCCGCCTTGCTGACGACTTTTCGGTTGAAGCTGGCTGCATTGACAACCCGACCGGCGGTCATCTTGCACGCCACATTTTCACCGCCTACAAGGGCGACTACTACGACCTCAGCGACGGCCTCCCGCAATCGGTAGGCACCTGATACAAAGCGGCATTCCTGAACTTCGGAGGCGACCATGGCGGAAATCACCCTTCTTGACGGTGGAATGGGGCAGGAACTGGTGGCACGCTCCGGTGACGAGCCGACGCCGCTTTGGGCCACCCGTGTGATGATCGACCATCCGGGCATGGTGCGCGACATTCATGCGGATTACTTCGCCGCCGGGGCCACGGTCGCAACGACCAACACCTACGCAATTCATCACGACCGGCTGCAGAACTTCGGGCTTGATCCCATGTTCCACGCGCTTCACTTGCGGGCACTTGCCGAAGCGCATGAGGCCCGGAGCGCACACGGATCGGGCCGGATTGCCGGGTCCATGGGGCCTCTGATCGCATCCTATCGGCCCGAAGTGACGCAACCCGTTGCAACCGCCGCGCCGAAATATGCCGAAATAGCTGCAATCCTCGGGGCGCATGTTGACGTGATCCTTTGCGAGACGATGGCATCGGTGGAGATGAGCGAAGGTGCCGTATTGGGCGCGCAAGCCGCTGGCAAGCCCATCTGGCTTTCGGTTTCCGTCGACGACCATGACGGAGGCCGCCTGCGCTCGGGCGAACCCGTAACCGATCTGGCGCGTCTTGTGCGCGACTATCCCATTGCTGCCGTCCTTGCGAATTGTTCGGTTCCCGAAGCCATGGCCGATGCTTTGGCCGGGCTGAAAACCCTAGATCGCCCCTTTGGCGCCTATGCGAACGGGTTCACGCATATCTCTGGAAATTTCCTGAAAGACGCGTCTACAGTCAAGGAATTGACCCACCGGCACGACCTTACGCCAGAGAAATATGCGGATTTCGCAATGAGTTGGGTTGAAATGGGCGCCACAATAGTCGGGGGCTGTTGCGAAGTGGGTCCCGCCCACATCCGTCATTTGGCCAGCCGATTATCAGCCCAAGGCCACACGATCAGATGAAGGATTTCGACTACAATCCTCCGGATGTGCCGTTGAGCATCCTCTATCAGGACCGATCTCTGATCGTGGCGGACAAGCCACCGGGTTTGCTGTCCGTGCCCGGTAAGCTTGAAGGCCGCGAGGATTGTCTGGAAACCCGGTTGCGGAGGGCCTTTCCCGGCACGCTTTTGGTGCATCGGTTGGATTGTGACACCTCTGGCGTGATGATCTTTGCTCGAAACAAGGCCGCTCAAGGGTTTCTGGGGCAAGAGTTTGAACAGCGTTGCGCCAAAAAGACCTATGTGGCGCGGGTCTTTGGTGTGTTGGAACCGGATGCCGGAAGGGTTGATCTGCCCATTGGCGTCGACTGGCCCAACCGCCCGCGTCAAATGGCTGATCCGGTGAATGGTCGGGCCGCTGTGACCGACTGGGAGGTTCTGGCGCGCTCACCTACCGAAACGCGGGTGCGGTTGCATCCTCTGACCGGGCGTAGTCATCAGTTGCGGGTGCATATGTTAAGCTTGGGCCATCCAATTCTGGGCGACCCGATCTATGCCGAGGGTTGGCCCAATCATCCCCGCCTTATGCTCCATGCCGAAACCCTGGCGCTGCACCATCCCGACAGCGGCGAATGGGTCAGTTTCGCATCGATCTGCCCATTCTGAAACGCGAAAACTTCTTGGGCGATTATCCGGCTAGTCATCTTTATGTGCTAAAGTGTCGTCAGAATGAGAGCTGCGCCAACGCCGCGCACAGGAGAGGACTTCGCCCATGTCGCCAAAATCCCTGCTGGAAATCCGATTTCTTCCCGTGACGGGAGCGTTAGGGCTTGCCATCCTATTCCTGATCTTCAGCATTACGTTGCCCGAGGAACGATTTCTGAATATTCCTGTTCTTCTGATCTTAATCGCGATTTTATGTCTTGGCGTGCACGATTTAACCCAAACCCGCCATTCCATATTGCGCAATTATCCGGTGGCCGCCCATCTGCGTTTTCTTCTGGAACATATCCGTCCCGAGATGCGGCAATATTTCTTTGAGGGGGACAAAGACGGTGCCCCGTTCCCGCGCGACAAGCGGGCGATTGTCTATCAGCGTGCCAAAAAAGCGCTGGACAAACGGCCTTTTGGGACGCTGTTCAACGTCTATGAGGAGCAGTATGAATGGCTCCACCACTCGATCGCGCCCAAACCTCCTGCGCCGCTGGAAGAGATGCGTGTGCTGATTGGTGCCACGTCAAAGGCGCCCTATTCTGCCTCGCTTTTGAATATATCCGCGATGAGCTTTGGCGCGCTTTCGGCCAATGCGATCCGGTCTTTGAACAAAGGTGCGCAGAAGGGCGGCTTCTTCCACGACACGGGGGAGGGCGGCGTGTCGCCATATCACCGTGAATTTGGGGGCGATCTGGTCTGGGAACTGGGCTCGGGATATTTTGGCGCACGAACGTCAACCGGCGGGTTTGACCCGGGCCGGTTTGCGGAAGCAGCCCGTGACCCTCAGATCAAGATGGTGGAATTGAAGTTGAGCCAGGGTGCCAAACCTGGTCACGGCGGTGTTCTGCCGTCGGCCAAGGTCACGGCCGAAATTTCGGCGATCCGGGGCGTGCCGATGGGGGAGGATTGCGTGTCACCGGCCAGCCATTCGGCCTTCTCCACCCCGACCGGACTGTTGGAATTCGTGGCCCATATGCGGGAATTGTCAGGCGGAAAACCTGCCGGTTTCAAGCTGTGCATCGGCCATCGGTGGGAGTTCATGGCGATCTGCAAGGCGATGCTGGCCACCGGAATTACTCCGGATTTCATCGTGATTGATGGCAAGGAAGGTGGCACCGGGGCCGCGCCGCTTGAGTTCATGGACCATGTCGGAATGCCGCTTCGCGACGGGTTGAGCTTTGCCCACAACGCTCTTGTCGGTGTTGGGCTGCGCGATAAAATCCGCATCGGCGCTTCGGGCAAGATTACCTCAGCCTTTGACATGGCGAAGGTTCTGGCGCTTGGGGCCGATTGGTGCAACGCGGCGCGAGGCTTCATGTTTGCGGTTGGCTGCATTCAGGCACAGGCCTGCCACACGGGTATGTGCCCGACCGGGGTGACAGCACAAGATCCGCTGCGCCAACGCGCCATAGACGTGCCTGACAAGGCCGAGCGGGTAGCGAATTTCCATCGGAACACGCTTCATGCCCTGACCGAACTCGTCGCCGCTGCCGGCTTGTCACACCCCTCTGAACTGGAGCCGCATCATTTCCTGCGGCGCGCCTCGTCAGACCGGGTCATCTCGTTTGCCCAACAATATGAGATGCTTGCGCCCGCTCAGTTGCTGTCCGATCCTGGCGCCTCTCCGCTTTTCCGCGAGGCTTGGGCACTGTCAAGCGCCGACAGTTTCGCGATGCGCAGCTAAGGGGCTCTGTTGCACAAATCGTCTGACGACCGGGGTTCCGCTTTCCCCGGACAGACCTATCCCGTGACCTTCGTGACAGGTATGCCGAGCGCGGTTTAGCCGTTCAGCACGGCGACACGAACCTGGCACTCCGCCACTTGACGGTCGAAGTCGCGCGCCATGAGGCGCTGACCCAGCAGTTTCACACAATGCATCTTGGTTTCGACGCGGCTCCTGCGGTGGTAGCCGGATCATCTTCGCCAGAGCGCACGGCCCAGGTATTTTGACCCCCGCAGGGCCTCGTTGCGCGCAATGGCACCAGCCGTGATCGCCTTCCACGGCTTGGCGTTCTTGCGGGGCGGTATGACGGCATGGGCCCCGCGTTCGGCAATGGCATCCTGGCACTTTCGGGTGTCGTATGCACCGTCAGCTGTGACACTGGCGATATCCCGATCGGGTAGCATCGGCGCGTCGCCGATATCGCAGCTGGTAACCTCGACCGCCCGGATTTCCAAGGTTTCCTCATCGATCCCGAGATGTATCTTGCGCCAGACACGACGCTTTGGACCGCCATGCTTTCGGGCGTTCCACTCACCTTCGCCCTCGACCTTGATCCCCGTGCTGTCAATCAAGAGATGCAGCGGACCCTGCGACCCGCGATGCGGGATGTTCGCGGCAAGGGCCTTCTGGCGTCGACTGAGCGTGACCTGCCCCCCGGAGGTCCCCTGAGCCTGATGTAGAGTCTGCGCAACCTTGAAGGAGCAGACGAATGAGGAAAAGCCGTTTTACCGATGCGCAGATCATCGGGATGATCAAGGAACAAGAGGCCGGTTTGCCGACGGCC
>JBBRLL010000038.1:0-44222 GCA_038231395.1 Rhodobacterales bacterium
AACCGATCTGGCCTGAAACCGATCTGGCCTGAAACCGATCTGGCCTGAAACCGATCTGGCCTGAAACCGATCTGGCCTGAAACCGATCTGGCCTGAAACCGATCTGGCCTGAAACCGATCTGGCCTGAAACCGATCTGGCCTGAAACCGAACTTTACTCAAACCGATCCGGCCGGACATCAAGGGGACCACCGTGACCAATCCCGTCTATATCCTGAACGGCCCGAATCTGAACCTGCTTGGCCAGCGCCAGCCGGAGATTTACGGGCGTGAGACTTTGGCCGACGTGATGCAGCTCTGCGCTGATCTGGCCAAAGACCTGCACCTGCCGATCAAAGCGGCGCAGTCCAACCACGAGGGGCAGTTGGTGGACTGGATTCAGGAGGCGCGCGGGCAAGGGGCCGGGATTGTGATCAACCCGGGCGCGTATTCCCACACCTCGGTTGCCATTCTGGACGCGCTGAACGCCTTTGAAGGGCCGGTGATCGAGGTCCATATCTCCAACATCCACAAGCGCGAGGCGTTTCGCCAGCATTCCTATGTGTCTTTGCGGGCCGATGGCGTGATCGCGGGCTGCGGGACGGAAGGCTACCTTCTGGCGCTGCGTCGGGTGGCGTCCCTGCTTGCCAAGCGGTAGCGGGCTGATGCCTGAGCCTGCGGAAAGATTGACGGGTTCCGAGCTTCCCGGGGTAGAATTTGGCAAAAAGCCCCTGATGGCAGCATTTGGCGCCAAGCAAACCGGGTTTTGCCGGCATCCTGCGGCCCGGGTTTTCGATGGTGCGGGGCTGGAGGTTGGACCCAGCTTCCCAGATCAATCAGTGTATCCAGACCGGCCAGCCGGAGCGGCGCTGGCGACTTTGGGGAGTGCGGCGTTTCGCATCGGTGGCGAGGGGCCGGGGCCAGAGGCGGGTCCGGTGCCGGTGTTTGAAACCCTGACCGGTGGTTCAAGCGGTGCCCCGCGCCGGATCAGGCGCACGCAGGCCAGTTGGATCGCCAGTTTTGCGGTGAACGCCGGTCTGTTCGGCATCGGGTCGGGTCTGCGGGTGGCGGTTTTGGGGCGGCTTGTTCACTCGCTGGCGCTGTACGGGGCGATAGAGGTGCTGCATCTGGGGGCTGAACTGCACCTGCTCGACGACCTGCGGCCGGACCGGCAAAGGGTGGCTTTGGCGGATCGGAAGGTGGGGCTGATCTACGCCACCCCCGCACAGCTTCGCCTGCTGGTGCAGGCTGGGGGTCCGGTTTTGCCCGACTTGCGGCATGCGTTGGTGGGCGGGTCCAAGCTTGATACCGGGTTGCGGGCCGGGCTGGCCGCCATGGCGCCGGACTGTGTGGTGCGCGAATTCTACGGCGCAGCCGAAGCCAGTTTCATCACCTTGGCAGGGCCGGAAACGCCCTTCGCTTCCGTGGGGTCCGCCTATCCGGGGGTAGAGTTGCGGGTGACCCATGGCGAGATTTGGCTGCGCAGCCCTTACGTGTTCGAGCGCTATGCCAGCGATCCCGGCAGTGCCCGCTGGCAGGACGGTTGGCTATCGGTTGGCGAGATGGGAGAGCTGCGCGACGGTCACCTTTATCTGTCCGGGCGGGCCGGGCGGATGGTGAAAGTCGCGGATCAGGCGGTCTATCCGGAAGAAATCGAAGGGTTTTTGCAGGGGTTGTCCGGCGTCGCTCAGGTGGCGGTCTTACCCCGCACTGACGCCAAACGCGGGCTACATCTGGTCGCAGTTCTGGTGGGAGAGCCTGCACAGGCGGATGTTCTGTTGGCAGCCTTGCGTGCGCGCTTTGGGTCCTTGAAGGCCCCCAAGGCTTTGATCTGGCGCAACGATTGGCCTGTGCTCGCTTCAGGCAAGACCGACCTTTCCCGGCTCGCGGAGGATTTAGGATGAGCTGGATCATTGCGGCCCGGCGGACGGCGGTTGCTCCGGCCAATGGGGCATTCCGGCGGCTGACCTTGCAGGAAATGGCTGCTCCGGTGATCCGCGCCTGCTTGTCGGATGCCGGGCTTGATCTCGCGGATGTCGATGAGGTGATCGTGGCCAACGCCTTGGGGGCGGGCGGAAATCCGGCGCGGCTGGCGGCGCTGTCGGCCGGATTGCCCGAACGGGTGGCCGGGCTTTCGATTGACCGCCAATGTGCGGGGGGTCTTGATGCGGTCCTGCTGGCCCGCGCTTTGGTGGACAGCGGTGCCGCGCGGATTGTGGTGGCGGGCGGCGTGGAAAGCTATTCGCGCAGGCCCGTGCGGCTGGCACCTGATCCGGAGGGGGGGGCCGCCGTGGCCTATGACCGCCCGCCTTTCACGCCCTTCCCCGACCGCGATCCCGACATGCACGTCGCGGCTGCGGTGTTGGCGAAACGGTTGGGGATTGCGCGAGAACGGCTGGACGGCTGGGCGATGGAAAGCCACGCGAAAGCCTTGCTGGCCCGCCCCGCGTTGCGGACAGAGATCGTGGCCTTGGCCGGGCTTCACGATGATGCTTTTGCCCGGATTTTGACTCCGGCGTTGGCAGCACGGGCGCGGGTTCTGACCGGCGACATCACTTTTGCCAATGCGGCGGTCGCGGCGGATGCGGCGGCGTTTGTCGTGGTCGCCGACCGGCCCCTTGGCCCAAGGCCGTTGCAGATTTTGGCCGGTGCGACGCGCGGTGCTGCGCCAGACGAACCGGGTTTGGCCCCGGTTCCCGCGATGCGTGAGATTTTGCAGGCCACCGGGATCAATTCCCAAGACCTTACGATGGCAGAAGTGATGGAGGCCTATGCCGCGCAAGCGATCGCCTGTGTGGCGGCGGTCGGGCTGGACCCGTTGCGGGTCAATCCACAGGGCGGCGCGTTGGCGCGGGGGCATCCGATTGGTGCTTCGGGTGCCATCCTTGCCGTGCGGCTGTTTCATGGTCTGGCACGCGGCCAAGGGCTTGCTGCCATTGCGGCGGCGGGGGGCATCGGCAGTGCACTGCTGGTCGAACGCTAAGTAGGATGGGCAATCTGCCCATCTTGGCCCATCAGGCGCGCGACAACAAAGCGCCCGGTCGCGCCTTGGCGATGGCTTGAGTGATCGCCGCAGCCATCACCACTTTGATCAGGTCTCCGGGCAGGTATAGCAGCGACAGCACCAGCGTCAGCGGCAGATGCACACCGGTATACATGGCAAGGTTTGCAAAACTCGCGTTTGCCTTTTCCGGCGTCATCATCGCCGCAAGCACAGGAATGCCAATGCCATAGAGCACGAGAATTCCACCGACAAAGGCCCCGACCAGTGCCGTCACCCCGACAGGCGCCCGCCAATGCTCCACGATCCAGCCTGCCACGAAAGCCGCAACCGGAAAGCCCACCAAAAATCCGGCGGAAGGGCCGGTGAATACACCTATGCCGCCGCGCCCACCTGACAACAGCGGCAGACCCGCGGCCACCAGAACCAGAAACAATATGACCGCCAAAGCACCGCGTTTGGACCCGAGAACCGTGCCACACAGCATGATGCCCAAAGACTGCGCCGTGATCGGCACACCGACCATCAAGTCAATCTTCGGGATCAGCCCCAAAACAGCGATCAACGCGGCAAAAAGGGCAATATGCGTCAGATTGCGTTCCAAGAGCGGCTCCCATGTCCAGTTCAGCTTGCTCTTAGCTTGCACCACCCCTGGCGCGCAAGGCCTCTGCCACCCGGTCGGCATCGTCCAAAGCGGCCAGTAGCACCGGCATCAGCACCCGTCCTCCGGGCCTGCGCGGGCTGCGCATGCGCCAGGCATCGCTGATCTGACCGTAGCGTTGCAGCATCACCGGAACAAAACGGATCACCAAAGCCACGGCAAGGGCGATGACCTTGGGTTGCAGCCCGACCCATGACAAGGGCCGCAACAGCCGGGTAAGCAAGGCCATAATTTCGTCCAGTGGGGTGGTCATCGTTACGGCATTGGCCAGACCAACCGCAGCCACCAGCCGCAAGATCACCGTGACCGCCCCGATGGGCATACCCAATGCCAGATGCCAAAGACTTGCGATCACCACAAACGGCCACAGCGGCCGCAACATCCGCAACCACTCCGCTGCAAAGTCCCGCCCGCCAGTCGCAACCAGAACCGTGACGCCCAAGACCGCAAGACCCAGCCAGACCCCGCTCAGGTGAAGCACCAGGACCGTCCACAGCGACAAGACCGCCAACTTGCCGCCCGCCGGCAGCCGATGCGCCCAGGTTTTAACCGGAGAGGTCAGCGTCAGCATCGGCCTCTCCGATCCGGGCCATGTCGGCGGTGAATTCCGCCAGAACCGGGCCTGCCGCGCCATCAGCCTTGATGCGCCCGGACTCCAGCCAGATCACGCGGTCGCTTTGCGCCACGGCCGCCGGGTCATGGCTGATGGTGATGACCCGCTGTGACAGCCCCGCCAACCGCCGCCGGAGCCGCGCTTGCGAGGGCAGGTCAAGGGCGGCAAACGGCTCATCCAGCAGCAAGATGGCAGGCTGCATGGCCAGAACCGCCAGCAGGCACAGATACTGGCGCTGGCCATGTGACAGGGTGTGGGTCGCAGCCCCGTCCCAATGCGCGCGCCCCTCGATGGCCAGCAGGGCGCGCACCGCCGCCCGCGCGTCGGTCTGGCTTTGGCCCATTTGCGTCAGACCAAAAGCCAGCTCTTCACCCACCGTCGGGAACAGAATCTGATGGTCGGGGTTCTGGAACAGGATGCCGAGTTGGGACAGCATCGCCTTGCGGTCGCGGGCCGGGTCCAGTGTGCCCAGACGGACCTCGCCTGCGGTTGGGGCGATCAGACCTGCCATCAGCCGCAACAAGGTGGTTTTGCCGGACCCGTTGCGCCCGATGATGCCGATGCGCGCTTGGGTCAGCGTCAGCGTCAGGTCGGACAGAATGACCTTGCCCCCTGCCGCATAGCAGGCGTTGGTCAGGATAAGGGGCGAAGCTGCGGCCATGGGGTTGCATAACGCCCGGCGGCGGCCTTGGCCAGAGGAGGGGTGTGATAGGTCCTGCGGCAGCCAGTCAGCTTTTGCCGGACGCAGGGTTTGCTGGGCCGGGGTTAGTTCAAAAACCAATCCCGTTGTGGAGTCCGATGTGGAAGCATCGTCGCAAATGGCAAAACTTTTTGGCAACTGGCGAGCCTCGTCAAACTTTTGGCAATGGCTGCCTGCATGCGGAACGCCGGTTACAGTGAGGTCGCGTTAATCTCGACAACGTTCCAGTCCGGGTCAAGCAGGTAGGCTTGCGGAAACCCAGCCGGGCCGTTTCTTATGGCCAGGATGCGCTTTGGGTCGCCGTCGGCTGCGGTTTCGTCGAACCCGAATTGTGTCATCCGCGATAGTGCGGCCTCGTAGTCGGGAACCCGAAGCGCAAAGTGGCAATCGTTGTTGTCAATCGACGGCGTGCTGCGAAATGTGCCTGCCGGATACATGACCACATGCACCTGCCTGTCACCGGCCCCAAACCACAGACCGGGGGTCTTGAACGCGGGTCGCGCCAGTTCGGTCAGCCCAAGGACATCGCGGTAAAAGGGACGGGCGCGTTCAATATCCCGCGTCAAGACAGACACATGATCCAGAGTCGTCATAGCAGACCTCCACTTCGTCAATAAGGACGTTATCAGTTCGGACCAGTCCGGGCCAGCTGCGGTTGGCGAGCCGGATGAATACCACGATCCTTGCACGGCAGGTCGATTTCAAGCGACAACGCCGTTTGGACGCCGTGAAACGAGGTTTGTACGGATCGTTCGAAGTATGTAGTACGGAACCCAAGTGTGTTCGCCGGGTCAACCCCGGCTCTGCCTCGCTGTTCAGACACCCCGTGCTGCGGCCACCGCTTCTTCCAGGATCCCCAGAGCCTCAGTGAAATGGGCATCCGGGATGGTGATCGGGGCCAAAAAGCGCACCACATTGCCGTAGACGCCGCAAGTCAGCAGGATCAGCCCGCGCTTTTGCGCCTCCAGCCGGACACGGGTGGTGAAACCGGCGTCAGGCTCGTGATTGGCGGGGTTGGCGAATTCCACGGCAACCATGAAGCCCGGGCCACGGATATCGGAAATCTCCGGCGTGGTGGCGCGGATCGATTCCAGCTTTTGCTTCAGACGGCTGCCCAGTTCGTTGGCGCGGGCGCAAAGCTGCTCTTCCTCGATCACGTCCAGCACGGCATGGGCTGCCGCAATCCCGATCGGGTTGCCGCCATAGGTGCCGCCCAGACCACCGGGGTTGGCCGCGTCCATCAGGCTGGCGCGACCGGTCAGCGCTGCAATCGGAAAGCCGCCGCCCAGCCCCTTTGCCATGCAGGTGATGTCGGCGGCAATGCCGTAGCTTTCCATCGCAAACATCGTGCCGGTGCGGGCGAAACCGGTTTGCACCTCGTCGGCAATCATCACAATGCCGTTGTCATCGCACAGCTTGCGGATCGCTTTGACCAGATCAAGGGGTGCCGGATAAAAACCGCCCTCGCCCTGCACCGGTTCAAAGATGATCGCCGCCACACGGCCCGGATCAAGGTCAGCCTTGAACAGCTTGGAGATCCCCGCCATGGCATCGGCGGTGGACACACCATGCACATCTTGCGGAAATGGCACATGCCAGACGTCCGGCATCATGGCGCCAAAGCCCTTTTTGTAAGGCTCGACCTTGCCGGTCAGCGACATCCCCATGAAAGTCCGGCCATGAAACGCCCCGCCAAACGCAATGATCGCAGAACGGCCCGTGGCAATCCGCGCCACTTTGATCGCGTTTTCAACGGCTTCGGCGCCGGTGGTGACAAAGACGGTCTTCTTGGGGAAATCGCCCGGCAAGGCGGCATTCAGACGCTCTGCCAGATGGATATAGTTCTCATAGGGCAGAACCTGATGGCAGGTGTGGGTAAACTTCTCCATTTGCGCATGAACGGCGGCCATCACTTTGGGGTGCCGGTGCCCGGTGTTGACCACGGCAATCCCGGCGGCAAAGTCGATATAACGATTGCCCTCAATGTCCCACACTTCCGAATTCAGCGCCCGGTCGACGTAGATCTGCGTCTGCATCCCCACGCCACGGGCAATCGAGTCAGTCCTGCGAACGGCAACGTCTGCGTTTTTCATCGGTCTCTCCTGGGTGCCGCAGGGCCTTTGCGGCTTTTTCTGCATTTGATCAAACTTTGCAGGCCGCTTCAATCCTAAGTCTGTCCCGTCCGCGCCCTTTTTCGTACCTCTGGCACGCGACAAGGCTGTCCTTCATTCTTCGTTAACCAATCAGCGGGCAAACTGCGGCGAAAGGGAGCCAGAATGACCCCAATTTCCGAAGACCCCGCACTTTGGCTGCAACTGATCCGCTCTCGCCGGATCGGGCCCGTGACGTTTCACCGCATCCTGGCGGAACAGGGCGGAGTGGAGGCGGCCTTGAAGGCCTTGCCTGGCATCGCGCGGGCAGCCGGGGTTGACGACTACGCGCTTTGCCCGTTGGGCGTCGTCAAACATGAAATGGCGCAAGGCCGTGCGGCCAAGGCGCGGCTGTTGTTGTTTGGCGGGGCATTTTATCCGCAGGCGTTGATGGATTTGGCCGATGCGCCGCCGATCTTGTGGGCGCAGGGCGATGTGGGCTTGCTGGCGCGGCCGATGGTAGCGCTGGTTGGCGCGCGCAACGCCTCGTCCTTGGGGCTGCGGATGGCGCGCAAGCTGGCGGAGGCGTTGGGGGCTGCCGGTCAGGTCGTGGTGTCCGGCCTTGCGCGGGGCGTGGATGCAGAGGCGCATCAGGCCAGTCTGGCCACTGGCACTGTGGCGGTTCAGGCCGGCGGTGTCGATGTGATTTATCCGGCCGAAAACGCTGAACTTGCGGCACAAATTCTGGCGCAGGGCTGCCGTGTTTCCGAACAACCGATGGGAACCGAGCCGCAGACACGGCATTTCCCCCTGCGCAACCGAATCATCTCTGGTCTGTCGCGGGGCGTGGTGGT
This sequence comes from Rhodobacterales bacterium, assembly GCA_038231395.1. Lineage (GTDB taxonomy): Bacteria > Pseudomonadota > Alphaproteobacteria > Rhodobacterales > Rhodobacteraceae > Stagnihabitans. Next base: position 7,898 of record JBBRLL010000038.1, read on the forward strand.
GGTGGAGGCTGCGGCGAAATCCGGCTCGTTGATCACCGCTGAAGCCGCATTGGAACAGGGGCGCGAGGTTTTTGCCGTGCCCGGCCATCCTTTCGATGCCCGCGCTGAGGGCTGCAACCGGCTGATCCGCGATGGGGCCACGCTGATCCGCGGCGCGCAGGATATTTTCGACGTATTGCGCATCAGCGGCAAAGCGCCGGAGACGGTGGCGACGGTGCAGGAGCCAACGATGCCCGCGACCTTGCCCGACCCACTGCCGGGACCGTTGCCGCCGCGCAGGCCTTTACTGGACATATCCTCGCTCCACAGCCGCATCCTTGCCCGGCTTGGCCCTTCACCCTTGGCTGAGGATCAACTGATCCGCGATCTGGCAATGCCCGCGCAGGCTTTGACGTCCGAATTGCTGACCTTGGAACTGGAAGGCAAAATCGAACGGCAGTCCGGGGGCCTGATTTCCAGACGCTGATACCCGGCTGTTGAGGGTAGGTTGACATTCCCCGCCAATGGCTCACATCTTGCCGCGCCGCGCGAATTGCGTGTTGTGCGGCTTTGGTGAAAGGATTTCCATGCCCGTCGTCGTTGTCGAATCTCCGGCTAAAGCCAAGACAATCAACAAATATCTGGGCAGCAACTACACGGTTCTGGCCTCTTACGGCCATGTCCGCGACCTGCCACCCAAAGATGGCTCGGTCAACCCGGACGACAATTTCGCCATGATGTGGGAGGTGGCCGCCGACAGCAAAAAGCACCTCAAAGCCATCACAGATGCATTAAAGACCGATGACGAACTGATCCTCGCCACCGACCCGGACCGTGAGGGCGAGGCGATTTCCTGGCATTTGACCGAGGCTTTGGCGTCCGTGATCGCCAAGGGCAAGAAAAAGGTCAGCCGCGTCACCTTCAACGCCATCACCAAATCTGCCGTGACCGAAGCGATGGCGCATCCGCGTCAGGTGGATCAGCCGCTGGTCGAAGCCTACCTGGCCCGCCGCGCTTTGGACTATCTGGTGGGGTTCACCCTGTCGCCGGTTCTGTGGCGCAAGTTGCCGGGGGCCAAGTCCGCCGGGCGGGTGCAGTCGGTTTGCCTGCGCCTGATTGTTGAGCGCGAAATGGAGATAGAGGCCTTCCGCGCCCAGGAATTCTGGGGCGTTTCGGCGGCTTTTGCCACCCCAAGAGGCCAGGAATTTGAGGCTCGACTGGTTCAGTTGGGCGGCAAAAAGTTGGATAAATTCGATATTCCGACTGCCGAAGCGGCTGAGCTAGCGGTCTCTGCTATCAATAAACGAACATTTTCGGTGGCCTCGGTCGATAAGAAGCCCGCCAGCCGCAACCCCTATCCGCCGTTCATGACCTCGACCCTGCAGCAAGAGGCCAGCCGCAAATACGGGATGGGGGCCAAGGCCTGCATGTCGTCGGCGCAGCGGTTGTATGAGGCCGGGCTGATCACCTACATGAGGACCGACGGCATCGACATGGCACCCGAAGCGGTGATGGCCGCGCGCGATGTGATCCGCGACCGTTTTGGTGCCACCTATGTGCCCGACAGCCCGCGCATGTACAAAAACAAGGCCAAAAACGCACAAGAAGCGCATGAGTGCATCCGGCCAACCGATATGGCCGTGTCGCCCGACAGGTTGAAAATCGCCGAGGCCGATCAGCGCAAACTTTATGACCTGATCTGGAAGCGCACGATTGCCAGCCAGATGGCTGCGGCGCGGATGGAGCGGACGGTGGTTGAGGTGATCTCTCCGGACGGTCAGGTCGGCCTGCGCGCCAACGGGCAGGTCGTGCTGTTTGACGGCTTCCTGAAGGTTTATGACGAGGGCCGCGACGAAGATGGCGACGATGAAGGCCGCCTGCCGCAGATCATGTCGGGTGAGACGGTCAGTTTTGTGAGCGGCTCCTTTGTCCAGTCCTTCGCCAAGCTCAAGGCTTCGGACCCGGGTGATGCGGTGCTTGAGGCGTTTTCTGCAAGCAAAACAACGCGTTGTAAATCCGCTGTGATGAACGAGGCGGGTTCGGTGTTGGCGTCGCAAAGCTTCACCCAACCGCCACCGCGCTACACCGAAGCCACTTTGGTCAAGCGGATGGAGGAGTTGGGGATTGGCCGCCCCTCCACCTACGCCTCTGTGATCACAACGATTCAGGACCGCGAATACGTCAAGAAGGACAAGAACCGCCTGATCCCCGAGGATAAGGGGCGGCTGGTGACGGCCTTTTTGACCAACTATTTCCGTCGCTACGTGGAATATGATTTCACCGCCGATCTGGAAACCGAACTGGATGACGTCTCGGCAGGCAGCCGGACCTACACCGAGGTTCTGTCGCGCTTCTGGCGGGATTTTAACGCGGCTGTGGCGGAAACGGCCGACCTGCGGATCGGGGAGGTGCTTGACAAGATTGATGAATTTCTGGCGCCGCACCTGTACCCGCCGCGTGCGGATGGCAGCGATCCGCGCATCTGCCCGACCTGTGGCAAGGGCCGTCTGCACCTGAAAACCGCGCGCTCCGGTGGGGCGTTCATCGGTTGCGGCAACTATCCGGAATGTCGGTATACACGGCCCATTTCCGGCAATGAAGAGGGCGGCTCGCTCGATGGCCGGGTTTTGGGCGAGGAGGACGGGTTGGAAATCAGCCTGCGCACCGGACGCTTTGGCCCCTATGTGCAAAAGGGTGAGGCCACGACCGAAGCGCCGAAACCGCCGCGCGCCAGCTTGCCGAAGACCTGGCCGCCGGAGGATCTGACGCTGGAGCGCGCCTTGCAACTGCTCCATCTGCCACGCAATATTGGCAATCACCCAACGGATGCCACCCCGGTGGAGGCGGCGATTGGCCGCTTTGGGCCTTACGTCAAGCACAATTCGACCTATGCAAATCTGCCGGATGTTGAGGAAGTCTTTACCATTGGCATGAACCGCGCGGTCGAGGTTCTGGCGCAGAAGGCCTTGGGTCGTCCGGGTCGGACCGCTGTTGCAGGCCCGCTGAAGGAGTTGGGAGAGCACCCGGACGGCGGAGCCATTTCGGTCATGCCGGGGCGTTATGGGCCTTATGTCAAATGGGGTAAGGTCAACGCAACGATCCCGAAAGCCGGCGATCCAATGGCTTTGACGGTCGAAGAGGCTTTGGCTTTGTTGGTCGAAAAAGCCGGGAAAACGCCGGTGAAGAAGGCGCGGGTGACCAAACCGGCCACAGCCAAGCCTGCCACAGCCAAGCCAGTTGCGGCCAAGAAACCTGCGGCCGAGAAAGCGGCAGCTAAGAAATCGGTCGCAAAACCCGCTGCCAAAAAGGTTGCGAGCAAGTCCGCAGGTTAACTTCGGCGTCTAGGCCCTTGTGCGGAAACGGATTTTCGACCTACCCGTGGCGTGGATTGATCAACCGCCCCATCAGCGACGGCGCCTTGACCACACCAATCCGCGCGCCGTTGTGGGTGACGGCAAGCTCCGTCACTCCCTTGGCCATCAGGTCCATCACCGCTTTCACCGACAATTCTGCGTCAACGGCGGCGGGGGCGGTGGTTTCGCCCGGCTCCATCACATCGCGGGCGGTCAGCACGGCCAGCGGGTTCATGTGCGCCACGAAATCGGCGACATAGTCGCTGACCGGGTTCGCGATGATCTCACGCGCGGTGCCGATTTGCACGATGCGGCCGCCCTCCATCAAAGCGATGCGGTTGCCGAGTTTGAACGCCTCGTCCAGATCATGGCTGACGAAGATGATCGTGCGTTTCAGCTTGGCTTGCAGGTCCAGAAGTTCGTCCTGCAAACGGGCGCGGATCAAGGGATCAAGCGCCGAAAAAGGTTCGTCCATCAACAGGATCGGCGCTTGGGTCGCAAAAGCGCGGGCCAGGCCGACGCGTTGCTGCATGCCGCCCGACAGCTCGCCCACCTTGCGTTCGGCCCATTGCGTCAGGTTCACCAGCGCCAATTGTTCATCGACCGGAGCCTTGCGCGCGGCGGGATCCAGGCCCGCAAGCTCCAGCCCGAGGCCGACATTCTCGCGGACCGAACGCCAAGGCAGCAGGCCAAACTGTTGAAAAACCATGGCAATCCGTGACAAACGCAGATGGCGGAGTGTGTCCTTGCCGGCATTGGTAACCGATACCATTTCAGTGCCATTAAAAACCCGCACGTCGCCGCGCACCACCGGGTTCAAGGCATTGACGCCGCGCAACAGGGTGGATTTGCCTGAGCCGGAGAGGCCCATCAGGACCAGAATCTCCCCCTCAGCCACCGTCAGCGAACAGTCATGCACGCCAAGGATTTGGCCGGTCTGGGTCTGAATGTCAGAGCGGCTAAGCCCTTGATCCATCAGGGGAAGGGCGCGCTCGGGGCTGTCACCAAAGACGATGCAGACGCGGTCAAACTCGACCGCAACATTTTGCGAAGCGGGCGTCATTTCACCTCACGCTGGAAAATGCTGCGCAAGGCAATGGCAACGACGACGATGACAAAGCCGGACTCGAACCCTTTGGCGGCATTGACCGAAGCCAAAGCCCGCATCACGGGCACGCCCAAGCCATTGGCCCCGACCATGGAGGCGATGACGACCATGGACAGCGACAGCATGATCGTTTGGTTCAGGCCCACCATGATCTGGGGCAGGGCCCAGGGCAATTCTACCTTCCATAGACGTTGGCGCGGCGTGGCCCCAAAGGCGGTTGCGGCTTCCAACAACGCGGTCGGGGTGGAGGCGACGCCAAGTTCTGTCAACCGGATCGGGGCGGGCAGCACGAAGATCACCGTGGCGATCAGTCCGGGCACCATGCCGATGCCGAAAAAGATGATGGCGGGGATCAAGTAGACGAAGGTGGGCAGAGTCTGCATCAGGTCCAGCACCGGAGAGATTGCCGAATTCAGTTTCGCGTTGTGCGCGCAGGCGATGCCGACCGGAACACCAATGGCCATGCAAACCGCACAAGACGACAGGATCAGCGTCAGGCTTTCGGTGGTTTCTTTCCAATAGCCCTGGTTGACGACGAACAGGAACCCCAAAGCCACGCCGACGCAAATCTTCCAGTTGCGCTGCAAGACCCAGGCGAGGGCGGTGAATATCGCAATCAGGATCAAGGGGTTGGGCGCTTGCAGCAACCAGAGGAATTCGGCGATCAGCCACTCCAGCCCGAACGAGATGGCGTCGAACAGGGTCGTCATATGGGTTTTCATCCAGACGAAAACCGTATTGGCCCAGAAGCCCACCGGAATTTTATATGCCGTAAGCCAATCCATCCCGTCCCCGCGCGTTGGATATGAAAAAGCCCCGGAACCGCTCCGGGGCCTTCGAATTTACTTCAGTGCGGCCATCACGGCGGCGGTAGCGTCGCCACCGTCTTTGGTCGTGACCCCTGCCAGCCACGGTGCTATCGCGTCGGGGTGTTTGGCCAGCCAGGCCTTGGCGGCCACGGCAGGATCGGTGCCGTCGGTCAGGATGGCACCCATGATTTCGTTCTCCATATCAAGAGAAAACACCAGGTTGCTCAAGAACTTACCGACGTTCGGGCATTCTTTGGCATAGCCGCCGCGGGTGTTGGTATAGACGGTGGCACCGCCCAAATTTGGCCCGAAGAAGTCATCGCCGCCGGTCAGATAGCTCATCTTGAAGTTGGCGTTCATCGGATGCGGTTCCCAGCCAAGGAAGATGATCGGCTTCTTGGCGTTGTCATCCTTGGCAACCTGCGCGAGCATGCCCTGTTCGGAGGATTCCACCAGATCAACCTTGGCATCCTTCAACCCGAAGGCGTTCTTGTCGATCATGTCAAGGATCAGCTTGTTGCCGTCATTCCCCGCCTCGATCCCGTAGATTTTGCCGTCAAGGTCGGCGGCATGGGCGGCGATGTCCTTGAAATCCTTGATACCCAATGCTGCACCGGCGGCGTTGGTGGCGAGAGTGTATTTGGCACCCTGAAGGTTGGCACCGACGGAATCGACGGTTTTGGCATCCAGATAGGGTTGGATGTTCGACGCCATCGTCGGCATCCAGTTGCCGAGGAAAATATCGACGTCGCCCTTGGCGAGGCCTTCATAAGTGACCGGAACCGACAGGACCTGCGTCTCGGTCTGATACCCCAGGGCGGTCAAGAGCAGGCTGGACACAGCGGTGGTCGAGGTGATGTCGGTCCAGCCAACATCCGAAAAGGTGATCTTGTCGCAGCCAGCCGCAAAGGCCGAACCGGTGAAGGCTACGGCCAGGGTGGTGGCAAGCAAGGCGGTCTTCATGGACATCAGGGGCTCCCTGTTTTTTGTTGATTGACGAGTCAATAAACTTCAGACTAGCTGCAAAAGGCAAGCCTTTTATCAGCAGGACAGCATGCCGAAGCTTGGAATGGAGCCTATTCGGAAAGAGGCGCTTGTCAAAGCAACGATTGTTGAGATCGGGCGGACGGGGTCTTTGGACGTGACGGTCAGCCAGATTGCCAAGCGGGCCGGGATGTCTTCGGCGTTGGCGCATCATTATTTCGGCTCCAAGGAAGAGATGTTTCTGGCCGCGATGCGCCATGTGATGACGATTTACGGGGCGGAAGTGCGGGGGGCCCTGTGTCTGGCGCAAACTCCGATGGAGCGGGTGGAGGCGGTGCTGGCGGCCTCTTTCAGTCCGGCGAACTTCCGGCGCGAGGCGATCGGGGCCTGGTTGAACTTTTGGGTTCTGGCGCAAAGTGCCCCGCAGGCACGGCGATTGCTGGCGGTCTATCAACGGCGGCTGCGGTCGAATTTGTTGGCGGGCTTGCGGCCTTTGGCTGGGTCGCGGGCCGAGTCGGTGGCGGCGGGCCTGGGCGCGCTGATTGATGGGCTGTATCTGCGCGAGGTTCTGAAATCCGGGCCACCGGACCGAACTGCGGCGGTGGGAATGGCGATGGACTATCTGCGGGCGCAGGTCCGGTTGGTGGGATAAAGCGCCCCCAAACGCCTCCCACCCGCCCACCCCGGCGTTTGGGGGCGCGGCGTGGCGCGTGTTGCAACGAAAGACAAGGGGCGCACTGTCGGGTGCGAAATGGGATGCAGGCGGATTATGTGATCATCGGTTCAGGCTCTGCCGGGTCGGCTTTGGCTTACCGTTTGGGTGAGGCGGGGCAGCGCGTTGTGGTGATCGAGGCGGGCGGCACCGATGTCGGGCCGTTCATCCAGATGCCGGCTGCCTTGTCCTATCCGATGAATATGAAGCGCTACGACTGGGGCTTTCAATCCGAACCGGAGCCACATCTGGGGGGGCGGGTGCTGGCAACCCCGCGCGGCAAAGTGATCGGCGGTTCATCCTCGATCAACGGAATGGTCTATGTGCGCGGCCATGCGCGGGATTTTGACACATGGGAGGCGATGGGCGCGCAAGGTTGGGCCTATGCCGACGTGCTGCCCTATTTCAAGCGGATGGAGCATTGGCACGGCGGCGACACGCCCTCCGATTTTCGCGGCACCGATGGCCCGCTGCACATCACCCGTGGCCCGCGCAGCAACCCGTTGTTTGACGCTTTCATTCGGGCGGGCGCTCAGGCCGGTTACAATGTGACGCAAGATTACAACGGTCAGGCGCAGGAAGGCTTTGGACCGATGGAGGCGACGATCTGGCACGGGCGGCGCTGGTCTGCCGCCAATGCCTATCTGAAACCTGCGATGAAACGCGGTAATGTGCAGGTTTATCATGGGCTTGCGCGGAAGGTGTTGATTGAGGATGGCCGGGCCGCAGGGGTAGAGCTGTCGCGCGGTGGCAAGATCGAGGTGATCCGCGCGGTGCGTGAGGTGATCGTAGCGGCCTCTACAATCAACACGCCAAAGATCCTGATGCATTCTGGCATTGGCCCTGCGGCGCATCTGGCAGAGATGGGGATTGCCGTGGTGGCCGACCGTCCCGGCGTCGGCGCGAACCTGCAGGACCATCTGGAACTGTACCTGCAATTTGCCGCCAGCCAGCCGATCACGCTTTATAAATACTGGAACTTGTGGGGCAAGGCGCTGATCGGGGCGCAGTGGTTGTTGACGGGCAAAGGATTGGGTGCCTCTAACCAGTTTGAAAGCTGCGGCTTCATCCGGTCAAAAGCCGGGGTCGAATATCCCGACATCCAATATCATTTCCTGCCGATTGCGGTGCGCTATGACGGCAAGGTCAGCGCCGCTGGCCACGGTTTTCAGGTTCACACCGGGCCCATGCGGTCAAAATCGCGGGGTTCGGTGACCTTGCGCTCGTCCGATCCGTTGGCCGCGCCGAAAATACTATTCAATTATATGTCCGACCCTTCGGATTGGGAGGATTTCCGCACCACGATCCGCCTCACGCGGGAAATCTTTGGCCAAGAGGCGATGGCACCTTTCGTGAAATCCGAAATTCAACCCGGCGCTGCGGTGCAGTCGGATGCTGACCTTGATGACTTTATCCGCGCCCATGTGGAAAGCGCGTATCACCCCTGTGGCACCTCTCGGATGGGGCGGCGCGATGATCCGATGGCGGTCGTCGATCCGGAATTGCGGGTGATCGGGGTGGCGGGGCTGCGTGTCGTTGACAGCTCGATCTTTCCGCAGGTGACCAATGGCAACCTGAACGGCCCGTCAATCATGACCGGCGAGAAGGCTGCGGACCATATCCTTGGCAAAGGCATGTTGGCGCGGTCAAACCAGGAGCCGTGGATCAACCCGAACTGGCGGACCTCGCAGCGTTAAGGGCAAATCCGGCCCTGAGAAGTTGGGACGCTTGAAAGCCTTGGCTTCGGGCCTATGGGTTCAGGCCGCGCCTTCGGCTTGATCGCGCAGGCGTTTGAACATGTTGCTCAGGATCGTTTGGACCCGATCGCCACGCTCCTCGACCAGTCGGGACGCGAGGCCGTGCGTCTCAAGCGTGCCGGTCCACGTCAGGGTGTTCTTTCCGGTGGCAGCATCGCGCGGCGCAAGGTCCAGCACGACATTGACCCGACCGGCGACCAAATGGCTTGCCTTCAGCAGCATCGTATAGTTCGGGCTGCCCGGTTTTTTGCGGAGGGTCAGCTCGCCATGCATCGTCAGATTGATCGGCCCGATTTTGCGATTGATCAGGAAGGGTACGGTCTCGCCGCTCCTTTCCCCTATTTCGCAGCCGTCTGGCATGATTTTCTGCAATGCGGCAGGGTCAGCCGCCAAAAGGATTATGGTTTCTGCCGGACACCGCGTCAGGATCATTCCTTCAAGTTGCACGCGGCGCTCCTGCTGTTTGGTCCCCGGTGTTAACCAAAGCATGCCGCTTGTGAAAGATGAAAAACCGTCCTGAGGCGACGAACGCAGGGCCGACCGCATGGATCCGGCTGACAGGCTCTTTCAGATAGGGGGCCGAGAAGACCGAAAAGACCGTCGGCGTGGCAATCACTTGAATGGTTTTCAACGGTGCAGCGCTAAAGCTGCTGCAACCGATGCCTTGAGCGGGCAACTTCAGCACGTATTCGAAAAAGGCAATGCCGTAGCAACAGCCTGTCGCGTGGATCGCGCAGCCTTGCTCAAGAATTTTGCTTTCGGCGGCAACGCGGCACATCTATGTTGATACGACAAGGCTTGGCGAACAGGCTGAATGATCGGGGAGGAGCGGCCTGATGGATGTTCTGCGCGAACTTGAAACGCGGCGAGAGGCGGCCAAAGCTGGCGGTGGCGTGCGGCGGATCGAGGCGCAGCATGGCAAAGGCAAGCTGACCGCGCGCGAACGGGTGGAGTTGTTGCTGGACGAAGGCTCTTTCGAAGAATTCGACATGTTCGTCGCCCATCGTTGCACCGATTTTGGCATGGAATCTGACCGCCCCGCCGGTGACGGCGTGGTGACGGGCTGGGGCACGATCAACGGGCGGATGATCTATGTGTTTTCGCAGGATTTCACGGTGTTCGGCGGGTCACTGTCTGAAACCCACGCGCTAAAAATATGCAAAATCATGGACATGGCGATCCAGAATGGTGCCCCTGTGATCGGGATCAATGATTCGGGTGGGGCAAGGATTCAAGAGGGTGTCGCCTCTCTTGCGGGCTATGCCGAGGTGTTTCAGCGCAACATCATGGCCTCTGGCGTGGTGCCGCAGATTTCGCTGATCATGGGACCATGCGCGGGTGGTGCGGTCTACTCTCCGGCAATGACCGACTTCATCTTCATGGTGAAGGATTCCAGTTACATGTTCGTCACCGGCCCCGACGTCGTCAAAACCGTGACGAACGAAGTGGTGACCGCCGAGGAATTGGGCGGTGCCTCGACCCATACCAAGAAGTCGTCGGTTGCCGATGGCGCTTATGAGAATGACATCGAAATGCTCGCCGAGGCGCGACGGCTGATTGATTTTCTGCCGCTGAACAATCGACAAAAGGCACCGGTGCGGCCGTTTTTTGATGATCCGGCCCGGTTAGAGCCAAGTCTGGACACGCTGATCCCCGACACCCCAAACCAGCCCTACGACATGAAGGAGCTGATCCTGAAGGTCGCGGATGAGGGGGATTTCTTTGAAATTCAGCGCGACTTTGCTGCCAATATTATAATCGGATTTGTGCGGCTGGAAGGGCAGACCGTGGGCGTTGTGGCCAATCAGCCGATGGTTTTGGCGGGCTGCCTTGATATTGACGCCTCACGCAAGGCGGCGCGGTTCGTGCGGTTTTGTGATGCGTTTGAGATTCCGATCCTGACGTTTGTCGATGTCCCCGGCTTTTTGCCCGGGGTGGCGCAAGAGTTGGGCGGGGTCATCAAACACGGGGCCAAACTGCTGTTTGCTTACGGTGAGGCGACGGTGCCCAAAGTCACCGTGATCACGCGCAAGGCTTACGGCGGTGCCTATGATGTGATGGCCTCAAAGCACCTGCGAGGCGATTTCAACTATGCCTGGCCAACGGCCGAGATCGCCGTGATGGGTGCCAAAGGCGCAGTAGAGATTCTGTATCGCGCGGAACTGGGCGACAAGGACAAGATTGCCGCCCGCGTCAAAGACTACGAGGCCCGCTTTGCCAACCCCTTTGTGGCTGCCGAAAAAGGCTTCATCGACGAGGTGATCCGACCGTATTCGACCCGCAAAAGGGTGGCCCGGGCCTTTGCCTCGCTGCGCGGAAAGAAGCTGGCCAATCCTTGGAAAAAGCACGACAATATACCTCTTTGATCATCGGAAATTCCATGCTGCGCTGGCTTGTTCTTCTTGGCTTGATCCTGCCTTTGCCCGCACTGGCAGAGGACGATCTGAAACTGCCATCTGGCCAAAAGGTCACTTTGATGGATGTGGTGACCAACGTGCCGGGCAACGACGGGCTTGCCATTCGCTACCGCTTTCTGGCGCCGTCGATTGCGCGCGATGGCGGAACCGTGGACGGCGATGCGGCGGGCAACGATATGGAGTGGCTGTGCAATGAATATGCTTTGCCGCGCTTGCCAAAGAACGGGCCGCAACCGGTGGAAATCATCATCTCGATGTCGGACGTGAACGTTCCCTTTGGTGAGGATCACCCGGAGGCCACGCAGTTCTTCAACTCTTACGCCATCGACACTGGCACCTGCGCATGGGAAATCTACTGAATGCCACGGGAAACAACAGGTTATATGATCAGAATGACAACTGGAATATCAGCACGGGAGCGTTGCCCATGCTGAAACACCGTGGCTTTCCGGGCAGGCTTCCCGGTACCGATTTTCAGTTTGTGATCCGCCGCGCCAACGTGAAAGAGGGGGCGACCAAGCTGACCAAACGCGAAAGGTTTCGCGACCGCAAGTCAACCGACCGCAGCGCCGATGCGGGCTTCATGGCTGCGTTATGGCAGTATTTCGGCGAGGAGCCGTTTGAACGCGGCAACCTCGATGCCGGCCGCTTGTCCTGGCTGTTTGGCCGTGAAGTGGTGCCAGCCGAAGACCCGTTCAACCCCGCCGACTATGAGGCCAAGCTGAAAATCGACGTGGCCCGTGCGCGGTCCGCCTTCCCGGAGGTGTTTGCCGAAGGTGCCGCAAATGTGCTGGATAACGATGCTGACGCTGACTGGGACGACTAGGCATGGTTCCGCGCAAGCCCTTGGCATTTCGGCAGAAAATGGCGCAGTCACCAAGTCAGCGCGCTTTGCCGTTTGAAACCCGGGGGCGGATCCTTCACCTTGGCCGCACAGCGTCGGTTCGTGGAAACGACGCTTGTCTGCGTCTGGATGGTTACCCTTTCCTGCACCTTGGGCCTGACCTTACCCCGGTCGGGCCCGCTTTGCGGACAGGAGAATTTTTCGCTGGGGTCTTGATCTGTGATAGGGCGGTCTGCCGAAAATGTGCGGATCCTTGCCAAAGGATGAAATCAGCCTTTGCCAAACCGCCGAAAATGGCGGATTCATGCCAGACAACAATCTCAGAAAGAGGCAGTATCACATGTACAGATCCCTTATCGCTCTTGGACTTCTTGCCGTTGTTGCCGGCTGCAACGGTCCGGTCAACTCCAACTGCGCAGCACTTGGTGCCGTCGGTGGCGCGGCCGTGGGTGCCGTTACCCATAATGACCTTGCGCAAAGTGCCATCGCGGGCGGCGTTCTTGGCGCTATCGCCGGTGATCAGGGCGCTTGCCGCTAGTCTGACAGCGCTTAGCATGTCAGGGGCCACCGGGGCAGACGCCTCGGTGGCCTTTTCAATTTCACGTCCTGTAAAGGGCGCCGTGACTTCCCGGGGAGGCCGCCGATGTTCCAGAAAATCCTGATCGCCAACCGGGGCGAAATTGCCTGCCGCGTCATCAAAACCGCGCGCAGGATGGGAATTGCCACGGTGGCGGTCTATTCCGACGCTGACCGCAACGCTTTGCACGTGAAAATGGCGGATGAGGCCTATCACATTGGCGCGTCTCCGGCGGCCCAGTCCTATATCGTCATCGAAAAGATCATGGAGGCGGTGCGGGCAACCGGCGCTGAGGCGGTGCATCCCGGCTATGGCTTTTTGTCGGAAAACCGGGCCTTTGCGGCGGCTTTGGAGGCGGAGGGGGTGGTATTCATCGGTCCGCCCTCCCGTGCGATCGAACTGATGGGCGACAAGATCGCCTCCAAGAAAATCGCGCAAGCTGCCGGGGTTTCGACGGTGCCGGGTTATATGGGGCTGATTGCCGACGCAGATGAGGCGGTGAAAATTGCGGGGCAGGTCGGCTATCCGGTGATGCTGAAAGCGACGGCGGGCGGTGGCGGCAAGGGGATGCGGATCGCCTGGAATGATGCCGAGGCGGCGGAGGGGTTTCAGTCCTCGAAGAACGAAGCCGCTGCGTCATTTGGCGACGACAGGATTTTCATTGAGAAGTTCGTGACGCAGCCGCGCCACATCGAAATTCAGGTTCTGGCCGACCAGCACGGCACTATTTTGTATCTGAACGAGCGGGAATGTTCGATCCAGCGCCGCAATCAGAAGGTCATCGAGGAGGCGCCCTCGCCCTTTCTGGACCCTGCCACGCGCAAGGCGATGGGCGAGCAGGCCTGCGCTTTGGCCCGCGCCGTCGGCTACACTTCGGCTGGCACGGTGGAGTTCATCGTCGACGGTGCGCGCAACTTCTATTTCCTGGAGATGAACACGCGGTTGCAGGTTGAACACCCGGTGACAGAGTTGATCACCGGGATTGATCTGGTCGAACAGATGATCCGCGTGGCACAGGGCGAGCCGTTGTCCTTCACCCAGGCCGATGTGATACTTCACGGCTGGGCGATGGAAAGCCGGTTGTACGCCGAAGACCCGTATCGCAAATTCCTGCCCTCGATCGGCCGGTTAACCCGCTATCGCCCGCCTGCAGAAGGTGAGACGCAAAGTGGCGGCGTGGTGCGCAACGACACTGGTGTGTTTGAGGGCGGCGAAATCAGCATGTTCTACGACCCGATGATCGCAAAGCTGTGCACATGGGGCCCGACCCGCAGCGCGGCAATTGAGGAAATGCGTGTCGCGCTTGACACGTTTGAGGTGGAGGGGATTGGCCACAACCTGCCCTTCGTGGCCGCCGTGATGGACCACCCTCGTTTCATTTCAGGAAACATCACCACGGCTTTCATCGCCGAGGAATACCCTGAGGGTTTCAAAGGTGCCACGCTTGACCCGGACCTGATCCGCCGCGTGGCCGCCGCTGCCGCTGCGATGAACCGTGTCGCCGAAATTCGCCGCACCCGGATATCCGGCACGATGGACAACCACAAACGCAAGGTCGGCGACCAGTGGGTGGTCGATCTGCAAGGCGTGCGCGTTGGGGTCACCGTCGCCGCTGACCCGGACGGATCGACCATCACTTTTGAGGATGGTTCCCGGTTGCGGGTGAAATCTGACTGGAGACCGGGCCAAACCCTCGCCCGCTTGCAGGTCGATGGCCAACCCCTCGTGATCAAAGTCGGCAAAATCCCGATGGGATTTAGGATGCGGCTGCGCGGGGCTGACCTGAAAGTGCTGGTCCGCAACCAACTCGCCGCTGCCCTTTCGCTGCATATGCTGGAAAAATCGCCGCCCGATACGTCCAAATTCCTGCTTTGCCCGATGCCCGGCCTGTTGGTGAAACTGGCGGTTGCCGAAGGCGACGAGGTGCTGGAGGGTCAGACCCTTGCCACGGTCGAGGCGATGAAGATGGAAAACATCCTGAAAGCCGAACGCTCTGGCACCGTGAAAAAAATCCGCGCCACCCCCGGCACCTCTTTGAAGGTCGATGAAATCATACTTGAATTCGCGTGATCGTTCATGCGTCCACATCTGTCCCACCGGGTGATTGGCGACACAGAAACCCTCCGGTGGAGGATTGCCACAAAGAATACCTGGCCAATGCTGGTCGGACCAAGGGGCGTGAAACCCTCGGATCTTCGCAAAAGGAGCTGCCATGTCTGATGTCACAAAAGCCTGGGAAGCCCTCGCCACCAAAGATCTCAAGGGCAAATCGCCGGACACGCTGACCTGGACCACGCTGGAAGGCATCAAGGTCAAGCCGCTTTACACCGCCGAAGATACCGCCAACCTGCCGCATATGGGCGGCGCACCCGGACTTGCGCCCTTTACGCGCGGTGTCCGGGCCACAATGTACGCAGGCCGCCCGTGGACGATCCGCCAATACGCGGGCTTTTCGACGGCGGAGGAGAGCAACGCTTTTTACCGCAAGGCGCTGGACGCTGGCCAACAGGGCGTTTCTGTCGCCTTCGATCTGGCCACCCATCGCGGTTATGACAGCGATCATCTCCGCGTGGTGGGGGATGTCGGCATGGCTGGCGTGGCGATTGACACGGTCGAGGATATGAAAATTCTGTTCGACGGCATTCCGCTGGATAAGGTCTCGGTTTCGATGACGATGAACGGGGCGGTGATCCCGGTTCTGGCGGCTTTCATCGTGGCGGGCGAAGAGCAGGGCGTGCCGCGCGCCGCCCTTTCGGGCACCATCCAGAATGACATCCTCAAAGAATTCATGGTGCGCAACACCTACATCTACCCGCCAGAGCCGTCGATGCGGATCGTGGCCGACATCATCGAGTTTACCGCGCGGGAGATGCCGAAGTTCAACTCCATCTCGATCTCCGGCTACCATATGCAGGAAGCGGGGGCGAACCTTGTGCAAGAGCTGGGTTTCACCCTCGCCGATGGCCGTGAATATGTGCGCATTGCGCTGGCGCGTGGCATGAAGGTTGACGATTTCGCCCCACGCTTGAGCTTTTTCTTCGCCATCGGGATGAATTTCTTTATGGAGGCCGCAAAACTGCGGGCCGCTCGGCTGCTGTGGCACCGGATCATGACAGAGTTCGGCGCGCAGAAACCTGAATCGCTGATGCTGCGCACCCATTGCCAGACCTCCGGCGTCAGCCTTCAGGAAAAAGACCCGTATAACAACGTGATCCGCACGGCTTACGAGGCGATGGCCGCGGCCTTGGGTGGCACGCAAAGCCTGCACACCAACTCTTTTGACGAGGCGATGGCGCTGCCCACCGAGGCGTCTGCCCGGATCGCCCGCAACACCCAACTGATTTTGCAGGAAGAAACCGGCATCACTCATGTTGCGGACCCCCTCGCCGGGTCGTATTATGTGGAAAGCCTGACAGCGCAGATGGCTGAGCAGGCGTGGAAACTGATTGAGGAGGTGGAAGATGCGGGCGGCATGACCAAGGCCGTGGCCTCTGGCATGCCCAAGTTGCGGATCGAGGATTCCGCGGCCCGCCGTCAAGCGATGATTGACCGGGGTCAGGAGGTGATCGTCGGCGTCAACAAATACCGGCCCGAGGTGGATGCACCGGTCGACATCCGCTCCATCGACAACGCGGCGGTGCGGGGTGCCCAGATTGCCCGGCTGAACGCCACCCGCAGCAATCGCAACGAGCAGACGGTTCAATCTGCCCTGACGGCGCTGGAAGAGGCTGCAAAGGGCGACCGGAACCTGCTGGAGGCCGCAATCGCTGCGGCCCGCGCCCGTGCGTCGGTCGGCGAGATTTCGGCTGCCATGGAAAACGTCTATGGCCGCCATCGGGCCGAGGTGAAAACTTTGGCCGGAGTTTACGGTGCGGCTTACGCAGGTGATGCGGGCTTTGCGGCAATTCAGGCTGACATCGCAGATTTCGAACATCAGGAAGGCCACCGCCCCCGGATGCTGGTGGTGAAAATGGGTCAGGACGGCCATGACCGCGGTGCCAAGATCATCGCCTCTGCCTTTGCCGACATGGGGTTTGATGTCGACGTGGGGCCGCTGTTTCAGACGCCCGACGAAGCCGCACAGGACGCCATCGACAAAGCGGTGAATGTGGTGGGAATTTCCAGCCAGGCGGCGGGTCACCTGACCCTCGCCCCAAAACTGGTCGAGGCGTTAAGGGCCAAAGGGGCGGGCGACATTCTGGTGATCTGCGGCGGCGTCATCCCGGCGCAGGACCACGCTTACCTCTATGACAAGGGCGTCAAAGCCATCTTCGGCCCCGGAACCAACATCCCCGAGGCCGCCAAAGACATCCTGAAACTGATCCGTGCCACCCGTTGAAGGCAGCGCCTGCCATTCGGTCCAGACCCGGCGGCTTTGAGGCGAGGTGTGGAGATTTTTCGGGACCGGATCGCAGACGACTTCAATCAGGCGTGGCTGCTTGTGAGCGCGTTTTTGATGCCGATTGCCCATTTGGGACATCGGATCAATCGTGTGCGAGGTTCCCAAGGTGTGGCTTCACCCATCCAACTCTCGATTTGTAGCGAGCAGAGACGATATCAAACCATGGGATTTTCGACTTTTGTGCCGGACGCACGCTGACATGCTGCAAAGTTCGCCAGTTTAAAACCATGGAGTTGAAAGATTTTCAGGTCCCTTGCGCGAATCCATTTTGTGAACGTCGCATCCTGTGCTATCGCCACAACGTCAATACCCATAGCACGAGGGTCGATCATGATGATTTGTGCAAGCGCCTCGTGCTTTGGCAGGGTGGCAGCGTCTTTCGCACTTCGTGGCGGACTGACCCAAGCCTGACCGGCTGACCTAAGGCACCCCCTCACCTTCCGATGATCCTTTCGGTTCAAACGGGACATTTATGTCCTTTGTCCCGAACCCACACCCTTTTTCAGGAGCGTGCTGCGTCAAGCAGTCCGTTACAAATCATGACCTTGAACGATATCAACGACCTACCCCTGCCAAATCTGCAAGCCTTGATTGCGCGCCATGGTACGATTGCCGTGGGTCTTGCCTATCTGCGCGCCGCACTGACCCGCAGGTCGCATCCTCCGGATCAATCGGCATCAGAAATCCTCAGTGATCACCTGTTGCGCGACATCGGGCTGCCGACCAGAGAGCGGACGGCAAAGACTGGGCGCAATGGCTGGGACTTTTGAGTTAGAGCGTCGATCTGTGGCCGGTTATGTGGCCCGATCCGGGCGCTTGGCGCCGAACGGGAAATCCGGTTCCGTAGCCTCGCGTTCTGCAAAAGAGCGGATCGGGAAAAGGTTCTGTGTGTACCTGATCCCGATCCGGAACGGCTCTGCTTAAACCGTGATCGGGTCCAACACCTGCGGCTCGATCACGTTGACCCCGGGCAACCCGGCCTTCAGCACATCGGCGTTTTGCGCCAGCAAACCAAATGTCCGGTAATGGCACGGGATCACGGTCTTAAACTTGAAATAGCGCCGCGCTGCATAGGCCGCACGCGCCATGTCCATGGTGAAATGCCCGCCTGAAGACAGGATGCCAATGTCAGGCTTATGGTAGTCGCCCATCCAGTCCATATCGGCCATGATGTCGGAGTCGCCGGACAGGTAAATCGTATGACCCTCGCCCGCGATCATGAAGCCACTTTCGGAGCCTACGGCTGCCGCACCATTCGGGCCTTCCGCCGAGGACGAATGGCAGGCGTTGACCATCGTGACCTTGGCCCCGTTGCAGTCAATCGTGCCGCCCTTGTTAAAGCCGGTGATCTGCACGCCTTCCTTGGCGGCCAGAAAACTCATCAGATCGTAAATCCCGGCAATCGCCACACCCTTCTCTTTGGCAATCGCGCAAGCGTCACCGATATGGTCGCCGTGGCCGTGGGTCAGCAGGACATGGGTGACCCCGTCCACCGCCTCTGCCCGCCGGTCGCCCGGAAACATCGGGTTGCCGGTCAGCCACGGGTCAATCAGCAGCACCGCGCCTTCAATTTCAATGCGAAAGCCGGCATGGCCAAGCCAGATGATCTTCATGTCTGTTCTCCATTGCGTCTTTTTGTCAGTCTAGTGTGATGATGGCAAAAGGCCACGCTTGCATGACACTGGATCGCTTCCCTTGCACCAGACCAAACGGTTGGCTAAAGGGAAGCCGATCACCACTGGAGACCCCTTATGTCGATTGACACCGCGACCGCGCGCAAGGTGGCCAAATTGGCCCGGATCCGGGTTGAGGAGGATCAGCTTGTCAAACTGGCTGAACAGCTTTCTGGCATTCTGGGCTTTATGGAGCAGTTGAACGAGGTCGATGTGACCGGGATAGAGCCGATGGTTTCGGTGACACCGATGCGTCTGACCCGGCGGGCCGACGTGGTGACCGACGGCAACATTCAGGCGCAGATCCTGAGAAACGCGCCGGATGCCCGGGAAGGCTTCTTTGCGGTGCCGAAGGTGGTGGAATGATGACAAACGCGAACGAACTGACCATCGCTGCGGCACGCGATGCCTTGCGAAGTGGCGATCTGTCTGCGGTTGACCTGACCATGGCCTGCCTGACTGCCATTGATGCCAGCGACGCGCTGAACGCTTTTGTGCACAAGACCCCCGACATCGCGCTGGATCAGGCGCGGGCGGCGGATGCGCGGCTGAAATCGGGCCCGGCACCTGACTTGTGCGGGATACCTTTGGGGATCAAGGACTTGTTCTGCACCAAGGGGGTGCCATCGCAAGCGGCATCGAACATCCTGAAAGGGTTCCGGCCCGAATACGAAAGCACCGTCACGACCAAGCTGTTCGGGGCGGGTGCCGTGATGCTGGGCAAGCTGAACATGGACGAATTCGCCATGGGGTCGTCAAATGAAACCTCGGCTTACGGCAATGTCGTCAGCCCGTGGCGGCGTGGCAATGATACGACCGAACTGACGCCGGGGGGGTCTTCAGGTGGCTCAGCCGCTGCGGTTTCCGCTGATCTGTGTCTGGGGGCCACTGGCACCGACACCGGTGGCTCGATCCGTCAACCTGCGGCGTTTACCGGCATCACCGGCATCAAGCCGACCTATGGCCGCGTCAGTCGCTGGGGCATTGTGGCCTTTGCCTCCAGCCTCGATCAGCCCGGTCCGATGACCAAATCTGTCAGGGACGCCGCAATTTTCCTGTCAGCGATTTGTGGCCATGATCCGAAGGATTCGACCTCTGCCACCCTCGAAGTGCCTGATTTTGAGGCGGCATTGACCGGCGACATTCGCGGCAAAAAGATCGGGATTCCCAAGGAATACCGGATGGACGGTATGCCTGCCGAGATTGAGGCGCTGTGGGCCAGCGGCATTGCGATGATGAAGGAGGCCGGGGCGGACATCGTCGATATCTCGCTGCCCCATACCAAATACGCGCTGCCCGCCTATTATGTCATAGCCCCTGCCGAGGCGTCCAGTAACCTCGCCCGCTATGATGGTGTGCGCTATGGCCACCGCGCCAAGCTGGCCGCTGGCGATGGCATCACCGAGATGTATGAAAAGACCCGCGCCGAGGGCTTTGGCCCCGAAGTGCAGCGCCGCATCATGGTCGGCACCTATGTCCTGTCAGCGGGCTTTTACGACGCTTACTACAACCGCGCCCGCAAAGTGCGCGCCCTGATCAAGCGCGACTTTGAGACGGTGTTCGCTGATGGCATCGACGCGATTCTGACCCCCGCCACGCCATCCTCCGCCTTCGGGTTGGGCGAAATGGCCAATGCCGACCCGGTACAGATGTACCTGAACGACGTCTTCACCGTCACCGTGAACCTTGCAGGCTTGCCGGGCATTTCGGTGCCGGTTGGCTTGGACTCCAAGGGCCTGCCTCTGGGCCTGCAACTGATTGGCCGACCATGGGATGAAGCGGGCTTGCTCAATCATGCTTATGTGCTGGAGCGCGCGGCAGGCTTTGTGGCCAAGCCGGCAAAATGGTGGTAATGGCGCTGAAAAGCAGTGTTATTGAGGCGAAAATGATGCGGACACCCTATGCGGTGCTGATGCTGGTGGCAGGTCTTGCGGCTTGCGCCCCCCAGGTTCCGGACAGCGGTTCCGGGGCCGGGCAGCAAGATTACAACACCTACCTGCGCGACAGGGGGCAACTGGGCAGCGGCAATCCAGCGACGATACCGCCGCCAGAGCCCGGCTTTTCGCCGGATGCTGCGTCTGCGGCCATAGATGCGGCAACCGGGACGCAGGCTGGTGCGGCCGGCACTTTGGGCGCTCCACTGGATGCGACGGGCCAGAATCTGACGGGCCAGAATCTGACGGGCCAGAATCTGACGGGCCAGAATCTGACGGGCCAGAATCTGACGGGCCAGAATCTGACGGGCCAGAATCTGACGGGCCAGAATGGTGCGGCGCAAACGGCAAACGGTACCACGGGAGCAACCGACGCCGCAGGCGTGCCGATTGACAGCACGGCCTGCGCCGGGCGCGGCAATGCCTTTGCGGGCATCAAGGAAACCACGGCAGAGATGAACTTTGTCACCGGCGGCGTCTCGGACGAGCAAGACTTCTCTGCCGTCAAGGGGCGTGAAACCATCGCCTCTGACAAGCAGCGGATCGAGTGTAACCGCGCGCAATATGTCACGGTGCAACCCGGCGCCCTGCCAGTGCGGCCCGGCGATACCGGGCCGAACATCGCAGCCTTCGCGCTGGCCACGACGAACCTGCCCGGCGTCAAAGCCTATGGCCGCCCGCCGTTTTATCTGACCAGCCCGGAAAAGGCCTGCGCCAAGTTCGCCTCGCCCGATCTGGCGCAAAGCGCCTTCCTTGCCGCTGGCGGGCCGCA
Source organism: Rhodobacterales bacterium (assembly GCA_038231395.1). GTDB lineage: Bacteria > Pseudomonadota > Alphaproteobacteria > Rhodobacterales > Rhodobacteraceae > Stagnihabitans. Next base: position 29,219 of record JBBRLL010000038.1, read on the forward strand.
GCGCGACCCCAAGGCGCTGGACCCGGATGGCGATGGTTTTGCGTGTTCCTGGGACCCGCGTCCGTTCCGCATCGCCAGGCAATGAGCGCTTACGCCTCGCCCAATCATGGCGAGCGGAAGGGCGGTGCGGTGCCAAGGCTGATCGTGCTTCACTACACCGGCATGCCCAGTTGTGCCGAAGCGCGGGCGCGGCTGTGTGATCCGCTGCATGAAGTCTCGGCCCATTGGTTGCTGGACGTCGACGGGCAGGCCGAACAGCTTGTCGATGAGGCCCGCAGGGCGTGGCACGCCGGGGCAGGCTCTTGGGGCACGGTAACGGACGTCAATTCCGTCTCGATCGGCATCGAGATCCAGAACCCCGGTCCCATGCCCTATCCCGAACCGCAAATGGCCGCTTTGGAGCGGCTTTTGTCCGAAATCATGGCGCGGTGGCCCGTTCCGGCCAAGGGAGTGATCGCGCATTCCGACATGGCCCCGACCCGCAAGGCCGATCCCGGACCACATTTTGATTGGCGGCGGCTGGCGCTTGCAGGGCTGTCGGTCTGGCCCTCGCCGGGGCAAGGGTGTGCGACCGACTTCATGTTGCATGCCAAACGTTTCGGCTATTCTGACAGCGATCCGGCGGCCAGCCTCCACGCCTTTCGACGGCGCTTTCGCCCTTGGGCCAGGGGTCCGCTGGATGATACCGATGCGAGCCTGGCCGCCGATCTGGCTGCCCGCTTTCCAAGCATCTGACCAAAGCTTTCGCCGCAAGTATTTATCCCAAAGCCCGGAAGTGTCTAACCCCCTGCGGTCAATACGGCCGTCACGTAAAGCCCCAGCCCAAAGACCACATGCGCCAACAAACCCATGGCCCGCGCTTTCCATGGCTGGTCTGCCCGGGATGCGGCAATGCCGTTGCCCATGCCGGGGCTCATCAGGAACCAGCCGGCGCTGATGGTGACGATCCCGACAATCAGCGCCGGAGCCAGAGTTGGCCGCGCGGCCCAGCCCAAACCCCAGATCGCCAGCAATGCCCCAGCATAGATCACGCCCACGGCATAGTGACCGACCCAGCCAATCGCCGCCTCTCCGGCAACGGGCGTGGATGCGGCAATATTCTCATGCCAGATTTGCCCTCGCGCCACATGAGCAAACCAGCGGCCAACCATGCCCCATGCCGGAGCAGGCAGCCCGAACGCCAGATGCAGCGTCAGGCCCCAAAGGTCGAACAGAGCCGTGGCCCCGTTACCGATGATCAGACTGCGAATGATGAATTCCACCGGATTCTCCTGTTTTGCCGGGCATAGTTTGGAACCTGCGCCGGGCCCTGTCCACCGCGCAATTGCCACGGGCCATGGGCAAATTGCCCATCCTACGGGGCCAAGTCAAATGGGGCGCTGTGAACGGGTAGGATGGGCAATTTGCCCATGTTGCCCGTCATCTCATCTTTTGACTCCTCCAAACCATTGACCGCATCGCACCTTGCGCTTATCCCACCCATCGCGCGGATGGCTGGATGACCGCGGGGGGCAACTTCCGAGGAAAGTCCGGACTCCATGAAGGAAGGGTGCCGGGTAACGCCCGGCGGGGGCAACCCCAGGGAAAGCGCCACAGAGAAAAGTCTGCCGTTGTCACCAAAGGTTCGCCATCGGTGAAACACAACGGTGATGGTGAAACGGTGGGGTAAGAGCCCACCACGGACCGGGCAACCGGGACGGTATGGCAAGCCCCACCCGGAGCAATGCCGAATAGGGGCCTTGTGCGGAAAGGTCCGGATCTCCATCCTGCAAGGGATGCCGGGGACCTCCGCAGGGAACTTCAGCCCGAAGGCCCGGGTTGGCAGCTTGACCGCCGTGGCAACACGGCTGGCAGAGGAATGGTCATCCAAGGCGGGCAACCGCCGGGACAGAATCCGGCTTACAGGCCATCCGCGCAATTTTCCTGTTCCAGGAGGCCAGATGCCGTTGACTCTGCCGCCTTCATCGGTAAAAGGCATCCTTCAAGGATTTTGCGGGGTGGCGGTTTTGCCCCGATGCAGGAGAGACGACCATGGCCAAACCGGCGACGATCAAGATCCGTCTGAACTCGACGGCGGGCACCGGGCACTTCTATGTCACCAAGAAGAACGCCCGTACCATGACTGAAAAGATGACGGTCAACAAATATGACCCCGTCAAGCGGGAGCATGTCGAATACAAGGAAGGCAAGATCAAGTAAGGTCTGCCAACCCGTCGTTCTGTCAAGCCGCGCCCCTTAGGCGCGGTTTTGCTTTTGGAGGATGCCATGGAACGAAAGCACCGTGAAGACCACTATATTTCCCGCGCCGGCTGGCTGAGGGCGGCTGTTCTTGGTGCCAATGACGGCATTATCTCGACCGCCTCGCTGATCATGGGGGTAGCCGCCGCCTCGCACCGGCCTGAGGTTCTGGTGGCGGGCTCTGCGGGGCTGGTCGCCGGGGCTTTGGCGATGGCAGCGGGGGAATATGTCTCGGTCTCCTCGCAGGCCGACACTGAAAAGGCCGACATCGAACGGGAAAGAGCCGAGATTGCGGCTGACCCTGAAGAAGAGCGGCGCGCTTTGGCCGGTATCTATGAAGATCGCGGGCTGGACCCTGCGCTGGCCATGCAAGTCGCCACGGCGTTGCACGCCATCGACCCCTTGGCCGCCCACATCCGCGACGAACTTGGCATATTTGAGCATAACGAGGCCAAACCACTGGTGGCGGCGCTGGCTTCTGCGGGAACCTTTGCTACTGGGGCTGCATTGCCTCTGGCCACGGCAGCCTTTGTGCCCGAGGCGCAGATTGCGGTTTGGGTGACGGTCTTGTCTTTGGCCTTTTTGGCCGCACTGGGCGGGGTTGGGGCGAAAGCAGGCGGCTCGTCGATCTGGCGAGGCGTGGTGCGGGTGACGTTCTGGGGCGCTGTTGCGATGCTGATCACGGCGTTGGTCGGCAAGGTATTCGGCGCGGTGGTCTGACGAAATAGAAAAAGGGCCGGAGTTTCCTCCGGCCCGCGGTCTTCAGAAGATTTCAGTTCAGTTGCGGATGTTGCCCATGAAGCGCAGCAGGTACATGAACATGTTGATGAAATCGAGGTACAGGTTCAGCGCCCCCAGCACCGCCGATTTGCCCAGCCATTCGTCATCGCCGCTGCGGGCGTGCATCACGTAATCCGACTTGATCTTCTGGGTATCCCAGGCGGTCAGACCGGCAAAAATCACCACACCCATCGCCGAAATGGCGAAGTTCAGCGCGGTGGAGTGGATGAACATGCTGACGACGCTGGCCACGATCAGGCCCCACAGGCTCATCACCAGAAAGGTGCCCATGGCGGACAGGTCGCGCTTGGTGGTGTAACCGTACAGCGACAGGCCCGCGAAAGCGATGGAGGTGACGAGGAAGGTCGAGGCGATCGAGGTCTGGGTGTAGACCACGAAGATCGTTGACATCAGGATGCCGAACAAGGCGGCGTAGGCGTAAAACGCAAGCTGCGCTGCGGCCACCGACAGGCGGTTGACCATCGCAGGCAAAGCGAAGGACATGACCAGCAGTGCTATCAGCACGACCCACCGCAGGGGCGAGCCGATCAGCAGGTTGATCAGGGCAGGGCTGGTGCCAACGCTCCACGCCACGCCGCCGGTCACCACCATGGCCACGGACATCAGCCCGTAGACCTTGTTCATATGGGCGCGCAGGCCTGCGTCGATGGCAAGGCCGGCAGTCGCGCCAAGGGTTCTAGTCTGGAATTCAGCCATAAAAGCCTCCGTTGTCTGGCGGGTCGGGCTACAACCGACCTCTTGACGTTGAATATCGGCGTTGTCGGGTCGCAGTTCAAGGATTTCATCGGCAAAATGGTTAGAAGTCACGAGTCTGTGGGGGTTTTATCGCCCAAATCTCACTGAACCCAGGTTTTTGGCGCGTCCCACACCGGGCGGGCGGCCTCTCTGTGGGCCTGATCAACCGTCAGGCCGATGTCGCGCAGAAGGTGAGGCTCCAATTGCGCAAGACGCTGACGTGTTTGGCGCAGGGCCAGCAGGTTTACAAAATTGGCAACCAACCACCGAATGGGGTGGGCGCGGGGCAGGTTGATCGTCAGAATGTGATGGGACATGGCTTGGTCTTTCATAACGAAATGGAATGAGTCGCCGTATGCGTATCATCGGTATTGATTATATACGCCACTTGCGGCACAACACGGAAATGAATGATCGTGACGCCATCCATCAAGGATTGTGATATGCTGCGCAACTTGGACCTGACTGCCCTGCGTTCCTTTGTGGCCATCGCCGATGCCGGCGGTGTGACCCGTGCCGCGGGGTTTTTGAACCTGACGCAATCCGCCGTGTCGATGCAGATCAAGCGGCTGGAAGACAGCCTTGGCGTCGAACTGCTGGACCGGTCGGCGCGCAAGGTGGTACCCTCGGCGGCCGGCGAGCATATGCTGAGTTATGCCCGGCGGATGCTGGCGTTGAACGACGAGGTCTATGGCCTGATGACCCGCACGCAATATGAGGGGGATCTGACCCTTGGTGTGCCGCACGACATCGTTTACCCGGCGATCCCGCAAGTCTTGCAGCGCTTTGCGGCGGAATTCCCCAAGGTCAAGGTGCGGCTGACCTCTTCGTTCACCCGGACGCTGAAAGACCAGTATGCGAAGGGCGAATGCGATGTGATCATGACGACCGAGGACTCGGTTGAGCCGGGTGGCGAAACGCTGACCGATCTGCAGATGGTCTGGGTCGGTGCCCCCGGCGGGCAAGCGTGGCGGCAAAGACCGCTGCCCCTTGCCTATGAGCAGCGCTGCATTTTCAGGCAGGGCGTTCAGGAGCGGCTGGACGCGGCCGGTGTGCCATGGATCCTGACCGTGGACAGCGACAACACCCGCACGGTTGAGGCAACGGTCAGCGCCGACCTTGCTGTGCATACGGTTCTGGAAGGCTCGGAACCCCGTCATATGGAGCGGATCCACCATGGCGGCGCGCTGCCAGAGCTGGCGCGGATGAAGGTCAACCTTTACTCCTCCAAAGCGGTGCGCAGCCCGGCGATTGACGCCCTGACCCGGATGATCCGCTCCGCTTACGCCGGAAAACCCGTGCGAGCCGTCGTTCCGGACCGGGAAGGTGCTTTGCAGCAGGGGTAGGCTGCACACGCAGGGGTTGCGTATTTTTTGGGCGTTTTGAGGCACGCCGAGGCGGAAATAGCCTGATTGTGGGCGTCAAAAAAAGTCAAGGAGCGGCTTTTCGCGATCAAAATTCGCGTTAAAGCGCATAAAAATTGCATTTCGCAAAAATAACAAGTAAAAAAATTGCATTGCGCCAAGCAGATTGCAAAACCCGCGTAGGTAGAGTTGATGCTGACGCAAAACCCCTATCGGCGATTTAGACATGTTGGCGTTGAATTCTTGTTCAAATGTATAATTTGCCCTGTTCAAAAAGACAGGCTCGAAAGGCTAAATGAGCCTGAACGCAAATATATTGGGTCCCTCCGTCAACTTGGCACGCTTCTTGCTTATCGTAAATAGGGTTTGGTATTATCGTGTATGGAGAGAGTAATGAAGCACCCGGTAGACGCACACGTCGGCAAACGCATCCGCCATCGCCGGTGGATGGTGGGAATGACGCAACAACAGTTGGCCGAAAAGGTTGGGATCAAGTTCCAGCAAGTTCAGAAGTACGAAACCGGGATGAACCGGGTTTCAGCCTCGCGGCTGTGGGAAATCGCTGAAACTTTGGGCGTAACGATCGCCTTCTTCTTCGAGGGTCTGACTGGGGGTGAACCGTCACAGGCCGCCGATTTGATGGGTGACAAGGAAGCGGCCGAACTGGTGCGGTCGTATTACGCCATTCCAGAGGCGCAGCGCCGCCGTCTGTTTGATTTGGCCCGGGTATTGTCCGAGGCCGCTTGACGCCTGACCCCGGGCCGTTCCATCTGTGGCAGCGCAGGTTGCCCAGGAGAAGCGAATGGCCCGGATCACTTCGGAACTGGCGGCGGAACTGATTGCAGTTGCAGACGCTTTGGCCGATGCGGCGCGCACAGCGACGTTGATGCATTTCCGCTCTGACGGTCTTTCGGCGGACAACAAGGAAGCGGACCGGTTTGATCCGGTCACGGTTGCGGACCGTCTGTCGGAACAGATGATGCGCGAAATTCTGGCAAAGCGCCGGCCGCAGGACGCTATTCTGGGTGAGGAGTTTGGCTCCACCCCCGGCACCTCTGGTTTGACCTGGGTGCTGGATCCGATTGACGGCACCCGCAGCTATTTGTCTGGTACGCCGACCTGGGGTGTGTTGATTGCGGTGTCGGACGCTGATGGCCCGGTCTATGGCATCATCGACCAACCCTATATTGGCGAGCGGTTTTGGGGCGGTCTTGGCCGGGCCGAGGTCAGCGGTCCTTTGGGCTTACGCCCGTTGAAGACCCGCCCGCCGCGTCCGCTGGCAGAGGCAATCCTGTTCACCACGTTCCCCGAAGTTGGCACGCTTGCCGACGGTGCCGCCTTCAACCGCGTCAAGGCGCAGGCCCGGCTGACGCGCTATGGCTGCGATTGCTACGCCTATGCGCTGATCGCCGCCGGTCAGATTGATCTGGTGATCGAGGCCGGGCTTTTGTCCTATGACATTCAGGGCCCCCTCGCCGTGATCGAGGCGGCTGGCGGCATTGTCACTGACTGGCAGGGCAAGCCTTGTCACAACGGCGGGCGGGTTCTGGCGGCGGCCAACCCGGCGATCCATGCCGAGGCGATTGCGCTGCTGAACGCCTAAAATCCGAAGCTGTTTTCGTTATTCCAAGCTTGATCGAACGGGCATCTGACGGCACCATGGCAATGCTGCGCGAGTCCTTGCCCCTTCTGTCGCCCAGTGGACCCACACCGAAGGGGGTGAAAGGGTCGCCATGTCTGAAACTCTGATCCGCAACGCTGATTTTGTCCTGACGATGGACGTAGGCAGGCGCGAGTTGCAGGGGGCAGATGTGCTGCTGCGCGACGGGGTGATTGCGGCGGTGGGGCAGGGGCTTTTGACGACTGGCCGCGTGAACAATGCCAAAGGGTGCGTCGTGACGCCCGGACTGGTCAACACCCATCATCACCTAAACCAGACCCTGACCCGCGCTGTTCCCGGCGGTCAGAACGCCCTTTTGTTCGGCTGGCTCAGGACGCTTTACCCGATCTGGGCGCGGTTCGGGCCAGAGGAGATGTTTGTGTCGGCGCAAACCGGTCTGGCGGAGTTGGCGCTGTCGGGCTGCACGATGACCTCGGATCACCTCTATCTTTACCCCAACGGCGCGCGGCTGGATGACACGATTGCCGCCGCCACTGAGGTTGGCTTGCGGTTTCATCCGACCCGTGGCGCGATGAGCATCGGTAAAAGTGCGGGTGGCCTGCCGCCTGACAGTCTGGTCGAAGCGGAGGCGGCAATCCTTGAAGATATGATCCGTGTGGTGGACGCCCACCATGATCCGGCGGATGGGGCGATGCTGCGGGTGGGGTTGGCGCCATGCTCACCCTTCTCGGTCTCGCGTGATCTGATGCGAGAGGCGGCGCTTTTGGCGCGGGACAAGGGTGTCATGCTGCACACCCATCTGGCCGAGAACGACGAGGACGTGTCGTACTCGCTGGCCAAATTCGGCTGCCGTCCCGGTCAATATGCAGAGGACCTGGGCTGGACCGGCGCTGATGTCTGGCACGCCCATTGCGTGAAGCTGGATAGTTCGGAAATTGCACTTTTCGCCCGCAGTTCGACCGGAGTTGCCCATTGCCCATGTTCGAATTGTCGCCTTGGCTCGGGAATTGCTCCGGTCCGGGCGATGCGGGATGCCGGGGTCAAAGTGGGGCTTGGCGTCGATGGATCCGCCAGCAATGACATGGGCAATCTGGTGGGTGATGCGCGGATGGCGATGATGCTTCAGCGTGTGTCGCGCGGGGCGGATGCGATGAGCGCACGTGAGGCGCTGGAGATTGCCACCCTTGGCGGCGCGCAGGTTCTGGGCCGGACGGACTGCGGCGCGCTGGCGGTTGGCAAGCGGGCCGATGTCGCGGTCTGGGATGTGTCGGGCGTGGAAAGTGCGGGGTCGTGGGACCCTGCCGCACTGCTGCTGGCCGGGCCCACCAAGGTGCGTGATCTGTTTGTCGAGGGGCGGCACGTGGTTGGCGACGGGCAATTGCTGACCATCGACCTGCCTCGTGTCATTGAGCGCCAAAACCGACTGGCCCGCCGTCTGATGTCGTGATACTGCGCCGCCATGTCCCATAATTTCGACGCCCAACGCCGCGAGACCTTCAACACCTTTCGGGACATGCCCAAGGGCATGAAGAAGCTGCCCGAACGGGCGGAGGTCGATTTCCTGTTCTACCCCGAGGAAAACGACCCCAACTATCCCGCCATGATGAAAGCGCTTTCGGCAAAGGGCTACCGCTGCATGCGCGACGATGATCTGGTGGTGGCCAAGGTCGGCCCAATTCCGGTTACAGCCGAAGCGATCTGGACCCACGAACGGGTTGCCACCGAAGTGGCGCTGGCTTTCGATTTCTATCCCGACGGTTGGGATCTGGGCTTGGACGAATAGCGGCGCTGCAAAACCTGTGCCAATTGGTCAAGGACTGCCCGCTCGGTTTCCGAGCAGGCGCTAGGTGACCTATCCGGGGTGGTTTTCAGTGCTCGAACAGCGCAGGAACCCCTTGAATCTGGAAATAACGGATCACGACGCCGTAGCGGGCGTAATCGCGGTACAAAGCGCGGAATTTCGCGGTACGGTTCGTCCGCGCCGCACTTTGGGCCGTGGCTTGTTCAAGGTCAGCCCGCGGCTTGACGTGAAATTTCGCCAGCCAACCGCGCAACAGCGACCTGAACCAACCGGGCAACCCCTCCTGACCGCCGAAATCGACGATGTGCAACTCGCCATAGTCGGTCAGTTGGGCCAGCGCACAATTCACCGCAGCCTGCCAGTCAGGGATCATTGACAGGCCGTAGGACAGCACGATCCGGTCAAATTTCTCATGACCGAACATCGCCTGACCATCGAAATTGCAGGCGTCGCCTTGCCGCAAAATCGCTTTCTGGCCCAGTTTGGCGCGGGCTGACCGCAACATTTCTTCGGAAATGTCGAGGCCGAACAACTGGCAGCCCGGATGGCGCGCGGCGATCAGACTCAGGTTGCGGCCGGTGCCGCAGGCGACCTCCAGGATCCGGCCGCCTTCAGGCGGGTTCAGCTGGTCGATCAGGTGGTCGCGGCCCAGCAGAAAATACCGCCGGCTCAGATCATAGATCAGCCGTTGATAGCGGTAGGTTTCGTTCATCAACGCGGCATGAGAAAGCGACTGGTCCGACATCGGCTTACGCCTTTCTGCGATAGACGTGGAACCCGCCGTAAATCGCGGAGCGGTCGGCGGCAAAACCGGCTTCGGACTCGGCGGGGAAATAGTCCCATTGGTTCAGCAAGTTGGCGGGTATGCGACCCGGCAGAATGTCGGCGGCACCCCCGGTGCGAAAGATCACGCGGGCATCGGCGCTGGCGGTACGGGTGATGTGGTGCCAAAGCGCTGCAAGCTGGTCATCGCTCATCCAGTCCTGGGCGTCCAATAAAACATAGCACTGTTTGGAGCCATCGGGTTCTTCGGCCAGAACATCGGTCAGCGACCGGTTCAGGACGCGCACATCGACGTCACGGCTGCGGACCGCTTCAAACGCTTTACGTTGCAGGTAGGGCGGCAGCGCCCTCGGCTCGGCAGCGGCATAGCCCCGGTTGAAGGCCTGCCAGGCGAAGTAATTCTCGCCAATCGGAAAGTCGCACATCAGTTTGCGCACACGTTCTCGCAAAACCGGGATGACATCGCCATCGCCGTCAGCCGCAAGCTTGTCATATTGGGCTGGCGGAATCCCAAGGCCAAACAGCGAGGCGCGGTGCCGGGCAAGGTATTTGACGATGCCCATGTCAAACAAGGGTGCAACGCGGGTGTTGAAGAACTGCACTTGTTCCTCCAGCGTCTTGCTGACCAGCAGCGGCTTGAAATCGACCCGCCCCAAACGTCCGACCAGATGCGCCGCGCCGATGAACCGCCCAAGCAGCCCGAACCGATAGAACCCGCGCGCGAACATCCCGATGCGGCGGCGGCCAAGAACCCGGGCCTCCCAATAGGCGCGGGTGTCCTGATCCAGATGGGGTGCCAGGTTTTCATGATAGCGGCCCGGATTGGCCGGGCTGTTGGCGCGTCCGAAAAAGTCATAGAAACTTTCGTAGTCCGGCAGATGGCGGGCCGCTGCCAGCTTCAGTTGCCCAAGCGCCACGTGGGCCGGCGACAGATCAACCGCAAGGATCGAGCGCGGGCCAGCTGTCAGATAGGACATCATGTTGCAACCGCCCGAGGCGATGCAGACGATGTTGTCACCCGGGCCGATTTTCAGCGCTGCCATATCAACGACCGGATCCTCCCAGATCTGCGGATAGACCAGACCCCGGAACAGCCGCGAAAACTGACGCTCCAAAGCGCCGGTTGTGCTCATCGCTTCATTTTGGTGCACGGCGGCACCAAGCTGGTCCCCAATCGCGGGCGAGTAGGTCATATGACAGTGTCCTTTTTGGTTACGAGCATGGCGTTGCGCGAAAGACCCGCAAGAATGGTGGCAGGTTCGGCGGGTTTTGGGTCGAGATGGCCTTGGACGCAGAGCATTCGGTCAAAGACACCGCACTCTGCCAAGCTTGAGCGCTGACCGTCGCTGGATGTCGTGCCCTTCTGGGCATTGACCCCGAATGATGCGCCCTTGGATGTTTTGCCCGTGGTTGTCTGGTCAGCAAAACATGGAAACGCGGGATCAAGCACAGATATCCTCCGACCAGATGCTCATTTTACCTGGGTTTAAGCACTTCGCACGACAGACATGTGACATCATTGAAACGGCGCGCGGGGAACCCGGCCGAAGGTGAAAATGCCACGGGCCTCCATCGCACGAAGGGTGGCCAGCTTCTTGAAAAACCGCAAAAAGGTTTTGTTTCGCTCAAGTCCTTGAAGTGAAGCAGTGCGTGCGTAGGGGCAAAAAAGGGCTGTTTGCCGGCCGACCGATTTGATCCGCGGAAGTCGGGCGGATCTATGGGTGGCGTCCGTGGGTGCCGTCCGTGGAATTTCAAAGCAACAGCATCATGCGGGTTGATCAGATGGCGACTGTTTGCTCCATTTGGCGCCGCATCGGTCAAACCCACAAGGCGCGACCAAGCATTGGAGACCTGAGGAGGGTGGTCAGCAATGCCACCGTCCGACGCCCTTAACCGCCGCGACGTCGGCAAGTGTCGAACTTCGCGGCCCCTAAAACGAAGAAAATTATCCCAAACCAAAGAGTTAGCCGATTGTTTTTGCGATGATTTATGGTGCTGTGAGAGAGGATTGAACTCTCGACCTCACCCTTACCAAGGGTGTGCTCTACCACTGAGCTACCACAGCCGCCTTTTTCCCGATCCGTACCCTCAGGCGTTACCCCGAAGGCGGCGGGGTTTGGAAATGCCCTGCCTTACCAAATACTTCCGTCGTCGCTGGTACCCCTGAACAAGGGAGTAGTCTAGCATTGAGCCATCACCGCACCGGGGCATGTTTACGCGCGTTACCCCAAGCTGGCGTGGCGGGTGATTAGACGCAAATTTCGTGAGGTGCAAGAGCAAATTGCCATCTGATCTGGACCCTTTCACACCCTTGCGCTACACCACTGCCGATGACGCGCGAAACCCGGCCAGACACGAAATCCTTGGGCGCTTTGAGCCGTGACCAACGGCTGAAGGCGGCTTTGAAGGCCAATATGGGGCGCAGGAAGGCTCAGGCGCGGGCCAGAGCGGCAGAAGATGGCGTGGCGGCAGACCGCGTGGCGGAAGACGGCGTGGCGGAAGACGGCGTGGCGGAAGACGGGGTCACGGAAGATGCGGTCACAGAGTACGGGGTTCCTGAAGACGGGGTTCCTGAATACGGGGTTCCAAAAGACGGCGCGACCGACCAAACAGATGGCAAGCCCGGCGATGCGACCGTGGCGGATAATGACAAGGGATGAGGCAGGCAGATGGATTCGATTTTGGTCAGGGGCAACGGGGCTTTGTCGGGATCGATTCCGATTGCGGGGGCAAAGAACGCGTGTCTGACGCTGATGCCCGCCACGTTGCTCAGCGACGAGCCGCTGACACTGACCAACGCGCCACGCCTGTCGGACATTGCGACGATGACACAGCTACTTCAGTCTTTGGGCGCCGAAGTTGCCAGTTTGCAGAACGGGTTGGTGCTGGCGATGTCCAGCCACAACATCGCGAACCACACGGCGGATTATGACATCGTGCGCAAGATGCGCGCCTCGATCCTGGTCCTTGGGCCGATGCTGGCGCGCGATGGCCATGCGGTGGTATCTTTGCCGGGGGGTTGTGCCATCGGCGCGCGTCCGGTCGATCTGCACCTGAAAGCGCTGGAGGCTTTGGGCGCGGAACTGGAGCTGCGCGACGGCTATGTGCATGCCAAGGCGATTGGCGGCAAGCTGCGCGGCGCGGTCATTGAATTTCCCTTCGTCTCGGTCGGGGCCACTGAAAACGCCCTGATGGCCGCCACTTTGGCCAAGGGCACCACCGTCATCAGGAATGCGGCGCGCGAGCCAGAGATTGTCGACCTCGCCAGTTGTTTGCGCAAGATGGGCGCTCAGATTGACGGCGAGGGGACCAGCACGATCACCATTCAGGGCGTTGACCGGTTGCATGGCGCGACCCATCCGGTGGTCACCGACCGGATCGAACTGGGCACCTATATGCTGGTGCCTGCGATCTGCGGCGGTGAGGTGGAGCTGATCGGCGGGCGGCTGGATCTGGTTGGAGCTTTTGCCGAACGGCTGGATGCGGCGGGGGTTTCGGTGACGCAAACCGCGCGCGGACTGAAGGTGGCCCGCAAGAACGGTCTGGTGCGGGCGGTGGATGTGGTGACCGAGCCTTTCCCCGGTTTCCCGACTGACCTTCAGGCCCAGATGATGGCTTTGTTGTGCACAGCGGACGGGGTTTCGGTTCTGGAGGAGAAGATTTTCGAGAACCGCTTCATGCACGCTCCCGAACTGATCCGGATGGGGGCGAAAATCGCGGTTCAGGGTGGTCAGGCCACGGTGACCGGCGTGACCAAGCTGAAGGGTGCCCGGGTGATGGCCACCGATCTGCGGGCCTCGGTCAGTCTGATCCTTGCGGCTTTGGCGGCGGAAGGCGAAACCGTGGTCAGTAGGGTTTATCACCTGGATCGCGGCTACGAACGGGTTGAAGAAAAGCTGCGGGCCTGCGGTGCGCAAATCGAACGGATCAAGGCATGACCGACGCAAAGTTTGAGGATTCCGATGATGCCCCCCTGCGCATGATGGTGCAGGATGCGGCGGATTTGCAGGTTATGGCAGCGCTGGTGCAGGATGCGGTGTTCCCGATCACCGAGATGACCTTCGCCAAACGGCGGCAGCGGTTTGCCCTGCTTTTGAACCGCTTCCGCTGGGAAGACAGGGCCGCGGCAGAGCGTGCCAGTCGGCCCTTTGAACGGGTGCGCTCTCTTTTGGTGTTCGAGAATGTTCTGGGCGTACAGACCCAAGGCATTGATCGGGCGGACAAGGATACCATTCTGTCGCTTTTGTCGGTAACCTTTATCCGGGGCGAGGATGGCGCGGGCGTGGTGGAGCTGGTTTTGGCGGGCGATGGCGCGGTGGCGTTGCAGGTTGAGGCGTTGGAAGCTGTGCTGACCGATGTCAGCCAGCCATACGCCGCGCCCTCTGGCAAGGTTCCGACGCATCAGGAAAGGGGACAAGATGGGCAGGCTTGACGGTAAAAAGGCGTTGGTCACGGGGGCGGGGCAGGGGATCGGGCTCGCCACTGTGCTGGCCATGCAGCGCGAAGGGGCGGAGGTTATCGCCGCCGACATCAACGCAACTGCTTTGGAAAGTCTGGCCGCGCAGGGGATGACCACCCGCACGCTGAACGTGCGCGACAAGGCGGCGGTAGAGGCTGCTGCGGCAGAGATCGGCGCTTTAGATGTGTTGTTCAACTGCGCGGGCTTTGTGGCGGCGGGCACCATTCTGGATTGCGACGAAGAGCAGTGGGCCTTCTCGATCGACCTCAACATGACGGCGATGTACCGGATGTGCAAAGCCTTCCTGCCCGCCATGATCGCGGGGGGCGGCGGGTCGATTGTCAACATGGCCTCGGTCGCGGGCTCCATCATCGCCGCACCCAACCGCTTTGTCTACGGCGCGACCAAGGCCGGGGTGATCGGCCTGACCAAGTCAATTGCCGCTGATTTTGTGACCAAAGGCATCCGCGCCAACGCCATCTGTCCGGGCACCGTTGAAAGCCCCTCGCTGGATCAGCGCCTGCGCGACACCGGCGATTATGAGGCCGCCAAAAAGGCCTTTGTCGCCCGCCAGCCCATCGGCCGCATTGCCAAGGCTGAAGAGATTGCCAATCTGGTCGTTTATCTGGCCAGCGACGAATCCAGCTATACCACCGGGGTCGCGCATGTGATCGACGGCGGCTGGGCCAATACTTAGGGAGAGAGAGATGAAACTTCTGCGCCATGGCCCAAGCGGTCAGGAAAAGCCCGGTCTGATGCACTCGGACGGCACGATCCGTGATCTGACCGGGCTAGTGCCCGACATCGGCGGGGCGGTGATTTCGGACATAGGGCTGGCCATGCTGCGCGGTGTCGATGCCAGCACCTTGCCCATCGTCGCTGCGGGCACCCGGCTTGGGGCTTGCGTTGCAGGCACCGGAAAGTTCATCTGCATCGGCCTCAACTACTCCGATCACGCCGCCGAAACCGGTGCCAAGGTTCCGGTTGAACCGATCATCTTCATGAAGGCCACCTCTGCCATCTGCGGCCCCAACGACCCGATCATCGTCCCGCGGACCTCGGTCAAAACCGACTGGGAGGTGGAGCTGGCCGTGATCATCGGCACCAAGGCCAAGTACGTGACCGAGGATGACGCGCTGAACCATGTCGCCGGTTTTGCCGTGGCCAACGACGTCTCCGAACGCGCCTTTCAGGCGGAGCGG
>JBBRLL010000039.1:0-43925 GCA_038231395.1 Rhodobacterales bacterium
CCAAAATCGTCACCAGCCAACTGCCCGTCGAACACTGGCACGAGGCCATCGGCGACCCAACCCTCGCTGACGCCATCCTCGATCGCCTCGTCCACAACGCCCACAGGCTCAAACTTACCGCAGAAAACATGCGAAAAGCCGCCGCCCGCAACTCAACCCTTGACCTGTCAACACAAGCCTTACTCCATGAAACCGTCGGTCAAACCAGCCGCCCACCTTCGCGTGGAATGGCTGCCCACGATGCCGTGGAATGAGTGCCCACGATCGCGTGGAATGGCTGCCCAACTTCCCTGGAATGCGCAACCATCCGATATGCGGCAATATGAGGCAAGGCCTGACAGCGCCAATGCCGTATCTGCCGCCGCTGATAATCGTGTGGGGTCGGTCTGGCGTTTACGATTTGGTAATCAGAATCATCTTACACCTGTGCTTGTCCGGTTCACCCAACTGGATGGGCGCTGCTTGCAACACGTGACCCACCTACCCACCCCAGCGCCCTGTCGGTTCTCCGGCAGGGCGTGCTGGTTTCTGGCGGGCCGTCATTTTACAAAATGTGTCCGCACCTGCAGCCCCGCGTCAAATCGACCCGAAAACCTCAAAATGCAGCGCGCAGATGACACGCCCGGTCCGACTTCAAGGCTGGTGGGTTTCACACCTTCCAGACCTCGCGCAAGATATTTGGGTACAGGTGAGGCGCAGGGGACGATGCCACCGTTTCCGGCCTATGCCAACACCGCGCCCGGATTCATGATCCCCACGGGGTCCAGCGCCGCCTTGATGGCGCGCATTGCGGCAAGCTTCGCCGGATCGCCGTAGCGTTGCAACTCGGCAACCTTCAGCCGGCCCACGCCATGTTCGGCACTGAACGACCCGCCGCGCGCCATGACCATGCCATGCACCAGATCCTGCACCGGGGCCGCCATCTCCTTGAAGGCTGCCGGTTTCTGCCCTTTGGGAGGAAACACGTTGTAGTGCAGATTGCCGTCGCCCAGATGGCCAAAACAGTTGATCCGCCAGTCCCCCATTTTGGCCAACGCGAGCCCAGCATCAGCAATGAACGCGGGAATTACACCCAAAGGCAACGAGATATCGTGGCTGGAGATCGCCCCCACCGCCCGATTTGCCAGAGGGATCGTCTCGCGCATTTCCCAGAACGCGGCACGTTGCGCGCCTGACTGCGCGATGATGCCATCGGTCACCAGCCCCTCTGCGAGGGCCGCGGCAAACAGTCCGGTCAGCGCCTCCTCCGGCGAGCCCGCTGCCAGCCCCACATCCACCAGCACCATCCAGTCAGGTTTTACCGCAAACGGTTGACGCACCTGCGGCATGGTTTCCGCCAAAAACTCCAGCCCTACTCCGGAAATCAGCTCAAAAGCCGAAACCTGCCCCAACCGCGCCTGCGCCAAAGCAAGGATCCGCAAAGCCGAGGCTGGATCCGGCACCACCATCAGCGCCGCCCCCTCTGCCGCAGGCTGGGGGTAAAGCCGCAGGCTGGCTGCCGTGATCACACCCAAAGTCCCTTCCGCTCCAATCAACAGCCCGCGCAGATCGTAGCCGGTGTTGTCTTTTCGCAACCGTTTCAGCCCGTTCCAGACCTGACCATCCGGCAGCACCGCCTCCAGCCCCAAACACAGATCGCGCGCATTGCCATAGCGCACGACATTCACGCCGCCGGCATTGGCCGAAAGGTTGCCGCCAATCCGGCATGACCCCTGACTGGCGAGCGTCAGCGGGAATATCCGGCCCGCAGCCTCTGCCGCTTTGTGTACGTCCGCCAAGATCACCCCGGCCTCGGCCAGAAGCACATTCTCCTCCGGGTAAACAGCGCGCACCTTGTTCATCCGCTCCAGCGACAGCACCAGCGGCAACGGCCCCTCGACCATCACTTGCGCGCCGACCAGCCCGGTGCCGCCACCCCAGGGCACCACACCGACCCGCGCCGCCGCACAGGCCCGGATGATCACTGCCACCTCCTCTGTGGACCCCGGACAGGCCACGGCACCGGCCAGCCCTTTCCACTTGCCGCGCGGCTCTTCCAGATAACGCGGTTCTGGCGCGCGCACGGTTCCGGGCGGCAACACGGCGTCAAGCGTGGTCAGAAAGGCAGGATCGGCGGGGTTGAGCATTTGGGGTCTCCTCAACCTGTCTTAATGCGGGATCGGGAAAAGGGGAATCCGGTTTGCCAAATCCATCCGGCCAATCCTTAAAAACGACAGCGGGTTGAACGTTCTGTCAAGCATCAGACCGAACCGACGGCAAAGTCCTGTCACGGAAAAGGCTGCGGCGTCAGCACATCGACTTCCGGCATCGCAGGCAAAGTGGCGCGCGAAACCTCAATCTCCGCCCCACCCACCACGTTGATCCGGTGATCAGCCTTCATGTCCACCAGAAATTGCGCCAGCACCTCGGGCGTGAACCAATGCATCGGCAGCACGATGCGCGGATGCGAAGACCGAACGACCCCGGAAATCTGCGCCTGACTCATGGTGTATTCGCCATCAACCGGCACCATCAGCACGTCCAGCCGCCCGATGGCTGCAATCTGCTTCGGCGTCAGCACCTGATGCAAATGGCCAAGATGGCCAATGCACAACCCCGCCACCTCGAACATGAAGATCGAGTTGCCGTCTTTGCGTGCCCCTTCGCCAAACGGCCCGCGCAAGTCAGAGGTCACATTGCGGATCCGCATCTCACCCAGATCAACGTCCACGACCGCAGGCGCACCGATCGGCCCCCAACCGCGGATCACCACCGGAATCCTCGGGTCGGGATGATCGGTATAATGGGTGTCGTGATAGTTGTTCATCGTGATCACTTCCGGCACCACATCTGGATTGCCGATATGACCGTTGTAATCGGTGATCGCCATCAGCCCGCCCGGCGTTTCAATGGCAAACATCGCGTGGTCAACGTAGCGGATGCGCACCATCCCGTCAGGAGGCGGAACCCCGTACCGCACCCGCACCACATCGCCAGTGCCAGTGCCAGCCAAAGCAATACAGTCCGAGGGCAGAGCTTCTGCCTGCGCCGCTACCGCCAAGACAATCCACAGGCACAGCCACCACCGCATGGCAAAAGCTTGCCACTGAAGCAGCACTCTCTGCAATCACGTTCCCGTCAAACCCTGTGCCAAGGCCAAAATAGCCTGAGCCGAGCGTTGATTGCGCGCCGTCATCTCGCCTTTAAGGTAGCGTGGCAACTTTTCCGCCACAGCCGATTTGCCAAACCCTTGCGGCGTGTGCAGATAAAACGCCGCATCGGTCAGATGAAACTGTTCTCCCTTGGTCGCCAGTGCCGCAAGCCCCTCATCAAACCGGACCGCGCCTTGCAAGAAGATGACATGCACCTTGGCCCCATCGGCATGTCCTTCGCCGGCAAAGGGGTTGGCCGCCAGCACCGCTTCGAACTCGGCCAGACCCAGCACAAACACAGGCACCGAAATCGCGAACCGCGCCGCCAAGCCGTCGCGGACCAGTGCCGCCAGCCCGTCACGCAGCCCCAACCCCACCGCATTGCCGCTTTGGATATAGGTCTGCACCCGCACCAGCCCCAAGCCTTCCAGCATGTCGCGAAACTCCGCCATCGGCAGCCGGTTGGCCCCCGAGACATTCACCCCACGCAACATCACGATCAAAGGTTCCATCTTGCGCCTTGCCATATGCTCCAGTGCGGGTTCGCAATCCGTGACCCGCACCTGCGACCGGCCAAATCAGCCAACCTCGGTTTTGCCGCGCCGATCCGACCGCAGATTGGCGTACAGCACGTGATTGCGCCACCGCCCGTTGATCTGAAGATAGCTTTGCGCGACCCCCTCATACTTGAAGCCGCATTTCTCCAGCACCCCGCGTGAGGGCACATTTTCCGGCAGGCAAGCCGCCTCGATCCGGCTCAGGTCCATGACCTGAAAACAATGATGAACCAGCGTCTGAATTGCTTCGCGCATGTAGCCTTGCCGCGCAAAGGGCTGGCCGATCCAATAGCCCAAAGTCCCAGCCTGCACCGGCCCGCGCCGGATATTGTCCAGCGTGATCGCCCCCAACACCTGACCATCCGTCCGCCTGACCAGCATCAACGGCATCGCGTTGCCCTGCGCCTCGGCCCGGGCAGCCCAGTAGACCCGGTTGGTAAAGGCCCGTCTGGACAGATGATCGCCCGCCCGCACCGGCTCCCACGGGATCAGATGCTCGGCGGACCCGTCGCGCAGGTCGGCCCATTGGCGGTAGTCTTGATGCATCGGCAGCCGCAATGTCATGCGTTCAGATTCGATTCTGGGCTTCTTGTGAAGACCAAACATCAGCCGCGCAGCCTGTGCCGCATCGCCTCCAGCCCCGGTGCATCGGCAACCGGGCCATAAAGCGCTAAGGCAGAGCCCGCCGTCGTCAGCCCCTCGCCAAAACGCCGTACATCGGCAGTGCTCACGGCGTCGATTTTGGCCACCACCTCGTCGACATCGGGCACCCGGCCATAGATCGCCAGCAGCCGTGCGATGCGTTCGGCACGCGACGACGGGCTTTCCAGCCCCATAAGCATCCCGGCCTTGATCTGCGCCCGGGCACGGGCGACCTCGGCATCCGACATATCCTCTGCCGCACGCTTCATCTCGTCCATCGTGATGGTCATCAGATCGTCAATTTCTTCACCCGACGTACCGGCGTAAAGCGTGACTTGCCCGGCATCTTCATAAGACCCGGCTTGCGCGAAGATCGAATAGCACAGGCCCCGCTCCTCCCGGATCTTCTGGAACAGGCGTGAGGACATGCCGCCGCCCATCGCCGTGGCATAGACCTGCGCCACCTGAACATCGGCATGGCGGTAGCCCGGTCCGTCAAACGCCATGGCAAAATGGACCTGCTCCAGATCCTTTACTTCGCGCCGTTCGGTGCCAGCAAAGCGCGCTACGTCAAACCCCAGGGCGGGCGACGATTTCAACCCGCCAAACATCGCCTGCGCCTGCGCCACGATGGTGTCATGATCCACGGCCCCCGCTGCCGACAGGATCATCTGCGAGGGCGAATAGCGTTCACCGACAAACCCCTGCAAATCCTTGCGCGAAAACGCCGAAACCCGCTCCTCCGGACCCAAGATCGTGCGGCCAAACGGCTGGTCTGGGTAAGACACTTCTTGCAGCCAGTCAAACACGATATCGTCCGGCGTATCCAAAGCCTGACCGATTTCCTGCAAGATCACATGGCGTTCGGTTTCAATATCCGCCTCGTGGAACGCGGGGTTGAGCACGATATCGCCAATCACATCCAGCGCTAAGCCCACATCGTTTTGCAGAACACGCGCGTAGTAAGCCGTCATCTCGCGCGAGGTATAGGCGTTGATGTAGCCGCCCACATCCTCGATCTCCTCGGCAATCTGCAAGGCCGTCCGCCGCTCGGTGCCCTTGAACGCCATATGCTCCAGAAAGTGGGCGATGCCGTTCTGTTCGGCCCGCTCATGCCGCCCCCCCGCCATCACCCAGATGCCCGCAGAAGCGCTTTTCAGCCCCGGCATATCTTCGGTGACGATGCGAAATCCATTGTCGAGCGTGGTCAGGCGTACAGTCAAAGAGCGATCCTTTCGCGGACCAAAGATTGCAAGGCAGCCAGATCGTTGGGCACCCGGGTGACCCGTTCGGGCCTTTGAAACAAATCGCCCATGCGGGGCGGCAAAGCGGGGCGGATGGCGCAAGCCTGCTCCACCGCGTCGGGAAACTTCGCCGGATGCGCTGTGGCCAAGGTGATCATCGGGGCATGGCCCAAATGCTCTTCGGCCACCTTCACGCCAACCGCGCCATGCGGGCACAGAAGTTCGCCGGTCTGCTCGTATGTGCGCCGGATGGTGGCCAAAGTCTCCGCCTCCGAACAACGACCGGAGGCGAAGGTGGCGCGCAGCATCTGCAATGCACCCTGGCTGATGCCGAAACCGCCGGCCTTCAACTCGGTCATCAAAAGGGCCACTGCCGCCCCATCCCGGCCATAAGCATCGAACAACGCCCGCTCAAAATTCGACGACACCTGAATGTCCATCGAAGGCGACATCGACGCCTTGACCCCGTTGGTCGCGTAGGAGCCCGACCGCAAAGCCCGGTCCAGAATGTCATTCTGGTTGGTGGCGATCACCAGTTGCTCGATCGGCAGGCCCATCTTGCGCGCCGTATAGCCCGCGAAAATATCGCCAAAGTTGCCGGTCGGGACTGTGAAACTGACTGCCCGCTCCGGCGCGCCAAGGCTCAACGCGGACGACACAAAGTAGACCACCTGCGCCAGCACCCGCGCCCAGTTGATCGAGTTCACCCCCGCCAGCCGCACCCCATCGCGAAAGGCAAAGTCGTTGAACATATCCTTAACCCGCGCCTGACAGTCGTCAAAGTCGCCGTCCATCGCCAGCGCATGCACATTCGCCTCGACCGGAGTGGTCATTTGCCGCCGTTGCACCTCACTGACGCGCCCGTGCGGGAACAAGATGAACACGTCCACATTCGAAAGGCCCCGGAACGCCTCGATCGCCGCCGACCCGGTATCCCCCGAGGTTGCCCCCACAATCGTGATCCGCTGCCCCGATTTGGCCAAAGCCGCCTGCATCATCTGACCGATCAGCTGCATGGCAAAGTCTTTGAACGCCAAAGTCGGCCCGTGAAACAACTCCAAAAGGAAATGGTTCGGCGCGAGTTGCTTTAGTGGAGCCTTCGCCGGATGCCCGAACCCCGCATAGGCTTTGGCAATCAGCCCGCGAAATTCGTCGTCCGTGAATGTATCGCCCATGAACGGCTGCATCACCGCAAAAGCCACCTCCTCATAAGGCCGCCCCGCCAGTGCTGCAAACTGCGCCTTGCTGAACACGGGCACCGCCCCGGGCACGTAAAGCCCGCCGTCCCGCGCCAGTCCCGTCATCATCGCTTCGCCGAATGTCAGTACCGGAGCCGCACCCCGGGTCGAGATATAGTGCATCATGCCGCCTTCGAACTTTGCTGCCTGATACGCCACAACAGAAACACTGTCATCACGAACCAGACGCCCGCCAACGAAAACCACGTCATTGCGTATTGCCAGTGGTTATTGGGAATAGCGGAAGTGTCCAGTGGTGTCGGCGCAATCCCGTCACCGGTGGCCCCGCGTGCGACAATAAGTGTGGGTTCGGCGTTCAGGGCTTTGGCCATCGCAGGCACATCACGGGCAAACCACAGGCCGGTCTTGGGGTCCGGCGGCGGGGTATAGCTGTCCGCCTCTTGCGGCCAGTCCAGATTGCCGGCCACCTCTGCCGCATGTGCGGCCTTTGGTGCTGCCGTGGTGCCGTCCAGCCAGATGCCGCGATCCACCAGCACGCGCCGCCCTGCTGCCGTCTGCATCACCGCGATGACCCTTTTGCCCGGCCCCTGATCGGCCAGACTGTCCAGCTTGAAAAGCACCTCGCCCGTATAGGCCCCGGCCAAAGTCACCCCCCGGTAGCGGTCATGCTCTGCATCTACCGCCGCAGGCAAGGGCACCGCCGCATCCACCA
Organism: Rhodobacterales bacterium; assembly: GCA_038231395.1. GTDB lineage: Bacteria > Pseudomonadota > Alphaproteobacteria > Rhodobacterales > Rhodobacteraceae > Stagnihabitans. Next base: position 7,486 of record JBBRLL010000039.1, read on the forward strand.
GCATCGCCTCGATCGCGGCCAGCTTCGCCTCTTTCCATTTCAGGCGCTGCACCTGCCACACCCCAAGCGAAAGCAAGATCCCGATCCCGACAAGGCCGAACAACAGCGGAGCAATATAACGGCGCATAGGGGGGGTCCGCAAAGCTGAGGGGCGCGGATCAGTCCACGCCCCGGCACCCATAGCGCGTTCGCAAAGGATCAGCAATCAGACGGCAGACTTCCTGCGCCGCAGGACCGCAAGCCCGGCCAGACCGGCGACCAGAAACCCGCCCGCAGCCGGCAATGGAACGGCTGAGACTTTGTAGGTCAGGTTGTCGGCGAATGTCAGTGCAGGAGTGCCCGAGGTGAAAACGCTCGTCCAATGCGCCCCGAAGATCACATAGGCGATCTCATCAGCACCCGCTTCCACCGTGAGCGTTTTCATGGTTCCAAAACCGGTGTCGATCCCGGTTTCAATCCCCCCGGCAATATCCCCATTCGCATCATAGGCGGTCAGGAAGATGCTGAACGACGCATCGCGAAAGCTGCCGATGTCGACCGAAATCTGCGAAACCGACTTTACGAACCGGGCGGTCCAAAAGCCGTCGTTCGGAACGGCGTCGGTGCCCGCAGCGGCCACAAGCCCCTGTGTGCCGTTCGGCGTCAAAGCCCCGACACATGGGGTTCCGTCATGGCCTTGGGTGATTGTTATCCCGGCCGCAGTGCATTCCGACACATCCGGGAATGTCAGCGTTGCGGCTGCGACCGGAACACTCAAAAGTGCCGCGACTACGGCAACCAGAACGGGGCCCACTCTTGACATTGCTACTCTCCAACCTGAAACTTCGACGCCCCGGGTTGATGTTTGGCAGCGGAATAAGCCAACTTTATGGCGTATTCCGCTCAACTTTTAGAAAATCAGCCAGCGCCCCAAACATATACGGTGGCGAACAGGAACAGCCAGACCACGTCCACGAAGTGCCAATACCACGCGGCAGCTTCGAACCCGATATGCGCCTCTGGCGTAAAGTCACCGTTGTAGGTGCGGATCAGGCATATCGTCAGGAAGATCGTGCCGATGATCACGTGGAAGCCGTGGAACCCGGTCGCCATGAAGAACGAAGCGCCATAGATGTTGCCCGAAAACCCAAAACCGGCATGGGCATATTCGTATGCCTGAAAGCACGTGAACATCAGGCCAAGAACAATCGCCAGGGTCAGGCCTTGTTTGATGTCCCTGCGGTTGTTGTTGTCATGGACCAGCGCATGGTGCGCCCAGGTGGCCGCCGCACCCGAGCACAAGAGGATCAGCGTGTTGATGATCGGCAGGTGCCAGGGGTTGAACACTTCAATCCCGACCGGCGGCCAAATGCCATCGACAATCGGACTGTCCGGCCCCATCGGATACAGGCGATGCTTGAAGAAAGTCCAGAACCAGGCCGAAAAGAACATGACTTCCGACATGATGAACATGATGAAGCCGTAGCGCAGACCGATCCGCACGACGGGCGTGTGGTCTCCGGTGTTCGCCTCGTGGACCACAGCGGACCACCAGCCGTACATGGTATACAACACCCCCAACAGGCCGATCAGCCCCACGAACGGCGTGCCGCGTGTCGTTGCGCCGTGGTTCATCCACAGCACCATTCCAAACAGCATGAGAAAGGCCGACGCCGCCCCCATGAACGGCCACAGCGACGGCGAAAGAATGTGGTAATCATGGTTCTTGGCATGAGCCGAGCCGTGCGCGGTGTCGGGGCCAGCGGTTTGAGCGGTTTCGTGGGCCATAGGTTCGGTTCCCTCGTTTTTTATTGCGTCAGTTTAGGGTCTTGGTCGGGTCGGCGGCAAGGGCTGCCTGCGCCGCATCCAACGGGATTTCGTGGAACGTGTAAGACAGCGTGATCTCGGTCACATGTTTGCCTTCGGTATCGCGCAGAATGGCAGGATCAACATAGAAGGTGACTGGCATTTGCACGGTCTGGCCGGGTTGCAGGATCTGCGCCGAAAAGCAGAAACAGGCGATTTTGGTGAAGTAGCCCCCCGCCGCATCCGGGGTGACGTTATAGCTCGCCTGCCCGGCCACGGCGTGATCTGCGGTGTTGGTCGCCTCAAAGAACGCCAGCCCGGTTTCACCGATGTGCAACTTCATCGCGGTTTGCTGCGGTTTGAACAGCCACGGCATCCCCCGGTCAATCGAGGCGTCAAAGCGCACTGTCACCACCTGCTCCCGCGGTTGTGCCGGGGCGTGCTTGGCCACCGACGTGGTGCCACCAAAGCCCGTGGTCTTGCAGAACCACGAATAAAACGGCACCGCGATGAAGGACAAGGACACCATCACCAGAACCACACCCGCCAGCCAGGCCGCGGTTTTCTTCTGAGGCGTCATCGCGGTCATCAGTTGTCCACCTGCATCGGGGTCTGACCCGGTACAATCGGCGTGCCGTCCGGGTTGACCGCACCTTTGCCCTGAATGGCGTGCATCGGGTCGCCGTGCGTCACCTTTTCCACCGTCAGAAGGAACGACAGGACGACAAAACCGGCCAAAGCCACCGCCACGCCCACATTGCGCGAAAAGCGACGACGGTAAATCTCATGCTCAGGTTTGAAGGTCATCAAAGCGCCCCATAGCCTAAACCGTGCAGCACGGCTTCCGCAAACAGCGCGCCGAACAACACGAACAAATATAGCAGCGAGAAGGTAAACACATGCTTCTCAACCTTGTATTTGTCCGCCGTGGCCATGTCTTCGTCGCGCCGCAAAATGGCCCAGGCCCCGAACAGGAAGCCCGCATTCATCAACCCCGCCGTCACCAGATAAACCGGCCCGCCGATCGAGGTGAAACCCAAGGCCATCGCCACCGGCACCAGCAGCACCGTGTAAACCATGATGTGCCGCCGGGTCACCTTGCGGCCGTGGGTTACGGTCAGCATCGGCACCTTGGCTTCGGAATAATCCTCTTTCATGAACAGGGCCAAGGCCCAGAAATGCGGCGGCGTCCACATGAAGATCAGCGCGAACATCAGACAGGCTTCCATGGAAACGCTGCCGGTCATCGCGGCCCAACCGATCATAGGCGGAAAGGCCCCGGCAGCGCCGCCGATCACGATATTCTGCGGCGTCAACCGTTTCAGCCACATCGAATAAACCACGACGTAGAAGAAAATCGTGAAGGCCAGCAAGCCCGCCGCCACCAGATTGGCCGCAAGCCCCAGCATGATCACAGAGCCCGCTGACAAGGCAATGCCCAGCCCAAAAGCCTCACCCGGTTGAATGCGTCCCGACGGGATCGGGCGTCTCGACGTGCGCTTCATCACCGCGTCAATGTCGGCATCCCACCACATGTTCAAAGCACCCGAGGCCCCTGCGCCCAAAGCGATGAACAAAATCGCTGTGAACGATGCCACGGGCGGCAGGTGCACCGGTGCCACGATCATGCCCACCAAAGCGGTGAAGATGACCAGGGACATCACGCGCGGCTTCAACAGTTGCACAAAGTCGGCAAACTGCGGTTCTGCCGCAGCCACGTCAGCCGACAAGTCCGCCGTCAAGTCCATCGTCACGTCGCTGATCAACCCGGTGTCGGCCATGCCATTTCCATCCGCCTTCAAGAACGAAGGCCCCCCGCACAGGGAGGCCGTCCCAATCTTATCAAATCGGCCTTAACGTATCAGCCTCAGTTGGAGGCGAGCTGGTATTTTCCAGTCTTTGCCTGCGCCAGCCATGCGTCATAGGCTTCCTGGCTCACCACCTTGACCTCAATCGGCATATAGGCGTGGCCCTGACCGCACAGCGCGGTGCATTGGCCAAAGTAGATGCCTTCTTGCGTCGCCTTGAACCACGTCTCACCCAGACGCCCCGGAACGGCGGAGTGCATCACGGCGAAGGCCGGCACGGCCCAGGCGTGGATCACGTCCGCACCGGTCATCGTGACCTTGACGACCTTGTTCACCGGCACCACCAGCGCGTTATCAACCGCCAGCAGGTAGTCGGTCGGCTTGTAGCCTGCCGCTTCCAGCTTGTCCTTGTCCAAGAGAACCGAGTCGAAGTTGACGCTGGCGTCAGGGTAAGCATAGCTCCAGTACCACTGGTTGCCGGTGACCTTGACGTTCAGATCCGCCGCAGGAATCTCCATCTGGTCAAACAACGCGGGCAAAGAGAACGACCCGATGAACACCAGCACAACCACCGGAATCAACGTCCACGCCACTTCGATCGGGGTGTTGTGGGTGAACTTGGACGGAACCGGGTTGTTCTTGGCGCTGAACCGCACAATCACATAGAGCATCAGCCCACAGACGAAGATGGTGATCACAGTGATGATCCACATGACCATATGTTCCAGCGCCTGCGCCTCCACCGCCACCGGCGTCGAGGCCGGTTGGAAGCCGGTGCCCTGAGGATGCGGCACGCCGATCTCTTGCAAAGCGTCCGCCACGGCCGCACTGGCCAAGGTCACGCCAACTGTCAGACCAGTGACCGCTGCAAGCGCCAGAGACGAAAGACCGCGAAGGGGGGTCAGAAGACTCATGTTCAATTCCCGTTCCATGCGCGGCTGTTGCGCCGCCATTTCGGATCGGCCTGAACCCAGGCAGAATCCGGTTGTTTCTGCTGCCTCTGAAACCATATTAGGCTCGCCACGACAAGAGATACTGAGTGGGTAGATGGCCCGTTGTCGGCAGTTTCAACCCCGGATCAAGGATTTAGTCCTGAAGATGCGCGCTATTGTCTTGATGCTGCCCATATTCCTGCGACGCATGGCCGCAGCGGCACTTCTGGTTTACGCCCTGTCAGCCCTTGGCCTTTTCGCCTGCCAAAGGCAGCTGCAATATCAACCCGGCCACGCCAACCCCACGCCTGAAAGCCTTGGTCTGCACGGCGTTCAGGTTGAAACGCTGGAAACCCCGGACCACGAACACCTTGTTCTATGGTATGCGGCCGCGGTCCCCGGCCAACCCACCATCCTGTTCTTTCAAGGCAATGCGGGTGATCTGACCCAACGCTCGGCAAGACTGGCGTTCTATCAGTCCAAAGGCTTGGGTACGGCCTTCCTGACGTATCGGGGGTTTGGCGGCAGTTCGGGAACGATCACGGAACGCGGCCTGATCGCCGATGCCCGCACCGCATATGACTGGTTGGTCCTGCGCACACCGCCCGCAAAAATCGCTTTGGTTGGCGAAAGCCTTGGCACCGGGGTTGCCGTGCAATTGGCGGCGCTTGTGCCTGTGGCGGCAGTGGCACTGGACGCGCCCTACGCCTCGACCTTGTCCGTGGCGCAGGGCCGTTTCCCCTTCCTGCCCGTCGCCCTCTTGATGAAAGACCAGTTCCTGTCGATCAACCATATCGCGGCCATCAACGCCCCTCTGCTGATCCAGCACGGCACCGCTGACATCGTCATTCCCTACACCTCCGGCCAAACCCTGTTTGCGGCAGCCCTCGCCCCCAAAACCTTCATTCCCCTGCCAAACCGTGGCCACGAGATCATCTTTGCCCCCGATGTCTGGCAACGCGAGGTCGATTTCTTCGCCCGCACCATCAAGTGACAGCCGATGCCTTGCGGGTGCCCCCGCCTGCGCCTAGGTTCCACCGACCCCATGGAAAGCCCAAGATCATGACCGCACAAAGCTCTGACGCCCCGTTCCGCCCGTTTGAAACCCACCTTGACGAGGCCGCAGCCCTGCAAATCCTGCGCGACGCGACCGCCGGGGCGGATGATGGCGAGTTGTTTCTGGAACGCCGCCGGTCCGAGGCCATCGTACTGGACGACCGCCGTATCAAGACCGCCAGCTACGACGCCTCGGAAGGCTTTGGTTTGCGCGCCGTCAGGGGAGAGGTCGCAGGCTACGCCCATGCCACCGAAATTTCCGAATCTGCGATGAAGCGCGCCTCTGAAACCACAAGGCTGGCCGTGGGTGATGGTGGCGGCACCATGGCCCCGCCGCCCAAAGGCACCAACGTCAAGCTTTACACCGATGCAGACCCGATGGCCGACGCGGTCTTTGCCGCCAAGATCGACATCCTGAAAGAGATCGACGCCTATGCCCGCGCCCTTGACCCGCGCGTGATCCAAGTCTCGGCCACCATCGCGGCCGGTTTGCAAGAGGTGGAGATCCTGCGCCCCGAGGGTCTGCGCCTGTCCGACATCCGCCCGATGGCCCGGATCAACGTGTCTGTCGTGGTTGAAGAAAACGGCAAGCGCGAACAGGGCGGCACCGGCGGAGGTGGCCGCCACGGTCTTGCATCCCTTCTGGAACCTGCTGTCTGGCAGGCCCAACTGCGTGAGGCACTCCGCATCGCCCTTGTGAACCTGCACGCCGAACCCGCCCCCGCTGGCATGATGGACGTGGTTCTGGGCCCGGGCTGGCCAGGTATCCTGCTGCACGAGGCGATTGGCCACGGGCTGGAGGGCGATTTCAACCGCAAGCAAACTTCAGCCTTTGCGGGTCTGATGGGCCAGCAGATCGCCGCCAAAGGGGTGACCGTGCTGGATGACGGTACGATGCCGAACCGGCGGGGTTCCATCTCCGTCGATGACGAAGGCACCCCCTCGCAGAAGAACGTGCTGATCGAGGACGGCGTGCTTGTGGGCTTCATGCAAGACCGCCAGAACGCCCGCCTGATGGGTGTGGATCCGACCGGCAACGGACGGCGCGAAAGCTACGCCCATATCCCGATGCCGCGCATGACCAACACTTACATGCTGGCCGGGAGTGACTCGCCCGAGTCCATTGTTGCAAGCCTCAAAGACGGCATCTATGCCGTCGGCTTCGGCGGCGGTCAGGTCGATATCACCAACGGCAAGTTCGTCTTTTCCTGCACCGAAGCCTACCGCGTCAAAAACGGTGTGATCGGAGCAGCGGTCAAAGGCGCCACCCTCATCGGTGACGGTGCCACCGCCCTCAAACACATCCGCGCGATAGGCAACGATCTGGCACTTGACCCCGGGATCGGCAACTGCGGCAAAGCAGGCCAATGGGTGCCGGTCGGCGTCGGCCAACCCACCCTGATGATCGGCAGCCTGACGGTGGGTGGCAGCCAGAGGTGAGAGTGGTCCAAGGTAGGATGGGCAATCTGCCCATGACGCCGGAAGATGGGCAGATTGCCCATCCTACCGAAAATCGCCGGTCGGCCTTACGATAACCGATTTGGCGACGAACAAAGAATGCTTCGTCATCTCCTTATCTGAAATACGAAAAAATCTGAATTATGAAAAAAATACACAACACATACAGCTGATTTCGCTGTTCAGCCCGCCCTGCGCCTGCTCACCGCCCCGGAAACTTCCCCTTCAACGCATCGGCAAACGCCCCGCCGCCGTTCGGAGTTTTCACCGGCTGCGCGCTCATCACCGCAGGCTTGCCCTTGGGCGGAAAAGCGTGCCTTTCTTTGACCTGCTCCCGCGCCTCAGCGGAATCCTTCTTCATTGTCAATGCGATACGCTTGCGGGCCACATCCACCTCAACCACCCGCACCTGCACCACATCACCCGCCTTCAGCACTTCATGCGGGTCTTTCACGAACTTGTCAGCCAACTGGCTGACATGGACAAGGCCGTCCTGATGCACGCCAATATCCACAAACGCCCCAAAAGCCGCCACGTTGGTCACCGTCCCCTCCAGCAGCATTCCGGGCTTCAAGTCCTTGATCTCATTGACACCTTCGGCGAACGTCGCCGTCCGGAATTCCGGCCTCGGGTCGCGTCCGGGCTTTTCCAACTCCGCCAGAATGTCCTTGACGGTCGGCAAACCAAACCGATCATCGACAAATGCCCTAGGGTCCAACCGCCCCAAAACCTCGCTATCGCCCATCAGACTGCGAATATCCCGCCCGCAGATCGCGACAATTTTGCGAACAACATCATAGGCTTCCGGGTGCACGCCCGAGGCATCCAACGGCTCGCCCCCGCCCCTGATGCGCAAAAACCCCGCCGCCTGTTCAAACGCCTTTGGCCCCAAGCGCGCCACCTTCAACACGTCCTTGCGCGTCTTGAATGGTCCGTTCGCATCGCGGTGCGCCACAATCGCCTGCGCCAAACCCACCGACAATCCTGACACATGCGCCAAAAGCGGGGCCGAGGCGGTGTTCAACTCCACCCCTACCGCGTTCACCGCATCCTCAACCACCACACCAAGACTGCGCCCCAACCGGCTTTGGTCCACATCATGTTGATATTGCCCGACCCCAATCGCCTTGGGTTCAATCTTCACCAACTCTGCCAAAGGGTCCTGCAACCGCCGCGCAATGCTGACCGCACCGCGCAAACTGACGTCCATATCGGGAAATTCCGCAGCAGCCAAAGCGCTGGCCGAATAAACCGACGCCCCCGCCTCGCTGACGATCACCTTGACCGGTTTTTCCCCCGGCAAGACGGCCAGCATATCCGCCACCATCTTTTCAGTTTCCCGAGAAGCCGTCCCGTTGCCGATCGAGATCAGCTTGACCCCATGCGCCGCAATCAGCCGCGCCAAAGTGACCTGCGCCGCCCTTAATTCATTCTTAGGCTGAAAGGGATAAACCACGTCGGTCGCCACAACCTTGCCGGTGGCGTCCACCACCGCCACCTTCACACCGGTGCGAATGCCCGGGTCCAACCCCATCGTCGCCTTTCCCCCTGCAGGCGCGGCCAATAGCAAGTCCTTCATATTCCTTGCAAACACCCGGATCGCCTCGGTTTCTGACCGTTCGCGCATGTCACCCATCAGGTCCAGCGTCAGGCTGGTGCGCAGCTTGATCCGCCACGCCCAGGCAGCAGCCTCGCGCAGCCAGGCATCCCCCGGGCCACGACCTGCGGCACCAACAACAGCCCCACAGGCCCGCTCACTTGGGCTTTCCCCCTTGGCCGCGTCAGGATCAACCTCAATGTCCAGCGACAAAAACCCCTCGTTCTGGCCACGCAGCATCGCCAGCGCGCGGTGCGACGGGGCCGAGATCCAAGGCTCTGAATGCACGAAGTAATCCGAGAATTTGGCCCCCTCCGCCTCCTTCCCAGCAACCCCCTTCGACACCAAACGCGCCACCTGTTTCATGTGGCTGCGCAGGCGGCCCAAAAGAGCTGCGTCCTCTGCCAGCCCCTCTGCCAGAATGTCGCGCGCGCCCTCCAAAGCGGCCTTCGTATCGGCAACACCGTCCGTCACATAGCCCACAGCCAAGCGCGCCGGATCAGCCATATGATCCGCCACAATCGCATCATATAGGCCCTGCAACCCCAGTTCCCGCGCGATCATCGCTTTGGTGCGGCGCTTGGGTTTGTAGGGCAGATACAAATCTTCCAACTCTGCCTTGGTGACCGACCCGGCAATCGCCTTGGCCAGCGCATCGGTCATCTTGCCCTGCTCGGTGATCGACGCGGATATCGCCTCGCGCCGCGATTGCAATTCGCGCAGATAAACCAGCCGTTCCGCAAGGTTACGCAGTTGGGTGTCATCCAGCCCGCCCGTCACTTCCTTGCGATACCGGGCGATGAAGGGCACCGTGGCACCACCGTCCAGCAAATCGACCGCCGCTGTCACCTGCCCTGCCGAGGCGCCGATTTCGTGGGCGATGATCTGGGCAATCGGGCGCTGCGGGGTCATGGTATTCTCCGGTTCTGGGGCCGTTCAGCATAGCCCCCCCCGATGCCAGCGCAAGGGCCGCACGCTTTGCCGAAACTTCGTCACCCCATTGCAGCTAACGCTTGCCGCCCGTTGCCCGGCGCGCTAACCGAAGGCAAAAGCCAAACCAAGGGTGATGCCATGCTGAAAGCCAAACTGGGAATTTCCCCGATCTGCTGGTGGAATGACGATCTGGTCGAACTGTCCGACGATGTCAGCCTTGAAGAATGCCTGCGCCAGGCCTCGGTCGCGGGCTATTCCGGCATGGAGACCGGGCGGCGCTTTCCGATGAACATGGGCGAACTGGGGCCGATCCTTGCCGCCCATGACATGTCAGTCTGTGGTGGCTGGTTTTCCGGCACGGTGCTGGAGGGCGATCTTGCGGAAAACAAGGACCGCATCCGTGCCCAGATGGACCTGTTCATTGCCGCCAAAGCGCCCTGCATCGTCTACGGCGAGGTGGCGCGTTCGGTGCAGGGTGACCGCTCCAAACCCCTGTCCAGCAAGCCGAAACTGGATGAGGCGCAAATCGCGACCTATGCCCGCAACATGACCACCTTTGGCGAATGGTGTGCCGATCAGGGGATGCCGCTGTCCTATCACCACCACATGGCGGCTGTGATTGAGACAGAGGCCGAGCTGGACCTGTTCATGAAACACTCTGGCGCGGGAATACCGCTGTTGTTTGACGCGGGGCATCTGGCGTTCGCGGGGGGCGATTGTCTGCGCGTCATCGACAACCACCATGCAAGGATCACCCATGTCCATACCAAAGACGTGCGGATGGAGGTGATCAACGGGCTGGACCGCACGAAAGAAAGCTTCCTTGACGCCGTGGTGAAGGGCGCCTTCACCGTGCCCGGCGACGGGTCGTTGGACTTTGAAGCCATCGTGAAGCGGCTGGCCTCCTATGGCTACGAAGGTTGGTTCGTCGTCGAGGCCGAGCAGGACCCGAAAAAGGCTCCGCCGCTGGAATGGTCCACCAAGGGCAATGTGGAGTTGCACCGGGTGATGAAGGCGGCGGGATATACGGTGGCTTGAGGGTGAAAGGCCCAGGATTTCAGAGGTGAAATTCCGGGCAGGTTTCTGATGTCTGTGTGGGCTGACTGCTGCCTTTCAGGTGGCGTTGCGCGGTCCGCGGATCGCTGAATCGCCGGACTGCACCACTTTACAGGGCTGGCGTTTGTTCGCTTTTCGTTCTAGTGTCGTCAGATGAACTCCAATGAAAAGACCCTCCTTCCCGGCCAGCGCTTGCGCGCCCGAGGTGCGGCCAGCAATGCCAGCGGGCGGTTTGAAGGCACCGCGCGGGTGTCTTTTGACGACGGCTGGGATATTCCTGAGGATGAACGGCTGGTGCGCACCGAAACAAGGGTGGAAACCCCGCGCTCTGCCATCACCTACAACACCTCGCCGGATCTGCCGTTTGACCGCTCGATCAACCCCTACCGGGGCTGTGAACACGGCTGCATCTACTGTTTTGCCCGGCCAACCCATGCCTATCTGAACCTGTCGCCGGGTTTGGATTTTGAAACGCGGCTGGTGGCGAGGCCGGGGATTTCGAAAGTGCTGGAGCGGGAGTTGCGGTCGAAATCCTACAAGGTCGCCACCATCGCCATCGGCACCAACACCGATCCCTATCAGCCGATCGAAGCGGAATATGGCGTGATGCGCGAGGTGTTGCAGACGCTACTGGACTTCCGCCACCCGGTTGCGATCACCACAAAGGGCACGCTGATAGAGCGTGACATTGATCTGCTGGCGTCGTTGGCAAAGGCGGGGCTGACGCGGGTTGGCATCTCTGTCACCACGCTGGACCCAGTGCTGGCCCGGCGGATGGAGCCGCGGGCGGCACCCCCAAAGCGCCGGTTGGAAGTGATCCGGCGGCTGACCCAAGCTGGAATCCCGGTGCGCGCGATGGTGTCCCCGATGATCCCCGGCCTGTCGGATCATGAATTGGAGCCGATCCTGGAGGCCGCAGCCGAGGCTGGGGCGGTTGCCGCCAGTTTCATCAGCCTGCGGCTGCCGAGAGAGGTGTCGCCCCTGTTTCAGGACTGGCTTGCCACGCATTATCCCGACCGCGCGGCCAAAGTGATGGCACGGGTGCGCGAATTGCATGGTGGCAAGGACTATGATGCCGAATGGGGCAAACGGTTTCGCGGCGAAGGGATTTGGGCCGATCTGATGGCCCGACGCTTTCATGTGGCCGTGGCAAAGCTTGGGCTGGACAAGCCGCAACCGCCATTGAAAACCGACCAGTTTAAAGTTCCGGTCACTCAAGGCAATCAGCTGGGCTTTGACCTGTAGGATGGGCAATCTGCCCATCTTTGCTGAACCGTCAAAGCACGATGGGCAAATTGCCCATCCTACCAGATCCCCAAGCTTATCCCCGCTGCCCGCGTCGCACCCGCTTTGGATCGCCCGAGGTATCGCCTGTGCCATCCGAGGCTGAAGAAAACGCCCCAAGCTTGGCCTGAATGTCATCGGTGGAGGGTTTGGGCCCTTTTGGCCGTGTTTCCAGCGCGTGGCGCATCGCGGCCAGATGGTCAGGCATCGTCCCGCAGCAGCCCCCGATGATCCGCACCCCGGCATCCCGTGCCAGCACCGCATATTCCGCCATCAATTCCGGCGTGCCGTCGTAATGGATATGGCCCTCGTGATACTTGGGAATCCCCGCATTGCCCTTGGCGATGATCGGGCGGCTGGTGCCGGTCATTTCAAACCCCAGTACCGTCCGCATCAGGTCCGATGCGCCCACTCCGCAATTCGCCCCAAATGCCAGCGGCGGATGCGCCATCTTTTCGACCTTTTCAGCCAACGAAGCCGAGGTGATCCCCATCATCGTCCGACCAGCGGTGTCAAAGCTCATCGTGCCGCACCACGCCATTCCGGCCATCACCGCAGCCTCGGCCGCTGCTGCGTATTCTTCGAATGCCGACATGGTTTCGATCCACAAGACGTCCGCGCCGCCGGCTTTCAGCCCCTCGGCCTGCTCATGGAAAATCTCCACCGCAAGCGCATGGGTCATCGTGCCCATCGGCTGGAAAATCTCACCGGTGGGCCCGACAGAGCCTGCCACGACAACCGGCCGGCCCGCCACATCGGCAATCTCGCGGCCAAGGCTGGCTGCGACCCGGTTCAGCTCCACCACCCGGCCCTGCGCATTGTGCAACTTCAACCGCGCCGCATTGCCGCCAAACGAGTTGGTCAGGAAAATATCGGAACCGGCGTTGACGGCGTTGCGGTAGAGCGTGCGGATATTGTCCGGCTCATCCACGTTCCAGAACTCCGGCGGTTCGCCTGACGACAGCCCCATGTTGAACAGGTTGGTGCCCGTAGCGCCATCGGCCAAAAGCCAGTCGCGCTCGCCCAGCAGGCGGGACAGCAAATCTTGCGCCATCAGCCTCTCCTCACAGTTCCGTCATCAGTTGCGCCTTGGCAACCGGCAGCAATTCAACCAGCTTGCGGCGCACCTCATCAGCGCTGGACTTGGCACCCAGATCGCCCGCCACTTTGCGCACCACGTCTTCGGTGCCTGCCTCTTCGAAGTCGGCCTTCACTACGTCCATCGCATAGGCTGCAGCCTCATCGCCCGATTTGCCCATCAGCCCGGCAGCCCAAAGGCCCACCAGCTTGTTGCGGCGGGCTTCGGCGCGGAACTGCATTTCGGAATCATGGGCGAATTTGTTTTCAAAAGCATTGGCACGGTCATCGAATGTGGTCATCGTCTGGCCCTCGTTTGCGTGTTTTGGTCCCCCTCCATATGCCAATACCTGCGCCTTACCGCAAGAGGAAGCCCGCGCGGGAACGACATGGCCGGTACAGGGACAGCACTGGACCGCACAGGGACGGGCGGTGACACGTTCGCAAGGCCGTGCCATCTTGCCGCGCCCATGGGCTTGGCTTATAGCGCGTGTGAAGAGGGGCCGGCGCCCACGGTGCCGCTACGGGCATGCACGCGCCCCCGGATGAAGTTCGAGGCGTTCATGGCACGGCGCAAGAAGATTTATGAGGGCAAGGCGAAGATCCTGTACGAAGGACCGGAGCCGGGCACGCTTGTGCAGTATTTCAAGGATGAAGGTGCTGCGGGCCCCACCGCAACGGAAGGGGAGAACATCGCCTCCGAAGGCAAGGGTGTGCTGAACAACCGTTTGTCGGAATTCTTCATGTCGGGGTTGAACTCCATCGGGGTGCCGACCCACTTCATCCGCCGCATCAACATGCGTGAACAACTGGTGCGTGAGGCGGAGATTGTGCCGCTGGAGGTTGTGGTGCGGAACTTTGCGGCAGGTGATCTGTCAACGCGGCTGGGCATTCCCGAGGGCACGCCGTTGCCGCGTCCGATCGTGGAATACTTTTACAAGGACCCGCGCCTGAATGCGCCCTTGGTGTCGGAGGAGCATATCATCGCCTTCGGCTGGGCCAGCCAGCAAGACCTGGACGACATCATAGCTTTGGCCCTGCGCGTCAACGACTTCCTCTCCGGCGTGATGCTGGGTGTTGGCATCCGTCTGGCCGACTTTCGGATCGAAGTCGGCCGCATCTGGGAGGGCGACTACATGCGCCTGATTGTGGCCGACGAGATCAGCCCCGACAGCTGCCGCCTGTGGGATCTGCGCCGCCCCGAGGGTGCCGCGTCGACACCCGAACCCGGGCCACTGGCCGATGTCTATACCGAACTGGCGCGGCGTCTGGGCGTGCTGCCGTCCAACGTCACCCACGCGCCCAAGCCCACTTTGATCAACTGATCCCCCGAAAGGTCGCCCTGATGAAAGCCCGTGTCACCGTGATGTTGAAAGCCGGCGTTCTGGATGTGCAGGGCGACGCGGTGCGGTTTGCCCTTGGCACACTGGGCTTTGCCGGGGTCAACGCTGTGCGCCAAGGCAAGGTGATCGAGCTGGATCTGGCCGAAACCGTCGTGGCCACCGCCGAGGTCGCCGTGAAAGCCATGTGCGAAAAGCTTTTGGCCAATACGGTGATCGAAACCTACAGCATCGAGATTATCTGACCAGGATGGGAAGATTGCCCATCCTACCTTGACCTGAGGCTGTGGCTGGGCCACCCCTTGTGAAAAAGGGAAGAGTACCATGCGCGCCGCCGTCATCCGCACCTATCAAACCGACCTCAGCCTCGAAACCGTCGCCGATCCTGCATGTGAGGCTGACGGCGTGGTCGTGAAAGTCCTCGCCTGCGGTATTTGCCGCAGCGACTGGCACGGCTGGATGGGCGAACATGCCAAGGTCAAACCCGGTGCTATCCCCGGGCACGAATACGTGGGCGAGGTGGTGGAGGCCGGACCCTTGGCGCGCTGGAAGCCGGGGGACCGCGTCATCGCCCCTTTCATCCTTGCCTGTGGCGAATGCCCGGAGTGCCGCTCTGGCCAGACCACAACCTGCCGCGCCGCCCGCGTACCTGGTTTTGGCGAGCCGGGGGCCTGGGCCGACTTTGTCTCGGTCCCGCATGCCCATAACCTGGCTGGCCTGCCGGACTTTCTGACACCGGCGCTCGCGGCGGGCCTTGGCTGCCGCGTCACCACGGCCTACCACGCTTTGACCGGCCGCGCGGCCCTGCAGGCGGGTGAGTGGCTGGCGATCCACGGCACCGGTGGTATCGGCCTTTCCGCCTTGCTGATCGGTCGCGCCCTCGGGGCCCGCATCATCGCGGTGGACGTGGTTCCCGAACGGCTGACCCACGCCAAATCCCTCGGGGCCGAGGTCACACTCAACGCCACCGACGGCCACACTGCCGCCCGCATCATCGAGGCGACGCAGGGTGGGGCCCATGTCTCGATCGAGGCTTTGGGCATTGAGGCGACCGCGAATGCCTCCATCGAGTGCCTGCGCCCGCTTGGACGTCACGTCCAGATCGGCATGCCCACCGGCCACACCGCGACAATGCAGATCAACATGAACGCGGTTTACATGAAGCAACTGGCGCTTTACGGCACCCGGGGGATGCCCGCCTGGCGCTATCCCTCCTTGCTGTCGCTGATTGAAACCGGGAAGGTCGATGTCCGTCCCATCGTCGCCCGCGAGGTCAAACTGTCCGACGTCAGCGCCGAGTTGCGCGCCTTCAACGGACCGATGCCGCCCGGAGTTGCCGTGATCACTGACTTTGCGGGCTAACCCGCTTTCCCTTTCGCACTGGCGATAATAGTTCTCAGTGGCCCCCAGGTGTGAATTCGCCGGCCCCCTCAACCGTGACGCTGTCCAATTCCTGCGCTAAGTCAGGTCAGCGCCATACCGAAACTCCCCTTGAACGCTCATCGCTCCGCAGAATTTTCGCAGAAAATTCGTCGCCTCAGCGCTTTACCGGCACCTTTCCCCGCGTCAGGTCATCGAACCCCTCCGCATCGACCTTGGCCCAGTCCCCGGCCATGCCGTCCGGCCAGACCACCCGGACCTCGGCTGCGATATCCGCGCCGAGGCCAAAGTGCCACCAGCCCAGTTGCCCGCCAGCATGACCACCGCCACTGGTGATCTCGCGTCGCTGCAGCTTTTCGCCCTGCCGCAGCTCAATCCAACTGCCGATCGCATCGCGGTTGCTGCCGTCCTCGTGCAGCGCCAGTTGCAACCAATGCCCTAGACTTTCGCCGCCAATGCCCGCGCCCGAATTGCGCCAGACCTGCGCGCCCACGTTGCGATTGACCACCACGATGTCCATCTGCCCGTCGCCGTTCAGATCGACCACCGACGCCCCGCGCGATTGACGAAAGCTCGCCACTCCCGCCTTATCCCCCGCCTCCATGAACGTGCCATCGGCCTGGCCCAGCATCAGGTTGTTGGGGTCCATCGCGGCAAAATCCGGCATCGCCGACACATTGCCCTTGGCCACAAACAAATCCTGCCGACCGTCGTTGTTCACGTCCTGAAACTCCGCATGCCACCCGGTCGAGGGCCGCAAATCCCCGCCCGCATAGGGCCGCTGCGCGATCCCGTGGTCGGCAAAGGCCACATCCTTGAATGCGGCCTTGTCCGCCCCGCCCGCCAGCACCTGCAACTTGCTGTCGGCCATCGAGGTCATGAAGTAATCCGGATACCCGTCGCCATTCACATCCGCCGAGGCGATCCCCATGCCCCAGATTTTCAGCGGCTTCCACCCTTCGGCAGCAGTATAAAGGGCAGGAGGTTTGCCCGCCTCAACATGCCACATCTGCTCGGTCCCGCCCTTGTAATACTCGCGGTCATTCGACACCCGCAACGACGGCGTACCGGACCGGTTCCAGTCGGAAAACAGCATCGACAGGCTGCAATAGCTGGGGTTCAGGGCCAAGGGCGTGTCAAATCCTTTTCCCTTGGGCCGGTACAGCGCGTTTTCGGTGCAGGTTCCCCAGGGAAACGCGTCCTGCGTGCGGTCGATATAGGTGCCGATGGCCAGCGTGGGCCAATCCTGCCCCTTTTCCCAAGTCGCCGAAAAGGATGTCGACCACAAATCACGCCCGTCAAAGCCCCAAGCCTCATTGGCGCGGTGGAACTTGCACTGCCCTTCGCCCTGCATGATGACGTCCTCACCAGAACGCAGGATCACAAGATCAAGAATGCCATCCGCGTCGATGTCCAACGGATAGGCCCCGGTCACCCGATCCAGCTCCGCCCCCGAGGGTACTGCGGTGAACTTCAGACCGCCGCCGGTGGCACTGTCGTTGCGGTACAGCGTGGATTTGTCGGTCCCGCCCGCCATGAACAGGTCTGGTTTACCGTCACCGTTGCAATCAAACGCCGCCACGCCGCCGCCGGTCATAAACTCCCAATCGCCCTTGTAGGCGCTGGTGATGCCAGAAGTCTCCGTCTCGTCGATGAATTTAGGGATCACAACGTCATCCGCAAACGCCGGACCAGCCAGCACTGCCAATAGGATAAGCCGCATCTAAACCCTCGTTTTCAGGGCAATCGCATAGGCCGCAATACAACGCCCCTGCGCCTGGCCGTTTTCAATCGCCGGACGGAAGTGGATGCCGCCATAAAGCCGCGAGATCGCCGCCTCATCCGCAGCCGCCTGAAAGCTGGTAAACGTGCGCTGCGGCACACCGTCAGGCGCAGGGCTTTGATCGGTAAATCCGTAGTCCGCGCCATAAAGCGAAGTCAGAACCGAGGCCGCCGCTGCGGATTGGGTAGAATGTCCGGACGGGTATTCCGGGAAAGGCGGCGTGTTCAGCATCGGTTCCCATTTGGGGTCGATCACCTTCTTTATATAGGTAATTGGGCGGATCAGGTCGTATTGGTACTTGGCAGCCCAGCAGCCGATGAAGGCATCGGCCATCGCCACACCCATCCGGGCCAAAGCTTCGACATGCGCGGTCAGGTCAAGCCCCTTTTCGGCCACCACCTGACCCAGAATGGCAATCCAATGGCCCGGCGGTGTGTAAGACAGCATCGCATCATCCGACCAGAACCGCGCAACAGACCTCTGTTCGTCGGTGAGGTTTTGGCTGGTGGTATAGACCTCCATCGCCTGAACGTAGAAGTCAGAGCCTTTGTCCTCGGAATAGGCAGTGGGGGGGGGCAAAGTGCAGCTATCACCCGAAGGCATCGCAAAAGCGCGGTTCTTGCCCCACAGAGGCAGCAAAGGGGCTTGTTGCAACACGATCTTGGAGGTTGGCACCCAATGGCCCGGCGCGGGGTTCGATGTGTAGCTGACCGGGAAGCCCAAATTGTCGATGCTGGCGCCACCATCGGTCCGGCTCCACTCCAGCACGGCCTTGGCGAGGGTGTAGCCATAACTCCGGCTCGCGGCGACCACATCGGCCGCCACATCTGCGGCGGCCTGACTTGCCAGCCGCCGGGTCAATGTTTCAATCGCGTGCTGCCCGGTCGGCCCGGTGTTGCTGAACAGGTCGTGGATCAGCGGATCCATAACGGCATTCAAAATCACCGCCGCATCATAGCCTTGACCCGGCGCACGGTCCGGCACCGTTTTCAGCCCATGCAACTGCCCGGCCAAACTGCGCAAGGTCGTGTCGCCGGACGCCAAAGCCTCAAACGCCGCCACGCCCAGATAGGCCAGGGTCCGGCTGGCAACGGGTGGAGTATAGGTCGGCGTATGCCGCACCAGTTCCAGCGCCAGTTGAAGCCAGGTGCCCAGAACCTTTTCTGCGACTTGGTCCAGGGTTGCAGCAAAGGCCGAACCCGTACCGGCCAATACTGCCAGTGCCACCCCGGTTGTCAGAAACTTACGCCGCTGCATTGCCTGAACCCCATTCAGACCTTTGGAAACGCGCCGAAGCTGGTCTGCACGTCGGCTGCCACTGGCCCCGGGGCCGGCCGCAAGCCCCTGCCCCGGCCATCAGCCGCCCTAAACGAAGCGGTTCCACAGGTTCTCCAGCCGTTCTTGCCGGCCTGATTTCGGCTGCGGTTCCAGCCCTTCGGCGGTGACCCGTGCGGCTGCTTCCGCGAGGCCGCCCTTCAGCATCGCCTGCGCTGCGGGTGTGGACCAGCCGGCATAGCGCTCTGTCCGCGCCTTCTCCAATCCGCCATCCGCCATCAACGCCGCCGCAGCCTTCAGGGCGCGGGCGCAGGTGTCCATGCCCCCAACATGCCCAAGGATCAGGTCTTCGGCATCAAGGCTTTGCCGACGGATCTTGGCGTCAAAGTTGGTGCCGCCGGTGTGAAGCCCGCCGTTCTTGAGGACTTCATAAAAGGCCAGCGCCATTTCAGGCGTGTTATTCGGGAACTGATCCGTGTCCCAGCCCGACTGATAGTCGTTCCGGTTCATGTCGATCGAGCCCAGAATACCCAGACTTACCGCCAGTGCCAGCTCATGCTCGAACGAGTGCCCGGCGAGGATCGCATGGCCCTGTTCGATGTTGACCTTGACCTCTTTCTCCAGCCCGAACTGGACGAGAAAGCCGTAAACCGTCGCCACATCATAGTCGTATTGATGCTTCGACGGCTCCTGCGGTTTCGGCTCGATCAGGACGGTGCCTTTGAAGCCGATCTTGTGCTTGTATTCGACGACCTGTTGCAGGAAGCGGCCCGCATGCTCACGTTCGGCCTTGAGGTCGGTGTTCAGCAGGGTTTCATAACCCTCACGCCCGCCCCACAGCACATAGTTCGCGCCGCCCAGTTTGTGGGTGGCATCCATGTTGGCTTTGACCATTGCGGCGGCATAGGCATAGACATCAGGGTCGGGGTTGGTCGCAGCCCCGGACATCCAGCGCCGGTTTGAGAACATGTTGGCCGTGCCCCACAGCAGTTTGGCCTTGTGGGTCGATTGCTTTTGCCCAAGGTAATCAACGATTTCCTCAAGGTTGCGGTTGCTTTCGGCGAAGGTGGCACCCTCGGGGCGCACATCGGCGTCGTGAAAGCAATAGAAGGGCGCGCCGAGGATATCGAACATCTCAAACGCCACATCGGCCTTCATTTTGGCCAGCGCCATCGTCTCGCCAAACCATGGACGCAGCAAGGTTTGCCCGCCAAACGGGTCGTGGCCCTGATATGCGAATGAGTGCCAGTAGGCCACGGCAAAGCGCAGATGCTCCTCCATCCGCTTGCCCATGACAATTTCGTCCGGGTTGTAGTAGCGGAAGGCGAATTCATTGGTGGAGTCCGGGCCTTCGTAGGTGATGGCGGGGATGTTCTTGAAAAAATCGGTCATGGTGTCCTCGAAAGACTGTTTCGCTCAATGCGAAAGTTTCTGGATCGCCGTTTGAGCGGCGCGGTAGCGGGCGTGACCGGCATCAAAGGCAGCGATCAGGCGAGTGTCAGGGTCAATCGTGCGGGCAATCGGCGGCATGGTGGCAATCTCTGCCCCCGCACCGGTGGCGGCCATGATGCCTAGGCGTGCCGCGCCCAAAGCGCCGCCAAAGTCGCCGGCGGCAGGCACCAGAACCGGGCAATCCAGCGCCGTGGCAATCGCCTTCAGCCAGTAGTCGGATTTAGAGCCTCCCCCAACCGCCAGCAAAGTCTCCAGCCTGGTTCCGGTGGCGGCCAAAGCATCGCGGCAATCGCGGAAGGCGAAGGTGACACCCTCCAGCACGGCGCGGGTGCCAGCATTGCGGTCGGTCTGATGCTCCAACCCCAAGAACGCGCCCCGGATCGCGCTGTCATTCAACGGGGTCCGTTCGCCACCGAGATAGGGCAGGAACAGCGGCTTGCCCGGCCCCTGCAACGCACCAAGGTCGCCCGTCAGGGTCGCGGCGGATTGTCCCACCAACGTCGCATACCAGTTCAGCGCATCGGTCGCCGCAAGGATGACGCCCATCTGGTGCCAGGTGTCGGGCAAGGCGTGGCAAAAGGTATGCACTGCCGTCTCCGGGTCGGGCTGATAGCCGTCATTTGCTGCAAACAACACACCCGAGGTGCCAAGGCTGACGAAGGCTTGCCCCGCCTTCACCACCCCAACCCCCACGCCAGCGGCGGCATTGTCGCCACCGCCCCCAGCCACAACCACGCTTTTGGGCAGTCCCCAGCGGCTGGCGAGTTCGCCGCGCAGGGTGCCTGCCACGGCAGAGCCTTCGACCAACCGTGGCATCTGCGTCCGGTTCAGCCCGGTGGCGCGCAAAAGATCATCCGACCAGTCGCGTTTGCCGGTGTCGAGCCAGGCGGTGCCAGTGGCGTCCGACATCTCGGACACATGCTCTCCGGTCAGCCACAGGCGCAGGTAATCCTTGGGCAAAAGCACCTTGGCAACCTTGTCCCAGACATTCGGCTCATGTTGGCGCACCCAGACCAGCTTGGGCGCGGTAAAGCCGGGAAACACAATGTTGCCAGTAACCCTGCGAAACATCGGGTCGCTGTCCAGTTCGGCGGCTTCTTCATGGCTGCGGGTGTCGTTCCACAGGATGCAGGGCCGCAGCACGTCGTCCGCCGCATCCAGCAAGGTCGCGCCGTGCATATGGCCCGACAGGCCGATACCGCGCACGGATCCAAGTCCAAAGACCGACAGCTTTTCAAACACGGTTTCAGCAGCGGTGATCCAACTGTCCGGGCTTTGCTCGCTCCACCCCTCATGCGGGCGCTGGACGGTCAGGGGTGCCACGGCTTCCGCCAGCACCTTCTGGCCGTCGTTCACAAGGATACCCTTCAGACCGGAGGTGCCAAGGTCAAGACCGATATACATCACGCAGCCTTCGCCGGTTGCTTGCCAAGGATGATCATGCCGAGAATATCCTCATCTGTCACATCGCCGACATTGACCGTGCCGACCAACTGCCCATTCTTCATGATCGAAGCGCGGTCGCAGAGTTTCATCACCGAATGGATGTCATGCTCAATCAGGAAAATCCCCAGACCCTGCGCCTTCAACTCCTGAATAAGTTCGGCCACCATCTGAGTTTCCTGCGGCCCCAAAGCGGCGGTCGGCTCGTCCATGATCAGGATTTTGGCGTTGAAATAAACGGCCCGCGCAATGGCGACTGACTGCCGTTGTCCGCCCGACAATGCCGACACCGGCACGTTGAACTTACGGAAGTTGGGGTTGAGGCGGCCAAGGATCTTGCGCGTCTCGGCCTCCATCGCGCTTTCGTCAAGAAAACCGCGGGACGACACCAGTTCGCGTCCCAAGAACAGGTTGGCAGAGGCGGGCAGGTTGTCGGCCAAGGCCAGCGTCTGATAGATCGTCTCGATGTTCTGCGTACGGGCGTCGCGCGGACTATTGATTTCAACGACCTGCCCGTTGATCAGAACCTGCCCGCTGTCCGCTTTGTAAGCGCCCGACAAACACTTGATCAGCGTGGATTTTCCGGCGCCGTTGTGACCAAGCAGGCCCACAACCTCACCTGCGTGCAGATCGACCGTCACATGATCAACCGCCTTGATCCCGCCAAACGAGATCGAGATGTCGCGCAATTCGACCAGTGGTGTGCCTTGGTTTTTCATAGGCGCGCTCCTCACTTCGATTTCTTGCGGTACAGAATGTCGAGATAGACGGCGAGCACCAGCACCGTGCCGACCACGATCTGCTGCGCTGCGGTATCAAAGCCGATCAGCACCATACCGGTTTGCAGGCTTTGGGTGACCAAAGCGCCGATGATGGCCCCGTAGATCGTGCCGACACCGCCCGCCAGCGACGTGCCCCCGATGACGGCGGCGGCGATGACGTACAACTCATCCAGCAGACCCAAAGCGTTGGTGGCCGAGTTCAGACGCGCCTCAGACACAACGCCCGACAGACCCGCAAGCATCCCCATCAGCGCGAAAATCTTCAGCGTCATCCACTTGACGTTGATGCCCGACAAAGCCGCCGCTTCCGGGTTGCCGCCGATGGCAAACACGTAGCGGCCAAAGCGGGTGCGGTTCAGCAGGATCGTCATCAGGATCGCCACGCTGACCATGATCAGAACGGGAATCGCAAAGCCGTGGCTGATGTACAACTCCTCTGGCGGGGTGGTGATGTTGTGCGCGGCGACATACTGCTTCACGATGCCGATGGGCCAAGGATAGCTGTCCACCAGCACGACAGCGCCCAAAATCAGCCCGCAGCCAAGGGCCGCCAGCACCGCCTCGGCCCAGATCGGGCGCAGCGGGAAATCGTGTTTGACGCGCGACCGGCGCCCGGAATAAAGCATCCACAGCACAAACCCACAGGCGACGATGCCGACAATCCAACTGCCCATCGAGCCTATTGCGCCGTAAGGTCCGCCGCCCAGCAAGGCAAACGAAGGATCAACCGGCGAGATTGTCTTGCCGCCCGCCGCCAGAAACGCCATGCCGCGCCAGATCAGCAGCCCGCCCAATGTGACGATAAACGCTGGAATCCCCCGATAGGCGATCAGCCAGCCGTGAAACGCACCGATGGTCGTGCCGATCGTCATGCCGACGATGACCGTGATGATCCAGATCAGCGGATGACCAAGCCCCAGATATTGCGGCAGAATCTCGACTTGCAGGATGCCCATGTACATGCCGGCAAAGCCTACGATAGCCCCGACGCTCAGGTCGATGTTGCGGGTGATGATGACCAGCACCATCCCGGTCGCCATGATGCCGATGGAGGAGGTCTGGACCGACAGGTTCCACAAGTTGCGCGGGGTCAGGAAAGCGCCAGAGCCGAATTTGACAATGCCGTACACATGAAACCCGATCCAGATCGCCAGGAGCGCGCCCATCATGCCCAAAAGCCGCGTATCAACCTCGGTGGCTTTGAGGAAACGCGCGACAGGGTTTGCAGATGCGTCGGGCGATGCGCCCAGCGGAGGGGTCGGTCGGGTCTGATCGCTCATGCGCTCATCCTCCTCGTCATGTGACCGTTGAAACAGGGGCGGGGCGCGACCGGCGCGGCATCCCGCAAAAAGTGAGCCTCAGGGGTTA
Source organism: Rhodobacterales bacterium (assembly GCA_038231395.1). GTDB lineage: Bacteria > Pseudomonadota > Alphaproteobacteria > Rhodobacterales > Rhodobacteraceae > Stagnihabitans. The sequence continues at coordinate 31,295 of JBBRLL010000039.1, forward strand.
CCCCTTGCCCGGACGTCGGAACGCGAAGCGGCGCCGCCCGAAGGCAGCGCCGGTCCGTTGATCAAGCCTTACTTGCAGGCAGCGACGTCCGCCATCGCACCTTCGCAGGCTTGCGCCTTGGTGATGTGGCCGCCGTCGATGGCAAGGTTCAGTGTGTCCTTGGTCAGCGCCGTGGGCGTCAGCAGGATCGCGTTCATCTCGACCTTCTTCGGACCGTCCGCAAACATGGTCGCACCCGAGATCTTGTCCATCATGGTGCCGTCGGCGAGGGCTGCCGCAATCTCGCCCGCTGCCTTGCCAAGCGCACGGCTGTCTTTCCAGACCGAAACGGTCTGGGTGCCACGTGCCACACGGTTGATCGCCGCAAGGTCGCCGTCCTGGCCACCCAACGGAATGGTCAGACCCTGAGCCGCCAAGGCAGCCGCAGCGCCACCGGCCATGCCGTCGTTCTCCGACAGAACCGCGTCAACCTTGTTGTTGTTGGCGGTCAGGATCTGCTCCATGTTCTTCTGGGCATTTTCCGGCTTCCAGCCATCCGAGAAGCTTTCGCCGACGATCTTGATCTTGCCGGCCTTCACGGCATCGCCGATCACCGACATCATGCCTTGCAGCAGGAAGCCCGCGTTCGGATCGCCCGGGTCACCCTTGATGATGGCATAGTTACCCTCGGGCTTGGCCTTGGAGACTTCGGTGGCAATGATCTTGCCAACGCCGATGTTGTCGAAGGTCAGATAGAAGGTGCGCTTGTCTTCGATCAGACGGTCATAGCCGATGACCGGGATGTTCTCGGCAGCCGCTTTGTCCACGGCAGGCCCGATCGCGTCCTTGTCCCAGGCGTTGATGATCAGAACGTTGGCACCCTGAGAGATCAGCGCGTCCACGTCATTCAACTGCTTTTCCGACGACGACTGGGCGTCAGCGGAAATGTAGGTGTCGCCAGCGGCTTCAATCGCGGCTTTCATGGCAGCTTCGTCGATTTTCCAGCGCTCTTCCTGAAAGCTCGCCCACGAAACGCCGATTTTCTTGTCTTTCGCATTAGCAGCGCCCGACAGACCCGTCGCCGCGATGATCGCGGCCAAAAGTACCTTACGCATTTAAATCCTCCCATGGATGCGGCCAGCGTATGGCCGTCCCCGCAGATTCGCCGGGACTGGCGGGAAAATGCCGCGAATAAATTCAGTTGTCAAAATAAAAGTGATACGCCAATCTGCGGCTGGCTGAAAAGCAGGCGAATTCAATGCCGCAATGCAGCAAATATGACAGGAAAGGTGACCGAAAGCGCGAGTTTTCGTTCGGGATGTAAAGAAATGCGCAAGCCATTGCCGGGGGCACCGATGGACGAGGGGCGGGTCGGCTGCGGCCCCCTGATCACCCCATTGGCCGAACGCCTGCGCCCCTTGCGTCAGCAAATCTTCGACCGGGTCCGCGCCTCCGGCCTGATTGCTCGGGTGCAACTGGCCAAAGACCTTGGCGTCAGCCCTGCGTCCGTCACCACCATGACCAGCGAGTTAATAGAGGCGGGTCTGATCGAAGAAGTCGCCGTTCAGCGCGACATCGACTCCGGTCGGGGCCGTCCTGCCGTGGCTTTGGGCGTGCGGGGTGCGGCCCATTGCGTGGTCGGGATGAAGCTGTCTGACCGCGAACATACTGCCGTTGTGGTGGATTTTGCGGGCAACATGCTGGCCGATGACACGATTGCGCGTGAGCCGGGACCGTGCAGCGTTGTTGAAATGCTGGACGCTATCGAGCATCTTCTGGACAAGGTCTGCACTGCTGCCAAAATTGACCGCAGTGCCTTGTCCGCCATGGGCATCGGCGTGCCGGGTTTTGTCGACAACGCCGAAGGGATGGTCCATTGGTCTTCCACCCTCATCGACCGCGAAGTGCCCTTGGCCGCTGAGGCGCAGGCCCGGCTTGGCTTTCCCGTCACCATCGACAATGACGCCAATCTGGTGGCGCTGGCTGAACTTTGGTTCGGCGCTGGCCGTGCGCTGGCCGATTTCGCCGTGGTCACCATCGAACACGGCGTCGGCATGGGCTTTGTGATGAACCACCGCATTTACCGCGGCGCGCAGCGCTTGGGGCTGGAGTTGGGCCACACCAAGGTTCAACTTGACGGTGCCCTGTGCCGCTGCGGCCAACGCGGCTGTCTGGAGGCCTACGTCGCCGATTATGCCTTGGCGCGGGAGGCCGTTACCGCCCTGAACCTCAACCCTCACCAAAACCCCTCGGTCAATGTGTTGCTGGAAAGCCTGTACCAACACGCCAAAGCCGGTAATTCCACAGCGCGGTCCATCTTTCGCCGTGCGGGGCGCTATCTGGCAATGGGACTGGCCAATGTGGTGAATTTGTTTGACCCCGCCCTGATCATCCTGTCGGGTGAGCGGATGAAATATGATTACCTTTACGCCGCCGAAACCCTTGCCGAAATGCAGGATCTGGTGATCAATTCCGGCCGCCCAAGACCGCCGATTGAAATCCACGCCTGGGGCGATTTGCTGTGGGCGCATGGTGCCGCAGCACTGGCGCTGAGTGCGGTGACGGAGAGGGCGCTGGCCGTGCAAAGGGATGTTGCGGCGCAGTAAGGGATGCGGATGAGGTTCACCATCCCGCCCGCAATCACGGCCAAAAATCCGTTCGACACCCGCCTTCAAATCGCCTGTGCCATGACGTTTGGGTAAATTCCGCCCTCTGCGGTCGTTTTCAGAGGCGACGTGGCCCGCATGGCACTTTAGCCAACCCGGATGGTTCAATCATCCTCCTTGCGCGGTGCCCTTTTGATGTTGGGCTTTTGCATCCTCGCGCCGCTGTTGGATGCCTCGTCCAAGCTGGCCACGGTGCAAATTCCGGTGGGACAGATCACGGCGATGCGCTTTGTGTTTCAGGGCGCTTGCATGTTGCCGGTCATCCTTTTGATGCGGCTGGATTGGCGGGCAGAGCGGCGTGACCTGTTGTTGCTGCTGGCCCGTGCCTGCTGTCTGATCCTGTCGACCTATTGCTTTGTGGCTGCGGTCCAATACATGCCGATTGCCGACGCCATTGCCATCGTGTTCGTGATGCCGTTCATCCTGATGTTCCTTGGCCGGATCATCTTCGGCAATCCGGTCGGCAAGAACCGCATCTACGCCTCAATCGTTGGCTTTGGCGGGGCGATGCTGATCATCCGGCCCTCGCTCAACCACTACGGGCTGGTGGCGCTGTTTCCCTTGGGCTGCGCCCTGTCGTTTTCGTTTTACGAGATGGCGACGCAGGCGATGTCAAACCGGGTGCATCCGGTGACGATGCAATTGCACACCTCGATTGCCGGGACGCTGATTTGCCTGCCGCTGTTGTGGGCGTTCAACGGGTCCGGGATTGCAGAGTTGGACCCCGTAAGCCCCGATGCCATCAACTGGCTCTATCTGTTCGGCGTGGGATTTTGGGCGGCAGTCAGTCACCTGTGCATGACGGTGGCGATGAAATACGCCCCTGCCGCCACCTTGGCCCCTTTGCACTATCTGGAACTGCCTATGGCTGTGTTTCTTGGTTATGCGATCTTTGGTGACTTTCCGAACGGGCTGACTTGGTGCGGCATCGCTCTGATCTCCGGATCAGGACTTTACATCATCAAGCACGAACACGGTCAGGCAACAGCCCATCCAATGCCGCAGCCATTGCCGACCGAGGCAATATGACCAGCATCAGCGCAGCGCTGAACGTCAACCGCACCGGTCCGGTGACCTCATTGGACGTGCCGATCATCCCGGCGGGCGCGAATTTCAACCCCTGAAGCGGCCAGCGCAGACCTTCGCATTCCCCCTCCACCGGCCCCATCGGGAACAGCGACAGCCGCGTGCCCTTTGGCAGGGTCAAATTCAACGTTCGCGGGGCCAGAAAGGTCACATCCGTCCCGCTCAGGATCAGGCAGCGCTTGTCGGGATGGCTGACCAGACCGTTCAGGACCGCAAGCCCATGGTCCAGCCGCTGCCCTGCAAAGCCAATCCCCAGCACAAAAGGCGCGTGAATAGAGCGTAAGGCTTTATCGAAATCCGTGGTCGCCTGTTCGCGAATCGGAAACAACCGGCCTGCCAGCCGTGACTGTGCCACTTTTGAGATCGAATCGAAGTCGCCAATCACCGCCTCAGGCTCCGCGCCATGTGCCAGCAAACGGTCGGCCCCGCCGTCGGCTGCCACCAACAAAGGGGCAAATTCCCGGGCTTTTGCCAGCAAAGAGGCCGAAAACCGCCCGCCGCCCGCCAAAGTCACGCCATCAGTTGATTGAACAATAACCTCTGTCATGGTGATATTGTCCTCTGAATTGCGGCAATGGCTGTGTTGCGGGAACACAATCAATCCTTCAAATGACCCACATTTGTCCATGGATTCGATCAGCGGCACGGGCAATTTGGCGACATCGAGTTTGGCAGAAGGCGAGCATCCGATGAATGGTGCGAGTAAAATACTAACGGTCTCCTACGGAACCTTCAGCTGCACGCTGGAAGGCTTCGATGACCCCTTTAACACGATGAGGGCGATTGCGGAATATTTCCGCGATCTTGCCGCCGAGGACCGCTACTTTGGCGCGGAACCTCCGACACCCGACGCAGCCATGCTGCACAAGATCGCAGAGCGTGAAATCCAGCGCCGGGTCGAGGCAAAGATTTCCGACAATGGCGTGATCTTGCGGGCCGATGATGCGGTGGCGCCGAAAGTGACCTTCGCAGCACCCCGTGCCGCCGATGGCGCGGCCTTTGCAAGTCCGGCCCCCGCGAATGCAGCGCCAACCCTCGCGCCCCGGACCCCGGTCCTGTCTTCGGTGGCTGAGGCTGCCCCTGCCATCGAATCGGCGGCCGTCCGCTTGTCTCGGCTTCGGGCCGCTCAAGCCCATTTCGTGGCCCCGATACCTGCGCCGGTTGTGATGGACGCCTATGGCGAAGATCAGGACGGTGAGGTTTCCATATTTCCAAAGTCCAATGGCGCGATGGCCGCGCAAGTCAGGTCAACGCCCGTGCTGGCTGCTGAACCTGACAGACCTGAGGCGGATGGGAATGACGCGCCACTGACGCCCGAAGAAAAGGCCGCAGTCAACGACTTGCGTCGGGCAAAGAAGGCCAAACACACCGCTGCCGAAGAGCGACCTGCAAAACCTGAAGCGGCAGTCTCTGCCGCAGTGCCGGCCTTCGAGCCTGCGGCAAAGGTTGATCCGGCCGTAGTTGCAGAGCCGACCATTTTGGTCGCAGAACCCGTGTCTGTCGCCACCCTGATCGCGCAACCAGAACCATCGGCGGTTGTCGAAAACGACACCGATGCTTTGATCGCCAACGTCGCGCAAGCTATGACGCAAGTACCTGCCGCCAAGTTTGCATCATCTTTGGATCAGCCAGAAACTGATCCCGTGGCTTCGATTGAAGCCGCCCCGGTTTATGCAGTTACCGTCCATGTAAACCCGGTCGGACCAGACGCAGCATCTTTCGCCGCTGAAACGACTGTCGCGGAGACCTTTGAAACTGACTCAGCGCCAGAGTTCGAAGCGACGCAAACCTTTCCAACCGGGAATGTTGCGACAGACGCCGCTGCGCCAGACACGCGCACCGCTGACGCCGTTCTGCTGGACAATATCGCGTCGTCCATCCGCGAAACTCTTGCCGGTATCACCTCTGAGGATGACCAACTCGCCATCGACATGGCAGAGGCGCAAACCGCCGAAGCCTCCGTTGACGCCGATCAGGCGACCGACGCGGCAGACAATCAAGATTACCTGCCAGAAGCGACCGGGCTGACCTCGCCAGAGGATCAGTTTGCCGATGCGCCAGAGGCGGTCGAACCTGATCTGACCGCAGTCGAGCATGCTGACCAACCGACAGCCAACATGGATCTGGATGCCGAACCGGCGGTTGACGCGATTGAACTGGTATCCGAATCCCTGGCCGGTGAAACGCTGGCCTTGGAAGAAGCACCAACCGAAACTGCGCAAACCGAAGATGTCGCAGTCGAACCGGTTGCAGTTGAATCGGTTTCAGTTGAACCGGTTGCCGCCGAATTTGTCTCTGTCGAAACGGTTGTTGAAAGAACGTCCGTTCAAGCCGTCGCAATCGAAATGGCTGCGGGCGCAGTCGAAGCACCTGCCACCGCTCCGCCCGCAAAGGGCGAAGCGCGGGTGGAAATCTCTGCCCCTGTGGTCGCCGAAAAGATCCAGCGCGCCCGTGCCCGCGTCATCAAAGTCCGCCGTTTGGACACTCTGACAGCATCGGGTCTGCCAGCAGAGCCCCCGGTTGACGAGCCGGTGGCTGACCAGACGATGGTTGAACCGTCACCAGCCGCCGAAAATGCTCCGCCGGTTGAACTCAGCCCCGAGGCAGAGGCCGATCTGCAACACGAACTGGCGGCCCTTGAGGCAGAGCTTGGCGACAAACCAGCAGCCCAGTCAGCGCCGCAAGATCAAGCCTTCGAACCGCACCGGCTGCCGGCTACCGTGACAGACGAAGCCTCGGTCAACCGGCTGCTGGAAAAGGCGCAAACTGAAGCTGACGTGCCTGAATCTAAACGCCGCCGCTCGGCCATCGCCCACCTGAAGGCGGCTGTTCTGGCAACCGTGGCGGAACGTCGGATCAACCCGGTCGGCCGCAACAACGATCAGCGCATGGACCCCTACCGGAAAGACCTCGATCAGGCCGTGCGCCCGGTGCCTTCTGACAAGCCAGCGCCGCTGGTTCTGGTCTCGTCGCAGCGGATCGACCGCAAGCCGGATGCGCCGCGTGGCCTTGCGCAAACCGCCCCGGTCGTGGTGCAACCCGTGCGCCCGCGCCGGATCCCCTCTTCCGCCAGCGTCCAGCAGGCAATGTCGTCAACGCTGGAAGATGACGATATTGACCAGTATGATGTGGAGAATATCTTCGCAGACCCCGGCAAGCAAAGCTTTCAAGAGTTTGCCGACTCGCTCGGGGCAACCTCGATGAGCGACCTGATTGAGGCCGCCGGGGCCTATTGCAAGGTTGTTCTGGGACGCGACAGCTTCACCCGCCCGCAGTTGTTTCAGCAAGTTTCGACCATCCCCAGCCAAGTCGATACCTCGCGTGAAGACAGCCTGCGTGGTTTTGGCCGCTTGTTGCGCGATGGCCGGATGACAAAGGGCAAGGGTGGCCACTATACGCTGTCGGAAACCTCGCTTTTGTTGCACGAAGCCCGGCGTCACGTCAGCTGAGCAGATCAACCCGGAAACTCAGGCGGAGGGAGCCATCCTTCCGCCTTTTCCTATTCCGGCCCCTTTGCATCGGGATCCGGCTGGCCAATGCCAAGAAACAACGATTTCATTGGCAGCATCCACAGGAACCCAAGGCCAACATAAATTGCCAGTTCTACCAGAACCGAGGGGCGATCAATCAGGTCCACCAGTGTCACCGCGACGACAATATAGGCTGGCAGCCCGATGCAAAGCACCAAAAGCGCCAGCCGTCTGCGGGTTTTGTAGCTTAAAGCCATAGCTTTTCCTCTTTAACCCGGGCGCACAGTTTCCCAGATCTCATGCGCTCCGGTAGCAGAACTGCACAGAAGCGACAGGCCATCCTTTGAACCGAACCTCAATCCGCGAACGGGTCGGTGACAAGGATCGTGTCATCGCGCTCTGGTGAGGTGGAAAGTAGAGCGACTGGGCACTGGATCAACTCTTCAATCCGCCGGACGTATTTGATGGCAGCGCCGGGAAGTTGAGCCCAGGACCGCGCGCCTGCCGTGTTTTCAGACCAGCCGTCCATCTCTTCGTAGATCGGCATGCAGCGGGACTGTTGGTTGGCGGCCGTCGGCAGATAGTCCAGCCGCTTGCCGTCAAGATCATAGCCGACACAGATTTTCAGCGTCTTGAAGCCGTCCAGCACATCCAGCTTGGTCAGGGCAATGCCCGACACGCCAGAGGTCGCACAGGTCTGCCGGACCAGCACCGCATCAAACCAGCCGCAGCGGCGTTTGCGCCCGGTGACAGTGCCAAACTCATGGCCGCGCTGGCCAAGTCGCTCGCCATCGACATCCGTCAACTCGGCCGGGAACGGGCCTTCACCCACCCGGGTTGTATAGGCTTTCACGATCCCCAAAACGAAATCAATTGCGGTCGGCCCAAGACCAACGCCGGTCGCGGCCTGCCCGGCAATGACATTGGACGAGGTCACATAGGGGTAAGTTCCGAAATCAATATCCAGCAAAGCGCCCTGCGCCCCTTCGAACAGGATGCGTTTGCCAGCCCGCCGCGCGTCGTTCATCACCTTCCAGACCGGTTGCGCATAGGGCAGCACCTGCGGCGCAATCGCGCGCAAGGCGGCCAGCAAGGCGTCCTTGTCCACCGGGTCAACCCCAAGCCCGCGGCGCAAGGCGTCATGGTGGCCGATCAGCCGGTCCACCCGCGCGATCAACGTCGCCTCGTCCGCCAGATCGGCCACGCGAATGGCCCGGCGGCCCACTTTATCCTCATAGGCCGGACCAATGCCGCGCCCGGTGGTGCCGATCTTGGCCACACCAACCTGGCCTTCGCGTGCTCGGTCCAACTCACCATGGATCGGCAGGATCAGGCTGGCGTTTTCGGCCAGCATCAGGTTTTCTGTGGTGATTTCCACACCCTGTTCGCGCAGCTTGGCGATTTCCATCACCAGATGCCACGGGTCCACCACCACGCCGTTGCCAATGACCGACAGCTTGCCACCGCGCACGATACCGCTTGGCAGCAAGCTCAGCTTGTAGACCTTGCCATCAATGACCAAAGTATGGCCGGCATTATGCCCGCCCTGAAAGCGCGCGACAATGTCGGCACGTTCGGAAAGCCAATCGACAATCTTTCCCTTGCCTTCGTCACCCCATTGGGCACCCACGACTACCACGTTGGCCATAACCCGGTCCTTCTCATTCAGGAAAACCGAATGTCCTATATCGGCACCGGGCTGCGGGCGAAACCACAAAAGCGTTGTTCAGCGCGATGCCAGCCGTTCCGCCACCATCCGCTCCATCCGGGTCAGATAACTGTCCTTGATGCCCACTTCTTCCAGATGCCGGACGGTGTTCATCAGATATTCGGCCATGGATCCCCACATCCCGACGGCGGAGGCCAGCCGGTCAGCCACGCTCTCCTCGCACAGGCCACCGCAATAGCCGACGAAATCCTTGGCCACCACAAATGCAATCGCCTTGACCGGACCCAGTGGCGTCTGCGCCACGACCCAAGCGGGTGGGATCGGCGGCTCATTTTCCAGCAAATGCACCAGCGCCGCCTCGCGCCCGGCGTCCGCCATGCGCAGCACCTTGCCCGCACATTGTCCGCCCCTGTCCAATGACAGCATGACACCCGGTGCCTGCGGGTTGCCGCGATAGCGGGTATCAGGCCCCAGACAGAACTTGCGATGCCAACCGCGCACCCGTGCAGCACGCTCTTCCACCACCTCAAACCGCCGCTTCCACAGGATCGAGCCGAAGGCGAAGACCCAAAGGGGTTCCCCCACGGCCAGCCGCGCCAGAACCGATTGCGACGTCTTTATCGCGCAATAGTCCACCTTGGGCCGGTCCATCGGGCCGGGGTCAGGGACCGAACTTGGCAAACGCGCCACCAGATCCGGCGTCAAACGAAGAGGAAGGTGCTGTGTCATGCCTCAAACATAGCAGTGCCCCCTTGCCGCGCAATCCCGCCGCAGCGCACAGTGAGCCTGTATTCCAACGGAAAGAGAACGCCATGCTCCTCTACGTCACCCTCGGGACCAACGACATTGCCCGCGCCCGCAACTTCTATGACCCGACGCTTGCCACTTTGGGGATAGCCGATCTTGCCCCCACCGCGGCCGAGGCCTGTTACGGTCGTCCCGGCGATGCCGATCCCAGTCTTTACATCACAACCCCCTATGACCAACAGCCTGCGACCAAAGGCAATGGCACCATGTTGGCCCTGACCGCTGCAACCCGCGCCGCCGTTCAGGCCTTTCATGCTGCATCTCTGGCAAACGGCGGCACCGACGAAGGCGCCCCCGGCCTGCGCTATTCCGAGAATTTCTATTCCTGTTACGTCCGCGACCCCGATGGCAACAAATTGTCCGCCGTATGCCAGCGCGCCGAATAACACTCGCCAAGACACCAGGCCCTCACGCAGATGAATTTCCGGTTGTTCGGTGCCAACACGCCCCGACGCCCTCTGAAGGGCTTGCAGCCCATCCGCTCTGCGCATAGATAGGCGCGTCATCTGAAAGGCCGCCTGCATGGAAAACGTCGTCCTCGCCATCCACCTCATTCTGGCTTTGCTGCTGGTCGGGATCGTGCTGCTGCAGCGGTCCGAAGGCGGCGGGCTTGGCATGGGTTCGACCGGCGGCGTGGTGTCAGGTCGATCGGCGGCGACAGCCTTGGCAAAAGTGACGTGGGTCTTTGCGGGGCTGTTCATCGCCACCTCGATCACGCTGACCGTCCTATCGGCGAAAGACAGCGCCTCGTCCTCTGTGATCGACCAGATTGGCGGCACGGTCCCTGCCCCGGCGGAAACACCGGCAACCGCCGCAAAGACCCCGCTGACCGCTTTGCCCGCTGCGACAGATGTTCCGGCCACACCGCCGGCGGCCGAAAAGAAGAACTGACCACAAGAATTTGATGACCCGACGAAAGGTTCGACAGCATCTAGCGGTCTGGTTGCGCATTTGGGAAAACTGCCCTATGCATCAGCTCCCGTAGTGCTGCGATTCCGCCAGATCGAATCGCGCTTAACACGGGGGCCCAATGGCACGCTATATCTTCATCACCGGTGGCGTTGTGTCCTCGCTTGGCAAGGGTCTGGCGTCCGCCGCACTTGGTGCCCTGCTGCAAGCCCGTGGCTACACCGTCCGGCTGCGCAAACTGGATCCCTACCTGAACGTCGACCCCGGCACGATGTCGCCCTTTGAGCATGGCGAGGTATTTGTCACCGACGATGGCGCGGAAACCGACCTTGACCTTGGCCACTATGAGCGTTTTACCGGCGTCCATGCGCGGCAAACCGACAGCATCTCTTCCGGTCGCATCTATTCTAACGTGCTGGAAAAGGAACGGCGCGGCGACTACCTCGGCAAAACCATTCAAGTCATCCCCCACGTCACCAACGAAATCAAAGACTTCTTGAGGATCGGCGGCGACGAGGTTGATTTCATGCTTTGTGAAATCGGCGGCACGGTGGGCGATATCGAGGGCCTGCCGTTTTTTGAATCCATCCGCCAGTTCATTCACGAACGCCCGCGCGGCCAGTCGATCCTGATGCATCTGACGCTGTTGCCTTATTTGTCAGCCTCGGGGGAGCTTAAAACAAAGCCGACGCAGCACTCGGTCAAAGAGTTGCAGAGCATCGGCCTTGCCCCCGACATACTTGTCTGCCGATCTGAGCACCCGATCCCGGACCGCGAGTTGGAAAAGATCGCCTTGTTCTGCAATGTCCGCAAAGAACACGTGATCCCGGCCTATGACTTGAAATCCATCTACGAGGCTCCCCTTGCCTATCACCGTGCGGGCCTTGACCAAGCCGTGCTTGACGCCTTCGGGATTACCCCGGCACCACGCCCCAATCTGGCCCGCTGGGAAGACGTCATCGACCGGCGCACCCACGCCGAGGGCGAGGTTCATATCGGGATTGTCGGCAAATACACCCAATTGGAGGACGCCTATAAATCCATTGTGGAGGCTTTGACGCATGGTGGCATGGCCAATCGCACCAAAGTCGTGGCCGAATGGCTGGACGCCGAAATTTTTGAGCGCGAGGATCCGACGCCCTATCTGGAAGGCCTGCACGCAATCCTCGTCCCCGGCGGATTTGGTGAGCGTGGCACTGAGGGGATGATAAAAGCCGCTCAATTCGCCCGAGAAAAGAAAATTCCCTATCTTGGCATTTGTCTTGGGATGCAAATGGCCGTCATCGAAAGTGCGCGCAATCTGGTGGGCCTTAAAAATGCGGGCTCCGAGGAGTTTGATGTGGAAACAGGGGAGAAGCGTTTTACGCCAGTGGTTTATCATCTGAAAGAATGGGTGCGGGGCAACCATACTGTTACCCGCAAAACCACGGATGCGAAGGGTGGCACGATGCATCTGGGGGCCTATACGGCTTTGCTGAAAGACGGCTCCAAAGTGGCGCAGGTCTACCACGCCACCACCATAGAAGAACGCCATCGCCACCGCTATGAGGTGGACATTCAATACCGCGATCAGTTGGAGAAATGCGGCTTGATTTTCAGCGGCATGAGCCCCGATGGCAAACTGCCGGAGATCGTCGAAGTCAAAGACCACCCGTGGTTCATCGGCGTCCAGTTCCACCCGGAGTTAAAAAGCAAACCCTTCGCCCCGCATCCATTGTTCGCGGATTTCGTCCGGGCGGCGAAGGAGCAGGAGCGGTTGGTTTAGGGGTGCGGGTACAGTCAAAAAAAGAGTACCCCAAAGAGTGGCCGTGTATTAACGTCATCTAATGAGTGCAACGGGGATATAGAATGAAACGATTTGCGGTAGTAGCTCTTTTTGTGCGTGGTGCATGTGGTGTTAGAGAGGACAGGGGAATCGCGTTTGGAATCTGACCTGATCTGAGGGGTCTTGCGGATTTCGTGGGGATGGATTCTTGGGCATGAAACGCCCTTCTGGAGCCCGTTCCCCGCATGGATATCTTTCTGTCTGCCTTCGGCGACATCCC
>JBBRLL010000040.1:0-42797 GCA_038231395.1 Rhodobacterales bacterium
CGCCCTCGACCTCGCCCGCAGGGACACCTCAAAGGGCTCGCTCTCGATCAAACTGAAGCGGGCGGGTTGGAGCGATGCGTTTCTTCTCAGCCTTCTCAAACAGTTAGCAGATGCTTAGGCCAAACGCGATTGCCCTGGGTCTTCTCGGGCTGTATCGGGATCGGAAAGAAATCTGCGTGCAGTTTATCAAGTTCAGCAAAAATCTCGCCGGGGGCATAGACCGTCTTCAAATCTCGTGAGGACTTCTTGACAAGGTCGCCGTGCGCAACAAGGCAAGCAAGTGCGACGATTTCGCAAAGCATCCGAATTTGTAGGACGCCGAACTCTCGAACGAGTGGCGACGGAATGCCTCGCTGATCGTTCGAAAGAGTGTTTATACTCAAAGCTCGCGCTTTTGCTTCAACCATCAACTCTCTGTAAGTCTGGCGGGCTTCCTCCAATTCTTTCGTCAGGATCATTTGAGCGCTCCAATCCTTTTTCCAAAGCTGATGCTATGGTGACGGAATAACCTTCCCCGGATTCATCAGCCCCTGCGGGTCCAGGGCTGCCTTCACCGCTCGCATCACGTCCAGCGCCACGGGGTCTTTGCGTCTTGCCATGGTTTTCAGTTTGGACAGACCCACACCGTGTTCGGCGCTGAAGCTGCCGTGCAGGGATTGGACGATGTCTTCTACGGCTTCGACGACGGCGTCATATAATGCCGGGTCGTCGCGGCTGGGGTAGACGGTGAAGTGGATGTTGCCGTCGCCGAGGTGGGCGACGCTGAGGGTTTCGGCGTTGGGGTCGAGGGCGGGGAGGCGGGCTTCGATCTGGGTGAAGAAGGTGGGGATCAGGTGGAGTGGCAGGGCGATGTCGGTGTCGATTGTGGGTTGGCGGGCGATGGTGATTTCTGCCGCCAATTCGCGGCGTTTCCACATGGCGGCGCGTTGGGCAGTGTTTTGAGCGATTTCGGCGTCTAGGACGGCTCCGCTTTCGATGAGGCTGGCGAGGGTTTCCTCTAGCAGGGTGGTGAGGGGGATTTGGCCGTTCTCATCCGGGGTGGCGTCTTTGGGGGCGGTGGCTGCGAGTTCGACGAGGATGTTGGTGTCGTAGCGTTGGGTGAAGGGGAGGCGGATGTCGGGGCGGGCTTCGCTGAGCCTTCGCATGTAGGAGGCGGGCATGTATTCGAAGGCCTCAACGGCTCCACCACTGGCTTCTTGCAGGCGGTTCAGCAGGGTCAGCGCGTCGGGCAGGCTTCGGGCGGCGATGGTGGCGGTGGCATAGGCTTTGGGGCGGGGGACCAGTTTCATCACGGCGGCGGTGATGATGCCAAGGGTGCCCTCGGCCCCGATGAACATCTGGCGCAGGTCGTAGCCGGAGTTGTTTTTATGCAGCTCTGACATGAGGTTGAGGATGCGGCCATCGGGCAGCACAACCTCCAGCCCCAGACAGAGCGCGCGGGTGGAGCCGTAGCGGACGACGTTGGAGCCGCCTGCGTTGGTGGAAAGGACGCCGCCGATCATGGCGGAGCCGCGCGCGCCAAACCAGAGGGGGAAGTAGAGGTTTTGGGCTTCGGCGGCGTCGTGGAGGGATTGCAGGACGACTCCAGCCTCGACAATGGCAATACGGGTCTCGGCGCGGATGTCGCGGATGGCGTTGAGGCGTTCCAGCGACAGCATGAGGCCGGTGGTCATAGCGCCCCCGACAAGACCGGTCAGGCCGGAGACCGGGGTAATGGCTGTCTGGTGGCGCGCGCAGGCTTTGACGACCTCTGCCACTTCGGCGGTGTTGGCGGGTCGGACGACGATGGCGGGGTCGGGGCGGTAATGGCCGCTCCACTCCGTCTGGTATTTGCCAAGGTTGCTCGTCAGGACGTTTGCGGGGCCGACAATATCCGAAAGCTCAGCATGAAGGGTCATGGGACTTCCTTCAGCAGATCAAGGACTTTAGGACCAAGAGCTGCGATGATTTTGGCCACACCGGCAGCGTTGGGGTGCAGGCGGTCGTCTTGCAGATATTTGGTCATCGCGGCCGGATCGGGGTTTTCGGCGAGGAAAGGGCCGAAATAGTCCGGAAAGAACAGGGTTTTGTACTGCGCTGCGAGGTCCGGGTAGATCGCGTCGAACTGGGTTTTGTAGTCGGGGCCGTAGTTGAGCGAAGAGCGGATGCCGATCAGCAGGACGGGAATATGTTTGGCAGCAGCGCCTTTCAGGATGGCGTCCAGGTTTTTGCGGGTCTGCGCGGGGTCAGTGCCGCGCAGCATGTCGTTGGCACCAAGGTTCACGATCAGCGCTTTGACGTCCGGCGCCAGTGTCCAGTTCAGCCGCGACAAGCCGCCGGCACTGGTATCGCCCGACACTCCGGCATTGGCGATGGTAGCGTTGGCACCATGAGCACGCAGCCAGGTTTGCAACTGGGCGGTGAAACCCTGCTCTTGCGGCAAGCCGTATCCAGCGGTCAGGCTGTCGCCAAGGGCTGCAATGGTTTGGGCAAAGGCCGGTGACATGGCTTCCGGCAAGACCAGCAATAACGCCAAAGTGACATTGCGGATCCGGCGAAGCAGGCCATATGACAGGCAAGCGAAGAGGGATTTCATGGGTACGGTTCTGGATTTGAGGGATGCGCGGCTAAGCCTGAAGGGCAATGCCGGGACGGTGGAGATTTTGCGCGGCATCTCTTTGTCGGTAGAGGCAGGGACAAGCCTTGCGCTGATCGGGCCTTCGGGGTCGGGCAAATCCTCGCTCCTTATGTTGATGGCCGGGCTGGAACGCGCCTCGGCTGGGGTGGTGACGGCGTTAGGTCAGGACCTGTCCGGGATGGACGAGGATGCGCTGGCGCGGTTCCGCAGGGGGAATATGGGCGTTGTGTTCCAAAGCTTCCACTTGATTCCGACAATGACGGCGCTGGAAAACGTCGCGGTGCCGTTGGAGATTGCAGGCGAGGCCGGGGCTTTCGCGCGCGCCAGGGCGGAGTTGGAGGCGGTGGGCTTGGGCGCACGTGCCGGGCATTACCCCAGCCAGTTGTCGGGGGGGGAGCAGCAGCGCGTGGCCTTGGCCCGGGCTTCCGTCGGGCGACCAAAGTTGTTGTTGGCGGATGAACCAACCGGGAATTTGGACACGGCGAACGGGGCCGCGATCATGGACCTGCTGTTTGGCTTGCGCGACCGGCATGGGGCAACCTTGGTCATGGTCACCCATGCGCCGGAACTGGCCGAACGCTGTAGCCGGGTGCTGCGCTTGGCGGATGGGGTGCTGGCATGACCGGTTGGGGAACGGAAGGACGGTTGGCATCGGGCGGAGCGGTGGGATTGTGCGTGTTCATCCGGTGCTTTTGGTCAGAGGTAGCGCCATGAACGGCTGGTCCTTGGCGTGGCTATTGGCGCGCAGGGAATTGCGCGGCGGGCTTGCGGGCTTTCGGGTGCTGATCCTGTGTCTGGCGCTTGGGGTGGCTGCGATTGCGGCGGTGGGGATGCTGCGGGCGGCGATTGAGGGTGGGTTGGCCGATCAGGGCGGCGTCATTCTGGGCGGCGACGCGCAGATGAACTTCACCTATCGGTTTGCCAGCGATGCCGAAAAGGCCTGGATGACCGCCCATGCCGTGAAAACCTCGGAAGTGGTGGAGTTCCGGTCGATGGCCGTGGCCGCAGAGGATCGCGCGCTGACGCAGGTCAAGGCGGTCGATGATCTTTGGCCGTTGGTGGGGTCAGTCGGGCTGGATCAGGGCGATATGCGTGCGGCGTTTGCCATGAAGGACAGCGTGCCGGGCGCAATGATGGAGCGGGTTCTGGCCGACAGGCTGGGGCTGAAGGTGGGCGACAGCTTCAAGCTGGGTTTGCAGGTGTTCCGGCTGGGCGCTGTCTTGGTGAAAGAGCCGGACTCGGCGACGGCGGGCTTGGGTTTTGGGCCGCGCACGATTGTGCGGACGGCGGACCTGGCAAAATCAGGGCTGATTGCGCCGGGAACCTTGTATGAAACGAATTATCGGCTGGCATTGGCGGCAGGGGCCGATCTGGACACCTTGAAGGCAGAGGCCGAGGCCGCGTTCAAAGACAAGGGCATGCGGTGGAGCGACCGGCGGCACGCGGCCCAAGGGGTGGAGAAGTTTGTCGAACGGCTGGGCTCTTTCCTTATTCTGGTTGGTCTGGCGGGCTTGGCGGTGGGCGGGGTTGGCGTGGCCTCGGCTGTCCGGGTCTTTATGGAGGCGCGGCTGGCGACAATTGCCACGCTGAAGGTTCTGGGGGCTGAGGGGCGTCTGGTGCTGCGGGTCTATCTGTTGCAGATCATGGTGATTGCCGGGGTCGGGGTGATTTTGGGGCTGCTGCTTGGGGCGGGGGCACCACTTTTGGCCGCACCGCTGATTGCCCGGGCCCTGCCGTTCCCGGCGGCGTTCGGAATTTATCCGGTGCCACTGGCGCAGGCAGCGTTTTATGGCATCGTGACGGGCATGCTTTTCGCCCTGTGGCCGCTGGCCCAAGCGGTGCGGCAGGGCGCGGCGAGCCTTTATCGTGGTGCCGCCGCACGGGTCTGGCCGAAAGCTGCGCATCTGGCGGCGATGGCTGCCTTGCTGGCGTTGTTCGTCGGTGGTGCCGTGTGGTTTTCCGGATCTGCCCTGCTGGCATTGGGGACGCTTGGCGGGGTGTTTGCGGCCCTTCTGGTGTTGGCGCTGGCCGGGTTTGGGTTGAAATACCTGGCGCGCTGGTTGGCGCGGCGGCGGTTTGTCGACGGCAGGCCGGGGGTGCGGCTTGCCTTGGCAGCGATTGGCGGCCCAAGGTCAGAGGCGCTGGCGGTGGTTCTGTCGCTGGGGCTGGGCCTGAGCGTTCTTGCCGTAGTCGGGCAGATTGACGCCAATTTCCGCGCCTCCATTGCGCGGGACTTACCGGCCAAGGCGCCGAGTTTCTTCTTCATTGATCTGCAGGATGCCGAGCTTGCACCTTTTCTGGCGGGGCTGCGGGCCAATCCGGCAGTGTCCAAGGTGGAAAATGCAGCCATGCTGCGCGGGCTTTTGACCATGATCAACGGGCGCAAGGCCCGCGATGTGGTGGGCGATCATTGGGTGGTGACGGGGGATCGCGGGATCACCTTTGCCGACAGCCCGCCACCGGGCACCGAAGTGACCGCCGGGGCATGGTGGCCCAAGGATTACAGCGGCCCGGCGCAGGTCTCTTTTGCCGAGACCGAAGCCAGGGAGATGGGGCTGAAACTGGGCGACAAGTTGACCCTGAATATTTTAGGTCGCGATATCGAGGCCACGATCACCTCGTTCCGCAAAGTTGACTTTTCTGGCGCGGGGATGGGATTTGTCATGTTGATTGATCCTGCGGCAGTGGCGGGTGCGCCGCATACCTCAATTGCCACGGTCTATGCCGAGACCGGGGCAGAGGCTGCGATCCTGCGGGACACCTCGAAAGCCTATCCAAACGTGACAGCGATTTCGGTCAAAGAGGCGATTGGCAAGGTGGTGGAGGCTTTGGGCGCTATTGCCACCGCCACGGTGATTGCGGCGTCTGCGGTGCTGGTGACAGGCGTGGTGGTGCTGATCGGCGGGGCGGCGGCAGGGGTCCGGGCGCGGATGCAGGAGGCGGCCATCCTGAAGGTGCTGGGGGCAACGCGCGGGCGAATTCTGGCAAGTTTCGCCCTGCGCTCTGCCCTGATGGGGGCCGCAGCAGGCATGGTGGCCATTTTGGCTGGCGCTGTGGGCGGATGGGCGGTGCTGCGGCTGGTGATGGAGTTGCCCTACAGGTTCGAGCCGTGGTCGGCTGCCGGGATCGTGCTTGGTGGGATGTTGGCCACACTGGCGGCGGGCGTGGTCTTTGCCTTGGGGCCAATCTCCACCCGGCCAGCGCAGGTGCTGCGGTCGGCGGAATAGCAGCTTTGATCGCAAGAAAACGGGTCCACGATTTTTCTGCGAAAAATCCGGGTTAGGCTGCTTGGCCGGATCCTTCAGCCTGGCAGCGGCCTCGTTCCGGGTTTCAACACGTCACATGGCGCAGGGCGGTGTGTTGCGATTGGCCAGAAGATCAGCAACGTTGGGGGTTGTCCGGTTTCGCCCTCATCTTAGACCTCGATGAAAACCTGCCCGCCCTCGACTTTGGTTTTGAAGGTTTTGAGGTTGACGCACACCGGCGCCCGCAAAGCCTCACCCGTCCGGTAATCAAACTGGCCATTGTGCTTGGGGCATTCGATGCGGTGGCCCATCACCAGTCCGTCGCAAAGGTGGACGTTTTCATGGGAGCACAAGCCAGCGGTGGCGAAAAACGCACCCTCGGGGGAGTGGTAGATGGCATAAGTCACCCCGGCATGGTCGAAACGGATCAGGTCCTCGCGGTCAATGTCGGAGGTGTCGCAGGCGCGTGTCCAATGCGGCATGGGTTCGTCCTTATTCAGCAGCGGATTTGGTGGCGGCTTCGCCAGTTGACAGGCCCGGCACGAAAGCGTGGAAGTCATCGCGGTAGGGTTTGGCGGTGGGCGGCAACTCACGTTTGGCGAAGTAGTCTTCGTTCCTGATCTGGCGGATCCATGCGGGCCAGGCTTCGCGGTAAGCGGCCCGCATGGATGGTGCGGGAAGCGGCAGATCGTGCTTGATCACCTCATGCAGGCGCGGCAGGGCGTGATAGGGCACCATCGGGAACATGTGGTGTTCCACGTGGTAATTCGTGTTCCAGTAGATAAAGCGCGACACTGGGTTCATGTAGACCGTGCGCGAATTCAGGCGGTGGTCGATGACGTTGTCGGCCAGACCGCCGTGCTGCAACAAACCCGCCAGCGCCATGTGCCAGCACCCGTAAAGCCGCGGCAGGCCGATCACCATCAAAGGCAGGATCGAGCGCATCGACAGCGCCAGCAAGAGAGTCGCACCGTAGATCGCGCAATGAATGCGGGCTACACCGACGATTTTTGGCCATTCCGAAGTCGGCACGAAGGTCTTTTCTTCAGCGTGCACGCCGATGAAGGCGTTATAGAGCATGCGGCCAAGGTAAGCCTTCGCATCACGCAGGCCAATGAAAGCCAACAGGACCTTGATCACCTCGGTCGGGCGCATCACGGCGATTTCGGGGTCCATCCCGACGATATAGGTGTTGGTGTGGTGGCGCGCATGGCTCCACCGCCAGGTCGCAGAATTGCGCATGATCATGAAGCTGGCGATTTCATAGACAAAGTTGTTCATCCACGGCGTCTTGAAGGCGGTGCCGTGGCCACATTCGTGCCAACGCGAGTCCGCGCCAGAGCCGTAAAGCACCCCGTAGGCCAGCCAGAACGGGGCCGTCCACCACGAGGGCCAGAAGGCGATGCCGATCCCGGCCAACAGGATCATCAGCCCATAGTAAAGCACCGTGTCGCGGATGGCAGGCTGATCGCTGCGCTGCATCAGATCCTTCATCACCTTGCGCGGCACATCGGTATGATACCACTCGGCAGCGGCAAGTCCGATTTCGACAGCGCGTTTGCCGTCCGGCCCCAGCAAGCTGTAGTCACGTGTGGTCATGGTACCCTCCCCGGGTTGACCAGACGCTAGCGTGATCCGGGCGTTTTCCACAATGATGGACTTTTCAACTTTCGTCATCTATCGTCAGGGGACTGGAAAAAGTGACGAAAAAACATCATGGCACGCAAACCGGGATTGATGGAATTGGCGTTGGCGGCAGGTGTATCCGTGGCCACGGTGGATCGGGCGCTGAATGGACGCGAGAAGGTGCGCGGCGAAACCCTGACGCGGATTGCAGACGTGGCACGGCGCTTGGGCCATCCGGCGGCTTTGCGGCTGGCAGGAGAGGCGGCGCAGCTTCCCGAAGTGCGCTTTGGCGTGGCGTTGCACAAACAAGGTCAGGATTTCTACAAGGCCTTTGCCGAAGAATTGCACCGGGCGGTTGGCGATGCGAAAGGGGTGCGGGGGCGGCTGATACTGGAGTTTTCCTCCAGTCAGGCGCCATCAGAAATGGCGCGTCTGCTGCGCAGCATGGCGGGGCGCTGCGATGTTCTGGCCGCGACCGCCGTCAATCACCCCGAGGTGACCGAAGCGGTGCAATATTTGCGCGGCACCGGTGTTCATGTGTTCTCGCTGTTGTCAGATTTTGCCGAAGGCTATCGCACCGGATATCTGGGGCTTGATAACTTAAAGCACGGACGGACGGCGGGGTGGATGATAGCTTTGTCCGCCAACACGCCCGCGTTGCCGGCGAGAGGCACCTTGGCGATCTTTGTCGGCGGCCATCGCTGGCATGGGCATGAACTGCGCGAAACCGGGTTCCGCGCCTATCTGCGCGAGAAGGCTCCGGGGTTGGAGGTGCTGGACGCGCTGGTCAACCTTGAAACCCGGCAGCTGACCTATGAGGCGACTTTGACGCTGCTGGCCCGGCACAGGACCTTGCGAGGGATCTATGTGGCGGGCGGCGGGATGGAGGGGGCGATTGCGGCCCTGCGTGAGGCGAAGCGACCCGATGTGGCGCTGATCGTTCCCGCACTGACGCCGGAAAGCCGGGCGGCTTTGGCCGAGGGCGTGGCAACGCTGGTGATGGACACGCCGCTGGAAAAACTGTGCCGCGCGCTGATGGCTGTGATGGCCAAGGCAGCCGTGGGGCAGGGCGAGGTGGAACGGCTTCACCTGTACCTGCCGCCCGATCTGCATGTGGGCGAATCGGTTTAAGACGGGATTGCCGCCGATTTCCGCCAAACCTTGCCATTTTCCGCGCAGAATGGCCGCCTCGCGCAGGGGCACGCGGGAAATGGGCACGCGCGCGGTGGGCTTTCGATTTCGCAACGCATCGTTCATTTTTGGAATTTTAAGTTGAAAAAGCCGCAGAATAGAATATCAATTCTATCATCTGATCCGTGAAAACCGTCGGATGGGGGGAATCAACGCCAATGCTTCCGTTTGCGCTGAACCATATGACCGCGCCAAAAATGGCTTGGGAGGCGTTCCTTGACCTTGCCAAGGGCTTGGGCTGCGTCGGCGTCGAATTTCGCAACGACCTGACATCGCCGCTGTTTGGCGGGGCTGATCCTTCTGCGGTCAAGGCTGCCGTCACGGCGCGCGGGTTGCGAATTCTGGCCTTGGCCGAGGTCAAGATGTTCAACGACTGGTCAGAGGCCAAACGCGCTGAGGCCGAGGCGTTGATGCAGATTGCGGTCGCAGCCGGGGCCGAAGCGGTCAGCCTGATCCCGCGCAATGACGGGGTGGCTACTGATCGCAACGACAGCGTCCGGGCTACAGAAACCGCCCTGCGCGCCTTGCTGCCAATGTTGAAATCGCACGGTCTTAAAGCGATGATCGAACCCTTGGGCTTTGCGGTTTGCTCTTTGCGCTACAAGGACGTTCTGGCCGAAGTTATCCATAAGATCGGCGGGGTTGGCACCTGTTTCATCGTGCATGACACCTTCCATCATGCGCTTGCGGGCTTTGGGCCGATCTATCCGGAATTGACCGGGATCATCCATGTCTCGGGTGTCCAAGAGGCGATTTATCTGGACGACATGCGCGATCCGCACCGGGTTTTGGTCAATGCGGATGATATGCTGAGCAATGTGGCGCAGATCCGGGCTTTGCGGGCGCGGGGATACCAGGGGCCCATCTCATACGAGCCGTTTGCACCCTCGGTACACGCCATGATTGATCCGGCGAAGGCGCTGGCAGCTTCGATGGAATTCATTCGTCAGGACGTGGAGGCCTGAAGCGATGAAAATACCGCCCCAAAGTGGGCGGCCCGGCTGGGAGAACGGGGCGCCGGGCCCCTTATGTGGAGGAGAGACCATGAAGAAGTATCTTTTTGCTGGCGTTGTGGCCCTGATGGGCACCAGTGCCATGGCGGACATCGGCGTTTCGATGGCCAAGTTTGACGACAACTTTCTGACGGTTCTACGCAACGGCCTGCAAGCCTATGCGGACAAGAATGGCCAGAAAGTGCAGATCGAGGATGCCAAGGATGATGTGGCCAAGCAATTGGACCAGATCAAGAACTTCATCGCGTCGGGGGTGACGGCGATCATCGTGAACCCGGTCGATACCTCGGCCACCCAAGCCATGTCGGACGCGGCTGCGGCTGCCAAAATTCCACTGGTTTATGTGAACCGTCAGCCGATCAACGTGGACACGTTGCCCGACAATCAGGCGTTCGTGGCGTCAAACGAGTCTGACTCCGGTACGTTGGAGACCAAGGAAGTCTGTGCCGAACTCAAAGCCGCTGGCAAGACCGAAGCCAATATCTATGTGATGGAGGGCCAGCTGTCGAACCAGGCGGCGGTTCAGCGCACCAAGGACATCCATGAAGTGATGGCAGGTCCCGATTGCGGCGTGAAGCTGACCATCATCGACGAGCAGACCGCCAACTGGTCGCGTGACGAGGCGCAGACGCTGATGACCAACTGGCTGTCGACCGGCAAGCCGTTTGACGCGGTGATTGCCAACAATGACGAGATGGCGATTGGTGCGATTCAGGCCATGAAAGCGGCCAAGATTGACATGAAGACCGTCATTGTCGGCGGTGTTGATGCAACACAGGACGCTTTGGCCGCGATGGCTGCGGGCGATCAGGACATCACCGTGTTCCAGGATGCGGCCGGTCAGGGTGCGGGTGCAGTTGACGCTGCTGTGAAACTGGCCAAGGGCGAGAAGGTGGACAAGAAAGTCTACATTCCGTTCCAGCTGGTGACCCCGGCAAACATGAAAGACTATACCAAGAAGAACTGATCCTCGGTTTGGGGGCGGCATGCGCTGCCCCCATTTTTCTTGCCCAAGGGTTTTCCCGGGCGCATCGTGACATTCAAGTTTCCGGGGAGGGGCCTATGGCGCAGCCGACACCGCAGCCGATGACGCAGCCGATGACGCAGCCGAATTCAAATTCGGGGCCGGGCCTTGGTGGCCTGAAATATGATCCGACCAAGAAGACCCGCGCGCCGGAATGGAACGTTTTCGCGGCCCTGGTTTTCATCGTGGTGGTGTTTGAAATCCTCAACCGGATCAACGGCACCAGCTTTTTGTTCAATATGCGCGACAACATGCCGGGGCTGTTCAACCAGCAGCGTCTGGACATCATGATCCTTCAGGTGGCGATCAAGGGCGTCATCGCTTTGGGGGTGACGCAGGTCATCATATTGGGCGGGATCGACCTGTCCACCGGATCGGTCGTGGGCGTCACCGCAATGATCACGATGAGCTTTGCCCAAACCGCGCTGGTCAACGGCAACCCCAACCCCAAGGCTTTGTTCGGGCCTGCGTGGATGGATTTGCCGGTGATCGTACCGGTTCTGGTGGGACTTGCCTGCGGCATAATTGCGGGTGCCATCAACGGCGCGCTGATCGCCTACACGAAAATACCGCCCTTTATAGCGACGCTGGGGATGATGGTGTCGGCACGGGGAGCCTCCAGCTGGTGGTCCAATGGCAGCCCGGTGTCCTTTCCGACCGAAGGCTACGCGCATCTGGCGAATGGCGACATTCTGGGGACGCTGACCTTCGGGCTGTTGTCATGGCCGGGGCAGAATCCGGCGGTGGTGTTTGTGGTTCTGGCGGTGCTGTTTCAGGTCATCATGATCTACACGCGCTACGGCAAACACAGCTATGCCATCGGGTCAAACGAGGCCGCTTCACGGATGTCTGGCATCAATGTCGACCGGCACAAGGTTCTGGTCTATACGATTGCGGGCATGCTGGCAGGGGTGTCGGCCATTCTCCTTACCTCCAAAAACCTGACGGCGCAGGCGGGCATGGGGGTGCAATATGAACTGGACGCCATCGCCATGGCGGTCATTGGCGGCGTCAGCCTTTCGGGCGGACGTGGGTCGATTGTGGGCACCGTGCTGGGGGCTGCGATCTTTTCGGTGATCATCTCGGGCTTCACCTCGATCAAGCTGGACGAATACTATCAGGAGATGGTCAAGGGTGCGATCATCGTGGCGGCCGTGGTCATGGACCAGTGGCGGCAACGGCAGCGGGCGCGGGGGTAAGCGATGAGCAATAGCATTCTGGAAACCCCGATTTTGGAAACGCGCGGCTTGACCAAGCACTACGGCGGGGTGCAGGCACTGGACGACGCCAACTTCATCTTGCGGGCGGGCGAGCATGTGGCGGTGGTCGGTGACAATGGTGCAGGAAAATCGACCTTCGTGCGCCAGATCACGGGGGTTGAACAGCGCACGGCAGGGCAGATTTTCTTTGACGGGCGTGAGGTGAACCACGCAGGGCCCTTGGACGCCCGTGAGGCGGGGATCGAGACGGTGTTTCAGACCCTGGCCCTGGCTGACGATCTGGACGTGCCCTCCAACCTGTTTCTGGGACGGGAGTTGTTCAAGTTCCGCCTTGGTCCGTTTTCATGGCTGGATCGGCGCGCCATGCGTGAACGGACGATGGAGGCTTTGAAGACCACTGCGGTGAAAATCCCCAACGTCGACAACCCGATCCGCAACATGTCAGGCGGTCAGCGGCAATGTGTGGCGATTGCGCGGACGGCGGCGTTTGCCTCCAAACTGGTGATCATGGATGAACCGACGGCGGCTTTGGGCGTGCAGGAAACCGCGCAGGTGGAAAACATCATCCGGGGTCTGAAGGATCGCGGCGTGCCCTTGGTTCTGATCAGCCACAACCTGCGGCAGGTCTTTGATCTGGTGGACCGGATCGTGGTATTCCGTCGCGGGCGGATCGTGGCCTCTTTGGCGCGGGACGAGACAGACGGCAACGATATTGTAAGTTACATCACAGGCGTAAAGGGCATTGCCGAAGGGGCAAATGCCTGAGGAAAGGATGCGAAAATGACTCTGCGTTTCGGGCTTTTGGGGGCTGGCCGTATCGGCAAGGTCCATGCCAAAGCGGTGACAGGGAACTCCAAGGCCAAGCTGGTGGCGGTGGCCGATGCGATGGCCCCTGCGGCGGAGGCGATTGCGGCGCAGTATGGCTGCGAGGTGCGCACGATTGACGCCATTCTGGCGGCCAAGGACATCGACGCGGTGGTGATCTGCACGCCCACCGACACCCACGCCGATCTGATCGATGCGTTTGTGAGGGCTGGCAAAGCGGTTTTTTGCGAAAAGCCGATTGATCTGTCTTTGGCCCGGGTGAAGACCTGTCTGGCAGTGGTTCGTGCCCAAAAAGGCACTCTGATGGTCGGCTTCAACCGCCGCTTTGACCCGCATTTCATGGCGGTACGGGCAGAGATTGCCAAAGGCTCGATTGGCGAGGTCGAGATGGTGACGATCACCTCGCGCGATCCGGGGGCACCTCCGGTTGACTATATCAAACGCTCCGGCGGGATTTTCCGCGACATGACGATCCATGATTTCGACATGGCGCGGTGGTTGCTGGGCGAGGAGGTCACCGAAGTCTCGGCAATGGCGGCGGTTTTGATTGACCCGGCGATTGGGGTTGCGGGGGATTCCGACAGCGTTCAGGTCATGCTGAAGACGGGGTCGGGGAAGATGGCGGTGATTTCAAACTCCCGCCGCGCCACCTATGGCTATGATCAGCGGATCGAAGTGCATGGGTCAAAGGGCGTGGTTTCGGCGGAAAACCAGCGTCCGGTGTCGATCGAGGTCGCCAATGGTCTGGGCTATACCCGCCCGCCCCTGCATGATTTTTTCATGACACGCTATACTGAGGCTTATGCTGCGGAAATCGCGGCTTTCATCGACGCGGTTGGCACGAAGACGGCTGCGGCACCGTCTGGCGAGGATGGCTTGGCCGCACTGGCCCTGGCCGAAGCGGCCTTGCTGTCGGTCAAGGAAGGCCGGACGGTGAAAGTCTCGGAAGTGACCGCCTGATTTGGGGGCTTCGTCTGATTTAGACACGGCGCAGGGTCAACCTTGCATCGTTTTTTGTGCCGACCAGCGTGGCGAATTTTCTGCGAAAATTCAGCTGCCGGAAGTCCTGTGGTCAGCGTCAGATATCGACCCTCAGGCCACGTGAACCGATGTCATCATGCCATTGGCCATGTGGTAAAGGTGGTGGCAATGGAGATACCAGTCGCCCGGTTTATCGAAATCGACGGCGACAGTGACGGCGACCATCGGCGGCACGATCACCACGTCGCGTTTGGGGCCGTTGAAGCGGCCATTGCCCAGATTGACCACTTGGAAGAAATGGCCGTGCAGGTGCATCGGGTGCATCATCATCGTGGGGTTGGTGAAGGTCATCTCCACCCTTGCGCCGAGGGCCACTTGCATCGGTGCCGCCTCCCCATGGGCGGCCCCATTGATCGTCCAGCGGTAGTTCGGTTCCTGACCAAGGGCCACTTGCAACATCTGTGCGGGTTTGGTGGCAAGCGGGTTAGCGGCGGTCAGGGCGGCGTCAAGGCTTAAGTCTGCGAAGGCGGTCTTGAGGGTGGACTGGCCGGACAACTTGGCAATCTTCGCGCCCGAAGTGGCTAGGATGACACCGGTCTGGGCGGTGGAATCCTCGACCTGCGCAAGGATCGGGAAGGCGCCGCCTTCTTTGGGGATATGCAGCAAAAGGTCAAGCCGCTGACCTTGCGCCAGAGGAACCAGCCCGGCTGCAAGGGGCAGCGTCGGGTTGCCATCGACCGCGATGACCTTTGCCTGCAACGCGCCGGGATTGATCCAGAATGCCGTCGCAGCACCGCCATTGATCAGGCGCAGGCGGAAGGCGCCGGGCTCTACCGTGATGACATGCGGGTCATCCAGCGTGCGGTCATTGGCAAGGTAGGCGTCAAAAGGCACGTCGTTGGCGTGGATCATCATGCCGCCCATGCCCGGCATGTCCATGCCGGTCTTTGCCGCGCCCGTTTTTGCCGCGCCCGCGTTTGGCATGTTCGACATGCCCATGCCGGCCATCGCATCGGCTTTGGGCATCCCCGGCATGTCGTGCATCTTGGAGGACATCAGCAGCGCCATCGTTTCAACCGGGGAAGCGAACCGGAAGTCATGCAGGATGACGGTGGCCTCGGGGGTGTCGCCTGCATCCGCCTCGACGGTGACCATCGGCGCGGCCAGAAGTTGCTGTTCGGTCAGTTGATGGGCGTGCATCCACTGGGTGCCCGGGGTCAGGGGAAAATCATAGGCCTCCACGCTGCCATCCGGCTGGGTGCCGCCATTGGGGCGGGTGCGGTCGTCGGTGTTCTTGGCCAGAACCTGCCCGTGCCAGTGCAGAACAAGATCAGTGCCACTTTGGTTGGACACCAGACCCTGAAAGCGGTCGCCCTCGCGCGCAACAAGGCCGGGGCCGGTGATGCCGTAGACCTTGGCCGACTTGCCGTTCACCTCCAGTTGGCGGGAGGCGATGGTCAGCATCGGCGCAGAGGCCAGCGCCAGACGTGGCAAGGCAGGTGCAAGGGCAAGCCCTGCGGCGGCGGTCAGGAATTGGCGGCGGTTGGGCATGACGTCTCCGATCACTCTGTGATCAAGAGGTAGGGCGCGGCCACCGTGCTGTCATTGGAAATAGTCACCAGAAAGCGATCACTTATGCGTGGCACAAAGCCGCATGTGGTGGCGGGACTGGCAGAAATATCCTGACAGATCGGGTTGCCAAGCGCATCGGTGACCAGAAAGGTCAGGTGGCCGGGGCCAAGGCGCAGAAGACCCACCTCGGCATAGCTTTGGCCCGCCATGGCGAGGGCAAAGGTGGTTTGGCTGCCGGGCGGTTGGCTGAGCGAGGTGACTACCGCCACCGGGCCGGGCGGCGGCACCTCGGTTTCGGCGGAGGCAATCGCATCGCGCAGGATCTCGCCGTCCGGCAGCATGCCGCGGGCGGTCTCCATCATGGCATGGGGGTCAAGGTTGCCGGGCATAGGGGCAGATTGGGCGGGATCAGGTACAGTGGCGGGAACTTGCAGGCTAAAGGCCCCGGCCTGGGTGGGATCAGCCTTGGCAGGGTCTGGCTTGCTGGGGTCAGCCTTGCTGGGATCAGCTTTGGGAGGATCTGGCTTGCTGGGGTCAGCCTTGGAAGGGTCACCCTTGGCAGGATCAGCCTTGGCAGGATCAGCCTTGGCAGGATCTGGCGCTTTGTCTTTCTTCTTCTTCGGTTTCTCCTCGGGTTTTGGGTCAGCAGGTGCCGCCGAAATTGTCACCGCATTGGCCACGTTGCGCGTGACCTCGCGCAGGGTCACCCCTTGCATCAGGCGGGCGGCGGCAAAGACCAGCACCGGGTCATGCGCTTGGGTGCCAAGGTCGTACAGCCTGTGCGCTTCGATCAGGCGGGCGACTGCGCCTTGCGTGGCAATGACGTCAGACGGGACCACATCGGCAAAGGTGGGGGCGGCAAATCGGGTCACGGCCACAAGGCCAAGGCAAAGGATAAGGGGCAGGCGCATAGGATCTCCTTTGACGCCATCGTGGCGGAAGTTGCACTAAAAGCGAAGTGCCTGAGTGGGAAAAGCGAAAGCGAAGCGCCCTTCCGCTGCGGGCGCGGTTGGGGTTAAGTCGGGCCAGCCAAAGGAGCCTGAATTGTCGCTGATCACCACCCCTAAAAATCGACCCGATGCTGGCAGCGATTCTGGCCCCGATGCTGGCACCATCACGGGCCGCACCCGAGAGATCATGTCCCGTCTGATTGGGTTTGACACGGTGAGTTCCAACCCGAACCTTGCGCTGCTGGACTATGTGCGGGGGCTTTTGGCCGAGGCGGGGATTGCGTCCGTCATGATCCCTGACCCTGCGGCGCCGGATTTTTGCAGTGGCAAGGCGAACCTTTATGCTTCAGTCGGGCCGGGGCAAGGCGGCGTGATGCTGTCGGGGCATACTGATGTGGTGCCGGTGGAGGGACAGACCTGGACCCATCCGCCGTTTGAAATGACCGAAGGTGAAGGGCGGATTTACGGACGTGGGGCCGCGGATATGAAGGGGTTTTGTGCGGCGGCGATTGCCACGATGATCGAGGCGGCCGGGTTGCAGGCTTTGGGCCGCAGCTTGAAGGTGCCCCTGCATCTGGCGCTGTCCTATGATGAGGAAATCGGCTGCATGGGGGTGCGGTCTTTGATCGGGATGCTGGAGGCGGCCCCGGTGCGGCCCCGGTTCTGCATCGTGGGAGAGCCAACCTTGATGCAGGTGGCGACCGGTCATAAGGGCAAGGTGGCCTTGCGGGCAACCTGTACCGGGCGGGAGGGTCACTCCGCCCTGGCACCCATGGCGTTGAACGCGCTGCATATGGCGGCGGATTTTATCGGCGCTGTCAGGGGGTTGCAGGCAGAGGTGGCGGCGGTTGGGGTCAAGGATGGCGACTACGACGTGCCCTACACCACGCTGCATGTCGGCAAGATGGCGGGCGGGGTTCAGGTGAATATCGTGCCGAACACCGCCGTTCTGGACTTTGAAATCCGCTCGGTCGCCGAGGATGATCCGGTTGTCCTGATCGAACGGCTGCGCGCCATGGCCGAGGATATTTGCAGGCCGCTGCGGGCGGAGTTCCCGGAGGCCTCGATCCGGATCGAACGGTTGTGGGATTATCCCGGATTGGGCACACCGCCCGAATCCGGCGTGGTGACATTTGTGAAGGGGCTGACCGGGGCGAATGGCACGATCAAGGTGGCGTTTGGCACCGAGGGCGGGCTGTTTGATGCAAGGTTGGGGATTGCGACGGTGATCTGCGGTCCGGGCTCGATGGCGCAGGGGCACAAGCCGGATGAGTATGTCAGTCTGGAGCAGATGGCGCGCTGCCAGGCGATGCTGAGTGCGCTGTTGGTGCAGTTGGAGGCCGGGTTTTAGATGGCGCTGACCTTGACCTCATTGACAAAATTGGCGGCAGTGCAGAACCGGTTGAAAGGTCGTGCCGGATGGTGGTGATCTTGACCGCATTGGCAAATTTGGCGGCAGTGCGGAACTGTCTGCAAGGTTGCGCCACATGGCGGTGACCCTGACCTCACTGGCCGATCTGGCAGCACTTGGCTTTGATACGATCATCGACGCCCGCGCTCCGGCGGAATTTGCCGAGGATCATTTGCCCGGCGCGATCAGCCTCGCCGTGCTGGATGACGAGGAACGGGCGCGGATCGGCACGATCTACAAGCAGGTCTCGCCCTTTACGGCCCGCAAGTTGGGGGCGGCCTTGGTGTCGCGCAATGTGGCCAAACATCTGGAAGGGCCCTTGGCGGACAAGCCGGGCGGCTGGCGGCCCTTGGTCTATTGCTGGCGGGGTGGGCAGCGGTCGGGCGCGTTCGCGCTGATTTTGGCGCAGATCGGCTGGCGGGTCGAGACGATTGCCGGCGGCTACAAGGCGTGGCGGGCGCTGGTGGTCAAAGCTTTGTACGACACGCCGGTGGCATGCCCGGTTGTGGTGCTTGACGGCAATACCGGGACCGCCAAGACGGCCCTCCTGTGGCGGTTGAAGGCAATGGGCGTGCAGGTGATTGATCTTGAAGGGTTGGCACAGCACCGGGGATCGTTGTTTGGCCATATGCCGGGCGGGCAGCCCTCGCAGAAGGCCTTTGAGTGTGCGCTGGCGATGCAGTTGGCGGCTCTGGACCCTGCGCGGCCGGTGGTGGTGGAGGCCGAAAGCGCCAAAGTCGGCGATCTGCGCCTGCCACCGCAGCTTTGGGCGGCGATGGGCAAAGCGCGGCGGGTGGAGATCGTGGCCCCGTTGGCAGAGCGGGCGCGGTATTTGACGCGCGCTTATGCCGACATCATGGCGGATGAAGCGCGGCTGATGGAGGTGATCGCGATGCTGAAGCATGCGCAACCGCGTGATGTGATCGAAAGATGGGCCGCTCTGGCTGCAGCGGAAGAGTTTGAGGCGCTGGCCCATGATCTGATGCTGGTCCATTACGACCCGCGCTATGAAAAGCATCGGGCGCGGCTGGCGGTAGGCCCCCTGATGGATGCCTCGGTGGACGACGAGACGGGCGGTTCTTTAGACCCGGTGGTGGGCAAGACCATAGCCGCGGCACTGGTTCAGGCGACCAGTCTGGCGGAAGAGGATTTGGACGGGTTGGCCCGGGAGGTTGCGGCTTTGATCCGGTAGGATGGGCAATCTGCCCATGATTCCGACGAGATGCCCTTTGTGACCAAGATGGGCAGATTGCCCATCCTACCTTTTGTCTTGCGTCAGCAGGATTGCGGGCAGGCCAACCGCCACTTCGCCGATGATGGCTGCGCTGATGTCTCCTGCGGTGTGGAGTTGCGCCAGAAGTGTCTGGGCCATGGCCATCGGCACCGCAGCAAGCAGGCCGCCGCAGGTTTGTGGGTCAAAGAGCAGGGCTGCACGTGGACTGGTGAGGGTGGCACCGCCGATGCGACCAAGCAGGGCTGCACGGTTGGTGGGGGCGAGCGATGAATGCTCGCCCGCTGCGGTCAAAGCCTCGGCACCTGCCATCAGTGGAACCGCGTTCAGCCAGATATGGGCAGAGGTGTCTGACGCGGTCATCATCTCCAGCAGGTGGCCGGCCAGACCAAAGCCGGTAACATCGGTCATGGCATGGGCGTGGGGCGACAGGATGCGCGACGCTTCGGACAGAGGGCGCAGCATTTGGGCGAAGCAGGCGGTCACCGCCTCGCCCAACATCAGGCCGGGCTGTGCCGGGTCTTTAAGCCGGGCCATCGCCATTTCGGCGGCCAGAATTGTGCCGGAGCCGATTGCCTTGGTCAGGATCAGCGCGTCGCCGGGTTTGGCGCCGCCCTTGGTGATCGGAGTTTGCCCGCTGCCCCTGGTTGTTCCGGCGTCCGAAGTTTTCGGAGGGCCAACCATGGTTGCGGCGTCAGGGATTGTTCCGGCGTCAGAGATCGTTCCGGCCACCGTAAAACCGATGGTCAGCTCTGCCCCCTGACTTGTGTGGCCGCCGACCACATCGGCCCCGGCGTCGCCAAAAACCTCGGCAGCGGCGGACATGATGTCGGCCAGCATCCGGGTCTGAAGGTCCGGCGACAAGCGCGGCAGGGTGATCTGGGCGAGGGCCACTTGCGGGGCGGCCCCCATCGCCCAGATGTCGCCCATCGCATGAATGGCGGTCAGGCGCGCCATCAGGCGGGGGTCGCAGGTAAAGGCGCGCAAATGGTCCGTGGTCAGGACCTGCACGCCACTGGCAGTTTGCAGGATCGCGGCGTCGTCGCCAGCGCCCGCCAGAACCTCGGGCCGTTTAGGGCGCGGCAGGGCTGCGACCATGGCCGACAGGCTTTGAGCGCCGACTTTGGCGCCGCAGCCGCCACACAGGGGTTTGTCCCCCATCGCTTCATCAAGGCCAAGGACAGCGGGGTCGGGCAGCCGAGGGTCCGCCATCGCCGGATAATCCTCGAACTTCGCCATGAATTTGCGGTCAATGCGGTCCTTGACGCGCCACAGCCACGGGCCACCGACCCGCAGGCCCCATTTGTCGGCTATAGCAGACCTGCTGCCCATTGAGATAAGTTTCAGGTAATCCTTCTGCGGCGAGAACGGCTTCAGCGGCTGCCCGGTCAGCGTGGCGCGCAGATTGGCCAGCAGGACCGGTGCTGCGCGAACCGCGTAAACTCCGGCCTTGGGGCGTGGCGCATGGGACAGGTGGGCGCAGTCGCCAGCCGCGAAGATATGCGGGTCAGACGTGCGCAAGGTGGCGTCGACGGTTATGTAGCCGTCGTGCAAAACAACGCCGGTGGATTGCAGCCACGGTTGCGGCTTGGACCCAGCAACCGTCAGCGTGAAATCGGAAGCGTGGGTGCGACCATCCGCCAGCGTCACGGACCCTGCCGCCGCACTGGCAGGTGTTGCGGCGGACAGGACAACGATGCCTTGGGTTTGCATGGCCGCAGCAAGGCCCGCGCGGCTTTGGGCAGAGAGCAGCGGCAGGATGGCAGCGCCCCGGTCAACAAGGGTGACGGCAGGCGTTGCGCCGCCCTGACGCAGGCGGTGGGCAGAGGCCAGCGCAAGTTCCACACCACCAACGCCGCCACCAATCACGACGATCTTGGGGGTCGGCAGGCGGCGCGCCACAAACGCCTCCCACGCGCGGGCATAGTCGCCCAAGGGTTTTGCGGCAAAGCTGTGTTCAGGAAAACCGGGCAGGTCGGGCAGGTCAGACGTGATGCCGATGTCGATGCTCGCCAGATCATAGGGCAGCGGCGGGCGGTTGGTCAGGGTGACGGAGCGGCCAGACAAGTCGATGCCAGTGGCGCGGTCAAGGATAAGCCTTGCACCGGCAAAGCGGGCAAGGCGGACGAGGTCGATCAGAACCTCCTCCCGCTGGTAGTGGCCTGCAATCAGGCCGGGCAACATGCCGGTATAGGGGGCCACCGGGTCCGGGTTGATCAGGGTCAAACGGACGCCGGGCAAGGGATCCATCGCCCACATGCGCAGCACCAAAGCGTGGGTATGACCCCCGCCAATCAGGACCAGATCGCGGATCAGGGGCAGGTCTTGCATCATCCGCCTCCCATAAGCCTCCTTGCGGGATTGGGCAACCAAGCGGGCTTGCCCGCTGACGGGGTGCCAAACGGAGCTTTGCTTGCGCATCCGAGACTGGTCACTGAAAGGCAATTCCCATACGGGCTTCGCTTGTGCGCCTTGGGTTTGCCAAGCCAGAGGTTGCAAGGCTGGCCTTGATTGTTTAGCCATGTCGGATGACCCAAAGACAACGCATCGAGGTCAAGCAAAGCCTGCGGCTGAAGCTTTCGACGAAGCTTCTGGCCTCGATTGAAATGCTGAAAACCGATGCGGCGGGCCTGTCGCGCTATCTGGAGGAGCAGGCGGTTGAAAACCCAAGCCTGACGCTGATCCAGCCGGTGCCGAAAGACTGGGTGCCGCGCTGGAATGGTGTGTTGCCGGGCGCACTGCGGGGCGACGCGCCGCTGGACATGGTCGCGCAATTGGCTGGGCCCGGGCCAAGCCTGATGGCCCATGTGGTGGCCGAAATCGACCGCCGGATGCAGGTACCATTGGATCGGGTGATTGCTTTGGCTTTGGCCGAGGCGCTGGCCCCCAGCGGCTGGCTGGACCGCCCGCTGTCGGCCATTGCGCGCGAGGTCGGATGCCGCTTGCAACAGGTGGAGGCGGTGGTGATCCGCCTGCAAGAAATTGAACCGGTGGGGCTTTTTGCCCGCAACCTTGGTGAGTGTCTGAAATTGCAAGCGCAGGAAGCCGGTCTTTATGACCCGGTGATGAAGGCCGTTCTGGCGCATCTTGACCTTTTGGCGCGCGGCGAGACCCTGAAGGTGGCCCAGATCGCCGGGGTAAAGGAGGACGAAGTGGTGCGCCGGTTCCGGCTGATCCGCACCATGAATCCCAAGCCCGGCACCGCATTCGATGCCTTGATGGCGGACCCGTTGCGCGAGCCCGATCTGGTGGCACGGCGGCGCGTGGATGGGGACTGGGAGGTGACGCTGAATGGCTCTGCCTTGCCCGAGTTGCGGGTAGAAGCTGGTGCCGGGACGCCAGAGACGCGGGCCGCGGCGCGCATGCTGGAACGGATGGTGGTGGCGCGCAACGACACGATGCTGCGGGTTGGCGCGGAAGTGCTGCGGCGGCAGCGGCTGGCATTGGAGGCAGGGGCCTCACGGTTGCAGCCAATGACAATGGCGGAGGTGGCGGCCACGTTGGACCTGCATGAAAGCACGGTCAGCCGGGTGGTCGCAGGCGCTGCTGTGGACACGCCGTGGGGGGTGTGGTGGTTGCGCAAGTTGTTCAGCCGGGAGGTCGGCGCGGGAAAGGCCGTGTCCGCCGCTGGTTTGCGCGACCTTCTGGCCCGCAAGATCGCCGGTGAGGCGGCGGATGCGCCCATGTCGGACGAGGCGTTGGCGCAAAGCCTTGCAGCAGATCTGGGGTTGACGGTCGCGCGAAGGACGGTTGCCAAGTATCGCTGCATGTTGGGGATCCCGCCTGCCCATCGGCGACGGGTGCGAGGCTGATCAGATCTTTGCCCCAGGCGGCGCTCGCGATTTTTCTGCGAAAAATCTTGGAGCTTTCCTGACAGGGCGGTAGGGGAATAACCGGCACCGGGAAGACCCTCGCCGGGGGCGGCCGTCATCGCCACGATCGGCACCAGAACGATCAGGTTCGTGACAACCGGCACCGGCCCAACCGGCACCGGCCCAACCGGCACCGGCCCAACCGGCACCGGCCCAACCGGCACCGGCCCAACCGGCACAGGCTCAACCGGCACAGGCCCAACCGGCACCGGCCCAACCGGCACCGGCTCAACCGGCACAGGCTCAACCGGCACAGGCTCAACCGGCACAGGCTCAACCGGCACCGGCTCAACCGGCACAGGCTCAACCGGCACCGGTTCAACCGGCACAGGCTCAACCGGCACAGGCTCAACAGGTACCGGCTCAACCGGCGCAGGAACGGCCCGCATCACGGCACATGAATTTCCAGCAAACAATCCGCTGCGCTATTCTTCGACCTTCAGAACGATTTTGCCGATGTGGCCCGGTGCCTCGATCCGCCAGTGGGAGGCGGGGGCCTGCGGCAAGGGGTATTCGCTGTCGATGATCACCTTGAACGCCCCGGCCTCGATCATCGGCCAGACATGCGCCTGCACCTCGGCGGCGATGCGGGTTTTGGCGAGGTCGGATTGCGGACGCAGGGTGGAACCGGTAAAGGTCAGGCGGCGGGTCATCAGTTCGGTCAGGGTGATGTCAACCTTGGGACCTTGCAGGAAGGCGATCTGCACGAGGCGGCCGTCATCCGCCAGACACTGCAGGTTCTGGGCGATATAGGGTCCGCCGACCATATCGAGGATCAGGTCCGCGCCACCGGTTTTGCGCAGAATGTCGCCCCAATCTTCCGAACGGTAATTGATCCCCCGTTCGGCACCCAGCTTTTCGCAGTATCGCGCCTTGTCGTCGTTGCCAGCGGTGGCAAACACCCGTGCGCCCAGGGCTTTTGCGATCTGAATGGCGGTGACGCCGATGCCGGACGTACCGCCGTGAATGAGAAAACGCTCCCCCCCCCGCAAGCCGCCGCGCATCACCATGTTGGACCAGACGGTAAAGCAGGTCTCCGGCAGGCAGGCGGCCTCGCGCATCGAAAGGCCCTGCGGGATCGGCAAGGCATGGGATTCGTGACAGGCTGCGTATTCGGCATAGCCACCACCCGGAAGCAGGGCGCAGACCTTGTCGCCAATCTCCCACCGCGTGCAGCCCGGACCATGGGCGACGACGGTTCCCGAACACTCCAGCCCCGGCAGGCGCGAGGCGTTGGGCGGCGGCGCATAAGACCCCGCGCGTTGCAGGGCGTCAGGCCGGTTGACCCCGGCATAGGCGACCCGGATCACAATCTGACCAAGACCCGGCACCGGCACCGGCACCGAACAGGGCTGCAGGACATCCGGCCCCCCCGGACTGGCGATTTCCATGGCGAGCATGGCATGCGACATTGGCATCTTCAGAGGCCTTTCTGAATTGGGCCGTTATGAACTGAACTGGTTTGAAGGCAACCGGTTCCAATAGTGCCGTTTTGAACGAAACCGGTTTGAACAGGGCGGCTTTCAAACGCGGTTGGTTTAAGGTCGTGCCGGGTAAACAGGGTTACAGCAAGCTCAGTCTTGTGGAACATGTCCGGTTCCCATGTGGCCGGGCAGATCGTTGCTTTGTTTTGGCGCATGGATCCTTTCCAGAATCTTGAAAGGCCCGGCCAAAAGTGCGCGGCCCAAGGGATTTTCCCGAAATCCCGCCTTGGCCTTTTCAAACGCCATCACGTTTTCGATCCGCCGGTCCAGAAATGCCCAGGTTTCGGTTAACCCTTCGCTTTGATCGCCCAGCCAATACAGCACGGTTGACCCATAAACCGCCGACAAAGTGGCGCGTTTGGTGTACCAGTTCACGTCGGTCGAGGTGTCGCCCAAAGCCCGCCAGATCGCATCGGCAGTGCCCCAGATGGCGCGGGCCCCGTCGCTGGCATGTTGCGGCAGCGATAGCAGCGCCGATCCGCGCCGCACCACCTCCCGCTCGGCCCCTTCCAGCCGCAGGCGGACGGCGTGGGTCACCTTTTCGCGGAACCTCAGGGTGGACAAATCGCTGGCCGCGAGGGCTGAGACCATCTGCTGATCGCCCAAGCGGTGATAAGCCAGCGCCAGATCGACGCCGCCACGCGGCACCAGGGCGCGCGCCAGACCAGCGTCCACCCCCGAATCAGCGATGGCGGCCTTTAGCGTCGTTTCTGACCAACCATCAAAGGCCACATGCGGCAAAGCGGCCTCCAACAGCCGTTGCAAGGCCAAATCCCGGTTCATCTGTGCTGCCATTTCTTTACCCCTCACGGACTTGTGGACAAGCACCGCCGGCTTTGCTAAGCGCGACGGGCCTGCACATCAGTGCAACTCTAGCTTAGGAAGGTGGTGACAACCACATGCAGGTCAGCGTCCGCGACAATAACGTTGAGCAAGCCCTTCGGGCCCTCAAGAAAAAGCTCCAGCGCGAAGGCGTGTTCCGCGAAATGAAGCTCAAGCAACATTTCGAGAAGCCCTCCGTCAAAAAAGCGCGCGAGAGCGCCGAAGCCGTTCGCCGTGCAAGGAAACTTGCGCGCAAGAAGCTTCAGCGTGAAGGCGGTCTTTAAGTTCAGGCTTGAAGCCAGCCGGTCTTGATGCCGAAAAGGCTGCAGGCCAACGCCAACGAAAGCTTGGGGGAGTGATCCCCACCGTTCAACCCCCGTCCGTGAGGCCGGGGGTTTTTCGTTTGGCTTTCAGGTGATGCGGGTAAAATCCATGGTCCAGTTCACCTCCCAGCTTTGGCCGTCATCCGGCGAAAAGGCCTGCTCCCACCGGGGCGAGGGTGTTTGAACGTTCAGCCACGAAAACCGGACCCTGATGGCTTTGCCGTCCAGCATGTCATCGGCGAAGAAGATGCCAATGCCGCCCTCAAATCGACCTTTGACCGGGACATCAAGCTGATGGGGTTGGCGTGCATCCAGCCACCAGATCGCCCATTGGTCGCTGGCCGGATCGTAGCTGCGCAAGGTGATGGCGCGGTAATCTTGTCCGGGCAGGTGCAACACATTGTCGTCGACGTTGCCGTGACCGCCCAGAACACGCCAGACCGTGCAACTGCCGTCAAATTTGTCCCATGTCGTGCAACCCGCCAACCGGCTTTGCAAACGG
Source organism: Rhodobacterales bacterium (assembly GCA_038231395.1). Classification (GTDB taxonomy): domain Bacteria; phylum Pseudomonadota; class Alphaproteobacteria; order Rhodobacterales; family Rhodobacteraceae; genus Stagnihabitans. Next base: position 25,910 of record JBBRLL010000040.1, read on the forward strand.
TGATGTGCGACGCGCCATGTGCCGGTGAAGAAATCGAAGGCTGAACTTTGGTGCGGTTTCATCTGGAATCAGTTCCTTTTGAGAGGTTACGCAGAATTTGTTCATATTTTGTTCTATTTTGAGGGAAAATCAAGCAGGTAGATCGGGGTCTCAAGCTACTTTCTCTTAGAGTGCAAGTCGGCAAACGCCAGACTCCGGCGCAGCGCCAGCCTTGGTGCCGGCGCATGTGAGAAAGGGTGTTTGACGGATCAATTTTCCACAGGGAGCGAAGAATTGCTTCGGCCTCCTGTCGGCCAACCGTTTGGTTTGCCCGAAATCTGGGCGGATCAGGCGGATTTGGGCAAAAGCTGGCCAATTGCTCACCGGGGTTATGGTTGTGGCGGCCAATTCGTGAAACTATGCGGACAGGGCTGTTGCCATGGCCGCCCCTTGCCGTAGGGGGTTAACTCATGCTGATGCGAATAGGCTACGACATTACGGTATCTTGCCAGCAGGATACGCCGATGATCTCCATGCTGTCGGTGCGCGACGAGCGGCGGGATGATATTTACACCCAAGGTGCCGTGATCACGACCCCAACGGTGCCAACGCGGCTGTATCGCGACAGTTTTGGCAATCTGTGCCGGCGTTTTGTGGCGCCGCGCGGGATATTCTCGATCCGCAGCGAAAGCACGATCCGCGACGATGGCTTTTCGGACCCATCCTCGCCATGGCTGATGGAAACGCCGGTGGCCGATCTGCCAGACGAGGCGATCCTGTATCTGCTGCCAAGCCGCTACTGCGACACCGACCGGTTAAGTCAGATCGCCTGGGATATGTTTGGCAACGCTCCATCGGGCTGGGGCCGCGTGCAGGCCATCTGCGATATGGTCCACAACCACATCTCCTTCAACTACATGAACGCGCGTGTCACCCGAACCGCCTATGACGCTTGGCAGGAGCGCACCGGGGTGTGCCGCGACTTTGCCCATCTGGCAATCGCCTTCACCCGCTGCATGAACATTCCGGCCCGCTATGTGAACGGCTATATCCCTGACATTGGCGTGCCCGTGACCAGCGCCATGGACTATGCCGCTTGGATGGAGGTCTATCTGAACGGCGCATGGCACACCTTTGACCCGCGCAACAACATCCCAAGAATTGGCCGTGTCGTGGTGGCCTATGGGCGCGATGCGGCGGACGTGCCGCTGATCCACTCGTTTGGGCCGCATATCCTGCAAAGCTTCACGGTGATTGCGGATGAGATTCCGGGTTAAAGGATGAAATCTGACGCCACCAGCGTCATGGCACCGTACAGCAGGATCTGGGCATCGGCCACGCGGTCGTGGTTGAGGTCGATCTGCACCAGCGTGTTGGTGCCCTGCACCTCTGCGCGGACCTGAAACCGGGCGTCGGTGGTGAAGGCAGCAGAGCCTACAAAGGAAAACGCCTGATCGCCTGCGGTCGAATGATCAGGGTCGATGGCATTCAGCGCGATCTTGTCGGCCTGCGCGTGCGAGAAATCGCCAATCGTGTCAAAGCTGGCGGCGGGGGCAAAATCGGTGACGGCGGTGAAGATGAACTGATCTGCCCCCGTGCCGCCCCACATCACATCTGCCCCAGCCCCGCCCGTCAACTGATCCTTGCCCGCACTGCCCACCATGTAATCGTCGCCCGCCATGCCTTTCAGTATGGCAACCCCGCCGCCGGCATACATCTGGTTGGCCAACGCGTTGCCGGTGCCGGTGACCTTGGCCGAGCCCAGAAAGCTGAGAATCTCGACATTGGCCGCAAGCGTGTAAGACACCGCCGAATAGACGGTGTCGGTGCCCGCGTTGGCGGCTTCGGTGATTTTGTCACCCTTGCCCGTAATAAGGTAAGTGTCGTCGCCCAGACCGCCCACAAGTTTGTCATTGCCCGGCCCGCCATCCAGCAGGTCGTTGCCAGCACCGCCGTACAGGACGTCATTGCCGTTGAGGCCGAACAGCTTGTCGTCGCCGTCCTGCCCGAAGATGATATCAGTGACGGATGAGCCGCGAATGGCATCAGCGGTGGCATAGCCGGTCTGGGTCAGGGTCTGATGGGCGGCGTCCCATGACCACGACGCAACCTGCGTGCCATCCTGCGCATTGGTGCCATAAATCGACTGGATCGCCTGAATATCAACCGCCGTCAGGTGGCCGGTGCCACCGGGCAGCTGGCTCATGATCGTCAGGGACGGGTCGTCCACGGTCCAGACGTCATGGACCACGGGCGGGTTGCTGGCAAAGTCCGTCCACGGTTCGGTCGGGTGTTTCAGGCCAAGCGCATGGCCGATTTCGTGCAGGATCGTGCCGTAGACCAGCGGTGTGGCAGAGTTCATGAACACATCGCCGGCGCTGTCGAGGTCGGACGAAAAATAGGGCGAGGTCGCAAAGTTCCAGTCGCCAAACGGGCGGTATGCGATACCACCGGCACCCGCGTAGCCGGTGCCGGTAAAGTCGAGTTTCTGGAAGTTGATGTCGCCTTGACCTGGTGCCACCTCGATAAAGGTCAGCCCACTGGCGCTGCCCCATTCGGCCAAAGCATCCCGCGCCATTTGCTGTTCGGATGCGGTGAAGGCGGTGAAGCTGGCCAAAGCGGCCGGGGTCAGGTTGGGATCGTTGATTGCCGCATCATAGCCCGGCGCAGTCGTCGGGAAGGAAAAGGTCACAATAGTTGGCTTTGCAGTGACCTCGATGCCCGACCAGTAGCTGCCAGACAGAAGTGCCGTCCAATCGTTAGCCATCACAATTCCCCTTTGCCGCAATGCGGGCACATTAGCTTAGTTATTGAGTCGTTCCAACACTTTTGGGGCCAACACTTATGCAGCCAGCACTTATGCAGCCAGCACCTATACGGCCAGCGCGGTTGTCTGCACCACTGTGCGCAACGCGAAGCTGGACTGCATCTGACGCACGCCGGGCAGGCGGGCGAGATAGCGGCGGTGGATGCGGGCGAAGTCTTCGGTGTCTTCCGCCATGATCTTGATCAGGTAGTCGGCGGCACCGGCCATCAGGTGACATTCAAGGATGTCGGGGACTTTTGCCACCTCACGTTCGAAAGCGTCCAGCAGTTCCTCGGCCTGGCTTTGCAAGGTGATTTCCACGAAAACGATGGTCGGGCGGCCCATCTTGCGGGCATTCAGCAAGGCGACATAGGCCGCGATGAAGCCATCTTCCTCCAGCCGCTGCACACGCCGGTGGCAGGCAGAGGGCGACAGGTTCACCCGCTCGGACAGTTCGGCATTGGTCACGCGGCTGTCCTTTTGCAGGACGCCCAGAATGCGCCGGTCGATTGCGTCGAGTTGATCTGTCATGGGAGGAATTCTCGAATTTCGGGCATTTGACGCCATATTTTACCGTTTTTCGGCGTTGCTGCCAGTAAAATCTCAACCCTTCTGCGGTGGATTTGCGCGAAAATGGGGAAAGCGCATCGGAGAGAGCACATGAAAATCGGTTGCCCGAAAGAGATCAAGCCGCAGGAATTTCGCGTAGGGATCACGCCCAATGCGGCGAAAGAGGCTACAAACCGTGGCCATCAGGTCATGGTCGAAACCGGCGCAGGCATAGGCGCTGGCTTTTCTGACGCCGATTATGTCGGGGCCGGGGCGAAGATTATGGCTACGGCAGAAGAGGTCTTTGCCTGGGCCGAGATGATCGTGAAGGTCAAGGAACCGCAGCCGGTGGAGCGGGCGCGCCTGCGTGAGGGTCAGGTTTTGTTCACCTATCTGCACCTGGCCCCCGATCCGGAGCAGACGGCGGACCTTCTGGCCTCGGGTGTGACGGCGATTGCCTATGAGACGGTGACGGATGACCGGGGCGGATTGCCCTTGCTGGCACCGATGTCAGAGGTCGCCGGACGTTTGGCGCCTCAGGTCGGGGCATGGACGTTGCAAAAGGCCAATGGTGGTCGGGGCGTGCTGCTGGGCGGTGTGCCGGGCGTGTTGCCGGCCAAGGTGCTGGTTCTGGGCGGCGGTGTCGTTGGCACCCATGCGGCCAAGGTTTCGGCCGGGATGGGGGCAGATGTGACAGTGCTGGACCGGTCGATCAACCGGCTGCGCTACCTGGATGACGTCTTTGGCGGGCAGTTCAAGAACGGCTACGCCGATGCGGCCACCACGATGGAACTGGCGCGTCAGGCCGATCTGATCATCGGCGCGGTGTTGATCCCGGGGGCTGCGGCACCCAAACTGATCTCACGCGCGCAACTGTCAGAATTGAAGCCCGGTGCCGCTTTGGTGGATGTGGCGATTGATCAGGGCGGGTGTTTTGAAACCTCGCATGCCACCACGCACCACGACCCGGTTTATGAAATTGACGGGATCATGCACTACTGCGTGGCGAATATGCCAGGCGCTGTCGCACGGACCTCTACCTTGGCTTTGGGCAACGCGACGATGCCTTTCATGCTCGCTTTGGCCGATAAAGGTTGGAAAAAGGCATGTGCAGAGGACAAGCATCTGCTGGCAGGTTTGAACACCCACGCGGGCAAGCTGACTTATGCAGCGGTTGGGATGGCCTTGGGGCTGCCGGTGATTGCCGCCGCCGACGCGCTGGCGATGTGACCCGGTCTTAGGGGGCGGGCTTTGGTTCGCCCCAACGATTGGACCTGTAAAAAGCGGATGCGTTTGGCTCAAATGGCTGGCAATAGTTTGTGCGCCGCTGTCTGAACCGGGGCGATCAGACTTGAATGGGAATGGAGCCTTGGCCCGTTTCCGACAAACCATAGCCCCCGGCGCTTGACCGGGGGCTTTTGGGTTTCGCGGCGACTGGCTTACTTCTTCAAAGAGTCGCGGATTTGCATCAGAACCTCGAGTTCGGTTGGGCCAACCGGGGCGGCGGGGGCCGGGGCCTTTTTCGGCATCATCGAATTGACGGTCTTGACCAGCATGAACACCACAAAAGCGATGATCAGAAAGTTGATGATCGCCGTGATGAAAGAGCCATAGGCGAAGACCGCAGCACCCGCATCACGGGCGACTTGCAGGCCAGCGCCAGCCGGAACATTGCCTTTCAGCACGACATACATATTGGTGAAATCAACGCCGCCCAGGATCAGGCCGATGATCGGGTTGATCAGGTCCGCCACGAGGCTGCCCACAATCGCTGTGAAAGCCGCGCCGATGATGATACCCACGGCGAGGTCCATCACATTGCCTTTGGCAATGAAGTCCTTGAACTCTTGTAGCATTCCACTGTTCCCTGCTTTGTGGTGGCCTGTTCGCCACTTGGTGAGCCTGCGTTTTCGCGCAGAACGCAAGCGATAATGGCACAGAATTTACGCTTTTTAACGGGGAAAATTAACTTATCTTCGGCGCCAGCCGCCTTCAGTGCCACCAATAACAGGAGCTTTCCAATGCCGACCCTCGCCGATTTTCCGATCACTCATCGCTGGCCGCCGCGCAAGCCGGACGCGATCCAGCTTTACTCCTTGCCCACGCCGAACGGCCAGAAAATCGGCATAGCGCTGGAGGAGATGGGGTTGGACTATGACGGCCATCGGATAGAGTTCTCCAAAGGCGACCAGATGACGCCGGAATTTCTAAGCCTCAATCCGAACAACAAGATCCCCGCGATCATCGACGCGCATGGTCCGGGCGACCGGCCTTTGGCGGTGTTTGAAAGCGGGGCGATCCTGATTTATCTGGCGGAAAAATCGGGCAAGTTCATGCCGGATGCCAACCGCTACAATGTGCTGCAATGGCTGATGTTTCAGATGGGTGGCATTGGGCCGATGTTTGGCCAACTGGGATATTTCCATATTTTTGCCGGCAAGGATATCGAAGACCCACGTCCGAAGGAACGCTTCCGGGCGGAGGCGCAGCGCTTGCTCAACGTGTTGGAAACGGCACTGGACGGGCGCGACTGGCTGGCGGGTGACTATTCGATAGCCGACATGGCGACGGGGCCGTGGCTGAAGGCTTTGCGTGATTTCTACAAGGCTGGTGAGATTTCGGGCATGAATGACTGCCCAAATGTTGGAAAATACCTTGACCGTTTTCTTGCGCGGCCTGCTGTGCAGCGTGGGTTGCTGGTGCCTGCCGCCTGAAAGAGCGGGTTAACGCACAGGCTCCAGATCGGCAGCAGGCAGGGAGCAACTGCGGACCTCGTCACCACAGGGGGTGGGAACGAGGTCTTTTGACAAGCAAACCCTGACCTCATGGATCAGGCCACCCGCGCAAGTAACCGCCATGTTTTCGGGGGCAAGCTGGGGGTTCGCTTGCAGAAACGCATCCTCGATAACATGGGGTGGCACGTTCAAGGGATGTGTCACCTTGGCGAACAGCGGCGGGATGGCGACCGATCCGTAAGCCTTGCGCATCAGCGCCAGATAGTCGTCAGAGGACAGGTTGGAACAGCGGCCATGGGCCTGCCATTCGTGCCAGGCCAGCCCGGCGCTGCCCATGATATCCTCCATCGCTGCCGTGTCGCCCTTCGAGGGGTCGCGCGTGCTGCTGTGGCAATCGGACGGATAGCCGCCAGCGGTATATTGCGGCCAAAGTCCGTGCAGGGTGAAGGTCAAGCCGTGTTTGGCACACTCCGCATCGCCCCGGGAATCACCGGTCAGCTTGCACCAGTTCGGCGCCCAGGACAGCGACATCACGTAGTAATCGAAGTCGCCAGCCCGCTCGCCACCGGCATTTGCGGGTGCGGCGAGCAGAAGGGAGCCTAGAAGCAGGACAACATGACGCATTTGGCACTTTCCTCGCCCAAAGAATCTCACTATAGCAATCGCAACTTCCCCCTGAAAACGAGAAGATCGCGGCCCCAAGGACGAACCTGGGTCGCAGCCGTTTTCCCGGCTTGGGAGAGATTTGTAAAGGAGAGATCCAGGTGACAAAGCCGCTGATGTCCAAGGCCACCGCCGTCTGGCTGGTGGACAACACCACGCTCACCTTCCGTCAGGTTGCCGATTTCTGCGGGATGCACGAGTTGGAAGTGCAAGGCATCGCAGATGGCGACGTGGCGACTGGCGTCAAGGGCTTTGACCCGGTGTCGAACAACCAACTGGACGCGGTCGAGATTGAGCGTGGGCAAAAAGATCCGCTGCACAAGCTGAAGCTGAAGTTCAACCAGTCGGCGGTGGGCGAAGAAAAGCGGCGTGGGCCGCGCTATACGCCATTGTCAAAGCGTCAGGACCGTCCTGCCGCGATCCTGTGGCTGGTCAAGTTTCACCCCGAATTGTCGGATGGCGCTGTGGGCAAGCTGGTCGGCACCACCAAGCCGACCATTCAGGCAATCCGCGAGCGGACGCATTGGAACATCAGCCAGATCACCCCGATAGACCCGGTGGCTTTGGGCCTGTGCCGGCAGACCGAACTGGATACCGCTGTGCAGGCGGCATCTCGCAAGAAAGCGTCGGAAGGCGTGGTGATGTCGGACGATGAACGCCGCAAGCTGGTGTCGACTGAACAGTCGCTTGGGATGACGCAGGAGCCGAAAATGCCCTCCGGCCTTGAGGCGTTCACCCGCGTTGATGCGCCCAAACGTGAAGAAAAAGCGGCCGACTTTTCGGACGCCGAAAGCTTCTTCAACCTGCCGCACGGCGATGACGATGATGACGACGACGACCTGTAAGGTCTGAGTCCGTCCCATTTCAAAGGCCCGTGCCGCAAAGCCCGGGCCTTTTTCATTGCAGTGCGGGCTTGTCCAGCTGTCGCGGTAAAACTTTGCAGAAGGACGCAGAACTTTGGCGAGCGGCGATTGATAGCCCTTATTTTGCCATTCTTCTTCGGTTATTGTTTTTGGCAAAATACCTTTTTCCCGCCAGAAGCCGGAGCCGCCATGACCATTATCCTTGAAACCACCGATGCGCCTGAAACCACCGCGACGCCATATTCCATGCATTCAGGCGATGAATTTTGGGGACATTTGACCAAGTCCACCGGAGATTGGGTGAAGGTCTCGCTCGCCGCCGGGTCAACCTATACATTTGGCGCGGTAGGGGTTGGTGCGACGGGCACCGGGGTCAGGAATACGCAACTGGTGTTGCATGCAGCCGACGGCTCGGTGATCAGTTCTGACGACAACAGCGGGCCGGGGTTGAGCAGCACCTTGACCTTTACCGCAGGTCCCGCCGGAGATTTTTACGTTGAGGTGCGATCACTGGGCGGGGCGGCGGGGGCAGCCTATGGCTTGGCCATGACCGAGGGTGACCGGGTCAGCTACGGCGTGCAATTGGGTGCGGCAGAGATTTACCGCACCGGCGGGTCTTGGTCGGCCACTCCGGCAACCGGAACAGTTGTCACCTATGGCTTTCGCGATACCGATCCCGGCACGACCGATGCCAGTGGCCATGCTGCACCGTTCAGCCACCTGACCACTGACCAAATGGTCGCGGCGCAGGTGGCTTTCGGCAATTATTCCAGCGTTTCGAACATCAGCTTCCAGCAGGTCAACGACAACGCGGGCTTGACCGACAACGCAACCATTCTGATTGGTGGCTACACCTCATCGAACGACGGATCGGGCGCTTATACATATTTCCCCGGCTCCACCGATTCTGCCAGCCATGCCGGCGATATGTGGATCAACCAGCAATATGTCAGCGGAACCACATTGCCTGACGGCAGCTACAGCCAATTCGTCTTCCTGCACGAATTGGGACATGCGATGGGTCTTAGCCATCCCGGCGACTATAATGCCCAACCGGGGGTTTCGATCACCTACGACAACAGCGCGCAATTCGCCGAGGACAGCCAGCAATACTCGGTCATGAGCTATTTTCAGGCGACCGCGACCGATCCGGGCGCGCCTCATCACTATCCCCAAACGCTGATGACGTATGACATCTACGCCGTTCAACAACTTTATGGTGTCAATTCAAGCACCAATGCCGGCAACAGCGTCTATGGCTTTCACAGCAATGTGGGCGGGCCGTTCGATTTTAGCGCCAACGCCTCACCCTTATTGTGCATCTGGGACGGCGCGGGCCATGACACGCTGAATGTGTCGGGCTTTACTCATGCGCAAAAGATTGACCTGAACGACGGGCATTTTTCGGATATCGGGGCCTATACTGCCAACGTCTCAATCGCTTACGGCTGCAAAATCGAGAATGCGGTGGGTGGGTCTGGTTCGGACATGATCATCGGCAACGATTTGGCCAACCGGCTTTCCGGCTTTGGCGGCAATGACACGCTGATTGGCGGGGCCGGCAATGACAGGCTGACCGGCAATTCCGGGGCGGATACCTTTGTCTTCGCCCATGGTTCTGGCAGGGATACAATCACCGACTTTGACAATGCAACCGATGTGCTGAGCCTTGCCTCCTCGCTTTGGGGGGGTGCGGTGTTGACTGCGGTTGAGGTGGTTACGGATTACGCCAGAATTGTCGCCGGGCATGTCGTGCTGGATTTCACCCATTTTGGTGCAGATGTGATTTCCTTGCTGACTGTCAATTCGGTGTCCGGTCTGGATGCGCATATTCAGGTGGTTTGAAAACGTACAAAGCGCTACCCAAAGCTTTTCGGTGAGACGCTTTGGGTTGGGCGGCCTTTATCAGACGCCACGCCGCGCACGCAGGGCGGCGCCGATGGTGCCGTCGTCAAGGTAATCCAATTCTCCGCCAATCGGCACGCCTTGCGCGAGCGAGGTCAGGCGCACCCCCAGCGGTTCCAGCATGTCGGCGATATAATGAGCGGTGGTTTGGCCGTCTACCGTGGCATTCAGGGCCAGGATCACCTCGGCCACGGCTTCATCCTTGATGCGGGACAAAAGGGCAGGTATGCGCAACTGGTCGGGACCCACGGAATCCAGCGCCGAAAGCGTGCCGCCCAGCACGTGATAGCGGCCTTTGAAGGCGCGGCTGCGTTCCATCGCCCACAGGTCAGCCACATCTTGCACGACGCAGATTTCGCCGGTGGCGCGGGCCGGGTCGGCGCAGATGGCGCAGATGTCCGAGGTGCCTATATTGCCGCATATCGTGCAATCGCGGGCCGAAAGGGCCACCCCTGCAAGGGCTTGGGCCAAGGGGGCCATCAGCCCCTCACGCCGTTTCAGCATGGCGAGGACGGCGCGTCGGGCCGACCTTGGGCCAAGGCCGGGCAGACGGGCCATCAGGTCGATCAAAGCCTCGATGTCGCGCGGGGTTTCGGTCATATTCGGCCTATTTTATGGCAGCACGGGGGATGGGCCGGGGCTTAACACCGCCAGACCCCGGTGCGCGTTCTGGGCAATGCAGGCGGGCAGATTGGCGGGTTCAGCTTTCCTCAAACGGGTCCCATTCGTCCTCAACCTCTGGCAGGGCGGCTATGGCGGCCGAAGCGGCGAGGGCTTCCGGCGTGCGGATTTCGGTGATCGTGGCACCGGGGAAGGCTTGCAGCACGGCAAGGACGAGCGGGTTGAGGGCGGCTTCGGCGCGGGCCTTCGTCAGGTCGCGGTCGCGGTCCTCCAGGATCGTTGGCTGGCCGCCAGCGGAGACAACGGAAACCCCCCAACGGCTGCCGGTCCAGTCTTGCAGACGTTGGCCAAGGCGGGCAGCGAAGTCGGGTGCGGCGTTTTCGGTCGGTTCAAACTCGATGCGGCCGGGGGCGTAGTGAACCAGACGCAGGGTCGATTCCACCTCGAACAGCAGCTTCAGGTCGCGCTTGTCGCGGATCAGGGCCACCACCTGTTCGAAGGTCTGGCAAGCGGTTTGCGGGATGGAGAGAAGTGCGAGGGCCGGGCTTGCCGCACCTTGGCCACCTTGCATCATCGGGCCGCGCATTGGGTCGGAGGGGGCAAGGCGCATCATCGGGGCATGGGTCGCGTTGCCGCCTGCCGGCGCTCCGCCTTGCAGGGTGCCAGCGGTCACGCCGGTGGGCTGCACATTGCGCAGGTGACGCAGCAGGGTTTCGGGGTCTGGCAGATCAGCCACATGGGTCAGGCGGATTACGGCCATCTCTGCCGCCATCATGGCGTTGGGGGCTTGGGCCACCTCCTCCAACGCTTTCAAAAGCAGTTGCCACATGCGGCTTAGACTGCGCAGCGGCAACCGGGCGGCCATGTCGATGCCACGGGTGCGTTCATTGGGCGCGACCGTGGGGTCTTCGGCGGCGTCCGGCGTGATCTTCATCACCGAAACCCAATGGGTGATCTCCGCCAGATCGCGCAGCACGGCGAGGGGATCGGCCCCGTCAGAGTATTGTTCGGCCAGTTCATTCAACGCCTCGGCGGCAGCCCCGCGCATGATCATGTCAAAGAGATCCATCACGCGACCCCGGTCTGCCAGCCCAAGCATGGCGCGAACGGCATCAGCTTCGACGGTACCTGCGCCATTGGAAATCGCCTGATCCAAGAGCGAAGTCGCATCGCGGGCTGACCCCTCCGCGGCGCGGGTGATCAGGCCAAGGGCCGCATCGGTGATCGTCGCATTCTCGCCCTTGGCGATTTTTTGCAAAAGCGTGATCATCACCTCTGGCTCAATCCGTTTCAGGTCGAAACGTTGGCAGCGCGACAGGACCGTTACCGGAACCTTGCGGATTTCGGTGGTGGCGAAGATGAATTTGACATGCTCTGGCGGTTCTTCCAGCGTTTTCAACAAGGCGTTGAAGGCGGCGGTCGACAACATGTGCACTTCGTCGATGATATAGACCTTGTAGCGCGCCGAAGCGGCACGGTAGCGGACCGAGTCGATGATCTCCCGTATGTCGCCAACCCCGGTGCGCGAGGCGGCGTCCATTTCCAGCACGTCGACATGGCGGCCTTCAGCAATGGCACGGCAGGGTTCGCAGACCAGACAAGGCTCTGTCGTAGGGCCTCCCTTGCCGTCAACGCCCATACAGTTCAGCCCCTTGGCGATGATGCGGGCGGTGGTGGTTTTGCCGGTGCCGCGAATGCCGGTCATGATGAAGGCATGCGCAATCCGGTCGGCTGCGAAGGCGTTCTTCAGGGTGCGCACCATCGCCTCTTGCCCGACGAGGTCAGCAAAAGTCTCGGGCCGGTATTTGCGGGCAAGAACGCGGTAGGCAGGCGTGTCGGACATGGGGTTCCCGGATTCGGATGGCACATGGTTAGGGCTTGGCACACGGAACGTAAACCTGTCGCTGGAAATGGCAGGCGGATTACCCTATCTGACCGATATGGACCACGCGCCGCATCATCCAACCCCCGAGGCGTTCAAGGCTGCCATGCGCGGCCTTGTGGGCACTTGTTCTTTGATCACGGTCGGACAAGGCGCAGAGGCGAATGGGCTGGTGGTGACGACCGGCATTTCTTTGACCGCAGAGCCTCCGATGGTGCTGGCCTGCATCAACCGGACCTCGTCCTGCTGGCCTTTGCTGAGGCAATACCGGGTGTTTGGCTGGCAGGCTTTGGGGGCAGATCATCAGGCTTTGGCGGAAAGGTTCTCTGGCACCAGCGGGGTCCACGGTCCGGCGCGGTACGAAGGGGCCAGTTGGGTGGAAGCTGCCGGCGCAACGCGGGTGCTGGCCGATGCGCCCCTGGCGTTTGCCTGTCAGGTGGAAGAGATGATCGACCGGGGCACTCATTCCATTCTGATCGGGCGGGTGCTGGAAATACGCACCAACACGGGACGCGGGGCGCTGCTTTATTGGCAGGGGCGCTATCTGGGATTGGCCGAATAACCCGGGCGTCACGCGCGCGTGGCGGGGCGCGTCAGGCTCGGGTAGGGTGCGGCAGGCGGGCAGGTTTGGAGGCGGGTTGGCATGCTGCTGGCGATCCTGACGGACATTCATGGCAACCGCGAGGCTTTGGCCGCCGTTCTGGCGGATCAGGCGGCGCGGGGCTGCGAAGGGATCGTCATTCTGGGCGACATCGTTGGGTATGGACCGGACCCGGAGTGGTGCTGTGACCGGGTCATGGAACTGGCATCGACCGGGGCGGTGGTCGTGAAGGGCAATCATGATGACGCCATGGCCATAGGGTCCGGGGGCATGACGGACAATGCCCGCAAGGCGTTGGATTGGACCCGGCCCAGGCTTTCGGCGGAGCAGTCGGCGTTTCTGGCAGGTCTTCCCCTGTGGGTTGAGCGGGGCGGTGTGCTCTACGTCCACGCCAGTGCTGAGGCACCCGATGAATGGGTATATGTCACCAACGAAGCGACGGCGGCCGGTTGCTTTCAGGCTAACCGGGCCAGAATAACCTTCTGCGGGCATGTGCATGTGCCGCCTTTGTATTCCGCTGATCTGCGCGGTCAGGTCGCGGCATCCCGGGTCAAGTTCGGGCTGCCATTCCCGTTGATCCGCTCGCGTCGCTGGCTGGCCGTGGTGGGCAGCGTCGGGCAACCGCGTGACAGGACCCCGGCGGCCTCTTACGCGACTTATGATCCGGCGCAGGGCGACCTGACCTTCCGCCGGGTGGCCTATGATTGCGGTACGGTGGCCACAAAGGTCCGGGCGGCGGGTTTGCCAGAGGCTTTGGCCCTGCGACTGTTGAGCGGAGATTAAGGATGCAAAAGCCGCGAACCGGGTTGGAGATTGACGGCTTTACTCTGGGCGAAATGCTGCACGTGGGGGGCTTTGCGTCCATCTGGGCGGTCACCCATGCGCTTTACCGGACACCGATGGTCATGAAGGTGCCAACGATTCAGGACAGCGACGACGGCCCGACCATCGTGGGGTTTGAGGTGGAGCAGATGATCATGCCACGCCTGACCGGCCCGCATGTGCCGCGCATCATTGCGCAAGGCGATTTCGACCGGATGGCCTATATCGTGCAGGAATTGATCCCCGGCGGGTCTTTGCAACAGCGGTTTGACAAAGGGCCATGGCCCTTGCCGGATGTGGTGGAGGTGTCGGCCCGCATCGCCGAGGCGGTGCACGCTTTGCATTTGCAGCATGTGGTGCATCTGGATCTGAAGCCCGCCAATATCCTGCAAAGGCCAACCGGGGAGGTGGTGCTGATCGACTTCGGTCTGGCCCGGCACGATGACCTGCCCGACCTCTTGGAGGAGGAGTTTGCTATTCCGATGGGCAGCTATCCCTATATCGCGCCAGAACAAATCCTGCGCCAAAGGGATGATCTGCGCAGCGACATCTTCAGCCTTGGCGCGCTGATGTATGAGATGGTCACGGGGCAACCTCCGTTCGGGATGCCACAAAAGCTGCGTCAGGTGCGGCGGCGGTTGTGGCGCGACCCGGTGCCGCCGCGTGCCTTCAGACCAGAGGTGCCGGAAGGACTGCAAGAGGTCATCCTGCGCGCGCTGGAGGTTGATCCCGAGCGGCGCTATCAATCGGTGGCGCAGTTGAGGTTTGATTTGCAGCATCCGGCGCAGGTGACTTTAACCGGACGCGGGCGAAAAGCGGCGCCAGATGGCTGGGGCACCGTCTTTGTGCGTTGGCGAAAGATGCGCAGGGTGACCGCGTTGGGCAGGGCGGATCTGGTCGTGGCGCAACTTGGCAAAGCCTCGATCCTTCTGGTGGCCGTTGACCTGACGCCCGAGGGTGAGGCGCTGGCGGCACCCTTGCTGATCTGGGTGCACCGGATGCTGACGCTGGAGCCGGACACCAGGATTGCCTGCACCAATGTCATCCGCACCACCCGGTTGGGGATAGAAAACATGCGGGACGCTTTGGGGGACAATCTGCATGTGGCGCGTCTGGTCGGGCTGAAGGCTTGGGCCAGCGCGCTGGACCTGCCCGAGGCGCAGTTGACCTTTACCGTGCTGGAGGGGCCGGAGCCTGCTCAGGCGATCATCGACCACGCGGCCCAGATCGGCGCCGATCATATCCTGATGGGCGCGCGTGGCCATTCGACAGTTCGCCGCTATCTGGGTTCGGTGTCATCCAAGGTGGTAGCCGAGGCTGCGGCCTCAGTCACAGTCATCCGTTTGCCGGGCGGGATGGCAGCGGGGCAAGCGGTCGGCTGAGCCGTGAGAGGGCGCGCGTTTTCCGGGTGTCTTGGCAAAAAGCCCATCCTTTGGGTTGACCGCTGGGTCAAAACCCTGCCAGATGGCGTGATATCCATGGATCCGAAATGCGTATTGAAACCTTGGCCCTGACCGGAGATTCCGCCGGAACCCGGCGCGAATTGACTTTGTACAGGTTTGGCACAGCGGGGGCGCAGCCCAAGGTTTATCTTCAGGCGGGCCTACATGCCGATGAAATGCCGGGTGTCCTGATCCTGCAACACCTGATGGACATGCTGGATGACGCCACCAGCCGCGGCGAGGTGACTGGCGAGATTTGCGTGGTGCCGGTGGCCAACCCGGTCGGCCTGTCGCAATGGGCACATCAGCGGCCTTTGGGGCGACAGGACGCTGAAAGCCTGCAAAACTTCAACCGGGGCTATCCAGAGTTGGCAAAGCTGGCTGGCGATGCGCTGGCCGATATTTTGACGTCTGATGCAGCGCAAAATCTGCGGCTGATCCGACGCGCGTTTCGGGCGGCACTGGCCGGGATGACGCCGCGCAGCGATTTGCAAGAGTTGCAGGTCGGGCTGATGATGTGGTCCTGCGACGCTGACTATGTGCTGGACCTGCATTGTGATCATTTCGCGGTCAATCACATTTACGCTTCCACCGCGCGGCCCGAGGTGACCCGGCTTTTGTGCCAGTCCATCGGTGCAGACCTCGCTCTGATCGAGGATGTCTCCGGCGGCAACGCCTTTGATGAGGCGCATACCGTGCCGTGGCGGCGCTTGCGCGAGCGGTTTGGCACGGCTGTGCCCATCGCATGCTTTTCGGCCACGCTGGAATATCGCGGGCAGTTCGATGTCGGTGATGAGCTTGCAGCCATGGATGCCGCCAACCTGATGACCTTTCTTGCCGCAGTCGGCGCCTTGGGCGGCGATTATGTACCGCCCTCCTATCCCGATGCCATCCATCTGCCCCTGGGCGGCGCGGCGGAGATTTTTGCCCCGCAAGGTGGTGTGGTGATCTGGGCAGCAAAGCCCGGTGAACAGGTCAAGGCGGGGCAAGTGCTGGGCCATGTCGTCGACCCGGTCAGCCGGAGGCGTTTGGCCGTGACCGCGCCGATCCCGGGTCTGTTGTTTCGCACCGAACTTTGGCGCTCTTGCCTGCGCGGGCAAAGTTTGGCGCATGTCGCCGGAGAAACCGTTGTGCGAAGTGGCGATCTTCTGTCACTATAAAACAAACGTTCAACACGAAGCGTTCAATTGGGGGAATCGTATATGGTTCGAGGACAGTTGGTGGGGTTTCTGGCGCTCCTGTTGGGATGGACGGCACCGGTTTGGGCGGATGACACGCTGGATCGTGGGATAGGTTCTGAATGGTCCTCGCTTGATCCGCAGGTCAATGACGATGCGGCTGCGGGCTGGATTCAGGCGGACGCCTATGAAGGGCTGATCACTTTTGATGAAACCGGAAAGATCCTGCCCGGCGCTGCGGAAAAGTGGGATATAAGCGCCGACGGTCTGACCGCCACTTTCCACCTGCGCGACGGGCTGAAATGGTCAAACGGTGAAAAGCTGGTGGCGCAGGATTTCATCAATGGGATTTACCGCGAACTGGACCCGGCGACGGCTTCGGCAAAGGGGTATTATTTTTACTCGGTGCTTCCGATAAAAGGCGCCAAAGAGATTTCCGACGGCACTGCCAAAGATGCCACCGGTTTGGGGGTGACGGCGCCGGATGACAAAACTGTGGTGTTCCAACTGATGGCGCCCGCGCCCGATCTGGTGCAGATCATGGGGTCGTTTCAACTTGCCCCGCTTTACAAGCCCGGATTCGATAAATACGGGGCGGCAATGTTTATTGACCCGGCCCTTGTTGTGTCAAATGGGGCATATGTGATCAAAGAGGTGGTATCGCAAAGCCATGTCCTGCTGGCGCGGAACCCGAACTACTGGGACAGGGGAATCGCGTTTGGAATCTGACCTGATCTGAGGGGTCTTGCGGATTTCGTGGGGATGGATTCTTGGGCATGAAACGCCCTTCTGGAGCCCGTTCCCCGCATGGATATCTTTCTGTCTGCCTTCGGCGACATCCC
>JBBRLL010000041.1:0-42316 GCA_038231395.1 Rhodobacterales bacterium
TGTTTGCGTGAAAGCCCGCTGGTCAGCGCGATCCGCACCGCATCCTTGCGAAATTCATCCGTCCTGACTGTGCCCATAGCTCATCTCCTTTGCTGCACAATACGCTATCAAAGGAGCGGCACCAAACCGCGACAAGACCAAGTGGCGCGGGTTCACCAAACCTTGCCGGATCGGGGTGTGCCGGCCGGTCATCTGCTGCACGACGACGCCGACTACGCGGAATGGGTCCGGCGGATTTTGACCAGCCATCCGGCACCTGACCAGCCAACAGCGCTTTTCGCCTTTGGATCGCTGATCTGGAAACCTGAAATCGCCCATGTGGCCGAAGTTGAGGCTACAGCGCGCGGCTGGCACCGTTCGTTTTGCCTGCGGATGATCCGGTTTCGCGGCACGCTCGAACAGCCCGGCCTGATGCTGGCGCTGGATCGGGGTGGCATGTGCAAAGGTGTTCTTTATACCTTGCCGTCAGTTGACCTGCCCGGCCAGTTGAACAAGTTGTTTCGGCGCGAATTCACTGTGAAGCCGATCACCAACATGCCCCGCTGGATCAAGGTTGAGGTTGCGGGACAACCTCGCCCGGCGCTGGCCTTTGTGATGAACCTCAAATCCCCCAACTATGCCGGTCGCCTGCCGCCAGACGAAGTTGCGGAGATTCTGGCCCGGTCGTGCGGACATTGGGGAACCGGGGCCGAATACCTGTTGAACACGGTGACCCAGCTGGAGGCGCGCGGCATCCATGACACGGCCCTGTGGCGCTTGCAAAAGCTGGTGGCGGAAAGGATCGAGGCCGGGTCGCCCACCTAGCTGACCTTAACCCCGCCCGCGATAGGGGGCAACGCCTTGATCCGGCAGCCAAACACCCTCCGGCGGCGCTGCGGTCTGCCAGAACACGTCTATCGGAATGCCGCCGCGCGGATACCAATAGGCGCCGATCCGCAGCCATTCGGGGTTCAGAAGCGCGACCAGCTTCTTGGCGATATCAAGCGTGCAATCCTCATGAAAGGCCCCGTGGTTGCGGAAAGAGTGCAGGTACAGTTTCAGCGATTTCGATTCCACCAGCCAGTCGCGCGGGATGTAGTCGATCACGATATGGGCGAAGTCCGGCTGACCGGTCATCGGGCAAAGCGAGGTGAACTCGGGTGCCGTAAAACGCACCACATATCGGGTCCCGGCATGAGAGGTTGGAACCTTTTCGAGGATGGCTTGGTCGGGCGAGACGGGAAGGTCGGACTTCTGGCCCAGTTGGGTCAGGCCGGAGACATCGGTTTGAGTCATGGAGCTTCCGACCTTTCGGTTTCATCGCTGAGCTGATCCCGCAATAGTCTGGTTTGCTAAGGCATGCCAGCGCACTAAATCACTGGATGCAGCGAAGGATGTGGCATGAAAACGGACTATGGGCAGGATGCTCCGGGGCTGTTACTCGGTTTCTTGATCGCCGGAGTGCTGCTTTTGGCGGGCGCTATCGGGCTGTGGGTCGGAGCGACAGCCCATAGGCTTGGGGCAGTCCTTGGTTTGGTCAGTCTTTACCCATTGGGCATGGCAGGTCTGATGGTGTTTTACAGCCGCGTCACCAAGTTGGCAGACCGCGATCAGATGCTTGACCGGATCGACTGGTCCAAAATCCACGTGGTTGTGGACCTGGGCTGTGGGCGCGGCTTGTTGACCATTGGTGCGGCACGGCGGATGGCGGACGGCATGGCCACCGGGGTTGATATCTGGAACGCGGCGGATCAATCGGGCAACACGGCAGCGGCGGCCCTCCAAAACGCTGAAATTGTGGGCGTGGCAGCGCGGGTCCGGTTTGTGACGGCCGATATGCGGCAGTTGCCGATGGCCGATGGTTCGGTGGATCTGATCGTCAGCGCTTGGGCGATCCACAACCTGGCCGACGCGAAAGACCGCAGGCAGGCTCTGGCCGAGGCGGTCCGGGTCTTGTCCCCGGACGGCACCATCCTGATTTCGGACATAGCGTGTTTGAGCGAATACCAAACGATCCTGACCGGCATGGGGTTTGCCACCGAACGGCGGGAGTTCGGGCGTTGGCGGTCGCACCTTTTGCCTACAATTTCTTTTGGGTCATTCGGCCCGGCTATGCTGATCGCTCGCCGGGCCTGATGTCACGTACGACGCGTCAAACCGCTTTCTTCAACGCCTCAACCAGGTCAGTCTTCTCCCACGAAAACCCGCCATCCGCTTCCGGGGCGCGGCCAAAGTGGCCATAGGCGGAGGTGCGGGCGTAGATCGGGCGGTTCAGACCCAAATGGGTGCGGATGCCGCGCGGGGTCAGGTCCATACACTGGGCCACGGCCTTTTCGATCTGCGACTCCTCCACCTTGCCGGTGCCGTGGGTGTCAACATAGATCGAGAGGGGTTTGGCGACGCCGATGGCATAGCTGACTTGCAGCGTGCAGCGGTCGGCAAGGCCCGATGCCACGACGTTCTTGGCCAGATAGCGGGCGGCGTAGGCAGCCGAACGGTCGACCTTGGTCGGGTCTTTGCCGCTGAACGCGCCGCCACCATGGGGTGCAGCACCACCGTAGGTGTCCACGATGATCTTGCGACCGGTCAGGCCGGCATCTCCATCCGGTCCTCCGATCACGAAAGTGCCGGTCGGATTGACCCACCACTCGGTTTTCTCGGTGATCCAGCCGTTGGGCAGTATTTCGCGGATATAAGGTTCCACAATGGCGCGGATATTCGCCGAAGTCTGGGTTTCCAGCGCATGCTGGTGGCTGAGGACAATCGAGGTCACCTCAACCGGCACACCATCTTCATAGCGCAGCGAAAGCTGGGATTTGGCATCCGGGCGCAGGGTCGGCTCGGCGCCAGATTTGCGCGCCTCTGCCAGACGGCGCAGGATCGCCTGAGCATACTGGATGGGGGCCGGCATCAGCTCCGCCGTCTCGCGGCAGGCATAGCCGAACATGATGCCCTGATCGCCGGCGCCATCGCGGTCCACGCCTTGCGCGATATGGGCGGATTGCTTGTGCAGGTAGTTTTGCACGGCCAGAGTGTTCCAGTGGAACTCTTGCTGTTCATAGCCGATGTCGCGGACGCAGCCGCGGACGATGTTGTCCACCCGCTCCATCATGTCCGACAGCGCCTTGGGGTCCGACAGGCCGACTTCGCCGCCGACCACAACCCGGCCCGTGGTGGCAAAGGTCTCGCACGCCACGCGGGCATTGGGTTCGACGGTCAGGAAGGCATCCAGAACCGCGTCCGACACGCGATCACACAATTTATCGGGATGCCCCTCTGATACGGATTCAGAGGTGAAAACGTAGGATTTACGCGGCGACGTGGTCTGCATGGGGGAAGTGCTCCGTTGGGTTAATTCTGCCACGCCAGGAAGCCGTTGTGACAGTTTGGATGGCAGCGCTAGACGGATTGCGCCGGTGCGTCAAGCGGAAGGGAAAAATTGGCGGCGAATTGCAAGCAGGGTGCAACCGGCCAGCATCAACAACGCAGGGATTTCGCCGAAACGCGCATAGGGTGGGGCGGGCAGCGGGCCGGGAAGGGGCGCATCCACAAAGCCTTCGGTCCCGAAGGGCAGGCTGGCGGTGACGCGGCCGCGCGCGTCAATCATCTCGGTGACGCCGGTGTTGGCAACCCGTGCCAGCGGCAGTCCCTGTTCGATGGCGCGCAACCGGGCTTGGGCTGCATGCTGGAACGGGCCGGAGATTGTGCCAAACCACGCATCATTGGTGACCTGCAAAAGCCAGTCCGCCCGGGTCGCCGTGCGCAGGTCTTGCGGGAATACCGCCTCATAACAGATCAGCGGCAGGACTTTGCCCAGATGCGGCCCAAGGTCCAGCACTTTGGGGCCGGGGCCGGGGGTATAGGCGTGGCCCTGCGATGCGGCAAAGGTGGCAAGGCCGAACCAATCATAGACGAGGTCGCCCAACGGGATATATTCGCCAAAGGGCACCAGATGGTGCTTGTCATAGGACGCCATCAGCGCGCCACCGGGGCCATAAACCTTCAGGCTGTTGAAGCCGCGCACCTCGGCATCGGTCCGCTCCAGCCGTTGCAGGCCAAGGGCCACCGGGGTGCCATGGGAAGCATCGGCGATGAGCGAGGGGATTTGCGGATCATCCTCCACCAGATAGGGCAGGGCGGTTTCAGGCCAGATGATCAGGTCAACTTTGCCGGGCGCTGCGGTGGCACTCATCAGGCGCGTGAAGAAAGTTTGCGCGTGGTCGGGGTCCCACTTGGCATCCTGCGGGGCATTGGGCTGGATCAGACGCAGGGTCAGACCAGCAGAGAGGGGGGCCGGTTGTGACAGTGCGAACAAGCCCCAGGTCCATCCACCGCCGAGAAGGGCGAGGCTGAGGGCGATACTTTTCGGCGTAAGTCTTGCGGCGAGGGTGGCCGCACCAATCGTCAGCATTGTCAGGCCGAACGGGCCGATCAGCGCATCCACTTGTGCTATCGGCGTGTCAATCCAGATATGCGCGGGCAAAGCCCAGGGAAAGCCGGTCAGGATATAGCCGCGCAGGAACTCGGTCGCCGTAAGGGCGGCCGTTATCCCGGCGCTGCGTCGCGGAAATCTGGCACCAAGACCAAAGCCCAAACCCCAGAACAGCGCCAGACCCCCGGCCATCAGGATCAGGGCAAAGGGCGCCATCCAGCCATAAGTGGCGGCGTCGACCATGAAAGGTTCGACGATCCAGTTGAGGCCAGCCCCGAAATAGCCAACCCCGGCCAGCCAGCCGATCCAGGTGGCTTGGGCAGGCGTACAAAGGGCCAGCCGGATCACCCAAGCCAAGGCGGGCATCGCCAGCCACCACAGACCCAAGGGCGCAAGGCCACTGGCCATGACCACGCCAAGGGCCACAACGGCCATGGTTCTGCGCCAGCCCGGAAAACCTTGCCGAAAGCGCTTGAGCATCAAGTCGCCTTGACGGGGGCGGCGTTGGTGAGCGAGGCTAAAGAAGGCTCGGCACGGGTGATCGGGGTTTTGTCAGCCTTGTCAGGCTTTTCAGGCGGGTTGAGCCTGTCAGCTTCCACGACCTTTTCAGCCATCTCAGCGGTTTTGGCCAAGGTTTTGTCGGCGCTTTTGACGGGCGTCCTATCGGCGACCTCCACCTTTGCGGGGCTTACTGCCCCCGGCAAACGCACCCTGATCCGCTTGATGCGTCTGGCATCAGCGTCGACCACTTCGAACTCCACACCGGTTTCATGCGGCACGATCTCGCCGCGCGCGGGCATCCGCCCGGTGCGGATCATCACGAGGCCGCCAAGCGTGTCAATCTCCTGATCTTCCTCTGTGGTGCGCAAAGCCACGCCCAGAACAGGTTCAAACTCCTCAAGCGGGGCGGTGGCCTGTGCCAGAAAGACGCCGGGATTTTCTTCTTTCCACAGGACATCTTCTTCCTCGTCATGCTCGTCCTCAATCTCACCAATGACGGTTTCGATCAGGTCTTCGATGGTGACAAGCCCGTCAACCCCGCCATATTCGTCGATCACCAGCGCCATATGAACCCGCTCGCGCTGCATCTTTTGCAACAGAATGCCAACCGGCATCGACGGCGGCGCGTACAGGATCGGGCGCAACAGCTTGCGCATGGAAAAGCGGCCGCCGGGGCCGAAACCATGTTGCAGCGCCAAATCCTTCAGCAGAACCAGGCCTTGCGGGCTGTCCATCGTGCCCTTGTAGACGGGCAGGCGAGAGAAGCCGTGTTCGCGAAACACCTCCACCAGAGCGTCCTTGCCGATGTCCAGTGACACCGCGATGATATCAACCTTGGGGATGGCCACATCGTCCACGCGCAGACGACGCAGGTTGCCCATGCCGTGGGAGGGCACCACCTGCACGACCGGGGCGGGGGTGTCCTGCGACGGCGCTTCGGGCTTGCGTTTGAAAATGCGACCCAGAAGCCCGCGTTGCGGAGGCTTGTCGGTATCGGATTTCGTTTGGCTTGTGGTCGGGGCGGGGGAGGCCGATCCGTCAGTGCTACTGCCCATTGGTCCTGTGTCCAGAGAGGCCCGTCCTGCAATCAGCACGGGTTAGCGTTCAATATGGGTCAGGAAGACCCAAAGATGCAAGTATCTGCACCTCCAGCGCTTCCATCCGCGCGGCATCGGCCTCGCGGACGTGATCATAGCCCAAGCAATGTAACAAACCGTGGATGACAAGATGGGTCACATGGTCGGCCATCGTCTTTTCGGCTTCGGTGGCCTCACGCGCGCAGGTCTCATAGGCAAGGGCTATGTCGCCAAGCGAGGTCGGGTCGTCGCGGTCACCTTCACCTGGCAGATATGGCTCATCGCCCTCATCTTCCGGTGCCAGATTGTCGGCAGGCCAACTGAGGACATTGGTGGGCGTGGGCTTGCCGCGAAACGCCGCATTCAGGGTCGCGATGCGGGCGTCATCGCAGCCCATGACGCAGATCGCATAGTCGGTCAGGGGCAAGTCCAATACGGTCAAGGTGGCGGTGGCGGCGCGCAAGGCCAAAGCTTCCAGCCCGATGGCCTGCCACCGGTCATCCTCCAGAACGCAATCAACCAAAGTATCCATGCGCGGCCTGATAGCGGGTCAGCGCACCAAGGGGAAGACGGCGCGGATGCGGGGATCACGCAGGATCAGGCCGGCCCACATCAAAACGCCCAGATAAATGCCAAAAAGGGTGTGGCCGAACAGATCGGCGTGACCATGCAGGTTGGTCACAATCGCGCCGCCCAGCAGCGCCATCATCAGGCTGGCCCCCAGCAAAGCGGTTGGCGGATACAGGTAAAGCAACGTCAGCCCCACCTCCAGACAGCCAATCAGAACCAACGGCGCGTCCGGCCAACCCAGTTGCACCATGATATCGCCCGCCACCGCCATCCCCATCAGCTTGGGCAAGGCCGAAGCCAAGATCATGAACAAACCAAAAAGGGCCGACAGTCCCCAACCCAGTCTTTGCATCGTCACCAACTTGCCCTCCATTAACTTAGTTCAAACGCTAACTGTTGGCGCAGCCCCCTGTCAAGCCGCTTGCCGAATCCCCCTTTTGCGACTAAAGGACCGCTGATTGCAGGGTCAGGCCAATGCCTCGGCCCTTGGTGATATTGCGCAAGACCGGCGGATCCAACCGCATGGCCCGTGAAAAGACGAGAAAAGGATACGACTGCATGTGCGCTAAAAATACTATGGAAGACTTCGAAGCCCTGTTGAAGGAAAGCTTTGAAATCGACACGCCCGAAGAAGGCACGGTTGTCAAAGGCCGCGTCATCGCAATTGAAGCGGGCCAGGCCATCATCGACGTCGGCTACAAGATGGAAGGCCGCATCGACCTGAAAGAATTCGAAAATCCCGGCGAAAAGCTCACGCTCAAAGTCGGCGATGAGGTTGAGGTCTACCTTGACCGCGTCGAGAATGCGCGTGGCGAAGCCCAGATCAGCCGTGAGAAAGCCCGCCGCGAAGAAGCTTGGGACCGTCTGGAAAAAGCTTACTCCACCGAAACCCGCGTCGATGGTGCGATCTTTGGCCGCGTCAAGGGTGGCTTTACGGTGGACCTTGGTGGCGCTGTGGCGTTCCTGCCCGGCTCTCAGGTTGACGTGCGTCCGGTCCGTGATGCTGGCCCGCTGATGGGGATGAAGCAGCCCTTCCAGATTCTGAAGATGGACCGTCGTCGCGGCAACATCGTGGTCTCGCGTCGTGCGATCCTTGAGGAATCGCGCGCCGAACAGCGTGCCGAGGTTATCGGCAACCTGCACGAAGGCCAGACGGTTGACGGCGTCGTCAAGAACATCACCGAATACGGTGCGTTCGTGGACCTCGGCGGCGTTGACGGCCTGCTGCACGTCACCGACATGGCGTGGCGTCGTGTGAACCATCCGTCGGAAATTCTGGCGATTGGTGAGACCGTTAAGGTCCAAGTCATCAAGATCAACAAGGAAACCCACCGTATTTCCCTGGGCATGAAGCAACTGCAGTCCGATCCGTGGGATGCCGTTGAAAAGGCCTATCCGTTGCAATCGGTCCACAAGGGCCGTGTCACCAACATCACCGATTACGGTGCGTTTGTGGAGCTTGAGGCGGGCGTCGAAGGTTTGGTTCACGTCTCGGAAATGTCCTGGACCAAGAAGAACGTCCATCCCGGCAAGATCGTTTCGACCAGCCAAGAAGTCGAAGTCATGGTGCTGGAAATCGACAGCGCCAAGCGCCGCGTTTCGTTGGGTCTGAAGCAGACGCAGCGCAATCCGTGGGAAGTCTTTGTTGAAAACAACCCGGTTGGGTCGACCATCGAAGGCGAGGTCAAGAACATCACCGAATTCGGTCTGTTTGTTGGCCTCGAAGGCGACATCGACGGCATGGTCCACCTGTCCGACCTGTCGTGGGATCAACGTGGCGAAGACGCCATCCAGAACTATCGCAAGGGCGATACCGTCAAAGCCTCGGTCACCGAAGTGGATGTGGAGAAAGAGCGTATCTCCTTGTCTGTCAAAGCCTTGGGCGACGACACCTTCACCGACGCGGTTGACGGCGTGAAGCGCGGTTCGATCATCACCGTGTTGGTTTCGGCCATCGAAGAAGGTGGGATCGAGGTTGAATACAACGGGGCCAAGTCTTTCGTGCGCCGTTCCGACCTGAGCCGTGAGCGTGGCGATCAACGCCCCGAGCGTTTCTCGGTTGGCGACAAGATCGACGTGCGCGTCACCAACATTGATCCGAAAACCCGCCGTTTGGGCCTGTCGATCAAAGCACGCGAGATTGCTGAAGAAAAAGAAGCCGTCGAACAATATGGCTCCTCTGATTCAGGCGCGTCGCTGGGCGACATCCTTGGTGCGGCACTTAAGGCCGACAAAAACTGAGGTTGACCGGAAGATAACAGCCGCCGGGGGCAACCTCGGCGGCTTTTTCATGCCCGTCAGAAGGGTCGTTCGCGATGGCTTTTGAGATCAGCGCAATTACTGTGCGGTTGACGATTTTGACCTCATCGCAGAAGCAGGCCACCTTTGACGCCATCGCGGCCAGCCTGTTGGTGCTGCGGCTTCTTCTGGTCTGCCGCGCCACAAATCGGGCCGCAGCAAGCCGGAGCCTCAGGTGTGTTCGCCGCAGTGGCAGCCGATTCGCGGCAATCGCTTTGGCAAGGCCTGATCCGGCCCGGAAACCGAACGCTGCAACGGTTGGCTGTTTCCGGTAACGGAAAGCCCCGGCTTAAACCGGGAGCCTTTTCCTTGTCGGCTGTTTTTGCAGATCAATTTCATTTGTGTGAGCGTAAATATTCGTTACAGTCTGCTGCAATGTGAACAACGGTGGCACCAAACGGCCCGAAACAGGGCCGGGGCGATCACGAGGGGGATGTAAGTATGATCCGGTCGGAATTGATCCAGAAGATTTCTGATGAGAACCCGCATTTGACGCAGAAACATGTCGAAAAAATCGTCAACACTGTATTCGAAGAAATCATTGAGGCGCTTTCCAAGGGTGACCGGGTGGAGCTGCGCGGCTTTGGTGCCTTCTCGGTCAAGGCGCGCGATGCCCGCGTCGGTCGCAACCCCCGCACCGGTGAAGCGGTGAATGTCGATGACAAGAAAGTGCCGTTCTTCAAAACCGGCAAGCTTCTGCGCGACAGGCTGAACGGCAAGGCCTGATACCAGCCAAGGCTTGCAAGGCCGCTGCTGCCAGCCGATAGTGGCAATGATCCCGGTTGTGGGGCAAAGGGTGCAGCCCAAAGGTGCAGCGATGAGCCGATATATTTACTATGCGTTTCTGGCCCTGCTGACGCTGGCGCTTTTGGCTGTGGCTTTGGCCAACCGGGGGCTGGTGACGTTCAGCCTGCTGCCCGATGACTTCGCCGTGCTGCTGGGCTGGCAGTGGCGCATCGAGGTGCCGCTGTTCATGGTGCTGGCCATGGGTGCGGGGGTTGGCCTGATGTTGGGCTTTGTCTGGGAATGGTTGCGCGGCCATCAGCACCGCAAAACCGCCCGCGTGCAAACCCGCGTTGTTGGCAAGCTGGAGCGTGAACTGGCGACGATGAAGGACCAGACCTCCTTGCCCAATGACGAGGTGCTGGCTTTGCTGGAAAAGCCAAGAGCGCGCTGATGCACCCATCCGATGCGTGATATCAGGGTCAAGATCTGCGGTTTGCGGACGCTAGAGGATGTGCTGGCGGTGGCGGCCTCTGGTGCCGCCTATGCCGGTTTCAATTTCTTTCCCAAATCGCCACGCTATCTGACGGTCGATGCCGCGCGGGTTCTGGCACTTGCAGCGCCGGTTGGTCTGGCCAAAGTAGCACTGGTTGTCGATGCCACAGACGACGTGCTGGACGCGATTGTGGACGCCATGCCTTTGGATATGCTGCAACTGCATGGGCACGAGACGCCGGAGCGCGTGGCTGAGATTCGCGCCCGCTACGGTCTGCCGGTGATGAAAGTGGTCGGCGTGGCAGATGAGGGCGACCTGCCCGCGATCATGGACTATGCGCTGGCCTGCGATCAGTTGATGATCGACGCCAAGCCCGCCAAGACGGCCATCCTGCCCGGCGGCAATGGTGTGCCCTTCGACTGGCGGCTGATCGCCCAACGTCGCTGGTTGCGGCCGTGGATGCTGGCGGGCGGTCTGACAGCCGCCAATGTGGCCGAAGCGGTGCGCCTGACCAACGCGCGGCAAGTCGATGTAGCGTCCGGCGTGGAATCCGCACCGGGCGTGAAGGACCACGCCAAGATCGCCGCATTTGTTGTGGCGGCTGGCTGAAGCAACCAAGTGCCGCCGACCAAATCCTTTCTCGTCACGGGTCACGGGGTTAGCAGGCGCGCGCTTCACCGAACGCACCTGAAAAGGTGCGAATGGAGGGCCACCCTTTGATTTGCAGCTTTTGATATGCTCCTGGGGATTCGAGGTAGCGGCGCGTCAAAGGGCGGCTGTCTGCCCCCTTTCCACTGCCTCCGCATGGCGCTAGATGTGAACCAGCACCAAATCAGGAGACGTGCCATGGCCAAGGATGTACCCAACAGCTTCATGACCGGCCCGGATGAGCAGGGCCGTTTTGGCATGTTCGGCGGGCGCTTTGTGTCTGAAACCCTGATGCCGCTGATCCTTGATCTGGAAGCGCGCTACGAATTTGCCAAGACCGACCCGACCTTCTGGGCCGAGATGGACGATCTCTGGAAGCACTATGTGGGCCGCCCCTCGCCCTTGTATTTCGCAGATCGTCTGACTGAACATCTTGGCGGCGCCAAGGTCTATATGAAGCGGGACGAGCTGAACCACACCGGCGCGCACAAGATCAACAATGTCTTGGGCCAGATCATTCTGGCGCGGCGGATGGGCAAGACGCGGATCATTGCGGAAACCGGCGCTGGTCAGCACGGCGTGGCCACCGCCACCGTTTGTGCCAAGTTTGGCCTGCAATGCGTGGTCTATATGGGCGCGCATGATGTCGAGCGGCAAGCGCCCAACGTGTTTCGGATGCGCCTTCTGGGGGCAGAGGTGATCCCGGTCACCTCCGGTCGTGGCACGCTGAAGGACGCGATGAACGACGCCCTGCGTGACTGGGTGACCAATGTGCGCGACACCTTCTATTGCATCGGCACCGTCGCAGGGCCGCACCCCTACCCGGCCATGGTCCGCGATTTCCAAAGCATCATCGGCAAGGAAGTCCGCTGGCAGATGGAGGAGCAGGAGGGTGCGGGACGTTTGCCCGACACCCTTATCGCGGCCATCGGGGGCGGCTCCAATGCCATGGGCCTGTTCTATCCCTTCCTTGATGATCCCACCGTCAACATCATCGGGGTAGAGGCGGGCGGCAAAGGTGTTGATGACCGCATGCAGCATTGTGCCAGCCTGACGGGAGGCCGCCCCGGTGTGTTGCACGGCAACCGCACCTATCTTTTGCAAGACCTGGATGGCCAGATCTTGGAGGGCTTTTCCATCAGTGCGGGCCTTGATTATCCCGGCATCGGGCCGGAGCATTCGTGGCTGCATGACATCGGCCGCGCGCAATATGTCAGCATCACCGATGCCGAGGCGCTGGAAGCGTTTCAGTTGTCGTGCCAGTTGGAAGGCATCATTCCAGCCCTGGAACCGTCCCACGCTTTGGCCCATGTGATGAAGATCGCGCCGACTTTGCCGAAAGACCATATCATCGTGATGAATATGTGTGGCCGTGGCGACAAGGACATCTTCACCGTGGCCAAGCATCTGGGCTTTAACATGAAGATCTAAGCCCTAGGCTGCCCGAAGGCCTGCGATGGCTGACTTTGGGCGAAAGATATTGGGTTTTGCCTGACCTTTGGCACTCAGTTGGCGGGCACCGGAGTTGCAGGCGGTGTCTGCACATCGGCACCGATCGGCGCCCTTAACAGGCCGTTTTTCCAGATCCCCTCGCCGACCTGGCCCTTTTTGTAGGTCAGTTTGCCTTGACCTTCGCGCAGGCCCGCAACGAACCCGCCCTCGTAAACCTCGCCAGCAGGATAAGTCGCTACTCCCACGCCCTCAATCACGCCGGCCTTCCAGTCGCCGGTATAGGCAAAGCCGTCTTTCATCTTCAGGCTGCCTTTGCCATCGCGCAAACCCGCCGTGAAATGCCCGGTGTAGGTGGAGCCGTCGGCATAGGTCGCAACCCCGTCCCCCTCACGCTGGCCGCCGATCCAACTGCCCTTATAGCTATAGCCGTCAGGGTAGGTCATCGCTCCGGTCCCTTCGGGTTTGCCGGCCACAAAGTCGCCGTCGTAGGTCTGGCCATTGGCGTAAACCGCGTGGCCCTTGCCAGAGATTGCCCCGGAGACCCAAGCCCCCTCGTAGGAGGATTTGTCGGCATACGTGATCTTGCCAGTGCCATCCGGCTGATCTGCCTTGAAATTGCCATCGTAGGTGGAGCCGTCGGCACTGGTCAGCTTGCCAGCACCCGCCCGGTGGCCCGCGACCCAGGTGCCGGAGTAGGTGACGCCCTTGGCCGTAAACGTTCCCTGACCATCTCGCAGATCGGCTTTGAAGTCGCCATCGTACACATCACCGTTGGCATAGGTGACGCGGCCTTTGCCCTCGCGCAGCCCGGCTTTGAACATGCCTTCGTAAACGTCGCCATTGGTCTGCTTTAAGGTGCCCTGACCGTTGATCTGACCCGCCACCCACATGCCGTTGAAGGTCACGCCATCGGGCAAAGTCAGCCCACCCACGCCGGAGCGGTCGCCAGACTTGAACGCGCCTTCATAAACCGTGCCGTCGGCATAGCTGATTTTGCCCTGACCCTCTTTCAGACCGTCGACCCAATCGCCATCATATTTGGTGCCGTTGGCCTCGGTCATCACCCCTTTGCCCAGATGCTTGCCCGCCACAAATCCACCGGAATAAACCGCACCGTTGGCGTAAGTCGCAACCCCTTGGCCGGTCATCGCCCCATCAAGCCAATTGCCGTCATAGGTGCCGCCATCGGCGAAGGTGATCTTGCCCTTGCCCGCGGGCTTGCCCTTGGCGAATGTGCCCTCAAAGGTTGATCCGTTCGGATACCGGGCTTTGCCTTGCCCCTTGATCTCGCCATCGACCCAGGCGCCGGTATATTCAAACCCGTTCGGCAGCTTGTAGGTGCCCGTGCCATCCTGACGGCCGTTCTTGAAGGTGCCTTCGTAGATTGACCCGTCGTCGTATTGCTTGGTCACAACCTCTTGTGCCGCAGCCGCAAACGGCAGCGTCCCCAAAGCCAAAGCCCAAACAGAGTTGCGCCAAGTCATGCCATTCTCCCGCGTCGCCATCGCGCGGAACCCTAGCCGCCAGAGGTTCACCTGACAAGCCGGGCCCTGAACTGGCATGCCCGCCACCGACAGCGCTGCGCCCTTTTCCTCGCCCGCCAACCTGTTAGAACCAGCGGTAACAAGGAGCCTTCATATGCCAGCAACCTTCCGTCTGACGATGGTACAAGCCAACCCCACGGTGGGCGCATTGGACGCCAACGCCGCTTTGGCATTGGCCGCATGGCATGAAGGCAAGGCAGCAGGCTCCGATCTGGTGGCGCTGACAGAAATGTTCATCACCGGCTACCAGACCCAGGACCTGATCATGAAGCCCGCCTTTGCCAAGGCCGCTTTGGCTCGGTTGGCGGTTCTGGCGGCGGAGTGCGCCGATGGCCCCGCCTTGGGCATCGGCGGCCCGGCATTTCAGGGTGGCAAGTTGTATAACGCCTATCACATCCTGAAAGGCGGCCAGATCGCCGCGACCGTGCTGAAGCATGAACTTCCCAACGACAGCGTGTTTGACGAAAAGCGCATCTTCTCGCCCGCCGATATCCACGGCCCGATCCCGCTTGGCCCGATCCGCCTTGGCATTCCGATCTGCGAGGATGCGTGGCATCCTGACGTCTGCGAGACCCTCGCCGAAACTGGTGCCGAGATCCTGTTCGTGCCCAACGGCTCGCCGTATCACCGGGGCAAACCCGAGGTGCGGATGCAGTTGATGCTGAACCGAGTCGTGGAAACCGGGCTGCCGCTGGTTTATCTGAACATGATCGGCGGTCAGGATGATCAGGTTTTCGACGGCGCTTCTTTCGTGCTGAACCCCGGCGGTGCCTTGGTCTGCCAACTGCCCCAGTTTGAAACCTGCGTGGAGCATCTGGATTTCATTGAAACGCCTGAAGGCTGGCGCGCGGGGCCAGCCCGCCTTGCTTTGCTGCCCACCCCGCATGAGGCCGACTATCACGCCATGGTCCTTTCGCTGCGCGATTACTGCCGCAAGGCCGGCTTTGCCAAAGTGATCCTCGGCCTGTCTGGTGGCGTCGACAGCGCCATTGTCGCCGCCATCGCCGCCGACGCCCTTGGCCCGGACGCGGTGCATTGCGTCATGCTGCCGTCGCGCTTTACCGCGCAAACCTCGCTGGATGATGCCGAAGCCGTTGCGCGCGCTTTGGGCGTAAGGCTTGACACCGTCCCGATTTCCGGCCCGCAATCAGCGGTCGGTGAGGCCCTTGCTCCCCTGTTTGCAGGCACAGAGCCCGGCATCACCGAGGAAAATATCCAATCGCGCCTGCGCGGCCTTCTTCTGATGGCTTTGTCGAACAAATTCGGCGCGATGCTGCTGACCACCGGCAACAAGTCAGAGATGGCGGTGGGGTACTGCACCATCTACGGCGACATGAACGGCGGCTATAACCCGCTGAAAGACCTGTATAAAACCCGCGTTTTCGAAACCTGCCGCTGGCGCAACGCCAACCACCGCCCGTGGATGCTGGCCCCCTCGGGCAGCGTCATCCCGCCCACCGTCATCGACAAACCCCCCTCCGCCGAACTGCGCGACAACCAGAAAGACGAGGATAGCCTGCCGCCCTACGTCACGCTCGACGCCATCCTGCACGGGTTGGTCGAAGAAGACCTGTCAACCGCCGAAATCATTGCCAAAGGCTTTGACCCCGCCACCGTCAAACGGATCGAGCATCTCCTCTACATCTCTGAATACAAACGCTTTCAGGCTGCACCCGGGACCCGGCTGACCAAGAAGGCATTTTGGCTGGACAGAAGGTATCCCATTGCAAATCGGTGGCGCGAGGCGACATGACCGCAACCCGCCCGCCGCCTAGGAGCTCTGCAAACGCGCCCGACCGCCGCACCGCATGACCGTCGCCCTTTACCTTATCGCCGCAATCGCTGAAATCGCCGGCTGCTTTGCAGTGTGGTCGTGGCATCGCGGTGCGGCATCCCTTTGGCTGATCCCGGCCGCCGCAAGCCTGACCGCCTTTGCCTACCTGCTTGCCCTTACGCCGCCCGCTCACGCCGGGCGCTCTTTTGCGGCTTACGGCGGCATCTATATCGCAGCCTCGCTCCTCTGGCTTTGGCTGGTTGAAGGCACCCGACCCGACCGCTTTGACCTGATAGGCGCAGCCCTTGCCCTGATCGGCGCCGCCGTCATCCTGTTGGCGCCCCGAACCTGATTTCATGTCTTCCCGAATTTCCCACGGGGTGCACCGCAGTTTGCCGCTTTCAGCGACGAACCTGCAAGCGAAGGCCCCGCCGACCGAATGCCCCCCGTCGCGAACGGCGTCAGACCTGTGTGATCACGCATTCCGGCAACAGCCGCAGCACGTCGGCCATCTTGCACAGTTGGGTGGCGTCGGTCATCACCGCGGCCGAGGCTGCTGCGGTGCCGATCGCCAAAGCGGCCTC
Source organism: Rhodobacterales bacterium (assembly GCA_038231395.1). GTDB lineage: Bacteria > Pseudomonadota > Alphaproteobacteria > Rhodobacterales > Rhodobacteraceae > Stagnihabitans. The sequence continues at coordinate 16,078 of JBBRLL010000041.1, forward strand.
CGGGCTTTCGCCCCGCGCCAAACTCAACACCAGACCCGCAACAAAACTGTCCCCCGCGCCGACCGTGCTTTTCACTTTCACCTTGGCGGCTTTGGCAAAAATTCGCCGTTCGCCATCGACCAGAACTGAGCCATCGGCCCCGCGCGCCACGATCACCATGCGCGCCACGCCCCGTTTCACCAGACTTTCAGCGAAATCCGCCGAATCGCTGCGTGACACCAGTTGGGCTCCGGCCAAAATCTCGGCCTCGTCGCCATCCATCCGCAGGATCGCAAGGCCGGGGATCGGATGCGCCACCGCCTCCACCAATGCCGGACCGGAGGTGTCCAAGACCACGTTCAGCCCCGGCATCGCACGTGCCAGACGGGCGGGGAAATCCAACGGCACACCGGGCGGCTGACTGCCGGAAATCACGCCAAACGCGCCGGGCCGGGCCGAGGCGCGCAGCAGGGTAAACACACGCTCCTGATCCGGCTCGGTCCACACCGGTCCGGGCAGCATGAACCGGTACTGCCGCCCGGTGGAGGCTTCGGTCACCGTCAGCGATTGCCGCGTCTCGCCCGGCGCGGTCAGGGCCAGAAACGGCACACCCTCGGTCCTGATCAACCCGGCGAGCCGGTCGCCGGTCAGACCACCCAAAGCCACCAAGGCCAAGCTCTCGCCGCCCATGGAAAAGATCGCGCGGCTGACATTCAGCCCGCCGCCACCCGGGTCCAGGAGCGGCTCTGAACACCGCAGCTTCTGGTCGGGGATCAGCGCGGCCACGTCGCTGGACATATCGAGGGCCGGGTTCAGCGTCAGGGTAACGACAGGCGTTTGCATTCGGGCACCTTATGGCGTGATTTCGATGGCAGTCTGAAAGCTGCCTGATTTGCCGGAATTCTTGTCGCGCAGCGTGGTGACCAGCGTGTAGTGTCCGGGCTTTATCCCGTCGAGCGTATAGGTGATGTTGGCCTGAACCTCGCGGTTCTGGTGGCGCGAGGTCATGTTGTATTCGGTTGCATCCGGCGCATTGGCCAGTTGATTGCCAGAGGCGTCCAGCACCTGCAAATCCACGAACAGGTTGACGGAAAACAGCCCCGCACCGGGTGCGCCATAGGCAAAACCAAACGGCTCACAATAGATCAGGATCGGTTCGCCCAACTTGAAGACATTGGTCGGACGCGGGTTGTAGACGCCGAAGCCGGTGGCATTCTCTGCCACCAAAAGCGCCTGCGTAAAGCCCACAACCTGAGCCTTGTCCCAGACCTGAGCGTAAAGATCGCCTGCCGCCGAAAGCGCGCCACCCGGATCGCCCTTGCCAAGTTTCCCCTCAATCTGCGTGGCGGCATCAACCACCGGTCCCGCCTGAGCCGGAAGGCCAAAAGCGCCCGACAGGGCCACGATATACAGAAACTTGAACATCACGCGGACCGGCCCTTTCTTTGGCACCTCTAGTTAGCCAAGAAGCACCCGGAACGCCAAGAGGAAACCCGTATATTCCCACCCGCAGCTGTTTCCGCCTTCGCCTATTCCCGCCCCCGTCTATTCCAACCCCCGGTCTATCCCCACCCCCGCCTATTCCCACCAGGGATCAATTTTGGCAATCTCGTCATCCGACCAGCCAAAGTGGTGCGCCAGCTCATGCACCATCACATGGGTGACAAGCTCGGCCAAAGACACGTTGCCGCGGTCAACCCACTCCTCAAGAATCGGGCGGCGATACAGAAAGATCTGGTCATGCTGCGGTTCAGGGTCTGACAGCACCTTTTCGGTCAGGGGCACCCCATCATAAAGCCCGGTCAATTCGTAAGGGTCTGCGACCTGCAACGCCTCCAGCACCTCCGGTTCGGCAAATTCATCGACCCGAAGGGCGACCTCATGCGCCGGAATCCGGTAAATCTCCGGCAGCGTGTCAATCGCGGCCCGGGCCAGTTCGATGATCATCTGTCCATCAGGCGCGATTGCGGTGGGGAGCATTCTGGTCATGCGCCAGTTGAACCCACCTCAGATGCCCCCGCAATCCCCAAACTGGCAGCCTGCGGAACGCAGCACCATCGCGGCACGCAAGGCGGCTGTCGCGCGGCCTAACTGGACATTTCCCGACGCGCATGACAGGGAAGACTGCCTGAGGAGAATGTCCAATGAGCCTTCCGTCCGCGTCCCGTCCGACAGTGACCCGTTTTGCGCCTTCGCCCACCGGCTATATCCACGTGGGCAATCTGCGCACCGCTTTGATGAACTACCTGATCGCCCGCAAAAATGGCGGCCAGTTCATCTTGCGGCTGGATGACACCGATCAGGAACGCTCCAAACAGGAATATTCCGACGGCATCATGGCGGACCTTGACTGGCTTGGCCTGCATTGGGACCGGGTGGAGCGTCAATCCCTGCGCTTTGACCGTTATCGCGAGGCTGCTGAAGATCTGAAAACCGCAGGCCGCTTTTATGAATGCTTCGAGTCCCCCGTCGAACTTGACCTGAAGCGCAAGAAGCAACTGAACATGCACAAGCCGCCGGTCTATGACCGCACGTCTTTGCACCTGACCGAGGCCGAGAAAACTGCCATGCGTGCCGAAGGTCGCGAGGGCTACTGGCGGTTCTTGCTGAACCTCAATCGGATCGAATGGCCAGATGGCATCCTCGGTCCGATTTCGATCGACGCGGCGTCGGTGTCCGACCCGGTTCTGATCCGCGCCGATGGGCAAATTCTGTATACCTTCGCCTCCTCGGTTGATGACATCGACATGGGCGTCACCAACATTGTGCGCGGTGCCGACCATGTCACCAACACTGCCACCCAGATCCAGATCATGCAGGCAATGGGTGGCACGCCGCCCAGCTTCGCCCACCACTCCCTGCTGACCGGCCCGCAGGGGGAGGAGTTGTCCAAACGTCTGGGTGTGCTGGCCCTGCGTGACCTGCGCGCCAACGGCATTCAACCGATGGCTCTGTTGTCGCTGATGGCCCGGCTTGGGTCGTCAAAGCCGGTGGAGTTGGCGCATTCGATGCAAGACCTGATCGACGGTTTTGACGTTGCCAGCTTCGGCGCTGCCCCGACCAAGTTTGACGCGGAGGACCTGCTGCCCCTGACCCGCGCCCACAATCAGACGCTGTCTTTTGCAGCCGTTGCCGACCGGATCGCAGCCGTGGGCGTGCCCGCAGACCTTGCCGAGCAATTCTGGAAGGTGACACACGAGAATATCACGGTTCTGGCCGACCTTGGCCCGTGGTGGGCCATGTTCCGCGATGGGGCAGAGCCGCTGATCGACCTGGAAGACGCGCCTTTTGTTGCCGACGCAGTTGCCATGTTGCCGGCAAAACCGTGGACGCATGAGACGTGGCATCAATGGACCGAAACGGTCAAGGCCGCCACCGGTCGCAAGGGTAAAAACCTGTACCGCCCGCTGCGCCGTGCCCTGACGGGCCGTGATGCCGGCCCGGAAATGGCCGACGTCATGCCTTTGTTGCAAGTGATCAAGGCTGGCTGACGGGTCAGGGGAGCGGGCTCCGTTGGCCGCCGGGCTAGTGTGCCGAAGTGTGAAGCACGAAGCCTGCGGGACAAAAGCGCGTCCGGCTTGATTGTGGAATCGTGCCCGTTTCCTGTTTATGCCTGCGTTGCCAAGCCCTTGGCCTATTCCGCCGCTTCGACATAGCTGTCCAGTGGCGGGCAGCTGCATTGCAAATTCCGGTCGCCCCACACGTTGTCAACCCGACCGACCGGAGGCCAGTATTTGTCCACCCGGAACGCGCCGGGTGGAAAGCACCCTTGTTCGCGCGGATACTTCCGCGTCCAGTCGGCCACCAGATCCACCACCGTATGCGGTGCATGCCGTAGCGGACTGTCGTCGCTGGAAATTTCGCCACGCTCCACTGCGGCAATCTCGGCCCGTATCGCCAGAAGTGCGTTGATGAAGCGGTCAATCTCGGCTTTGGTTTCGGATTCCGTAGGCTCCACCATCAAGGTGCCCGACACCGGCCATGACATGGTGGGTGCATGAAAACCGTTGTCAATCAAACGCTTGGCGATATCGTCCACCGTCACGCCAAACTCTGCAAAGGGGCGGGTGTCCAGAATACACTCGTGCGCCACCCGGCCCTTGTTGCCCATGAACAGCACCGGATAGGCCCCCTTAAGCCGCGCCGCGATGTAATTGGCATTCAGGATCGCAACCCGGGTCGCCTGCGTCAGCCCCTGGCCCCCCATCATCAGGCAATAGGCCCATGAAATCAGCAAGATAGAGGCGCTTCCGAAGGGTGCGGCACTGACCGCGCCATCGCCGCCGGTGTGCGGATGCCCCGGCAAATAGGCGGTCAGGTGCGCTTTGACCCCGATCGGCCCCATCCCCGGCCCGCCACCGCCATGCGGAATGGCGAAGGTCTTGTGCAGGTTGAGGTGGGACACATCAGAGCCGATTTCCCCCGGCTTCACCAACCCCACCAAAGCATTCATGTTCGCGCCGTCCAGATAGACCTGACCGCCAAATTCATGGGTGATCTTGCAGATATCGCGGATCGTCTCCTCAAACACACCATGGGTTGACGGGTAGGTGATCATGCAGGCCGCAAGGTTCTCACCCGCTTCCACCGCCTTGGCCCTGAAATCTTCCAGATCGACGTCACCGTTGGGCGCGGATCTGACCACGACCACCGTCATCCCCGCCATCTGTGCAGAGGCTGGATTGGTGCCGTGGGCAGAGGTTGGGATCAGGCACACCTTGCGGTGATGATCCCCGCGCGCCCGGTGATAGGCCAGAATCGTCATCAGACCGGCATATTCGCCCTGCGCGCCGGAATTGGGCTGCATCGAAAAAGCGTCATAGCCGGTAATCTCGCACAGCTTTTCCGTCAGATCCGTGATGGCCTCGTGATAGCCAAGGGCTTGATCCTGCGGCACAAAGGGGTGGATATTGGCAAACTCCGGCCAGGTGATTGCGAACATTTCGGCCGCCGCATTCAGCTTCATCGTGCAAGAGCCGAGCGGGATCATCGTCCGGTCCAGCGCCAGATCGCGGTCAGAAAGGCGGCGCATGTAGCGCATCATCTCGGACTCGGCCCGGTTCATGTGAAAGATCGGATGGGTCAGGTAGGCGGAGGTGCGCAACATGGCCTCAGGAAAGGATAATTGCGCACGGTGGGGTGGGACGCCCTCGATGCCAAAGGCGCGTAGAACGCGGATCAGCACCCTTTCATCGCAAGTCTCGTCCAGGCTGATCCCGACCCGGTCCAGCCCGATCTTGCGGAAGTTCAGCCCTTCGGCCCGCGCGGCCGCCAAAATCCCGGCCTGGCCCACGCCAACCTCAACCGTGATCGTGTCAAAGAAGGCCTTTGGCTGCACCTTGGCACCGGCTGCGCGCAAAGCCCGGGCCAGACGGTTGGCCATGAAATGCACCCGTTCGCCAATGGCCCGCAGACCTTTTGGCCCATGGAAAACCGCATACATCGAGGCCATGACGGCGAGCAAAGCCTGCGCGGTGCAGACGTTGGAAGTGGCCTTTTCGCGCCGGATATGCTGTTCGCGCGTTTGCAGGGCCAGCCGGTAGGCTTTGTTGCCGCGGGCGTCGATCGAGACGCCGACGATCCGCCCCGGCATTTGCCGTTTCAGCGCATCCTTGCAGGCGAAAAACGCGGCATGCGGGCCGCCGTAGCCGATTGGCACCCCAAAACGCTGGCTTGACCCCACCGCAATGTCAGCCTGCATCGCTCCGGGGTCTTTCAGCATGGTCAGGGCCAAGAGGTCGGTGGCCACCACCGCAATCGCGCCCACGGCATGCAAGGCCGCAATTTCTGCTGTGAAGTCGCGGACATGGCCGAAAGTGCCGGGATATTGGAAGATTGCCCCAAAGACCTTGGCGGGCTCCAAAGCCTCGGGCGCGCCGACGATCACCGCGATGTCCAATGGCAAAGCGCGGGTCTGGATCACGCCGATGGTCTGGGGATGGCAGTTTTCATCGACAAAAAAGGCACGGGCTTTGGATTTGGCACACCGTTCGGCCATGGTCATGGCTTCGGCGGCGGCCGTCGCTTCATCCAGAAGGCTGGCGTTGGCAATATCCATGCCCGTCAGGTCGGCGACCATGGTCTGAAAGTTCAGCAAAGCCTCCAGCCGACCTTGGGCGATTTCGGGCTGGTATGGTGTGTAAGCAGTGTACCACGCCGGATTTTCAAGGATATTGCGTTGGATTGCCGGAGGCGTGACGGTGCCGTAGTAGCCTTGGCCGATCAGGCTGGTCATCACCTTGTTGCGGGACGCCACCGCAAGCATCCGCGCCAACAGGTCTTGCTCCGACAAGGGCGCCCAGCCCAAAGGCACCCGCTGCCGGATGGAGTGGGGCACGGTTTCATCAATCAGACTGTCAAGGCTGGCCGTCCCCACTGCCTGCAACATCAGCACCATCTCCTCGGGCGAGGGGCCGATGTGACGGCGGTTGGCGAAGTCGTAGGGGTTATAGTCGATGGGGGTGAAGGTCATCGCATTCTCCGGGTAAAAATCCGCCAAGGCCACGAATTTTCTGCGAAAATTCAGAAACTCCTGCGGTGGCATTCTGGGAATTTTCGCAGGAAATTCGGGGACCTGACGTCATCCGATCAGATCGTTGTATTCGTCTTCGTCCATGAAAGCGTCCAGAACGCTCATGTCGTCCAGCTTCAGCTTGAAGAACCACGCGGCGCCGGTCGGGTCTTCGTTGACCAAAGCCGGGTTGTCGACCAGTGCCTCGTTGACGGCGACAATCTCGCCATCCACCGGGGCAAGGATGTCTGACGCTGCTTTGACGCTTTCGATGACGCAAACCTCGTCACCCTCGGCGACCATGGTTTCTATTTCCGGCAACTCAACGAACACCACATCGCCCAACTGGCTTGCGGCATGTTCGGTGATGCCGACGACGACAAACTCGCCCTCGACGCGCAGCCATTCGTGATCTTTGGTATACTTCATCGCAAATCCTCAGCGTTTGTAGGAAGTGGGGTGGAAGGGCAGTGGGCAGACGGTAACGGGCAGACGCTTGCCGCGCAACTCTGCCTCAAGCCTGGTGCCGACATTGGCATGCTGCGCCGTAACATATCCCATGGCGACAGGCCCTGCGACCGAGGGGCCATAGCCGCCCGACGTGATGTGGCCAACGCGGTCCGTACCTGCGTAAAGTTCCGTTCCTTCGCGCATCGGGGCGCGGCCTTGCGGGAACAGGCCAACCCGCAGGCGATCCGGGCCCGATGCCAGTTCGTGCAGGATGCGAGACGCGCCGGGAAAGCCGCCGGAGCGTTCGCCAGTCCGCCGCGCTTTGGGGATAGACCAAGCCAGATTGCCTTCGATGGGAGAGGTGGTGCGGTCGATATCATGGCCGTAAAGGCACAGCCCCGCCTCCAGCCGCAGACTGTCACGTGCGCCAAGGCCAACCGGCTGAACTTCGGGTTCAAGCAGCAGGCTTTCGGCAAAAGCCTGGGCGCGGGTGTTCGGGATCGAGATTTCAAAGCCATCCTCGCCTGTGTAGCCAGACCGTGACACCCAAAGTTGCACGCCGTTCCAGTCCAGAAATTCCATATCCATGAACCGCATCCGGGCGGCTTGCGGGACAAGGCGGGCCAACACAGCCTCTGCTTGCGGTCCCTGCAAGGCCAGAAGGGCGCGGTCGGTCACTGGAATCACTTCGGCCACCGCAGCCAGATTGGCTTTCATATGGGCGATGTCGGCGGCTTTGCAGGAGGCGTTGACCACGACAAACAGGTGATCGCCGCGATTGGCGAACATCAGATCGTCCAGAATGCCACCTTCGGCATCAGTGAACATGCCATAGCGCTGGCGGCCAACGGCAAGGTCCAGCGCGTCGACCGGCACCAGTTCTTCAAAGCCAAGCGCCAGATCGGCAAGGCTTTTCTTGGGCCGCAAGATCACCTGACCCATGTGGCTGACATCGAACAGCCCCGCCGCAGCGCGGGTGTGCAGGTGTTCTTTCAGCACGCCAGCCGGATATTGCACCGGCATGTCATAGCCGGCGAAAGGAACCATGCGCGCGCCCAAGGCCACATGCAGATCATGCAATTCCAGACGCAGAAGTTCTTCGGACATGCCGAGCTTCCCTTTCCTTCGCCGGATCACGCACATACCGGCACCGATCAAGGCAAGCCAATCCCTGCCACCGATGCCCCCTCTGTCTTTACCCGAAACCGGGCGCCTGAGATCATTATCCCTTCGGCGGGCTGCAAAGCCACTCTTCAGAGTTCCGTTGTCAGGACGGTCCTTGCGCCTGAGAGTTTACCGGGGCGGTTGCTCCTTCGGCACCAGCACGGGACTGGATTCTCCCGAACCTGACGGGTGGAGGGTAAGCGGGCTGGCTTTGCCTTGGCAAGCGGAAAGAATGCAATGGGATGCCGGGTTGGTGCCAGAGGGTTGCGCGGCCTTCAGAATAATTGTTCGGAAATGAAATGGGAGCGTGCCAAAGGATACGATCAGACCTGTGCTTGACAGAGAACCGGGTCGGTCGATACCGCTTGGGAATGAGGACCGGGAAATCACCTGTTGTAGCGGGCTTTCAGGCGGCATTGCCCTTGGTTTTGGGGTATTTCCCCATTGCCTTTTCGTTTGGCGTGTCGGCCACAAGGAACGGGCTTTCCGGGACCGAAGCCTTTGCGCTGTCGCTGATTGTCTTTGCCGGAGCGGCGCAGTTTCTGGCGATTGCCCTGGTTGCCGGCGGCGCGCCTGTCGTCGTGGCAGGGCTGACCCTGGCCGCGATGAACCTGCGTCATGTGTTGTACGGGCCGACCTTGCTGCAAAAGGCCGGGCCCGACGCGGCGCGACGTTTCGGTTGGATCTGGGCGTTCAGTCTGACCGATGAAGTGTTTGCGGCGGCACTGGGGGCATTGGCCAAGGGGCAAAGGTTTTCGGAAGGCTTCATGGTAACCTTGGGGTTTTGCGCCTATGGCTCCTGGCTTGCGGGCACGGCTGCCGGGGCTTGGGCGGGTGGCGGCGCGCTGGACGGCTGGCCCGCACTCAGCGCGGGTTTGGATTTCATGCTGCCAGCCTTGTTTCTGGCGCTGCTTATGTCGATCCTTCATGGCGCGCAGGTGCCGGTCATAGCGATTGCGGGCCTTGCCACAGTGGCTGCGACGTGGTGGTTTTCCGGAACGGCGGGGTTGTTTGCAGGCATGATCGCCGGGGCGGTTGCCGGCGTGTCTTTGCCGATGCGGAGGCTGTCCGATGCGGGCTGAGGTGCTGGAAATCGCTTTGATTGCCGGGGTTCTGACCTATCTGTGGCGGTTTCTGCCGCTGCGCGCCAACCTGCGCGACATGCAACCCAATGGCTTTCTGGCCCGGTTTCTGGCGGCAACCGGACCTGCGGCGATTGCGACCCTGTTTGTGGCCGAAATGCTGCCCTTGCTGCACGGCACCTTGGCTCAGGAAGGGCGCGCCTTGGTGGGGGTACTTGGCGTGGGTCTGGCCTATGCTTGGCGGCGCTCTGTGGTGTTTGCGACGTTGGCGGGCGCTTTGGCCTGCGGAGGAGCTGCCTGGTTGGGGTTGAGTTGAGAGGGTTCAGATGATCGTCACCGAAAAGCCACGCAGCGCTTGGTCTGAACTGTCGTTGGCGGCGCAGTTTGGCTTGGCAGGCGGGCTGGTCATGTTGCTTGCGGCATTGGCGGTTGGGTATTTCGTCTCGGGCCGGATCGAAGATGTCGTGGTGCGCAATACCGCCAACGCCACCGCCCTTTACATGGAAAGCTTCATTGCGCCGTTGATTCAAGACCTTGCGACGGCGGATCACCTTGCGCCGGATAATCAGGCGGCCATTTCACGTCTGTTGCACAACACGCCTCTGGGCCGCCGCGTTGTCAACTTCAAGATATGGAGCAGGGAGGCCAAGGTTCTGGCCTCCTCCGACGCGGCCATTGTTGGCAAGGTTTTTCCGGGCAGCGAGGATATCAGGCAAGCCTGGGGCGGGCAGGTTGTGGCCATTTTTGACAAACTGGACGAGATCGAAAACCGTGACGAGCAAGCTTTGGGCGTGCCGCTGTTGCAGATTTACGCGCCGATCCGGGCCAGGCAGTCTGGTGATGTCATTGCCATCGCCGAGTTTTACGAGAACGCTGAACAGTTGAAGACCGACCTGTCCAAGGCCCGGATGACCAGTTGGCTGGCGGTGTTTCTGGTGATGACGGCGCTTGGTGGTATCTTGTTTGCCATTGTCCTGCGCGGCAGCCGGATCATTGACCGGCAGATGGTGGACTTGGGCGAAATGGCCTCGCGCAATGTCTCCCTGCGTTTGAAGGTGCAAGGTGCTGCGGCGCGGTTTTCGCAACTGAACGATCAGGGCTTGCGGCGCATTGGGGCGGATTTGCACGACGGGCCAGCGCAACTGATGGGGTTCGCGGCCTTGCGGCTGGACGCTTTGCGGCGCGAGGCCACCAGCGCCAAGGCGCAGGCCGAGATTGACGGCATCGAAAAGGCGGTGCGCGAGGCGATGGCCGAAATCCGCAATATCTCGCGCGGGGTTTCTTTGCCGGATATTGAGCGGCAGGCCTTTCCAGACGCGATCCAGCGGCTGGTGGACGCTCATTCGGCCCGCACCCAAAGCGAGGTGAGGGTGACCAATACCATGCCAGCCGACCGTGATCTGCCGGTTGCCGTGAAAATCTGCATAGGTCGGGTGGTGCAAGAGGGGCTGACCAATGCGTGGCGACATGGTGGCGGGGTGGCGCAAGAGGTGTTGGTGGTGCAAGAAGAGGACAGCCTGATCATCTCGGTCCGTGACGGCGGGCCGGGAGTTTCGGGGTCTGGTGTTTTGGGGCTGGAAACCGAGGCCGCGTTTGGTCTGGGTCTTGCAGGTCTTGCCGGGCGGGTGGAAAGCCTTGGCGGCACTCTGTCTTTGCGCAACCGGCGGGATGGGCGGCAGGGCAGCGAGTTGATCGTGGTTCTGGATTTGAGGAGTTTGGAATGACTGACCCTATCCGTCTGGTTTTGGCCGACGATCACCCGATTTACCGTGATGGACTGGTGCGCAGCCTTGTGGACGCCGGCGGCATCGACATTGTCGGTGTGGCTAAGGACGGCGAAGAGGCGGCGATTGTGGTGGCGCGCGAAAAGCCCGATGTCGTGCTTTTGGATATCTCGATGCCCAAGGGTGGTGGCATTGCAGCTTTGGCCCAGATCATGCAGATGGAAAGCCCGCCCAAGGTCGCCATGCTGACCGCCTCGGAACTGGACGACGATCTGATGCAGGCGTTGAAGCTGGGGGCTCTGGGATACATTCTTAAGGGCGTGGGTGCAGAGGAGCTTGCGGACCTTGTGCGCGAACTGGCGGCGGGGCGTTCCTATGTCTCGCCGGGGTTGGCTGGCAGGCTGCTGGTCGCCATGCGCCGCCCGCGCGGTCAGGCCGCGCCCGCCAACCTGCTGGACGATTTGTCCAAGCGCGAGGAAGACATTCTGAAACTGGTGGCGCAGGGTAAATCGAACCGCGAAGTGGGTGAGGCTTTGGATTTGCAGGAGAAAACCGTCAAGCACTACATGACGTCGATCCTGCAAAAATTGCAAGTCCGCAACCGGGTTGAAGCGGCGATGCTGGCGCGGCAGCATTCGAAAGGCTGAAGCCGAGCGATGGGTCTGATTTACCTCACCGGGTTTCACGAAGATAGTTTGCAACCTTTGGTGAAGATTGAAGGTGTGCGCTTGAATCGATATCCGGCTTCCGCGAGGTCGGTTGATCTTGCTGGAGAACCGTCGCCGACGTGCATCTAATCAGCAGTGGAGAGGCCTGTGAAAACTCTGATCCTTGCCGCGAGCCCCGATGCCCTTTGGACTTCCGGAGCGTCCGCGCGGCGGATCGCCCCATTGGCCAAGTCGATGAATCCTTTCGCCGATCCGGATCTGGATCTCGAACCCGGCGGCTGCGATAGAACGCGTGACATCCATCAATACCTGTGCTGCCCATACCCGTTCTGCGCGAAACCTTGAGCCTTTCCGGGCTGGGCGACGGTTCTGGCGCATGTGTCCCGACCAAAATGAAACGTGGGCCTTTGGGTCAGCTTTCCGAATTTATGCTTCAATTTTGGGCGTAGTTTCTCTCCCCGGCAGTTTCCCGCCAACATATGCGACCAGCGCTGCCGGATCACCGCATTGTTAGTGTCGGCCAGGTCGATTGGTGCTTAAACCGCCACTAATGCCACCGTTCGACCCCGCGCTTGCCCATGGAGTGATCATGATTCGTCGTACCTTTGAAGCCGTTGTTTTGGCGTCTGCATTGGCGCTAGGCGTGGTGGCGGGCTTTGGTGCCGCACCTGCCTTTGCCAAGGGTCCTTGCGAAACCATTGTCAAAGCCTGCAAAAATGCTGGTTTTCAGCAAAAGGCGGGCACATCCGGCAATGGGATCAACGCCGATTGCCTTGCGCCCATCCTGAAAGGGCAGGGCGGAATTGGCAAGTTGCCCACGGTTGACCAGTCGGTTGTTCAGCAGTGCATCGACAAGCGCAGTGCCCCCAAGGTGGCCAAGGCCGATATCCCGGCAGGGGGTGTACCTGCCGCCGGTGCAATGCCGGTGGCCGCCATGGCGATGCCTGCGGGCAAGCCGCTGCCGCCGAATATCGTGATGATTCTTGTCGATGACTTTTCACTCGACCTGATCTCCAAGGATCAGAATATCCTGCAAACCACGATGCCCAATCTGGCGCAGTTGATGAAGGATGGTGCCACATTCAGCAATTACTTCGTCACGGACTCGCTGTGCTGCCCGTCGCGGACCTCGATCTTCACCGGGTTGGTGCCGCACAATTCCCAGGTTTTCACCAATAACCCCCCGAACGGCGGGTATGGTGCCTTCATGACGGCTGGGGATGACGGGAAAAGCTTTGCGCTGACGCTGCATGCGGCCGCTTATGCAACCGGGATGATGGGAAAATATCTGAACGGCTATCACGCTGACTCCGACGGCGTCGCCAAGGGCTGGAGCGAGTGGGCCGTGGCCGACAACGGGTATCCGAACTTCAACTATGTGCTGAACCATTCGGGCCGGTTGGTCAAATCTCCGCTGCACCTGACAGATGAACTTTCGCAACTGGGTCAGGACTATGTGAAGGCATCCGCGTCCGAACCGTTTTTCCTGGAACTGGCAACCTTTTCGCCGCACTCTCCCTATGTTCCGCCAAAACGCTATGCCTCATCGTTTTCAGACCTGACCTATCCGAAAACCCCGGCCTATGGTGCGGTACCAGATGCCAACGCGCCCGCCTGGCTGACCCAAATTCCGGCGCTGGACAAGAAAAGCGAGACCAAGATGTCTGCGGATTGGCTTGATCGTGTCCGCTCTGACAAGGGCATTGACGACATGATCGGTGCCATTCGCAAGTCGCTGACCGATGCAGGCGTCGCAGATCGGACCTATGTCATCTTCACCTCGGACAACGGCTATCACATGGGCGAATATAACCTGCGCTCTGGCAAGATGACGCCGTTCGACACCGATATCCATGTGCCGCTTGTGGTTGTTGGGCCGGGGATTGCGGCCGGCAAGACCATCGACAAGACGGCGATGAACATCGACTTCTATTCGACCTTTGCCGAGTGGGCGGGATCGCCTGCCAACCCCAACACGGATGGTCATTCGCTGGCCGGTCTGTTGCGGGGCGACGATGCGGAGCCGTGGCGCTCGATCGCTTTTGTCGAGCATAGGCACGACGATGGCAAGACATCCAACAACCCCGACAAGCCGGAAAAGAGCTCGGGCAACCCGCCAGACTATGTGGCACTGCGGCTGCCGGGGGCGATGTATGTGGAGTATCAGGACAAGTCGGGCGTGGTCGGTTACTATGATCTGGCCAAAGACCCCTACGAATTGCACAATATCGCCGCGACCCTGTCGCCTGAAATGAAAAAGGCCTTGCACGACGCGGTGCTGGCCAATGCCGCCTGCAAAGGTCAGGCGCAGTGCTGGGCCGCGCAGTCGATGATCCCCTGAGCCGCGAGGTTTGGGTTTCCGCAACAGCCGGGGCCATTCGGCGACCTGACGCAAACCCTTCAGCCTCTGCACCCCTTAAACGGTGCGACGGCGGGAGGCTTCTGCGACGCAGCCAAGGCAGGGGAGGTCGCTTCCAAAGACTTGCGCCTGACCCACGCTTAGGCTACCAAATTTTGCATCCTGTGAAGCTGGTGAACCCTTTGCTGCGACTCGGAAAACAGGATGTAAACGGTCCCCCAAAGACCGCTTTCCGGCAAAGGAATGGGGCAATAGCTCAGTTGGGAGAGCGTATCGTTCGCAATGATAAGGTCAGGGGTTCGATCCCCCTTTGCTCCACCAAATCCTACAAACCGCTTTCAGCTGTCGCCTTCGTTGTGTAACGCGCCAGTGTCCACGGCCATCAGTTGCCGCAGCAATGCGGTGAGTTTGATGGACAGGTCGGCGCCCAAGGCGTCCCGCAAGCTTTCGTCATAGGCGCGCGCAAGGCTGCCGAGATCTTGATACACGTTGCGTCCAAGGTCGGTCAGCGACAAGACCTCGGCCCGGCGGTCGGCTGGGCTGGTTTCGCGGGTCAGCAGGGTTTCAGCCTCCATTGCGGCCACTGCGCGGCTGACTTTGGTCTTTTCCATATGAGAAACCGTGCAAATGTTGCGGGCGGTCATGGCGCCGAATTTGCCAAGGTTGGCCAGAACGCGCCATTGGGTTCGCGTCATGCCGTAAGTGGTTTTATACCTGGCTTGGAACGACCTTGACGTCGACTCTGCCGCCTGATTGAGCAAGTAGGGCAGGAAGGTTTCAAGGTCGAACTCAGGCTGGGGCGTGTGCTGGTCATCTGCCATGGGTCTGGTCGGGTCCTTGTTGCCCAGTGCGTTTCAGGTGGCCAGGTACACGCGCAGGGGTCCGCAATGCGGGCTATTTACCGAAAGCTTTCACGTAGCGGGTTTGGCGCGGTCAGGATGCGCGGCGGCGATGGCCGGGATCGCCTCAAGCCGGGACGAGATGGCGGAAATCGTTGGGAAAGCCGCCAGGTCAACACGCCAACGGCGGGCGTTGTAGATCTGAGGCACCAGACAGATGTCGGCCATGGTGATCTGGTCTCCGTAGCAGTAGGGCGAGTTGGGCCGCAGCATCGCCTCCAACCCGGACAGGCCCAGCGTGATGAAATGACCCATCCACGCCTCAGTCTTGAGTGATCCGCCGGATTGGGCCACAGCATGGCGGGCGACGCGCAGGTTGCAGATCGGACTTGTCTCCATCGCCACCGCATAGGACAGGGCGCGAACTTTGGCGCGACCAATGGGGTCTTTGGGCAGGAAGCCCGCAGCGTGCACCTCGTCCAGATATTCCAGAATGGCGAGGGTTTGGGTCAGGGTTGCGCCGTCAATCTCCAGCGTCGGCACCAGTCCTTGCGGATTGCGCGACAAGTTGGCTGGGGCAATTTGTTCGCCGGCCCCAAGGTCAACCGGATGGCTTTTATAGGGCAGGCCCAGCAGGTTCAGCCCGATGCGCAGCCGATAGGCGGCAGAGGAGCGCCAGTAGTCATGCAGGATGATGTCGTCCGTCATGGCGCGTTCCTTTGGCTGTTGGCGCAGCTTTAGCTTGACATGGTTGCATATGCAACTAATGACGCAGGCAGTACCCCTGTCGCCCGTGCGGAGATTTCCGTGACAACCCAATCCACCCTGACCCGTGCCACATCTTATGTCGGCACCCATCCCGGCTATATGCCCGGCTTCGGGAACGATTTTGAGACCGAGGCCTTGCCGGGTGCCCTGCCACAAGGTCAGAACTCACCACAAAAGTGCAACTATGGGCTTTATGCCGAGCAGCTTTCAGGCTCCGCCTTCACCAAACCGCATCCGGAGCGGACGTGGTGCTACCGCATCAGACCCTCGGTCAAGCATACGACACGGTTTGACAAGATTGACGTGCCGGCTTGGAAAACCGCGCCCCATGTGCTGGCCGATGTGATCAGCCTGGGGCAATACCGCTGGGACCCCGTGCCACATGGGACCGAGGCGCTGACCTGGGTCACCGGAATGCGCACGGTCACCACAGCGGGGGATGTGAACACGCAAACCGGTATGGCAAGCCATGTCTACCTTGTGACCGCGTCGATGCAGGACGAGTACTTCTATTCGGCCGATGGGGAGGTGCTGGTGGTGCCGCAGGAAGGCCGCTTGCGGTTTTGCACCGAACTTGGCGTGCTGGATCTGGAGCCGAAAGAGATTGCCGTGCTGCCGCGCGGGCTGGTCTACCGGGTGGAGGTGCTGGAAGGCCCGTGCCGTGGTTTTGTCTGCGAGAATTATGGCCCGCCGTTCACCCTGCCCAACCGCGGGCCAATCGGCGCGAATTGTCTCGCCAACCCGCGGGATTTCAAAACGCCAGTTGCGGCGTTTGAGGATCGCGAGGTGGCATCCTCGGTCATCCTGAAGTGGTGCGGCCAGTTTCACCGCACAAAAATTGGCCACAGCCCGTTGGACGTGGTGGCGTGGCATGGCAATTATGGCCCGTATAAATACGATCTGCGGACCTATTCTCCGGTCGGCGCGATCTTGTTTGATCATCCGGACCCGTCGATTTTCACCGTGTTGACGGCACCTTCCGGGTTGGAGGGGACGGCGAACATCGACTTCGTGCTGTTTCGCGAGCGGTGGTTGGTGGCAGAGAACAGCTTTCGCCCGCCATGGTACCACAAGAACGTCATGTCCGAACTGATGGGCAACATTTACGGCATCTATGACGCCAAACCCAAGGGATTTGTGCCCGGTGGCATGTCCTTGCACAATTGCATGTTGCCGCATGGGCCGGATCGCAACGCCTTCGAAGGCGCCTCCAATGCCGTTTTGAAGGCCGAAAAGCTGGAAGAGACGATGAGTTTCATGTTTGAAACCCGCTTTCCGCAGCATCTGACCGAATGGGCGGCCACGGCAGCACCGTTGCAGGACGATTACATCGACTGCTGGGCCAGTCTTGAAAAGAAGTTCGACGGCACCCCCGGCTTGAAGTAGGTCAAGCGGGCGAAGCCGGGGTCAGCCTTTGCGCACCCGGGATAGTTGACCGTTTATGAAAGAGACGACCATGGCCCTGATGAAAAGCTGGGTGGAGTCTGCAAACTCTGCCACCTGCGCCTTCCCGTTGAACAACCTGCCTTGCGGGGTGTTCTCGGTGGGGGAGGAGGAGCCGCGTTGCTGCATAGCGATTGGCGATATGGTGCTGGATGTCACGGCGCTGGAGGCCGAGGGCCTGTTGGTGCTGGACGGTGGGCCGCTTCTGGACGTGCCGTTCTGGAATGCGCTGATGGAGGAGGGGCCCGCGGTCTGGGCCAGTTTGCGGGCGCAGGTCACCGGGCTTTTGAAGGCCGGAGCCAGCAAGCGGTTCTTGGTGGAGGATCATCTGGTGGCCCTGAAGGACGTGGTTTTGCACATGCCCTTCCTCCTGTCGGAATACACCGATTTCTATGCCGGACGCCATCACGCAACCAACGTCGGCACCATGTTTCGCGGCGTTGAAAATGCCTTGCCGCCGAATTGGCTGCATATGCCGATCGGCTATAACGGGCGGGCGTCATCGGTTGTGGTTTCGGGCACCGAAGTGCGCAGGCCGTGGGGGCAGGTCAAGGGTGAGGGGCAGGCGGTGCCCGCCTTTCAACCCTCACGCCGGTTTGACATGGAGCTGGAGATGGGGGCGGTGGTCGGGGCGCCCTCTGTCGGGCCGGTGACGGTGGCCGAGGCCGATGCGATGATCTTCGGTTATGTGCTGCTCAACGATTGGTCGGCGCGTGACATTCAGGCTTGGGAATACCAGCCTTTGGGGCCGTTTCAGGCCAAGGCCACCGCCACCACGATCAGCCCATGGGTGGTGATGAAAGCGGCGTTGGAGCCGTTCCGGGTGCCCACTCCACCACGTGAGGTACCTTTGCTGCCGTATCTGCAAGAGCCGGGGCCCATGCTCTATGACATCGCGCTGGAGGTTTGCCTTGCGCCGCAGGATGGCCCGGAAACCGTGATCAGCCGGACGAATTATGCGCAGATGTATTACTCCGCAGCGCAACAACTGGCGCATCATACGACCTCTGGCTGTCCGATGACTGCCGGCGATTTGCTGGGGTCCGGCACCATCTCTGGTCCTGACAAGACCAGCCGGGGCAGTCTGTTGGAGCTGTCGTGGGGTGGCAAGGAACCCTTCGCCATCGCCGGCGGCAACCGAAGTTTCATCGAGGACAATGACACCCTGACCCTGCGCGGCAAGGCGCAGGGCGATGGTTACACAATCGGGTTTGGCGACTGTGCGGGCAAGGTCATCCCGGCGTTGACCGATCCTTACGCCCGTTGAATCCGGGAAAGCTTGGCAAACGACAGATAGTGGCCAAGGCTTTTGCCTCGCAAGGCGACATGGGCGACATGATGATCGCCTTTGCCGAAATCGGTGCCGCGCCTTACGCCTTAAGCGCCGAGGGCGCCCGATTTCCGGCGTGATCATCGGCAGCAAGCCTGCCCTGACCGAGACGTTGCATCTGGCAAAAGTGCCGCGCTAGCGCCGGGCTTCTTTCCGCTTCGGATGCAAAGGTTGGCAGCGCCCCACTGTCAGAACGGGCGCTGCGCGTGGGTTCAGGCGGCGACGCCGTAGTCAGTATATCCGGCGGCACCCGGCGTGTAGAAAGTGTCCATGTTCGGCGCAGTCAAAGCTGTGCCATGCGCCAACCGCGCCACCAGATCGGGGTTGGAGATGAACATGCGCCCGAAGCCCGCCAGATCGGTATGACCTGCGTTCACCGCAGCTTCTGCCAGGGCCAGATCAAAACTGCCCCCGATGATCAGCGTGCGGGGCCACGCCTTGCGCAGAGCATTGCGGAACGCCTCCGGGATCGGCGGATTGCCCATCGCTGCGTGGTCCGCCATGTGAAGGTAAACCAGCCCGGCATCGGCCATCGCCTTGGCCAGCGCCAGATAGGTCTCGTCAAGCTCTGGGTAGGGCAGCATCCCGCCCGCCATGCCATAAGGCGAAATCCTGATCCCCACTTTGTCGCCGCCAATTGCCGCCACACAAGCTTGCGCCACCTCGATCACAAACCGCAGGCGGTTGGCCACGCTGCCGCCCCAGGCATCAGTGCGCTGGTTGGTCACCGGGCTGAGAAACTCCTCCAGCAGGTAGCCGTTGGCGGCGTGCAGTTCGATACCGTCAAAGCCTGCGGCCACGGCATTGCGGGCGGCATTGACGAAATCGGACTTGGCTTGGGCAATATCAGCCTCGGTCATCGCTTCGGGCATAGGATAATCCTGCATGCCTTGGCCGTCGGTGTACATCTGACCGGCAAGGACCAGCGCACTAGGGGCCAGCACCCTTGCACCTGCGGGCATGTTGCCCGGATGGCTGACGCGCCCCGTGTGCATGATTTGCGCAAAGATCACGCCGCCTTTGGCCTTCACCGCCGCCGTGACCGGCTTCCATCCCGCAACTTGAGCGGCGTTCCACAGGCCGGGAATTCGCGCATAGCCGCGCCCGTTGCCACAAGGAGCCGTGCCTTCGGTGACGATCAGTCCGGCCGTGGCGCGCTGGCCGTAATATTCCGCCATGATGGCGGTCGGAACCGCGTCGGCATCGGCCCGGCAGCGCGTCATCGGGTTCATCATGAAGCGGTTCTGCAAAGCATGTGGACCCATCATAAACGGGTCAAAAAGCGAAATGGCGGACATCGGATTTCCTTTGAGGGGCTGATTGTCAAGCGCGTCAGCCAACGACTACCGCTAATTCCGGCTCCTGCACAACTGCCCGGCCCAGCCTTTGGGTTGTGCATCCCTGCACGGCGAGGGGTCTTGAAATTCGCGCGGGCGGCGCATCCCAGCGAGGCTTTGCGGAGGGTTGGTTCCGACGTTCCGGCGAAACCGATCCGAAAGGCGCTTGATCGCCGCTGCTTTCGACCATCAGTTACGCCGCGCAATCCGGCGCAAAACGCCTGTTCACTGGCCCGCATCCCGCTCTTGCGTGATCATATCGACAAAAGCGAGCAGCGGGGCGGGCATGAACCGGTTCGAAAAATACAGGTCCGGGCCGGTAAACGTTGGCGACCAATCTGGCAGTACCGGAACCAACGCGCCGCTGGCGAAATGCGGATCCAGCCAGTTGCGGCCAGTTGCGACCAGTAGCCGAAGGTAAAGTTCAGACCAAGACCGTCAATCGGCTGACCAATCGCCGGAACCGGTAAGCATGCGATCACCAGCCGGGCAGGGAGGGCAACTTTGACAACCTCTCCCTCACGCTCAATCAGCCAGTCGGTCAAGGCACCGCTGGCAAACCGAAAGCGGATGCAGCTACATTGGCTCAACAAAAGGAGATTCCCTATGACACAAGCATCCACCGCCGGTCGCTTCACCTTCCCCGGCAGTCAGATCACGGTGAACCGCATGGGCTTCGGTGCCATGCAACTTGCAGGCCCGCATGTCTTTGGAGAGCCGAAAGACCCTGATGAGGCCCGCGCCGTGCTGCGTGAGGCCATCGCCTTGGGCATAGACCACATCGACACCAGCGACTTTTACGGTCCCCATGTTACCAACCGCCTGATCCGCGAGGCTTTGCACCCCTATGCCGAAAACCTGACACTGGTCACCAAGATCGGTGCTTGGCGCGATGACAAAGGTGGCTGGATCCACGACCTCAGCGCCGATTTCCTGCGCAAGTCGGTGGAGGATAATCTTGACCGCCTTGGTCTATCGCAAATGGCTATTGTCAATCTGCGGATCAGCGGCCCGAAAGATGACATTGCGCCGCCCATGCAAGCGATGCGGCGGATGCAGGACGAGGGCATGATCGCTCATATCGGCCTGAGCACGGTGACCATGGCGCAGTTGACGGGCGCGCGGGGGATTGCTGACGTGGTCTGCGTGCAGAACCACTTTAACCTTGTTCACCGCCACGACGACGCGATGATTGACTCTCTCGCGGCGGAGGGCATCGCCTATGTGCCCTATTTCCCGCTTGGAGGATTCAGCCCGATTCAGTCCGACGTTTTGTCGGCTGTGGCCAAGTCGCTGGGGGCTTCCGCCCAACAAGTGGCCTTGGCATGGCTGTTGCAGCGCAGTCCGAACATGCTGCTGATCCCCGGCACCTCCACCCGCGCGCATCTGCGGGCCAACATCGCGGCGGCGGCTTTGGTTCTGCCAGAGGCAGCGTTGCGGCAGTTGGACGCGCTCTAGGCCCAAGTCAAGGTGGGTCGGGTCAGGTCCCGTCCCACCAAACGATCGTTCGCAGATCCGGGTCCGACGTGTTGGTGATGCAAACGAAACGCGCCGGGTGCGACGACCGGCCAGCTTTTCGTCTGACCTGATGCTAACGGGCCAATCCGGGCACGCGGTCAAACACCCATGTCAGCGGATCATCGACCCAGGCCCTTGTCACATAGTCTTCATGCTCCACGCCCGGGGTCGCCACGAAACTGATCGAACCGGGCAGAAGCTGATTGGGCGTCTCGGTTGAATAGACGATGCGCCCTGATCTCAGCTTGCGTTCCAGAACGGCGTTTTCTTCCTCTGACGCTTCCGAATAGGCTGACAGGAAGAACGCGTGGCGGCTGGCCTTGATCCAGGCGACGAAACGGTCGGTTTCGGAATATATCGCATCCAGAAGCACCAATCCCATCATGCGTTTGGCCACACCACCGACTGTGACCGCATAGGCCGCCGGATTGTAGCCGCCGCTGAACGCCACGAGGATGATCGGCAGTTTGGCAAATTTGTTCCGGGTGTTCTGCGCGCCGATCAGATCTGCCAGCGCGATAGCGGCCTCTGCCATGAAATGCGCAAAGCCGTCATTCTGCCAGAAGCGGCCGGCGCTGGAATCCAGCGCGTCAAAGGCGAACTGCGGGGCAATCAGCACCGCGTTGATGTTGGAGTTCTGCAACTGGTCCAGAACCCGCTGGCGGCCAATCACATCCCTTTGCAACGTCGCCTGATTGCCGTGGAAATACACCACGATAGCCGCCTTTTTGCCTAGGTCGAAGCCACCGGGCAGAGCCACCAGAACGCGGTTGTCGGAATAGGTCTGATCCTCGAAATAAACGCCACCGCGCGGGGCGGTGTGGCCGGGTCTGCCATTGTCCGACACATCAAGGAATTTCGCACCGGTCTTGGGTTCGATTCCCTTATAAGGGAAGGGGGCGCTGGCAAAATGGTAAAGGCCAGCCTTCATTTTTGGTAAGGGCCCTTTCGCGGTTCCGGCCACGGCAGTCTGGGCGCCCAAGGTGCAAAAAGCCACCAACCGGGTCAGGCTTTGGCCAAAGGAGCGGCGGGAAATGGCTTTGTCCGACATCTTGTCAGATCGCCCTTTTCGGTTGCGATTGTGCGGCGCAGGTTCTGATGCAGTTACCTACCATAGAGAAGTCGGGCGACAAAGCTTTGGCTGGAAGCCTGCGGTCTTGAAGCGGCCCGGTCTTAAAGCGATACCGTGTCATGCTCCATGAAATCGGCGACCTCAGGGATCCAGCGGTCGCGGACAAAGGCCGTGTGAAGCGGGTGGGTGTTATAGGTGTCATACGCCACTTGATCGGTAAAACGCATGGAAACTGCAAAATCATAGGGGTTTTTTTGGCTGATTTCACGCGAAACCTCAAAATCGTTGACGCTGGAGATCGCGCGCAATCCGGCTAGGGCATCCAGAAACCCGGCCTCCTCGGCGGAGCCTTGGGCGTGGGTGAGGCGAAACAGGGCGGCGTGGCGGATCATGGCGGATGCCCTCAAACTGTGGGGTGAATGATATGGGGGCGGCGCTGTGACGCGCCGCCCCCAAGGTATAGCCGTGCCGCGTCGATCAGGCGAGGTCGAAACGGTCAAGGTTCATCACCTTGGTCCATGCCGCCACAAAGTCCTGCACAAAAGCCTGTTGGTTGCCCGCACAGGCATAAACCTCGGCAATGGCCCGCAGTTGCGAGTTTGAGCCAAACACCAGATCAACGCGGGTGCCTGTCCACTTTGCAGCGCCAGTCGTGCGGTCACGCCCCTCGAACGTATCACCGGCGGGGGTCCAGACAGTGCCCATATCCAGCAGATTGACGAAGAAGTCGGTGGTCAAAACCCCGGGCCGTTTGGTGAAAACCCCGTGTTGCGCCTGATCAACGTTGGTATCCAACACCCGCAACCCGCCGACCAAAGCGGTCATTTCCGGCGCAGACAGCGTCAGAAGCTGAGCGCGGTCGATCAGAAGTTCTTCGGCAGAGACGGTGTATGTGGCCTTCAGGTAATTGCGGAAACCCTCCGCTGTTGGCTCAAGGAAGGTGAAAGAGTGGACGTCGGTTTCTGCTTGCGAGGCGTCCGTGCGGCCCGGCGTGAAGGGGACGGTCACGGTGTGGCCAGCGGCTTTGGCGGCGGCTTCAACTGCCGCAGAGCCGCCCAACACGATCAGGTCGGCCATCGACACCTGTTTCGCGCCTGCGTTGAAGCCCGTGTTGAAAGCGGTCTGGATCGCCTCCAGCTTGGCCAGAACTGTGGCCAGTTGGGCGGGTTGGTTGGCTGGCCAGTCCTTTTGCGGCGCAAGCCGGATACGCGCGCCGTTGGCCCCGCCGCGTTTGTCAGAGCCACGGAACGTTGACGCCGAGGCCCAGGCGGTCGCAACCAGCTGCGCGGTGGTCAGACCGGAGGCCAGGATTTGCGCCTTGAGTGTCGCGATATCGGCGGCATCAATCAGCGGAGCCGTGGCGGCGGGGATCGGGTCTTGCCAGATCAGATCCTCGGCCGGAACCAAAGCGCCCAGATACCGCACTTTCGGACCCATGTCGCGGTGGGTCAGCTTGAACCACGCCCGGGCAAAGGCGTCGGCAAAGGCAGCAGGGTTGTCTTGGTATCGCCGGGAGATCGGGCCGTAAATCGGGTCCATCTTCATCGCCATATCCGCCGTCGTCATCATCGGCGGGTGCGAGATGGACGGGTCGTGGGCGTCCACCACCAGGTCCTCTGCTTCGCAATTGACCGGATGCCATTGCTGCGCGCCTGCCGGGCTGCGGCCCAAAGCCCAGTCATATTTGAACAGGACCTTGAAATAGCCCATATCCCATGTGGTCGGATTGGGCTTCCAAGCGCCCTCGATCCCCGACCCTGTCGCATGGATGCCAACGCCGGAGCCGAAAGCGTTCTTCCAGCCAAGGCCCTGAAGTTCCAGACCCACACCTTCCGGCTCTCGCCCGACCAAAGCCGCATCGCCCGCGCCATGCGATTTGCCGAACGTATGACCGCCCGCCGTCAGCGCCACGGTTTCTTCGTCGTCCATCGCCATCCGGGCAAAGGTTTCGCGAATGTCGCGGCCCGAGGCCACCGGATCAGGCATGCCATTCGGACCCTCGGGGTTCACGTAGATCAGACCCATCTGCACGGCAGCCAGCGGGCTTTCCAACTGGCGGTCGCCTTCGTGGCGCGCATCGCCCAGCCAGACGTCCTCGCGGCCCCAGTAGATGTCCTCTCCCGGCTCCCACACGTCGACACGGCCACCGCCGAATCCGAAGGTTTTGAAGCCCATCGAGTCCAATGCGCAGTTGCCCGCAAAGACCATCAGGTCAGCCCAGGACAGCGCGTTGCCATATTTCACCTTGATCGGCCACAACAGCCTGCGTGCCTTGTCAAGGTTGACGTTGTCCGGCCAAGAGTTCAGCGGCGCAAAGCGTTGGGTGCCAAACCCTGCACCGCCACGGCCATCGCCGGTGCGGTAGGTGCCGGCAGAGTGCCAGGCCATGCGGATGAACAGCGGGCCATAGTGGCCCCAATCGGCGGGCCACCACGCCTGACTGTCCGTCATCAGGGCGTAAAGGTCCTGTCGGACCGCCTCCAAGTCCAATGACTTGAAAGCCTCAGCATAGTTGAAACCCGCGCCCATCGGGTTCGATTGCGCCCCGTGCTGGTGCAGGATGCGCAGGTTCAGCTGGTTCGGCCACCAATCTCGATTGCCGCGGACCGAGGCCGTCGTTCTGCTGCCTGCACCGTGTATCACCGGGCATTTGCCTGCGGCTGTGGTGTCATTTCCGTCCATGGAATCCTCCGACTGTGGTTTTGTCTCGCGGGTCTGGGCGAGATCTATCAAAGTTTGACGATTAGTTTAAGGTGGATTTACTGATTGTCGCGATAAGGAAAATTTATGATCAATTTGACGCTGAAACAGCTGCGTTACGTGGCGGCCTTGGCCCAGCACGGCCATTTCGGGCACGCGGCAGAGGCTTGCGCCATCACCCAACCCGCCTTGTCGATGCAGATCAAAGAGTTGGAGGCCGCGTTGGGTGCCGTGTTGTTCGAACGCAGCGCCCGGCACGTCCGGCTGACCCCGTTTGGCCAGGAGTTCACCCTTCGGGCGCGCGGCATCCTGCGCTCGGTCGAAGAGTTGGGCGATCTGGCGCGCGCGTCGCATGATGGGCTGGTCGGGCGGCTGCGGATCGGGGTGATCCCGACGATCGCACCTTACCTTTTGCCGACGATCATCGGTAATCTGACTCGCGACCATGTGGAACTGGACATTCATGTCCGCGAAACAGTGACGCCGAAGCTGCTGTTCGAACTGGCAGAGGGGCGGCTGGATACGGCCATTGTCGCCCTGCCGGTATCGGAGCCGTCGCTGACCGAGGTTGCCCTGTTTTCCGAAGATTTCGTCTTGGTCAGGCCGGGGGAGGATGCTGGCAAGCCGGTTCCCAACCGTGAAATGCTGCGCGAGATGCGGCTTTTGCTGCTGGAAGAGGGCCATTGCTTCCGCGATCAGGCCCTGTCGTTCTGCAACATGCATTCGGCCCTGCCACGAGAGTTGCTGGACGGCAGCTCGCTGTCCACTTTGGTGCAGATGGTCGGTGCCGGGATTGGCGTGACGTTGATCCCGGAAATGGCTGTGGCGGTGGAAACCCGTTCTGCGGCGGTTTCCGTGGTGCGTTTTGCCGGGGTGCAGCCCTCGCGGTCAATCGGCATGGTGTGGCGCAAGACCAGCCCGATGGCAAAACAGCTGATGCGGGTGGCCGAAGTGGTGCGCCACTCTGCCGGAACATTGCGGGACCTGCATGGGCCCGATCAGGTGGCCCGATCAGATGGTCCGGCAGGTCGCGCAGTGTTGCCCGTGATTCCCTCGCATCAGGATCGCGACAGGCCGTTTTCAGTGGCCACTTTTTCTGTGGCCACTGATGATGTTGGCGTCAATTAACTATCTGATAATAAACATACATTATCGCTTTACGAACAAAATGCGACGGTTGTTCATTTTTTCACTTGCTGAATTTGGAGTTGGGGCCTAAACAGCGGCTCACCGAAGCGGAAGTTGCGGTGACGGCGGCGGGTTGTTTGCGGAAGCGACGATCTGTAGCTGGAAAA
>JBBRLL010000042.1:0-42101 GCA_038231395.1 Rhodobacterales bacterium
GCAACTGTTATGATCGAGCCATGGACGCCATTGGTTCAAGTCCAATGGCGAGGGCTGCCGCTTTACGTCGGGAAAACAGTCCCCCAGACTGTTTTCTAATCCTCCTCACTATTTCAAATCCCTCAAGGCAGAAATGGTCTGACGCAGAAACTGGCAGACCCGCAGGGAGGTCGAAGTTGCCCTCTTCGAATATATCAACGGCTTCTACAACCCGCGTCGTCGGAATTCAGCCCGCGCCGTCGGCATTCAGCCTTGGGCTGGAAAAGCCCGGTGGCGTTCGAAAGAAGGGCCGCATAACATGAGCAACTGACCGAAACGGAACCGCGACAGGTCCAGACCCCTGGGACGCTTCAGTTCACCAAAAACTCGGCATGAAGTGCTCCAGCTGCGTTGATGCTTTTCAGGATGTCAATCATGTCATGCGGGGCAACTCCCAAGGCGTTCAAACCTGCGACCACCTCAGACAGACTTGCGCCACCCTTCATTTCAGCAAGTCCAGTGCCCGGCGCATTCTGTATGTCGGCCTTGGTGTGCGGAACCGTGATCGTTTCGCCTTGAGCAAAGGGGTTTGGTTGCGACACTTGCGGCTGCTCCTCGACCCGCAGAGTTAGATTTCCCTGCGCGATCGCCACGCGACTGATGCGAACGTCATCATCCATCACGATGGTGCCGCTGCGTTGGTCAACAACAACGCGAGCTCTGGTCTGTGGCTGTACCGTGAGGTCTTCAAGTCGCGCCAACACATGTGCGGGCGAGCCCATATGGGTGGCGTCAATGTTCAAAGAAACGGTGCCAGAATCCAGCATCAGTGCCACCTTTCCGCCGAAAGCCTGATTGATGACACCCTCTATTCGCAATGCGGTGGTAAAATCGGGAGATCTGAGGGCCAGCCGGACCGAATGCATCTTGCTGAAATCGAACTGCACTTCGCGTTCGACATGTGCGCCCGAGGGGATTGTTCCAGCCGTTGGCACCCCTTGGGTGACCTTGGCACCCTGACCTTCCGCACTTACCCCGCCGGCGATGATGGTGCCTTGGGCGACAGCATAGATTTGACCGTCGGCCCCGTTCAGCGGGGTCATCACCAAGGTACCGCCGAGCAGGCTTTTCGCATCGCCAATAGCCGACACGGTCACATCAATACGTGCACCGGCGCGCGAGAAGGGTGGCAAACTGCCCGTCACAAAGACGGCGGCCACGTTCTTGGGCTGAAACTGTTCACCCGTGATGTTGACCCCCAACCGTTCCAGAAGGTTGGACATGATCTCGGATGTGAAGGGCGAATTTCGCAACCCGTCACCAGTGCCATTCAGCCCAACGACCAGGCCGTACCCTACAAGATCGTTGCCCCGAACGCCGTCGAATTCCACCAGGTCCTTGATGCGGATGGATTGAGCATCGACAGGGGCCGCGAGAATTACGGCAAGAGCCACAAGAGCGGCGCGGAAGTTCAAAGGAAATTCACCAGGCTAAGCCGCGACGCCCGCGCGGTGACTGTATAAACTGTTTGGAGCTGGTCTTGGGTCTGTTGCAGTTTGGCGGCCGTTTCGATCGGATCGACCGACAAAAGGTTCAGCCGCGCGAACTCCAGCGCACTTTTCTCGGCGTCATTTCGTGTCGCTGCATTCTGAATATTGGCCTCGGTTGTGCCAAGACGCGCGCCAACGTCTACGATCGACGTCTGCGAACTGGCAAGGCTTTCTCCGGCACGTTTGGCGATGTCCGCGCGGGCGATATCACTGCCTGCAAGGATGCCGCGCGACAAAAGGGCACCCAAAGCAAGACCCTTCAGCGTCTGAATGATGGCGGGATCTGTGGCGGTCACGTCGATTTGGGCGGTCTGACCCGGACCAATCGGGACAACCCCCAAGACATCGCCGCCCTGGTAAATGGTCGCAGCATAGCCGGCCGGGTCGTCAAACCAGGTGTTCACTGCGGTTTGGACATCCGCAGACGACACGGCACCGGAGGCCGTCACGGCCGCTTGAAGCGTGGTTATCAGGGTGTCGGTACTGGCAACGGCGGATTGATCAGTTGCGATGCCAGCAAAGACCGATCGGCCGCCGACTCTGGTGTTCAGCACCGACATGACGGTTTCCAATCGATGTTCCGCATCGGCACCCAGAGCCGTCACCCCCACGATGGGGTTGCTCGCTGAACCAGCAAGCAAAGCGGTGCTCAACGCCAGGGACTGCTCGCGGATCGTGCCAAGGGCTTGCTGCATCGCGCTGGTGATCACCTGCGTTTCGGACGTGACCGAGCTATACGCAGCAAGCTGCGAGAGGCTGGACTCGATCCCTGCGATTGGCACGTAATTGCCCTTGAGCCTTGCCGTCTGATCGGATGTCAGACCCGTTGTGACCTCGGTCGATAGCTGTTGCAGCGCGGTTTTGAGGCTGGCACCCTGACGGCTTAGGATCAGGGATTGCGCCATGTCGCCCACGGAGAAGATCGGCATTTTATATACTATCCAGAAGTTGTTGCATCATGTCGCTCACGGTTTTCATAACCTTCGCGTTGGCAGTATAAGACTGCTCGATTTGCAGTAGAGATTGCATTTCGTGGTCGGTGTCGACAGCCCCCTGCGCCTCCATCGAGCTATAGGTATTGAGCAGGGTCGACGCGTAAGTCGATTGGCTTTGAGCCGCGAGTTTGTTCGTTGCGGTATTGGACAGAAGATCACTGGCCAGAACTGAAAAGCTGCGGTTTCCTGCCATGAACCCCCCGGAGGCCGGGGTCTTTTCTGCATTCAGCGCTCCACTCAGAACCACGATCAGGGCGTTGTTGCCGGAACTACCCGGCGTCGTGGCTCCCAAACCATCACGCAGTCGCCAGACTGCACCGCCCTGCGACGGATCGACAGCCGGATTGAGCCTGAGACGCTGGGCCAGTCCTACCTCGTTTGCAGGATCAAAGGCCGCGCCGCCGTCCGTGAACAAACCCGGGTCACCCGACGCGCGCGAGGTGTCTATGCCACTGTCTTGAAACCTTTCGACAAGGTCACGCGCTACCGCATCCACTTGGGATTGCGCTTTCACCCCCAGGTCGTCGCGCACGGCAAAATTGGCGGCCAGGGTTCCGCCGAGGATCGTCGAGGAATCCCCTGATGTCTTTATCGCTTTCCCGTCCAAAGTCAGTCCGGACACGCCACCAGACTGCACCGTCATCGCCGGAGAGATCGCCAATGTTGCCGAAAAACCGAAGACGGACACTTTGGTGTCCACCAGAACCGCGCCACCCGTCGAGTAAAGCGAAACCGATCCGTCGTCATGCAACATCTGACGCAGGGGCACGATCTTGGCAATCTGGTCGACCAGAGCCTGCTGTTGGTCCTGCAATCCCGACGTATCAAGCCCGAGTCCATAGCCGCGCCTGATCTGCACGTTAATCTCATTTGCCTTTTGCAAGGCATCGTTGAGTTGGGTGACCTCCGACCCGATTTCGTTGTCGGCCGACGTGCGTGCAGACTGAATTTCCGTACCAATTGCCACAATGCCAACGCTCAACGCGGTCGCCGTGTCCGCAACTGCCGCCAACCTCGGTTGGGATTCGGGGTAGGACGCCGCCTCTGTCAAGGCAGAGTTGAAGGCAGCCACGCGACCGCTGAGCGAACCCGTCTGATCTGGGGTTCCCATAATCGTTTCGATCCGTTGATAGAAGGCCGTCAAGGTATCTGAATTGCCCTGATCGGCTTGTGCCAGCCGCCGATCGCTGATCAGCGGCTGGTTGACATCTCGGCTGACGCCGATGATGCGGACGCCTTGTCCGTTTAGGTAGGTCGATTGGGATTGAAGCAGCACTTCGCGACGCGCATAGCCAGCCGTTGTCGCATTCGCGATGTTTGACGAGACCACCTCTGCCGCTCTGGACGCGGCAGTCAATCCTGAAAAGGCGCTGGAGAGGGCGTTCGAAAGTGTCACTTAGGCCTCCTATCGTTTGAGGTTGGCAGTTTCCTGCAACATTTCGTCGACGGTCTGGATGACCTTCACGTTGGACGAATAGGCCCGCTGTGTTGTGATCAGGTTGGTCAACTCTGCCGTCACATCGGTGGTGGACTGTTCTTGCGAGTAGCCGACCAGTTTGCCCGTCGGACCGTCGCCCGAGTTCCACAAATAGAAGGGGCCGGAATTTTGAGAGACCTGATAGGTCTGGTTTGACTGCGACGTCAGGCCATCCGGGTTGGGCACATCGACGACCGGAATTTGGTAGATGACCTTGGAGAAGCCCTGGTCATAGTTGGCGTGCAAAAAGCCGTTGTCGTCGATATTCACCCCGACAAGGCGCGCAACCGGGGTGCCGTTGGAGGCTTTGCCGATCGGGGCGAAGCCGCTCGACAGCTGAGTCATCCCGCCGGTGACACCAATCGCGCCGATGTTGAGGTCAACATTGCCGCCCCCGACGGCCAGAGGGATGATGCCGCTTGACGGGTCATAGTCGGCACCTGACACCGTGGTGACGGAAGCCAGCGTGCCACCGGAACTTTGGCTGCTGTCAAATGTCACCGTGTATTCGCCAATGATTGCATTGGCAGAGGCGCTGTCGGAAATCGTCATGTCCCAGGTGTTGGTTGCCGCCGAACCCACCGCAGGAACCGAGGGGGTAAAGATGTAATGCAACGTCTCTTGCGTGCCGAGGTTGCCGGTATATTGCACCGACATTTCCTGGGTTGCGCCATCCGCTCCAGCTTGGGTGGCGGTGGCGGGGAGGTTCGCGCCCAGTGTCATTTTGGTGGTTGGGTTGGACACATATTGGTTGGAGTCCATCCGAACAGGCTCCATCGCTTTCATCGTGTCGCGCGGATAGTTGGCAAGACTGCCATCGGGATTGGCCGGCCATCCCATCAGCACCTGACCGGTCGAGTTGCGCAGAATGCCATTGGCATCGGCCTTGAACGACCCGGTCGTGGTGAGGGATATGGGTAGATTAGGGACCCCGCTGTTGACAGCGTCGATTGTGGTCACCGCCATGAAGCCACGCCCGTCGATGGCAAGGTCTGTGGCATTGGAGGTTCCAATCAGCGGCCCATGCTGATCAATCAGCCGGTAGCTGGTGGATCGCACACCACCCGCCGAATAGGCAGTGCTGAGATCGCCATGCACCACAACCGAAAAGAAGTCGGTTTGGGCGGTTTTGTAACCATAAGTGGATGAGTTCGCGATGTTGTCTGATATAGTAGCCAGACGGTTGGCATTCGCGGTTAACCCTGCCACCCCCGCGTTCAGCGAAGAGGAAATTGTCATCGATAGCGCCTTTCTGCAGCTCGACCTGTATGAGGCCAAGCTGACGCCTTCGACTTAAGATTAGGCTAACATTTAAAATCCAAGCAGTGTCAGCGGTTCTTGCGCAAAAGGATGACCTCAATCCGGTTGTTGCGGCTGGCGGTCGGGTCAGCGGTTGCCGGCTTTCGGTCGGCATGCCCACTGACACGCGAGATACGGTTGGTGGACATCCCAGCGTTTTCAATAAGTTGACGTACAACCTGCGCCCTGCTTGCTGAAATATCCCATGACGGATTGTTCGCCATCATCACCGGATAGGCCCGGACATAACCATCAACGGCGACCAGATTTTTTGTCTGCCCAAGAACATCTGTCAAAAGTGACGAAATTCCTGTCAAAGTTGCCGTCGGGTTGGACGTGTCCTCGTCAAAAAGTGGATAGCCCTCGATGTCGAATATCTCGATGACCAGACCTTCGTCGGTCACTTTGGTGACGACATGGGCAAGAAGGCTTTGCATCGTGGCGCTTTCCCCACCTTTGCCCTCCAGCTTGCTTTGCAGACGCTTCATGTCGACATCCTGCGCCGCCACTTCCTGACCCGCAGCATCGCCCCCGATATCGCCGGATTTTTGCGCGTCCCCCGGTGTTGCAGCAGATTCGCCGGTTCCGTTGCGCGCCATGGTCTTTTCACTGAAGATCGAGTCGCCGCCAAAGGCGCCACTGCCACCGCCGGATACCCGATTGATCGGGATCGTCGGACTGAAGTAGTCCGCAATGCCCTTGCGTTGCTTTTCCGTCGTCGCGCCCAAAAGCCACATCAGCATAAAGAAGGCCATCATGGCCGTCACGAAGTCAGCATAGGCAACTTTCCACGCCCCACCGTGGTGGCCGCCCCCGACTATGACCTTCTTACGCTTGATGATGACTGGCGCGGCATTTGCTTGCCCTGCCATTCCCACACCCATATTCACACCCAAGGACAACCCTAGCGTATCGGCGTGAATGGCTGCTTAACCTTTGGCATTTTAGAAGCTTTCCATCATCTTGCCACAATCGCCAGCCGTCCGGTTGGTCGCAATGCTGGCCGGAACTTCAGCTGACGATCAGTTCAGCCAGGACCGAAAGGCCAATGGTCGCGTAGTCTGACATGAACTGCAGGGCCGCAGTCCGCGACAGACCCGTTTCAACCCGCAGACCCGGATTGGATTGAAGGGCACCGCGCACTTCGGCAGGGCCAAAACCGCGGGTGAACAGAAAATCCTGCAACTCATGTGGAGACAAACCGCCAAGGCCTGTCAGCCGCAGGTCATAGCGCTGGAAGGCTTGATTGACTGCGTAAAGGCCAAACTGCGGAAAGCGGGCTAGGACATGGGTCAGAACGTGGTGGTCAAGACCGACCCCAATCGCAGAGCCCGGACCGAAAGCACCGCACCCAAGAATGCCCAGGTGGCGGCGCAGCGGTGCCAAATCCTTGCCGGTGCCAGCCCGAGCAAACAGATCGTACAGCGCCTCGGTTCTGGCACAGAGGGTCGCCTGAACACCAACCAGTTTGCGCATGGCAGACGCATAGACCAAGGCCCGGCCTTCGGGCAGATCACTCAGCAGCAAGCCTGACGGCCCGGCAAAATCTGCGGCAGATATGGTTTGCTTCACACCAAGGCGTTGCAGGGCTGTAACGACGTCATCCGCCACCCCGGCCTCCAGCAGACGCAGCGAAAGGTCGAACCGCTCAACCCGTTGCGGAGCGTCATGGCTTTGCACAGCTATCCGAACCCCAATTGCTGCCAACAGGGGCATCGCCCGTTGAACGGCCTGTAAGGGCACCCGTGACGCGATCACACCGCGCCCCTTTTCCAACAAAAGCTCGGCCTCTTGTAGTGAAAGTCCAAAATACTGTGCCACTGGGCCTGCAGCAATCGCGGCATGGCGGCACCGTGCCAAAAGCACGACCTGAACGGCATCCTCGGCTAGCTGCGGCGCTCTCATCTGGTCCTCCTGTCGTTGTCGCAACTATGCGTCAGTGTGCGTAATCATTGCGTGACTAGGCCGTTAACGAAGCGTCAAATCGGCGGCGGAGTTTGGACCCAAATTATTTTCAAGGGGAAAAACTCAAGATTTTAGGCAGAGTTGGGCGTTTACACAACCGAGAGGAGTCTTAAGGCGTCGTAAATCGCGGCATGGATGTTTCGCGCTTCGACCGAGTCTCCGATGCGGAAAAGCTGAAAGCCTGTAGGGCCGCCGGCCAATGTCTGTGGCTGCGTGGCGATCAACGCGTCATAATCCGTAGCACCAAGGTTCACCGAGTGTGGTTTCAGCGCAAAATACACCTCATCCAACGGCAGCGTGCCATGGTTCACCACGACCTGATCGAAATACCGGGTGATGCCCAGCTTGGCATAATCGCTGTCGATGGTGGCTTTGATCCTGTTGCCGTCCTGTTCAACCGAAGTCAGGCGGTAGGTCACCGTGAACGTCACCGCCTTGCCCTGGATGGCGCGCATATAGGGGACAAGGTTCATCGCCATGACATCCGGTGCGAAGGTACGGTCAGGGGTCATCACCTCTACCGTCGCGCCAGCCTCTGCCAGCATCTGCGCCGTTTGCAGCGCGGTATGATCGCCCGCATCATCATACAAGAGCACGCTATGCCCTGGTTTCACATCACCTGAAAGAATGTCCCAAGCCGAAACCGTCAGCTCATTGCCACCGGACAGAATATCCTTCTGTGCCATGCCCCCGGTGGCCACGATCACCACATCGGGGTTCAGCGCCAGAATGTCCTCCGGCTCGGCCCAGGTGTTGAAGCGGAACTCCACCCCCCGCGCCGCACATTGCGCCATCCGCCAGTCGATGATGCCGATCATCTCGGCCCGGCGTTTGGTCTTGGCCAGCAATCGCACCTGACCGCCAGCCTCAGCCGCTGCCTCAAACACCGTGACCTTATGCCCACGTTCCGCGGCCACCCTCGCCGCCTCCAGCCCTGCTGGCCCCGCGCCCACCACCACAACCTGCCTGCGCGTGGCGGCGGGTTTGATCGTATGCGGCATCATCTCCTCTCGCCCGGTCGCAGGGTTGTG
Organism: Rhodobacterales bacterium; assembly: GCA_038231395.1. GTDB lineage: Bacteria > Pseudomonadota > Alphaproteobacteria > Rhodobacterales > Rhodobacteraceae > Stagnihabitans. The sequence continues at coordinate 8,297 of JBBRLL010000042.1, forward strand.
GATGCACAGCGCCATGCCACCCTGATAAATCCGGTCAAGGCAGTAGGTCGCCCCGACACAGGGCCGGATGTCATGCTCCCGCCCCTCAATGATTTTCTGCACGATATGCGGGTCGGCCATATGCGCCCGCGTCATCCCCACCATATCCAACTGGCCCGAGGCTATTGCGTGCCGCGCCGTCGCCACATCCGGAATGCGTGCGGCATGAAACGTCGGCATCCCGACCTCAGCCTTCATCCGCCCGGCAAAATCCAAGTGAGGCGCCGATTTCATCCCATGGATCGGAATGACATCGGTCATCGCGGCGTCAGTATGGATGCGCCCCTTGATGATGTTCAGAAAATCGACCAGCCCCGAATCCCGAAACATCTTCCCAATCGCCACCCCGTCATCGGCACTGATCCCGCCCGGTTCCGCCTCATCCGCCGTATAGCGCATCCCCAACAGAAAGGTCGGCCCCACCCGTTTGCGTACCGCCCCCAGCACCTCCATCGCAAACCGCGCCCGGTTTTCCAGACTGCCGCCATAGGGCGCAGGCAATGCGTTGGTGAAGGGCGACATGAACTGATCCAGCAAATGCCCGTAGCATTCAAACTCGACCCCATCGAGACCCGCTTCCTTCATCCGCTCTGCAGCATCGGCGAAATCGCCAATCACCCGCTCAATATCCCAATCCTCGATCACCTTTGGAAACGCCCGATGCGACGGCTCCCGCCCCGGCCCCGCCGCCAGCACCGGCAACCAATCGCCCTTGTCCCACCGCGTCCGCCGCCCCAGATGCGTCAGCTGGATCATCACCGCTGCCCCTGCCTCATGGCAGTCGTCGGCAATCCGCCGCATCCACGGCACCACCTCGTCCTTGTAGGCCAACACGTTATTGAACACGGGTGGCGAGTCCTTCGATACCGCAGCAGAACCCGCCGTCATCACCATCGCCACGCCAGCCTTGGCCCGCTCCAGATGATAGAGCCGGTAACGGTCCTTCGGCATCCCGTCCTCTGGGTAGGCCGGTTCATGGCTGGTCGTCATGATCCGGTTGCGCAGGGTCAGATGTTTCAGGGTGTAGGGTTGCAGCAGCGGGTCGTTCGACATTGGGGCCTCCGTTTTGGACAAGCCTAATCGCTGGCTGCCTGTAACAAGCGCCGATTTGCGACCTGCCGTTTAGACCAGCGGCGACAAAAGCTTAGTAAGTGTCGCCTGATCCTCCACAGACAAAGGCGCAAGCGTCTGTGCCGTCACCTCAACCGCAGAGACGATCCTTTCGGCAAAAAGCTGTGCCCCGACGTCGGTCAGGCTGACAGTCAGCGTTCTACGGTCGGACGCGTCGGAACCAGCCCGGCCCACTCCAACCGGCCCACCACGCCTGTGATCGTTGCCGCATCCATCGAGGTCGCCCTGCCCAACATGATCTGGCTCTGCAGTCCCAATTCAACCAGCTCGGCCAAGGCGGCAAATTGCGTTGTCATCATGTCCGAAATGGCCGCGCTGAAAATCGACTGATGCCGCTGCGTTACCCGGCGCAGCAGATAGCCGACTTGAGCGTCCAGCGCATATGGAGTGGTTAGGGACATGCCTTTGCAGTATCCAAACCCTTCGCGTCGCTCAAGAAAGCTGAAAGGCGTTTTGTCCCGTCGCAGAGTAGTTTGCACGCAAACAAATAGGCCGGGGCCTGCCCATGATCCGCTTCACCCTGAACGGCACCCCCGCCACGCTGGACGTAACCCCAACCCAGCGCTTGACCGAGGCTTTGCGCGAACATCTCGGCCTCAAAGGCACCAAAGTGGGATGTGACGCAGGCGATTGTGGGGAGTGCACCGTTTTGGTGAACGGTCGCGCCCAATGCGCCTGCTTGTTGCCCGCAGCCCGCATTGCCAGCTGCAATACAGAGACTGTTAAGGCGGAAACGCCGCTCCTGACACGCCTGCGCGCCAGTTTTCTGTGTCACGGTGCCGCGCATTGTGAAATCTGCCCTCCAGGAATGTTGATGACGGCCTGCGATCTGCTGGCCCGGGTTCCACATCCCACTGCGGAGGGGGTTGAACATGCTTTGGGTGGCACTTTATGTCGCTGCACCGGCTATCGGAAGGTCATCGTTGCTGTCGTTGCGGCGAATTCCGCTACAGATACAACACATACGTTGGGCAACGTCGGGGACCGCCTTCCCCGCGTCGACGGTGCCACCAAAGTGTCCGGCAATAGTTTCGGTGCCGATTTCGCGCCGGAAAATGCCCTGACGGTCAAGGCAATCCGACCACCGCATCCGCACGCCAGTTTCACCTCGGGCGACCTACGGGCTTTCGCTGCGCGCCCCGGTGTCACCTGCGTTTTGACGGCGGATGACAGTCCGGACCGCAACGCCTTCGGCGTGATCCCGTCCTTTGCTGATCAGCCCGCGATTGCCGCGTCGCCCGCCCGGTTTCGCGGCGAATGTGTGGCTGTTGTGACGTTTGACCATGGGATCGCGCCGGACCTGACCGGCATTCCTATTGAATGGGTGGTCCTGCCCGCACTTCTTGCGCCCGACGTGGCTGAGGCCCTCAATGCCCCGCGCATTCACGACCTTCGCTCCGGAAACCAACTCATCCAAGGCCGCGTGCGAAGGGCGATAGCACAGCCGCGCTTGCCAATTCCGCTCATGTTGTCACAGGTTCCATCACCACCGCTCATGTCGAACACGCCTATATCGAACCGGAAGCCGGAGCGGCCTGGATGGAGTATGACACCCTTGTTATCCGTGCCTGCACTCAAGCGCCCGTCATGGACCGCGACGAAACTGCCGCGGTTCTCAACCGGCCAATTGAACGGCTGCGCATCATCCCCTCTGCGGTAGGCGGCGGCTTCGTCCAAGTTGGATGTGAGCCTGCAACCGCTGATTGGCCTTGTAACCCTAAAAACTGGACGCCCCAGCCGCATGCCTATTCACGGGCGGAAAGCATGGCTTCTACCACCAAGCGTCACCCGGCTGAAATCCCAGGTCGGATCGGCTGTAACCTTTCGGGCAGGATTACCCCGATGGAGTTTGACGCAAGATTTGACACCGGCCCCTATGCGTCTTGGGGGCCGACGGTGGCCAACCGGGAGCCTGTTCATCCCTCGGGCCCTTATTTAACGCCGGCCATCACTGCACTTCCCCGCGCGATCCACACCCATGGCCCGGTTTCTGGCGCGTTCCGTGGCTTTGGTGTGCCACAGGCCGCCGTCTGGCAAGAAACCTTGTTTGACAATCTGGCCAATCAGGCAGGCCTGGACCGTTTGGAGTTTCGCATCCTGAAGGCGTTGCGTGATGGCGATGCTTCGGCCACTGGCCAAGTCTTGCGCGCTGTTGGGATCGGCCCTTGTCTTGAGCCATTGCGCCCCCACTGGAACCGGGCAACATGGCATGCCGAAAACACACCTTTACGGGGTGTTGGTGTCGCGTCATGTTGGTATGGCTGTGGCAACAGGGCGCCGCCGAACCCCTCAACCATCCGCATCGGCGTCACTCATCAGGGCAAAATCGTGCTCCATCAAGGTGCCACCGACATTGGTCAGGGATCTAACACCGTCATCGCCAAAATCGCGGCGGAGGCTTTGGGCGTGACGGTGGAAAGCCAGACCTTGGTTGGCCCGGATACTGCTTTGACGCCAGATGCTGGCAAAACCTCTGCGAGCCGTCAGACCTTTGTGACCGGACGCGCCGCTCAGGCCGCCGGTGCCACACTTAGGGCGTCTCTGTTACGTTTGGCAAATGCCGGAGACGACGCGACCGTTCTACCATCCAAGAACGGGATCACTGTGAAATCTGGATCTGTACAACCCATATTGGCCCTTGGTGCTTTGACCACAGACCGTTTCGGCTATGCCATCAGCGCCGAAGAGACCTATGATCCGCCGACGCTTCCACTGGATCAAAACGGTCAGGGCAGGCCCTACGCTGTCTACGGCTACGGCGCACAGATGGTGGAACTGTCTGTCGGCCCCGACCTTGGCACTGTCACAATCCACAAGATCACCGCTGCCCATGACCTTGGCCGTGCGATCAACCCTTTGCCGGCCGAGGGTCAGATTGAAGGCGGCATCGCGCAAGGCATCGGCATGGCCCTGATGGAGGAATATATTTCGGGCCGGACGGACAATTTGCACGACTACCTGATCCCAACTTTTGGCGATGTGCCTGCGATTGAAAAGCTGCTGATTAAGGTGCCGGACCCCGAGGGCCCCTTCGGTGCCAAAGGTTTGGGTGAACACGTGCTGATCCCGACAGCGCCTGCCATCCTCAACGCCATGCGACACGCCACTGGTGCCAAGCTGACAAAACTGCCCGCCTTGCCACATCGCATCCTTGCGGCGATGCGTCAGGCGCAATCATGAGGGAGCAATGGGGATGACCGAAAAATCCGTTGTGACGCTTGCCCGGTCATGTGTTTCATCAACCCCGGCCAAAGTGGCGCGGTTGGTTCGCTGCGTGCGGACGTCACGCGCAACCCGGTGCGCCTGACGCACCCGGTGCAAAGCGGTCAACCCAACTGACCTCTGGCGACGCGGAATGTTTCATTTGGCCGGGTGGCGGCATCACCTTCATGGTCGACGTCTTACGCGTGCCGAAAGGCGCGTTTGGTTACGTCCCGACCCCCGCTTTGGTTGGCCCGCTGGAATTCAACCTGTCCCGCGCCAATTATCTGTCAATGGGCGGTCACATGGATCAGATCGTCACGCTGGAAAAGACTCTGCAACGTGGCGGCGAACATCCGACGTCGGCAGAGCTGCGATCCTGGCCACAAAAAGGCGGGATATGATGGGACCGCAAATCTCGCACCTGCCAGTTGGTCGGCTGCACTTTCAGCATGGACCGATTGACCTGATTTGCGAGGCTTGTGGCACCCCGACCGCCGTTGCCAAGGCGTATCGGAATGCGACCTTGCGTTTTGACGAGCTAGAGGAGTTGGTGGCGGAATTGCCTGCGCGGTGCTATCCTCGCCATAGTCTGAAAATCCGTTCTCAGCCAAATTCGAGCCTGATTCGCAATCCGCATTGGAAGACCTAAAACCACTCGGCCCGTTGATGACAGACCGTTTGATTTCGGCACTGGGTGGCGTTGCAGGGATCGACGGCTATGGCAAAGGCACCATGGTTGGGTCAAGCGGTGAGGCGGAACACGGCGCCCTTTGGCACGTTCCCGGCGGATATGCTATCCGTGTACGGTTGGGTGAAAGTCGGGCAATCGTGCCGTCTGCGATGAAAGTGGCGCCGATGGGCGGTAGTCTGGACGTACCGCTGGGCCACATCAACGCAGCTTGTGTGCGCAGCCATTTTGACGCCATAACAGTGACGATTTCTGACGTACCGCGTGCAGATGAGATCGTCTTTGTGCTGGCCATGTCACGCGGCCCTCGGATCCACAGCCGGATGGGAGGACTGGAAGTCTGGAAAGTCAAAGGCGAGGACGGATTGCGCTGATGGCAGGTCTGGTGGCAGGCCTTGACGTTGGTGGGACATTTGCCGGCCTGGTGATTCTTGCTCCAGTTGCCGGCGCGTTGAAAATGGCGAAGGTGCCAACTTCACCCCCCAATCAGGCGGCGGGCGTTTTGCCAGAGTTTGAGACTGCTGGCGTCAATTTGGCCAACATCGGTTTGATCGTCCATGGCACCACCACCACGACCAATGCGGTGCTGGAGCGTAATTTCAGCCGGACCGGCTTTATCACCACCAAAGGCTTTCGTGACGTGCTTGAACTGGGGCGGCGAACCCGTCCGCAAGCTTTCGGAATGACGGGCCAGTTTCGCCCGGTGATGCCGCGCGATTTTCGGATGGAGGTTTCAGAAAGGATGAACGCTTCAGGCCATATAGTGACTGATCTGGATGTAAACGAGGTGCGCGCCGCCGTTGCACACTTATTGGAAATGGGTTGCGAAAGTCTGGTTATCCACTTTCTGCACGCCTATGACAACCCAGCTCACGAACTTTGCGCCAAGCAGATCGCCGCTGAAGTTTGGCCGAACGATTATATCAAACTCGGACACGCGCTTTTGTCCGAAAGTCGCGAATATGAGCGGGGCGTCATCGAAGCGGTCAATGCGGGCGTGCAACCCTTGCTGGATCGCTACATCCGTCGGCCGGCTCAGGATTTGCGTGATAGGGGCTTTAGTCACAACCTGTTGGTTATGAACGGCAATGGCGGCATAGTGACCGCGGAAAACGTCGCGCGTGAGGCGGTGAAAACGGTGATGTCAGGCCCTGCGACGGGCGCTATGGCGGCGCTTGCGACGGGACGGCACGCCGGAATGCTCAACCTTTTGACCTATGACATGGGCGGCATCACAACCGACGTTGCCATGATCCGGAAAGGGCGTGCACCAGTTTCCAGTAATATTGAGGTTGAATTCGCCATGCCGATCCATGTCCCGATGGTCGATGTCCGCACCGTTGGCGCCGGTGGCGGTTCCATCGCGCGGATCGACGCCGGAGGCATGTTGCGCGTCGGGCCGGATAGTGCAGCATCGTTTCCCGGCCCTGTCTGCTATGGCCATGGCGGCGGTTTGGTAACGATTTCCGATGCAACCTGTTGCTCGGCCGGTTGCCGACCGCCCAATTCGGCGTGGCCGTTGACGCCGCTGGTCAGGCCATGCAAGAGCAGATTGCAGGGCCTTTGGGTCTGTCGATTGAACAGGCCGCCGAGGCCGTCATTCGACTTGCCAACATCCACATGGCCGGCGCGATCGGTCTGGCTTCCGTGTCCATCGGTGCCGACCCGCGCGATTTCGCCCTGTTTGCCTTTGGCGGCGCGGGGTCATTGCATGCGGTCGCTCTGGCCAAACAGCTGGCAATTCCAAAGGTTCTGGTTCCTGCGCGCCCCGGTCTGACCAACACCCTCGGTTGCATTGTGGCCGACCTGCGACATGATGATGTGCACACCCTAAATCAGGCACTGGACTCGTTGGATATGGTCGCAGTCCATACCACCCTCGCCGCCCAAGAGGATGCAGGGCGCGCTGCAATTGCCGCCGAAAGTGTCACTGTTGCAGCGGTTCGGGTCGATTATTCCGCCGACACGCAGTTTATTGGGCAGACCCATTTGCTTCGTATCCCATTGCAGAACGGGCACCCCTCGCGGGCTGAAATTCGATCCCTTTTTGAGGTCGCCTTTTTCGCCCGCTTCCATGTCGATCTCCCAACCATTCGGGCCAATCTTGTCAACCTGTCCGTCTCTGTAATCGGCCAAAGGCCCGCGCCGGATTTGAGCCTTTTGATTGACAGAAACGGCAGGTCAGAGACGCTTTTTCCCTTGGAAATGCGAGACGTGTGGTTTGGCGGTTGGGTGCAAACGCACGTCTGCTGGCGAGATCACATGCCGATTTCCGCTACTTTGATCGGACCCGCGATCATCGAACAGATGGATACCACCATCTTGATAGAACCGGGATGCAGGGTGCGCGGTGACACCGACGGCAATCTGATTATCGAGGTATCACATGGTTGATCCGGTGACTTTGGCAGTCAATCAGGCCAGCTTGAAGCAGATTTGCGACGAGATGGGCCTCACCTTCTCGCGCGCCGCCTTCTCGCCCGTGATTGCCGAAGCGAACGACCGCTCCGACGGGATTTACGCGGCGGGGGATGGCGCCCTGATCGCGCAAGGCGCGCAAGGCTTGCCCGTTTTTGTCGGCGTCATGCAGTTTTCCACGCAGACCCTGATCGCCCGCATTGCCAATGCCGAGACGGCCAGTCCGGAGCCCGGCGATATCTACATCGTCAACGGCCCCTATCTTAGCGGCACCCATCTGATGGACGTGCGCTCTACGATGCCCTTTTTTCGCGATGACAGGCTCTGTTTCTGGATGTCCAACACGGGGCATTGGCCTGACACCGGCGGCGCGGTTCCGGGCGGGTTTTCGGCGACCGGTATCAGCGCGGAGCAAGAGGGTTTGCGTTTTCCCGCCCATCAATCTGTTCAATCGTGGCGTGATGGACCGCGAGATTTGGGACATCATCCGGTCAAACATCCGAGTCTCTGATGAGCGGATCGGCGACGTGAAGGCGCAAGCTTCGGCGCTTTTGGTCGGCGCAGATCGTCTGACCGCCTTGCTTGACCGTTACCAGGATGCCAAGGTCATCGAGGCCATCGCCGAGGTCGGTCGCCGTGCCGAACTCCAGATGAGTGCCATGATCGCCACGATCCCGGACGGGCGCTTCACCTCACCGGCGAAGATCGACAGCGACGACGTTATAAACACGCCGCTCACCATTGCGCTTTCGATCGAGCGTCATGGCGATACGCTGCACTTCGATCTTGCCGCACCCTCGCCGCCGTGCCTTGGGCCGATGAATTCGGTGCGCGCCACCACGTTGTCATCGGTCTATCTGGCGATCCGGCATATCTTCCCCGAGGTGCCACCGGTGGAGATTATGGAGCAGAACTTTCCCATCCCCTACCATCACTAGGCTTTGCGCGAAGGCTCTGCTGGTGCCGTAAAGCATCGCGGCGGCTTTGGGCTGGACTACGAGATTGAACTTCTGCACGGAACGGCGCGGACCAGTTTCGTGATGGACCATGGCCGCAATGGTCTCTTGGGCGCTTTAGGCGGGAAAGATGGCGGCGTGAACCGCGTGGAGATCACCAAGGCCGGCGTCGTCACGGTGCCCGAACACCTATCTAAGGCGCAGGATATCGAATTGGTACCCGGCGACCGTGTGCGGGTGCGAACGCCAGGAGGGGGCGGCTATGGCCCAGCGTCGGACCGCGATCTTGACCTGATCGAAGAAGATCTTCGTCTTGGCCGCTATTCGCCCGAAGAGTCGCGTCGGTCTTTCGGCCGGTGAATCACGCGCCGCGATGCCGTTGCCAACCCATACGGTCAAACAAACCGGCATAGGCCTGCGCAAGTGAACGCAGCGCCGTCGCGTTCACACGGTCGGTCTTGTCCCACGCCTTGTTCGCCAAACCTAGAATGCGCGGGGCCAACATCGGCTCCATTTCCGCATCATGCGTGGTGAATTCCGACCAAAAACACCCCTCAATGCCGACGATCCTGTGGGCAATATCCTCGGCACCGTCGGGAACCGGCTTCCAGTTGACGACATCTTCCAAAGCGATAGATGCAGCCCAACCTGCACCCCAGTCCTCCGGCGCTGACGTATGTGCCATATCGAAATACACATGTTGCGCGGGGCACATCACCACATCATGCCCGCGCCGCGCCGCAGCCAAACCCGGACCCTGCCCAGTCCAGCTGAACAACAGCGCGCCGTTGCCAATGCCACCATTGCTACCCTTAGCGGCCTCTTCCCATGCGGCACTGCGTATGCCCTTTTCGCCCAAATGGGCAGCCAGTCGGGCCATCATCCAGCCCTGCACATCGTCCGAAGTCTCCAACTTCTCCCGCGCTTTCAAAGCGGCCACGGCGGGTGAGCCTGACCACGCCCCCGCCGGCGCCTCGTCACAGCCAAGGTGCAACATGCCGATCGGGAATAAGGCCGCCACCTCCTCTACCAAAGGATGCAGGAAATTCCACGTCGCCTGCATCGCCGGATTGATGATATTGTCCAGATAACCGTGAACCGAGACTTCCTCGCCATTGTCACCCGGGTCGCGCAGACCCGGTACCGCTTTGATCAGCGCGTGCGAATGCGCCGGAATTTCAATTTCTGGCAACACCTGAATGTGCAACGCGGCGGCGCGTTGCAGAATCCGCGCCACATCAGCCTTGGAATAGCTGCCGCCCGCACGAATTCCGCCGCCGTATGTGCCCGGCACCAGCTCCTTTTCACCGCGGAAGGCCGTCTTTTTCCAAAGATCCGGAAAACCGTCCACTTCAAGCCGGAACGCCTCGTCATCGGCGAAATGCCAGTGGAACCGGTTGAGTTTCAGCAGCGCCATCAGGTCAAGAAAACGCAAAATCGTATCCAACCGATAGAAATGCCGCGCGCAATCCAGATGCTGACCGCGATAACCAAAGCGTGGGGAGTCGGCAATTCTGCCCAGAGGCAAAAGGCCTGCATGGGTCTGCATCAGGTTCAGCAGGGTGATCCCAGCCGCAAAGGCACCCGCATCGTCAGCTGCGACTATCGTCACGCCGCCCCGTTCGATTGTCAGTTCGTAGGCCATTTCCGGCAAATCAGAGACTATTTTTGTCGAAACCGGCAGACCGGAAGGGCTGGCATAGGGACCAAAGTTAAGCCGCTGCGCCAGCAGATCCACGGCGGCAGGCGCGCCGCAAAGTCCAGCCGTCACATCCACCTCGCCGCCACTCGGATGCCATTCGGTCGGCTGCGGCACCAGTTTCAGACCTTTGAAGTCGGGCACAACCGTTGGCGGCACATGCCCCTGAACTCCCAAACCAAGCTCAGGCAAAGGCAGGCACCCGGCTGCTGTCCGCAGATATCCGCCCAACGGCAACCAAGCCCGGTTGCGCACCAAAAACTCCGGATTGTCATGTGTAAGGATGAGTTGCACGCTGCCGCCTGCCGGAATATCTGGCAGCACTACTTCTGCAAAACCTGCCACCCGCCGCAAAACGGTGCCGCCGGAAATGACCTTTGGTTTCGCCATCAGAGAGAAACAGAAAACCGGTGCCGAAATGGCTGTATCAGAGCCGATTTCACAGTGGATCAATTGGCCTTCAAGCCTGGCGGAAAAACGGAGGGTCATGGCTGTCCTAGCGCGATTCGGCGATGAAATCATAGATGTCAGAGCGGTACAGACCCCGGGTGAACTCTATCGGGCGACCGGAAGCCAGATATCCGGTCCGGTCGATCCGCAGAACGGCAGCGCCGGGGGCAAGGTTCAACAGATGCGCCTCTCCAGCCTCAAGATTAACGGCCGTCACCCGCTGGACCGCCCGGACGGGGGCGCATCCAAGATCACGCAGCACGGAATAGAGCGAGGTTTCAACGACATAGGGGTCAGGCAGAATATCTTCTGGCAGCGTCGACCATTCCAGCGCCATCGCCTGTTCGTCGGCAGAGCGAAGCCGCTCCACCCGCGCGACCTTTTGGCCCGACAACAGCCCCAACGCCAGCTGCTCCTCTGGCCGAGGCGAAAAAAGCCCGCATTGCAGGATTTGACTGGAGGAGGTTTTGCCGCGCTGGCTCATATGTTCGGTGAAAGAGATCAGGTTGGACAGCGACTGTTCCAGCCTTTGCGGTGCAGGCCGCACAAAGGTGCCAGCGCCGCGCCTTTGGTCCAGCACACCTTCTTCAACCAGTTGGGCCACCGCTTTACGCACCGTCACCCGGCTGACATCGGCCATCCCGGCCAGCTCCCGTTCGGGCGGCAACTGCGATTCGGCCTCCAGCGCGCCAGAGTGGATCAGGTCTGCAATGTGCCGATAAAGCTGCGCATACCGCGGCCCGCGGTCGGTCCGATACCAGCTTTGCGGTGCGAAATGCTCTTGAATCTCATCCATGACTTCATCTTGATTGGTATTGGATTTGCGTGGTCAAACCAGACCACGTCGTCAGAAAGCACGTGATTTAGTCAAAAAACAAGCGATAAATTCGCCCTAAGAAGGAAATTCGATGAATTGGTATTATATAGGTAGCAAAAAGCTTCGACGTTGGTAACATGGTTCCAAGAACAGATTCGGGCTGAAGCCTGAACACGTGAACGAGGGATGGGATGGCCGAAACGACGCTGCAAAAGCCAAGAAAAGCCATGCGCCGGGGCCTGTCAGAGGCTTGGTTTGCCTGGGCGCTGATCCTGCCCGCCATGGCCTTCATCGGCGTCATCGTCGCCTGGCCTTTGGTGGAAACCATCCGTCTGTCGTTCACCGATGCAGGTTTGGGCACGGTCTTGGGAGGCGAAAACTGGGTCGGTCTGGACAATTACATGAAGCTGCTCAGTTCGCCCAAATTCTACGACATCATTGGGCGGACCTTCTACTGGATGGTGCTGTCGGTCAGTCTGAAGCTGATTGTCGGGCTGATCGGTGCCAGCCTTTTGAATGCAGCCGTTCCGGGCCGCGCATTGTTCCGGGCGCTGATCATGCCGCCGTGGGTTGTGCCGATTGCGATCGGCTGTTTCGGCTGGTTGTGGCTCTATAATGGCCATTTCGGCTTTATTTCCGGCATGGCGCAGCGCTTGGGGTTGATCAGCGGGCCGTTGGAGTTTCTGGCCTACAAAAACTCGGCCTTTTACGCGGCCATCGTCACAGATGTCTGGGTCGGCACACCGATGGTCAGCCTGTTTTTCCTCGCCGCCATGCAGGGCGTCAACCGTGACCTCTATGAGGCCGCCTGGGTTGATGGCGCGGGTCGCTGGTATCGGTTTCGCCGCATCACCATTCCGCAGATCATGCCGGTGATCGTGTCAATGGCGCTGCTCTCCGCGATTTGGACCTTCAACAGCTTTGAAATCATCTACATCCTGACGCAAGGCGGCCCGCGCGGCGGCACCACCACGCTGATCATCGACACTTACAAAACCGCAATCGGCAATTACAAATTCGGCGACGGGTCGGCCCGTGCGGTGATCATAGTGGTGCTTCTGGGGGCGTTTTCGCTGATCTATCTGAACGTGCTGAACCGCGTGAACAAACATTACGGGGTGAAGTGACATGTTGATGGACCGCTACACCTTTCTGCAAAAGATCGGCATCTATGCCGGGATCCTCGCCTTCCTGACCTTCATCCTGCTGCCGTTTTTTGAGATGTTCCGCACCTCGCTTTCCCCGATGAGCCACCTGTTCCACGAACCCTATGAGTTGTGGAACAGCGAGTTTTCGTTCCAAGCCTACCACGACATGTGGATCAAAGTGCCGTTGTTGGGTCGCTATATCTGGAACTCTGCTTATATTGCCACCATGGTGACTGCGATGACCATGGTGGTTGTCATCCCCGCAGCCTACGCCTACGCAAGGTTGGATTTCCCGTTCAAAGACCTGTCACTAGGGGCGTTTTTGTCGGTCAACATGTTCACCGGCGCGGTCTTGCTGATCCCGCTTTACCGGCTGATGATGTCGTTCAACCTGCTCAACACCTATTGGTCGATGATCATCCCCGGAGTCGCTTTCCTGATCCCGACCGGCATATGGCTCCTGCGTTCTTACCTTGAGAAAATCCCCAAAGAGCTGGAGGAGGCTGCCTTTGTTGACGGCGCCTCCCGCATCTACACCCTGCGCCGTGTGGTGCTGCCTTTGGCGGTGCCGGGGCTGATCGTGGTCGGCACCTCGGTCTTCATCGGCGCTTATGCCCAGCAATTCCTGTTCGCAATCACCTTCAACCAGGTGGCCGAACTGCAACCCCTGCCTGCCGGACTTCAGCAATTCATCGGCTATCAGACGGTGGAGTGGAACCAGATGATGGCAGCCGCACTGACGGGTGTGCTTCCGGTCATGCTGGTGTTCTTCTTCCTGCAAAAATACCTCGTGGCCGGACTGACGGCTGGCGCGGTGAAAGAGTGACCAACAACCAAGCCTAACCAAACAAGCCTAATCAACAAAGGGAGACTACAATGAACCACACCAAAACCCTGATGGTCGCGGCGGCCCTGATGGGCGGCTCCGCCCTCACGGCCTCGGCGCAAGACCTTTCGTTCATCATGTGCGGCGATGTGCGTCCGGCTGACAAGGCGGTGATCGACAAGTTCCAGACCGACAATCCCGGCGTCAAGGTCAACATGGAGGCGGTTCCGTGGGGCACCTGCCAGGACAAGTCGATGACCCTCGCCGCTGCCGGCAACCCGGTTTCGGTTGCCTACATCGGCTCACGCACGCTGTTGAAGCTGTCCAAGGAAAACCTGATCGTTCCGGCGCAGATTCCAGAGGCGCAGGTTCCGCTGTACCAACCCGGCGTGCTGAAAACCGTGTCTTCGGGTGGCAAATACTGGGGCTATCCGCACGCTTTCTCGACCAAGGCGCTGTATATCAACTGCGACCTCGTGAAAGCGGCCGGGCTTGAGTGCAAAGCGCCGGAGACCTGGGCCGACATGATCACCATGGCCAAGGCGATCAAAGAGAAAGACAATGTCGCCGGCATCGGCATCGCGGGCAAAGACTTCGACAACACGATGCACATGTTCCTCGACTTCCTCTATTCCAACGGCGGCACCGTTTTGAACGCCGACACCGGCGCTGTGACGTTGGACAGCAAAGAGACCCGCGAAACCCTGCAAATGTACAAAGACATCCTGCCCTATGCCGAAGAAGGCCCGACAGCGTGGGAGCGTGACCAGATGAAGGATCTGTTCAACGACGCCAAGCTGGGCATGTATGTCAACGGACCGTGGGGCTTTGGCCAGCACAAGGAAAAAGTGCCGAACCAGATCGTCGTTCCGGTTCCCCATGGCCCCTCAGGCGTGTCGGGCACCATTCTGATCACCGACTCGATCGCCGTCTTCAAGCAGAAGGACCCGGCAGTGGAGGCGATGGCCCAGAAGCTGGCGCAGGCGCTGACCTCTGGCGACGCGCAGTATGACCTCGACAAGACCTGGGGTCTGACGCCGATCATGCAGTACGACAAGGTCATCAAGGACAAGCCCTACTACGTGGATGACGCGATGTGGAAAATCTACGTCGGCGGCATTTCAACCGGCGGGCCAGAGCCGCTGGTCACCGACTTCAAGTCGCTGCAAGGCGTGTTCACCACGATGATTCAGGGCGTGATGCTGGGCGAAGGCGGCTCGGTTGACGATCTGGTCAAGCAGGCTGGCGTCGATCTGGCCAGCGTGAAGTAACTTTGATGCGGGCGGCTTTCGGGTCGCCCGCCCTTTCTGCCCGCCCCCCTGCCGAGGACGAAATGGCCACGTTAGACCTGCAAAACATCACCAAATCCTTCGGCACCGCTCAGGTCCTGAAAGGCATTGACCTTGCCATCAAGGATAAGGAGTTCGTCGTTTTCGTCGGCCCCTCCGGCTGCGGCAAATCCACCCTCTTGCGCATCATCGCCGGGCTGGAGGCTGCTACGACCGGCGGCATCATCATCGAAGGCACTGACGTATCACAACTGGCCCCGGTGGATCGCGGCATCGCCATGGTGTTTCAATCCTACGCTTTGTACCCGCACCTGACCGTGTTTGAAAACATCGCCTTTCCCCTGCGTGTGCAACGCTTGGCCGAGGCGGAGGTGAAAGCCAAAGTCGGCAAAGCCGCCGAAATCCTGCAACTGACGGAGAAGTTGCAACTCAAACCCGGTCAACTGTCTGGCGGTCAACGTCAACGCGTGGCGATTGGCCGCTCCATCGTGCGCAACCCGAAGGTATTCCTGTTCGACGAACCGCTGTCCAACCTGGACGCCGCTCTGCGGGGTGATATGCGGGTCGAACTGTCCCAACTCCACCGCGACCTTGCCGCCACGATGATTTATGTGACCCATGATCAGATCGAGGCGATGACGATGGCCCACCGTATCGTCGTTCTCAGCGCCGGTCGCGTCGAACAATTCGGCACGCCGATGGAGTTGTACCACCACCCGGCCACCCGCTTTGTCGCCACCTTCATCGGTCAGCCCAACATGAACCTGGTTCCGGCCACTGTCCTTGGCAATGACGCCCGCGGTCTTGCGGTTGAACTGGATGGCGGCACCCAGATGACGCTTCCCGTCGACACCAACACCGCCAAAACCGGTGACCGGGTGGAGGTTGGGATGCGGCCCGAAAACATCCAGATCGGCAAGGGCCTGTCGATGAAGGTCCGCGTGTTGGAACGTTTGGGTGGCATCTCCATCATCCACGGCCTGACCCCTACCGGCCAGCGTTTCTGTGCCGCCCTGCCCGGTGACGCAGCCATTGCCGAAGGTCAGTCTATCGACCTGTCAATCAACCCGGCCGATTGCCACGTGTTCGACGCCAATGGCGCCGTGATGCGCCGTCTCATGGCCCCCGCTCTCGCCGCTTGAATTTGGCCGCCGGACTTCGGCCGCCTGAAGGAGATTGAAATGCGCGTTGTCACAGCAGGCATCGGCCTGCGGGCCGGTCACGTCCTGTCCACCCTGAAGGACGCCATGCCTGAGGTGGAGTTTGTCGGTTACTACGACCCTCAACCCACGTATCTGGAGATGATCGGCACGGATACCCCCCGCTATCCGACGGTCGAGGCCATGCTGTCCGATGCGACCCCGGACCTGTTCTGCGTCTTTTCCCCCAACCTGTTTCACCTTGAACACATCCGCCTTGGCCTTGAAGCCGGCGTGCAGATGTTCACCGAAAAGCCGGTCGTGGTGTCGATCGACGAAACTTTGGAACTGGCCCGCCTGCTTTCGCTGCACGGTGGTGCCGCGCGTGCCATGATCGGCCTGGTCCTGCGCTATTCTCAGCACATGGTCGACCTGCGTGCCTCTCTGGCAGAGGGTCAGTTAGGCCGCATCGTTTCGCTAGAGGCCAACGAACATATCGCCCCCTATCACGGCGCGTTTTTCATGCGCGACTGGCGGCGAAAGGTTCACTATTCCGGCGGTTTCCTGTTGGAAAAGTGCTGCCATGACCTCGACATCTACAACATGGTGACAGGATCCCGCCCGCGTCATGTCGCCAGTTTCGGCGGTCGCAAGTCTTTCGTCCCGGAAAACGCGCCGACCAGCAATGCCGAGGCCGAGATCTTCCACGTCAAGAAATCGGTTTGGGAGTCGGTCGACGACCCGTTCCGCTCCGACGGCGACATCATCGACTTTCAAACCTCGATCCTGCAGTACGAAACCGGCGCTTCGCTTGCCTTCCACACCAACCTCAACGTGCCTGATGAGCATCGCCGTTTCTGCGTCATGGGCACGCATGGCATGGCCGAGGGTGATTTCGTGCGCGGTTTCCTCAAAGTGACTGCCCGCGATGGCAGGCGTCTGGTTGACAACGACTACACCCAAGGTGCCGCGGGCAAGGGTGCCCACTACGGCGCGGATGAGCTGATGTGTCACGACATCGCCAAATTCCTGCGCGGTGAGGCCGCTGGCCTGCCGGTTTCCGTGTTGGACGCGATGGAGGCTGGCATCGCCGCGCTTGCCCTCGACCAAGCCCGCGAAAGTGGCACCGTTGTTGACCTTTCCGCAACCTGGGCCAAACTCGACAGCTATGGTTTGCGTAAATGAGCGAACCCGGTGCTCATATGCGCGCTGAATTGGCAGAGGCGCCAGCGGTCTTCGCCAGGACGGTACGAACAGCGGTATCAGGCTCTGATGCGGCCCAGATCGCATCACTTCACCCCAAAGCCATCTACACCATCGCACGCGGTTCTTCGGATGCCGCAGCCAACATCCTGTCCTACGAGTTCATGCGCGAAACCGGCCTGCCGATGACCTCGCTTCCGCCATCAATCTTTTCTGTCGGGCGGGGTGTTGCGATGAACGACGCGCTGGCCCTCGTCGTTTCACAATCCGGCGCGTCAGATGACCTCGTTCTTTCCGCCAAAGGTGCGCGCGCGCGGGGTGCAACTGTTGTGGCCCTGATCAACCAGCCCAATTCCGCTGTCGCCCGGCACGCTCATATCACCCTGCCGATCGGTGCTGGCCCTGAACTCGCCATCCCCGCCACCAAGTCGGTGGTAGGCTCTATCGCTGCGGGAATGGCGCTTTTGTCGCATTTGGTGCCGTCTTATGCCGCCCGGGCCAGCGCCTCTGCCAAGGCTTTCGATGGTGCTTTGCCACCTCTACCGCAAACCACGCAGATCCTCCCGGCCCTGCTGCGCGCCAACCACGTCTATGTCATAGGACGCGACACCGGCTATGGTGCCGCGCAAGAGTTTGCCCTGAAGTTGAAGGAAACCTGCGCCATCCATGCCGAGGCCTATTCCTCATCCGAGGTTCTCCACGGGCCCCTGCAGCTTGCCACCAACCCGCTCTTGATTGTGATCCTTGACACCGGACACCCCGACGTCCAAGCCTCGCTTGACACCGCAGAGGCGCGCTTTATCGCCGCTGGCGGTACGACCTTCCGCTTGCGACCGTCGGACATCGGGGCCACCAATCTTACTCCGGCGGCGGCAGCAGCGTTGCTTTTGTGTCTGACCTACCCCCTTGTGCTTGCCACGTCCCTTGCTTTGGGCCATGACCCCGACCGACCGGAAACCCTGTCAAAAGTGACCCAAACGATATGAGTGACGCGCCCTTCCTAGCCGCCGGAATTGACCTTGGAGGCACCAAGATAGAGGCGCAGTTGTTCGATTCCGGCTGGAACAGGGTCTTGTCTCACCGTATTCCGACGCCGCAAGGCTACCCCGACCTTGTGGCAGCCGTGGCCGTGCAGATCGCCTGGATTGAGGGGCATTTTCCCGGCCTCCCCATTGGAATTGCGGCGGCTGGGCTGGTAAACCCGTCCACTGGTCTGGCATTGACGGCCAATCTTTCGGCCACCGGCAAGCCCTTCCCCGCCGATATTGCGGCCCTCGCCGGCCGACCCATCACCTATATTAACGATTGCCGCGCCCAAACCCTGTCAGAGGTTCAGTTCGGTGCCGCAAAAGGCTATCGGTCTGCCCTGTCCCTCAACCTTGGCACCGGACTTGCAGGCGGCATCGTCGTTGACGGCCGCTTGCTTACCGGCCCGACGGGCCTAGGCGGCGAATTCGGTCATTTCGCTCTGCCTGCGCCGACCGTTCTGGAACACAACTTGCCGATCCTGCCCTGCGGTTGTGGCCGTTTCGGCTGTACAGAGACACTTATCGCCGGTCCGGGTCTGTCGCGCATCGTGGCCCATGCCACAGGTCGTCATTTGACGCCCGAACTGATCGTCACCCTGCGCAAAACCGATCCGCAAATCTCCGCCTGCTGGGTGATCTGGTGCGAGTTGTGCGCAGAGCTGATCCATACCCTGTGCCTGACGGTTGACCCCGGTTGCATTGTCCTCGCCGGCGGCCTGTCGCGTGCCCCGGATCTGATCCCCGACCTTACCAAGGCTCTCACCAAAGGCGCCCTGCCCGGCTATGCTGCGCCGGTGATTTTGCTAGCAGAAGGCGGCGATACCACGGGTGCCCGCGGTGCTGCCTACGCCGCCTTTCTGGAGAGGCGGGATCATGACTGAGAAACCCGTACCGCCTTCCATCGCGTATCTACACCCCGATCAGATCTTTGACGGCGAAATGCTTCGCACGGGCTTTGTAGCCATCCAAAATGGCACTGTTATTGCGATTTCCGATAGGCCGCCCGCTGGGGCCGTGCAAGAACTGAGCGGCACTCTGACCCCCGGCTATCTGGACCTGCAAGTCAACGGTGGCGGCGATGTGTTGCTGAACACCAATCCGACGCCCGAGGGCATTGCCGCCATCGCCGCAGCGCATCGCCAGTTCGGCACGGTTGGCATCCTGCCCACGCTGATCACCGACGCGCCGGAGGTGTTGGAGCGCGCGGCTGACGCCGCCATTGCCGCCAGGGGTCAACCTGGCTTCCTTGGCCTGCACATCGAGGGGCCGCATCTGAGCCTCGCGCGGCGCGGCACCCATGCCGCCCGGTTCATCCGCCCGCTGGATCACCGCACGCTCGCCGTCGTCAGCCGCCTGCGGCTTGCGCAAGTGCCGGTGATGATCACCGTGGCCACCGAGGCGACTTTGCCGGGCCAGATCGCCCAACTGGTCGAAACCGGGGCTGTCGTCTCGCTTGGCCATTCCGACACCACCGCCGAAAATGTGCGCGCCGCTTTGGCAGAGGGGGCCACCTGCTTCACCCACCTTTTCAACGCCATGTCGCCGATGCTGAACCGCGCGGCTGGCGTCACTGGTGCCTGTATTAACTCCACTGCCTATGCCGGGATCATCTGCGACGGGATCCATGTGGCGGATGAGATGCTGGCCATGGCCCTGCGCGCCCGGCCTGTCAAAGACACCACGTTTGTCGTGTCGGATGCCATGTCCACTGTTGGCGGAAGTGACCATTTCAGCCTGTATGGTGACGAAATCCGCCTGGTGAACGGGCGGCTGATCAATGCCGAAGGGTCGTTGGCCGGGGCGCATATCACGATGGCCGAAAGTGTGGAGCGACTGATCAACGTGCTGGGAATTGACCCTGCGGCCGCCCTTCGCATGGCGACCACCGTTCCAGCCCGCGTCATTGGTTACAAGTCTGGGCTGCTGGGCCAAAACCTGCTCGATCTGCTTTTACTCGACAAATCTTGGGCCGTTACCCAAAACGGACTGGCTTGAGTGGGTGATCTCCTCCCCGGTCTGTACGGTTTTGACGCTATTGCGACCGGCGACACTGTACGGACCGGTTGGGCGAAGGTGACTCCAGAGGCCATTGACACCTTTTCCGACCTGACAGGCGACCATTTCGAAATTCACCAGTCAGACGCCAGCGCCCAACGCCACGGCTTCGCCGCCCGCGTGGCACATGGCCTGCTGATCTTGTCGCTGGTTGAGGGGCTGAAATCCAACGCGCCTGCCCAATTTCACACCTTTGCAAATCTTGGATGGAATTGGACTTTCCGCGCTCCCGTGTTTGCCCATGATCGGATCCGCGCCCACATCGCGGTCAAAACCAAACGCTGTGCCAGCCCGGACAAGGGGCTGCTGACCTTGGCGATCGAGGTTGAAAACCAAAACGCGGAAATCGTTCAGCGTGGCGAGGCGCGGCTGATGGCCTACCGCCAGTCGCCAAAGCCAAACGCGCTGTAATCCCGGCCATAGGCTTCGCGTGCGGCAAGCTCCAGATCGCGGTCATAAAGTTCGGCAAGGGCAAACGGCTCTTTTTCGACCGGCGCAGGCAACGGCAGCAGCGCCACCCCAACCTCGGCACATACAAAGGCCAACCCTTCCTCTAGCCGGTCCTCGCGCAACAGATGATCCGGTGCCTGCAACTGCGCAAATCCGGTCACCGTGGCAGTCTGAGTTGCCAGATGCGGCGGCGTGCGCAACTCGGTCCGGCCAGCGTGCAGGTGCTTGATCACCTCCAGAAACTTCAGGAACCCGGCCTGATGTGCCGCGATATCGCCAAAACCCTGCCCTTTTGGCGGCAGTTCAAATTTGTGAACCCGCCGCAGATGGGCCCGCAATTCGCCCATCCATTCCTTGTCCAGATATTCGCAAAACGCCGCATGGGCCCGCGCCAAAGGATGCCGCAGCACGGTAAAGCTGCGATGTCCGGGCCGCTCATTGCGCCACGCCTTCAGGCCCTGCCGGTCAAGCGTGTTCAAAAGCGCGCCATACCCTTGCAACCACGTTCTGATCTGCTGGTCCGGCCCCGATTTCATCGGTTGAAACAGCAGCGGGGCCACCTCGCTTGCCACATAGGTGTTGATCGCCCCCTGCCGACGCGGCTCAAAATTCGGGGTGTGAGTGACATTGTAGAAATCAATTTTGCCCAGCCCGGCACTCATTTCGGCTGGGTTAGAGACCTTTTCGGCCAAAGGCTCCGGGTTTTGCTTCTTGTAGGACAGGTCGAGTTTTTCCAGCCGTCCCTCAACCCCCAGAAACGCCGCAAGGCCGTTGACCACTTTCAGGTCAAGCACATCCTCGTAGTCGATGTAAAACGCCGTCTGGCCGCTGACCTGCAAACGGTTCACCAAAACCCGCTGAAACTGTTCCAGCGCCTCCACCCTCTCGGAAAACTCCGCCAGCTCAAACCTCGGGCGCGCCGTCTTGATATGGGCGGCTGATGTCGTGCGCCACTGGTTGCTTTCCTTGGCGATTTTCCAACTGATGAAGCTTTCCAAGGGATTACGCGTCAGGATGATCTTGGCAACACTTGGGTCATCCACCACCAGGTCAAACACACGCGGGTCATGGTTGTGGAAATAGCGAAAGCCCGAAAGCCCCTCAGTCCCCTTGCGCATCGCTTTCAACAAAGCATCGGGGGCCAAATCACGCTGATGCAGGCTGACGCCCAGCAGATCCTGCTTTTTGTCATTGCCCACAAAGGTCGGATTGAACGCCTCACCATAGCACATCACGCCCGGAATAGCGTTCAGATTGGCCTCAAGAAAGTTCGACCCCGTCCGCATTTCCGCAAAGACGACGAAGGATTGAAACCGCGCTTTGGCCAAAGGATGCGTCCTTTATTTCACCAGATAGGGGCGCCCGCGTTTGGAAGCGGCCGGCGTCGGGTCTTCTCCGGTCGGAAAATCGCCCATCAGCACGGGTTGCATGCCCTGATTGCGCAGGTTCTGCAAGAACTGGCCAAAGCCTTTCAGGTCAGCCAGACGCGGCGCTTCGGTCAACCGGCGCTGACTGCGCGGGCTGATTTCATCGACGATGCTTTGCAAAGGCTCCATCGGGTTTTCCACAAATTCCGCCAGCGTCCAGATGCGGATGCGCGCCTTGGCAAAATGCGCGCGCAGGGTGGCCAGATGGTCCAACTCTATCTTCTGCAGCCGCGCCGCCTCACGCCGGATATCAGAGAAATTCTGGTTGGAATGAAACAGCGGGATCGCCCAGGCCCCCGAAATGACAGAGATTTGCGCGTTCGGGTCGCAGGCCATGAACCAG
This sequence comes from Rhodobacterales bacterium, assembly GCA_038231395.1. Lineage (GTDB taxonomy): Bacteria > Pseudomonadota > Alphaproteobacteria > Rhodobacterales > Rhodobacteraceae > Stagnihabitans. Next base: position 30,607 of record JBBRLL010000042.1, read on the forward strand.
GTGCAATCCTGCAAGTCGTTCGGGCCGAATTGAAAACACTGCCGCTCGCCCCGGGTGTTCCAGATCAGGTTTGACAGGAAATTATTCGGGGCATAGTCACGCAAAGCTGCCGAGTCCGACATCGCACCGCTGAAAACCTGCTCATCGCCGGCAAACTCCACCCGACCGGGCGCAAACAAGTGGCCATGCGCCCGGGTGCCCGCCACTTTGCCAAGCCAGCTTTCGAAATTCTCAAACACCTCCGAGAAGCCTTCGAACACCGAATACGGCGCCGCTGTCCGGCCATTCTCCCAATTCACATTAGGAAATCGGCTTTGCATGTAAAGCCCTGCGCGCCCCTTGGTCCGCCGTTCCACCGCTTTGGAAAACAGCCGGTCAATTTTGCCGGGGTTGGGTTCGGCCTGCGCTTGGCCCGCCCCGGTGCCGTGCAGAAACGTCTCGTAAACCTTGTCAGCCTGCGGCCAGATCTTACGCGCCACAAAGCAATCCGACCGCCGCAGCAGCTGCAAATGGTCGTCATAAAAGATGTGCGGCTTGCCCTGATAGTCGAACTTCGACAACGTCAGCGACCGGCTTTCCACATTGCTGGAAAACTGCCGGACCATCGTCTGGAAATAGCTTTCATCAGGAATCCAGACCCTGCGGAAATAGCGGTCCATTTCTGTCCGGTCCGGGCTTTCCAGAATAGCCGACAGGGTTTGCCGGGTCAGGCACCACCATTGGCTGCCAAGATGGGGCACCATGGCCGGCGGCACTTTGCGGCGAAAACCGATGCTGCGCTGAAATTTCACATACCAGTCAAAAGCCCGCCGCTGTTTGCGCCAACTGAACGGAAAGCGCAGCGTGAAGCGTTCCAGGTTCAGCCCGCCAATAGTCCAGCCCACATCGCCAGTCGTCACACTTTCAATGAAATCAGTGCGCGGACGGCTTTCCAGATAGGTGATCATCTCTTCAACCGGGCGCAGCGGCAGACAGGAACCCGAGGCGAGGTAGACATGCCGCACCCCCGGAAAAGTCCGCAGCATCACGGTTGCGGCTTCCTGCGTTGCCGCCACAATCCCCCAGGTTCCCCATTCGCAGGCATAGCGGCCCGAGAAGCGCACATTGCCAAGGTCCGCCAGCTTTGCCACCAGCCCGTCATGAGCCAGTTTTTCCACCCGTTTGTCGACATGGATCACAACCGGACAATCACGCTCCGCCCAATGGCGTGCAACCTCGGCCGCCCGTTCCAGGGCCGTGTGGCAGAGCATTACGAAGCCGACGCTCACCCTTGCCCCCTATGCCCAATTGCCCTTGGACATCAGCCCAAGAATTTCAAGCTGACGCCAGTTGATGTATTTCTCACTGAATTTGCACCACATATCCGGGTGTTTCGCCAGTTTTTCCTGATAGGCGCGGTATTCGGCACTGGCCCCATAGTGCTGGCCGCGCGACATCTCCTCCGCCGCTTTCATGGCAAACGTGTCGAGAAACTTCGCATGCAGCAAACAGCCAGAGGCCTTTTCCCCGCCCAATTCATCATAGGTCAGGTTCAGACCGCGCGGCAGCAGCATATGGGTTGAATTGACATAGGCGTAAGACCGATGCCAGCGCACCAGCGGAATTTTGTTGAGCGCAGGCGACATCTCCGGATTTTCAGCAAAGAACACCCGCGCCCGTGGCCCGCCTTGGATCCACAGATTGCCCAGGCCGGCATTGCGGTGGATCGTGTAATTGCCGCTGTCGAACCACTGCGCAATCTCAAACGGGTTCTGACCTTCGCGGTACGGACGGCTCTGGATCGGCCCCTTGGGATACATGTCCAGCATCATCGCCGAAAACGCCCGCACCGCCGAGGCATCCAGCCAATCGGTCAGCGCCCGCAAAGGCCGGGTTTCGCAGAACGGATAGACCAGAAATTCATCGACATCGACCGTCACGCACCAATGGTCATGGCAGTAGCGCCGCTGCAAATGCGTCAGCCAATCCACCCCGAAATGCGCCGCCTTGTAGCCAGCCTTCGTCGTCCAGACCGAGGCGTCGGGCTGCTCGGCCAAATACTGGCGGCTGCCATCGTCGCTGTCATTGTCGACGAATAAAAAATGCTCCACGCCCAGATCGCGGTAGTAGCGCAGGAAGAACGGCAGGCGCACCTGTTCATTGCGCAGCGTGCACAGCAGGATGATCGCGTCGCCTTTGATGTCTTTCGTGCGGTCCACCACCAGCTTCAGTTCGCGACGCTTGAAGAACGCCCGAAAATGCGCCCGCCTCCGCCGCGCTCTCAGCTTGATGGCCCCAAGAATGCTCACCCCACGCCTCCGCTGTCAGCCAGTTCTGCTGGTCTTGCCAAGCTTAGCCACCAAAGCTTGACGAAACCTTGATGCCCTGCCCATCGGTACATTGCCGATATGACGTACTATGTGCAGACAAGTTGCGACGGAATCCAGTATTTTGTAGCCGATATTGCAACAATACATGGCGGAACAGCCGAAAGGATGCATCTTCGCCTCACACCCAGCCCCCGCGAGACATTAGTCCCAGTGCTTCCAACTGTCGCCACCCCTCGTAGCGTTTCGAATGGGCACACCACAGGTTGGGGTTGGCGATCACTTCGGCGTAGTAGGTGTCGTACAGATCAGAGTTGGCAAAGTGCTGCCGACGGCTTTGCTCCTCCACCGATTTCGCCACGACGACTGGCAGGAATTTGGTGTGAAGCAGAATGCCCGACAGCATCTCGCCGCCATCTTCGCTGAAAACCGCATTCAAACCGGGCGGCAGAAGGGCGTGGGTGGAGTTTACATAGGCGCAGTCCTTGGTCCAGCGCACCAAAGGCACCTTGTTCAGTGTCGGCGCCCGCCTTGGCTCGGCTGCAAAGAACGCCCGCGCCCGCACGCCGCCCTGAATCCAAAGGTTGCGCATCTTGAGTTGAACCTGCACCACATAATTGCCGCTGTCGAACCACTCCAGCACGTCCAGCGGGTTCTGCCCCGGCGCATAGCTTTGGGCGGCAAGCGCGCCTTGCGGGTAGAGATCCAGCATCATCGACCCGAAAGAACGGCGACCCTCGCCCTCCAGCCGCGCGGTCAGGGCTGGCAAAGGCCGGGTTTCCCAATAGGGGTAAATCAGCAATTCGTCGGCATCAAGCGTCAGACACCAATGGCCCGCACCGTACCGCCGCATCAGCGCGGTCAACCAATCCAGCCCAAAACGTGCGGCTTTGTAGCTGGCAGATGTCGTCCATAACGAAACATCCGGCTGATCCGCCAACAGCGTCTGCGTGCCATCGGTGCTGGCGTTGTCGACAAACACAAAATGACCGACGCCCAGCTTGCGATAATGCGCCAGAAAATAGGGCAGCCGAAGCGCCTCATTCCGCACCGTTACAAAGGCCAGCACCGCGCCGGGTTTGATCTGCTTGATCCGATTGGCCCGCGGCACAAGTTCACGCCGTTTCCGCCAGGCCCGCAGCAAAAAACCACGCCGCCGCAATCGCAGCCGATAGGCCCGCCACAAGGCCATCGCCGACCATTCCGGCAACTCCAAATCGCCCAGCCCCACAGCATGCGGAACCTGTGTCGGTCCCCAAACCCGCCGCGCAATCGCACGCAAGCGCGTCAGGAGACCCAAGGCTTACTGCGCCGCTTTCTGCATGGCGACCATATCGTTGATATAGGCCGAGAATTCCTCTCGCAGATCGGGGCGCGACAAGCCGAACGCCACGGTCGCCTGCAAGAACCCGGCCTTGCTGCCGCAGTCATAGCGTTGACCCCTGAACCGGAAGCCGAACACCTGCCCCGGCACGTTCGCCTCTTCGGCAATCGCATCGGTCAACTGAATCTCACCGCCCGCGCCCTGCCGCATCCTGTTCAGGTTCACCAAAACTTTCGGCGTCAGGATATAGCGCCCGATGACCGCAAGGTTCGACGGCGCGTCCTCTGCCTTGGGCTTTTCGACCATGCCCTTGACCTGCACGATAGAGCCCATGTCTTCGGCTACATCCAGCACGCCGTAGGAGGAGGTTTTCTCCAATGGCACTTCCATCGCCGCAACCATGTTGCCGCCGGTCTGCTCATACGCCTCGATCATCTGCAACAGGCAGGGTTTTTCGGCGGCAATCACGTCATCGGGCAGCAAAACCGCGAAAGGCTCGTTGCCGATCAGCCGTTTGGCACACCAGACCGCGTGCCCCAGACCCAAAGCGCGATTCTGCCGGACATAGGCAATCGCACCCGAATCCATGTTGGTTTCGCGCAGCACTTCCAGAAGTTGATCCTTGCCGGCCCGGCGCAGCGTCGCCTCCAGTTCGGGGGAGTGGTCAAAGTAATCTTCCAGCGCAGACTTGCCCCGCGCCGTCACAAAGATGAATTCCTTGATGCCCGCAGCCCGGGCCTCATCAATCGCATATTGAATCAACGGTCTGTCAACCAGCGTCAAAATCTCTTTTGGAATCGATTTGGTCGCCGGCAGAAACCGGGTCCCCATACCAGCGACCGGAAAAACGGCCTTGGTCACTTTTTTGATCTTATGTCTTATGATGTTTGCCATCTTAACCACCTTGGCTTGTTCCTAAGGACTAGGGTCGTATCACGGCACTTTAGCAGAACATTCAAACGATGCCCCCCTGTCGAATGCCGAAACACACCGCATTTGCACTAAATTCTACTCGTTGGCATAGGTCAAAATTATGGCTAGGCGGTGTTCCAACCCGAAAGCCGGTGGTGATCACGACGGATCCAGCCGCGTTGTTCTGAGCATCGCCTCTACAATGCTAACGTCTGAGGGGTTGTTCAGTTCCCAGAACTGACGACCTTTCGCATCAACTTCCACACATAAAACCCTGCGGCCCTGCTCTAGAAACCGCAACTGCTCCAATCCTTCCAACCGCTCCAACGGACCTGTGGGCCAGGTGGAATAGGCGGCCAGCACGCCCGGACGATAGGCATAGACGCCGACATGGTGGAACACCGGCGTCGGCTCCTCATCGGCGTAAGTCCGCCCAGTGTAGGGAATCACTTCCTTCGAAAAGTACAAACCCCGGCCTCCGGCACCAAACACCGCTGTCGTGCCACCCACCCGACCGGCCCGCCTGTCGGCCAGAAAGCCAGCCACCGCCCGGCCATCGCAGCGCAGCACCGGCGTGGCAATATCCGCCTCCGCGTCGGCCAAAAGCCCCGCCACCAACTCTTCGACAAACCACGCGGGCGTCAGCGGTGCATCGCCTTGCAAATTCACCACCACATCAAAGCCGGTCAACTTTTGCACAACTTCCGCGCAACGCTCTGTCCCGTTCTGCGCGTCCGAGGAGGTCATCACCACCTCCGCCCCACACCCCACGGCGTGGTCGGAAATCCGCTCATCATCCGTCGCCACCACAACCCGGTCGACGCCGCGCACTGCCATCGCCGCCTCCCAACTGCGGCGAATCAGAGTTTTCTCGCCATCCGGTCCGCGCAACACCACCAAAGGCTTGCCCGGATACCGGGTGGAAGCATAGCGCGCCGGAATGGCAATCAGAACGCTCATGTCTTCAGCATTACTCCGGGCGCGTAGGCGATGAAGAACGGGTTATCCCAGCCCTTTTTGCCGTAGGTCAGCGGAGTATGGTCATCAAACCGCACGACCTGACCGCCAGCGCCGCGCAACACAGCATCGCCCGCCGCCGTATCCCATTCCATCGTGCGGCCCAGACGCGGGTAAAGGTCCGCCTCACCGGTCGCCACCAGACAGAACTTCAGGCTCGACCCTGCTGACGTCATGTCCTTCACCGCATATCTCGCAATATACTCATCGGTCGCCGCGTCACGATGGCTTTTCGACGCCACCACCATCAGCGCCGCGTTGTCCGGCGTGGACACCCCGATCTTCCGGGTCGTGCCCACCACATCCTTGTCAAACGCGCCAATCTCTTCCACCGTTGACCCATCCGCCAGCGTGTAAAACAGCCGGTCTTGCGCGGGCGCATAAACAACCCCACGCAATGGCACGCCATTTTCCACATAAGCGATGTTCACCGTGAAATCGCCGCGCCGCTGAACGAACTCCTTCGTGCCATCCAACGGGTCCACGATCAGAAAGGTCGAAGCGCTGAGCGCGTGGCTCGCCGCCTGTTCCTCGGTGATCAGCACCATATCGGGAAACGCCGCGCGCAAGCCCGCCGAGATGATTTCGTCCGCCGCTTCATCCGCTTCGGTGACCGGGCTGGTATCGCCTTTCAGTTTCACTGCAAAGTCGGGACCGTTGTAAACCTGCATGATTCGGTCGCCCGCTTCCAAGGCAAGTCGGCGGAAAATCGGGGCAAGGCGTTCGAAATCCATGCAATCTCCTTTGCGGGTCGGCCAAAGCCTCACACCTGCGATTGAAAAACCGTGTTCGCGCCCTTATCATCAAATCTAAAGGGAACAGCAAGATTTCCCGGTGTAGGGGTTGTCAGAGATCCCGGAAAGCCAGTTGATGTTTCAGCCCACGGTTCACAAATCGCACGTTGCCAGTTTTCTCGCCACGGCAGAGCTGATTTTTCACGTGGCCGTTCGCGATATCCGCAAGTCCCATGGCAATGCGATTCTCGGGCTCCTGATGTCCATGGTGCAGTCCGTTGTGATGGTGCTGTTCCTCTATGTCATGTTCGCTTTTCTGCAAATGCGCGGCTCGGCGGTGCGCGGCGACTTCATGCTGTATTCGATGACCGGCGTTTTCATGTACATGACGCATATCAAGACCATCAAAGCGGTATCAGGCGCCGATGGCCCGACCTCAGCCATGATGAAACACGCGCCGATGAACACCGTGGTGTCGATCGCCGGGCAGGCGCTCGCCACCCTTTACCAACAAGTGCTGTCCATCATCGTGATCCTGTTCTTCTATCATACCTGCTTTAACCGCATCACGATTGAACAACCCGTCATGTCGCTGTGCATGGTCTTGCTGGCCTGGGGGTCGGGTATCGGCATCGGCATGGTGTTCAAGGCCGCAACCCCATGGTCGCCCAACTTCTTCCAGATCGCCAATACGGTCTACAGCCGCGCCAACATGATCGCGTCCGGCAAGATGTTTCTCGCCAACGCCATGCCCACCTCGAAACTGGCGTATCTGTGGTGGAACCCGTTGTTTCACGTCATCGACCAGACCCGCGGTTTTGTCTTTCTCAACTATCACCCGCACTACAGCTCCATCACCTACCCGGTTATCGTCGCCCTCGTCCTGTTCACGTTGGGCCTGATGGGGGATTCGTTCACCCGCAAATACGCCTCGCTGAGCTGGAGCGCCGGTCGCTGAGCCTCGGTTTTCGCTACATGTCACAAATTTTGCTTAATTCGTCAGGTTCGGCCTTATTTCGCGGATGCACCCCGCTTGCAGCACCCGTGCCCCCCCCTTATATACCCGACGAAGCCAGATGGGGTTGCCCGCAAAAGGCAACTTGCTGAGGGTTCAAATTGGGATCGGGGCAGGATGCCTGAATGGGTCCGCCCCAAGACATCGCCTAAGTAGAGGGAAACCACATGGCCAAGATCATCGGCATTGACCTGGGAACCACGAACTCCTGCGTCGCCATCATGGATGGCAGTCAACCGCGTATCATCGAAAACTCCGAAGGCGCGCGCACCACGCCGTCCATCGTTGCCTTCACCGAGAATGAGCGTCTTGTCGGTCAGGCCGCCAAACGGCAGGCTGTCACCAACGCTTCCAACACCATCCACGCGGTCAAACGCCTGATCGGTCGTCGCGCGGATGACGCGATGCTGGGCAAAGACCTCAAGAACCTGCCCTACAAGGTGGTTCCCGGCGGCAACGGCGATGCTTGGGTTGAAGCCCGGGGTGAGAAATATTCGCCAAGCCAGATTTCGGCCATCATCCTGCAAAAGATGAAGGAAACCGCAGAGGCTTATCTGGGCGAAACCGTCACCCAAGCCGTCATCACCGTGCCCGCCTATTTCAACGACGCGCAACGTCAGGCCACCAAAGACGCCGGCAAAATCGCCGGTCTTGAGGTGCTGCGCATCATCAATGAGCCGACGGCGGCAGCCCTCGCCTACGGTCTTGACAAGAAAGAGACCAAGACGATCGCGGTCTATGACCTTGGCGGCGGCACCTTTGACATCACCATTCTGGAAATTGACGACGGTCTGTTCGAAGTCAAATCCACCAACGGCGACACCTTCCTGGGTGGCGAAGACTTTGACATGCGGATCGTGAACTACCTCGCGGATGAGTTCAAGAAAGAGCACGGCGTTGACCTGACGCTGGACAAGATGGCCCTGCAACGTCTGAAAGAGGCGGCTGAAAAGGCCAAGATCGAACTTTCGTCCTCCAGCCAGACCGAAATCAACCAGCCCTTCATCTCGATGGACCGCAACTCCGGCCAGCCCCTGCACCTCGTCGTGAAAATGACCCGTGCCAAGCTGGAAAGCCTGTGCGACGACCTGATCAAACGCACGATCAAGCCGTGTCAGGCCGCCCTCAAGGACGCTGGCGTCTCAATCAGCGACATCGACGAGGTTGTTCTGGTCGGCGGCATGACCCGCATGCCCCGCGTGATCGAGGAAGTGACCAAGTTCTTCGGCAAAGAGCCGCATAAGGGCGTCAACCCCGATGAAGTCGTGGCCGCTGGTGCCGCCATTCAGGCCGGCGTTCTGCAAGGCGACGTCAAGGACGTGGTCCTGCTGGACGTGACTCCACTCTCCTTGGGCATTGAAACCCTTGGCGGCGTCTTTACCCGCCTGATCGACCGCAACACCACGATCCCGACCAAGAAAAGCCAGATCTTCTCGACCGCCGAAGACAACCAGAACGCCGTCACTCTGCGCTGCTTCCAGGGCGAACGCGAAATGGCGGCCGACAACAAGATGCTCGGCCAGTTCAACCTTGAAGCGATCCCGCCTGCCCCGCGTGGCATGCCGCAGATCGAGGTCACCTTTGACATCGACGCCAACGGCATCGTCACCGTTAAGGCCAAGGACAAAGGCACCGGCAAGGAACAGGCGATCACCATTCAGGCCTCGGGCGGTCTGTCTGATGCCGACATCGAACGCATGGTCAAGGACGCCGAAGCCAACGCCGACGCTGACAAGGCCCGCCGGGAACTGGTTGAGGCGAAGAACCAGGCCGAAAGCCTGCTGCACTCCACCAAGAAATCCCTCGCGGAACATGGCGACAAGGTCGATCCCTCGACCGTTGAAGTCATCGAACTCGCGATGGGCGCGTTGGAAGACACCGTCAAATCGGAAGACGCCGGCAAGATCAAAGGCGGCATTCAGAACCTGACCGACGCCGCGATGAAGCTGGGGGAAGCGATCTACAAAGCGCAGGCCTCGGCATCCGAAGGCAAGGACGAGGATGCACCCCGCGACGTCGACGATGACATTCTCGACGCCGATTTCGAGGATCTTGGCAACAGCAAGCGCAAGTAACCAGCGCGAAGCGGGTTCTGGGCGGCCCTGTCATGGGGTCGCCCTAACGCTTTTGAGAACAGAGGTCCCGGCATGGCTAAGCGCGACTACTATGAAATTCTGGGGGCTGCCAAAGGATCTTCGGCGGAAGAGTTGAAGAAAGCCTACCGCACCAAGGCCAAAGAGCTTCACCCCGACCGCAACACCGACGATCCCAACGCCGAAGCCCAGTTCAAAGAGATAAACGAGGCTTATGACGTCCTCAAAGACGCCGACAAGAAGGCTGCCTATGACCGTTACGGCCATGCGGCGTTTGAAGGTGGGCGCGGCGGCGCTGGCGGTGGCCCCGGCAACGCCGATTTCGCCTCGGCGTTTTCCGACGTGTTCGAGGACCTTTTTGGCGATTTCATGGGCCGGGGCGGCGGCGGCGGCGGTGGTGGTGGCGGACGTCGCAGGGCGCAACGCGGCAACGATCTGCGCTTCAACCTGAAGGTCAGCCTTGAGGAGGCGTTCAAGGGCGTCCAGAAGACCATTCCGGTGCCCTCCGCAGTTGCGTGCGAGGTTTGTCATGGCACCGGGGCCGAAGGTGGCGCTGAACCCGTTACCTGCCCGACTTGCTCTGGCATGGGCAAAGTGCGCGCCCAGCAAGGCTTTTTCACGGTGGAGCGTGCCTGCCCGACCTGTGGTGGCGCCGGTCAGACCATCAAGAACCCCTGCAAAGTCTGCTCCGGAGCGGGCCGGATCGAAAAGGAGCGCTCCCTTTCCGTCAATATCCCGGCAGGTGTCGAAACCGGCACCCGCATCCGTCTGGCCGGTGAGGGAGAGGCCGGCATGCGCGGTGGGCCCACGGGTGACCTCTATATCTTCATCGAAACCCGCGATCATCCGATCTTTCAGCGGGACGGTGTCAACCTGTTCTGCCGCGTGCCCGTGTCGCTGATCACCGCGGCTTTGGGCGGTGAGGTTGAGGTTCCCACCATTGACGGCGGCAAAAGCCGGGTCAAAGTCCCGCCGGGCACCCAGACCGGCAAGCAACTGCGCCTGCGCACCAAGGGCATGCCGGCCCTGCGCGGCGGCGGCTCTGGCGATATGCTGATCGAACTGGCGGTGGAAACCCCGGTCAACCTGTCAACCCGCCAAAAGGAACTGCTGCGCGAGTTCGAAAAGCTGCAAGCCGAGGATAACAATCCTGAAGGCTCGTCGTTTTTCGCCAAGGTCAAGGGCTTCTGGGACGGCATGAAGAACTGACCGGGTGCATGGGCCAATGGCCCATCCTACCTGACGCGCCGTCACGCGAGTGAGGGCGCGTTTTGCTGTGGCGACACCCGCGCGTTGCGTTCATTCCGCCCCCGCCGCACGGACTGTATGTCGAAAAACATACGGGAAACATACGTAAAAAACACGACTGTACTGCGCTGTTTGTCCAAGATTAACCGTTATCGTCGCCCCAATTCGCCGCAAGCGGGCCGAATCCGTTTAACCATTCCTTTACCATGGTCATGCCAACCTTGCGGCATGGCACAGAACGGCTTTCAGGAATCGCTTCCAATGTTTCCCATGCCGGGCGACGATGATGAAGCCACGCCCGCCGCCTTGCCCGCGAAACTCCCGTCCTACATCGCCGATCACCGCCAACGTTTGCGCGACCGCTTCATGACCGGGGGGGCCGCAGCCCTGCCCGACTACGAACTTTTGGAGCTTTTGCTGTTTCGTGCCATCCCTCGGATGGACGTGAAACCCCTCGCCCGCCTGCTTCTGGATACCTTCGGCGATTTCAACCGGGTGATTTCTGCCGCGCCGCAACGCCTGAAAATGGTCAAAGGCGTTGGAGATGCCGTTATCCAGGAATTGAAGATTGTGGAGGCGGCTGCCGGTCGCCTGATGCGCGCCAAGGTCTTGAATCAACCTATTCTTTCGTCCTGGAACGCTCTGCTGGATTATTGCCAGACCGTCATGGCGCACCGTGAAACCGAACAGTTCCGCATTCTCTTTTTGGACCGCAAGAACGTCCTCATCGCGGATGAGGAGCAAGCAAAAGGCACGGTCGATCACGTGCCCGTCTACCCCAGAGAGGTCGTGAAGCGCGCTTTAGAGCTGAACGCGTCGGCCATCATCCTTGTCCACAACCATCCC